>NZ_JANFME010000004.1:0-148715 GCF_029616525.1 Streptococcus suis | reverse complement strand
TGGTTGAACACTTTTCATTATAGGTCATATGGGACTTTTTTCTATACTCAAAAAGGCTCCATAATTTCCATGGTGGATTTACCCACTACAGAAATTATAGAGCCAAACTGTCTCCCAGATAGTTGGAGCAAGTACAAAAAGTAAACTAATACTCTTCGAAAATCAAAATTATCCGTTGTCAAGAGCCTTGATGAACTCCAGTTCTATCTTCGGCTTCGTTTCCTAGGCTACTTTTGATTTTCATTGAGTATAAACATACTATATAAGAAAACAACCATCTGAAACAGATGGTTGCGATTTTTTATCTAGAACGTTGTTTACCGGCGTTACGGTTTGATTTCTTAGACGTTTTTTCTTCGATGATAGAGGATGCTTTAGGAGTTACATCCTTGATAGTTGATTTATATGGTTTTGGAGGATTATTTTTAAATTCTTCTTCAACCTTAGCACGAATACGTGGTTTCAAGATGAAGTTTGTAAGAGCTTGTTGAACAAGACCGATAAATCCACCGACTACCCAGTAGAGGGTAACACCAGCAGGTGAAGACCAAGAGAACATAACAATCATCAATGGGTTCATGATTGCCACAGCTTTCATTTGTTTCTTCTGTTCTTCGTCCATACCGACTTGCATCAGAAGTGATTGAGCGTAGTAGAGGATACCAGCAATAGCAGTTAGAATGAGACTTGCAGAACCTAGATCAATGCCAAGGAAGGTTGCTTCTGAGATTCCTTCCGTGTAACGAGCAGCATAGAAGAGTGCCGTAAAGAATGGCATTTGAATCAAGATAGGAAGGCAGCCCATTCCACCAAATACGCTGACACCGTATTGTTTTTGAGCAGCAAAGTATTCCTGTTGGGCAGCTAATTGCTCTTCTTGGGAACTTGCATTTTTCATCCGCTCCTGGATTGGACCTAAAATTGGTTTGAGGTAATTCATTTTCTCAGACTGATAGGTTGATTTCCAAGATTGGTAAATACCTAGTGGCATGATGAAGAGACGAACAATCAATGTCACGATGATAATAGCAACGCCGAAACCGAGTCCTTGGTTTTCCGCGAAGAATTTAATCAGGTTTCCCATTGGGGCAACAAGGAAGTTGTAGACCCAACCTTCACCAGTAGGAACACCGTTCTTTGTCTGCACACATCCTGATAGAAATACTAGCGTAGACAGGGCTAGACCTGTTAATAAAATTCGTTTATTCTTTTTCAAAATGATACATTCCTTTTTTTACAAGATACATTCTATTTTACTTTTTTTGTTCAAAATATACAAGTTTTATCTATACGCCACCTGAAAATCCTTATAGTCTTCGAAGTTGGCTAGGGTGACATCTAGATAGGTGACTTTGGCCATACGAGAAGGCCCTTTCCGAATTTCATGGATAAAATGGCTGAGCTTCTCAGCATTATCTGACTGAGCTAAAATGGTGACAGTTCCATCATCATTATTCCAAACTCTGCCGTAGATGTCGCCTATTTCCACAGCTAAAAATTGAACAGACCAACGAAAGCCGACTTCTTGCACACGACCAGATGCAATCATTTTTACCTTTCGCATAAGTTTCTCCTTTTGACAAGACATTTACTTTATTATATCATGGTTGGGTAAGACTGTTCAAAAATCAAGATAATTGATTTAGCCGTTGGAAAATTGAAGTGGCTGAGCAGTAAAAGAAAAAGGGGCATTCATGGAGATCATTCGCTCAAAGGCCAATCATTTGGTCAAGCAGGTTAAGAAATTACAACAGAAAAAATACCGTACTTCTTCTTATTTGATTGAAGGTTGGCATTTGTTGGAGGAGGCTTTGGCGGCCAAAGTACCTATTGAACATATTTTGGTATCAGAAGAACATGTTCATCGGGTTGCTGGTTTATCCAATGTAACAGTTGTCAGTTCAGAAATTATGCAGGATTTGGCAGACTCACGGACACCGCAAGGGGTAGTAGCTCAACTGTCCTTACCAAATCAGACCTTACCCGATGTCTTAACAGGAAAATTTTTGGTTCTGGAGGATGTGCAGGACCCTGGAAATGTTGGTACCATGATTCGTACAGCTGATGCAGCTGGTTTTGATGGAGTATTTCTATCGGATAAGTCGGCAGATATTTACAATATGAAAGTTCTGCGTTCCATGCAAGGGAGTCATTTCCACTTGCCAGTTTATCGGATGCCGATGACTGCTATTTTTTCTGCTTTAAAAAGCAATCAGCTACAAATCTTGGCAACAACCCTCTCTAGTCAGTCTGTTGACTATAAGGAAGTTACGCCAAATCCGAGTTTTGCCTTGGTCATGGGAAATGAAGGTCAAGGAATTTCAACTTTTGTAGCCGATGAGGCGGATCAACTTGTCCATATTACCATGCCAGGGCAGGCGGAAAGCCTCAATGTAGCCATTGCGGCGGGTATTCTATTGTTTAGCTTTATTTAAGCCAAGTGTACTATAGTGTGGTATAATATTCCAACGAGGTTAACGAATGGTTGCATATAAACAAGATAAAGAATACATGCATTACGTGGGGCACTTGATTGCCACACCCAAGGTGCAAAAATTGGGGAAGATTCCTCATCATTATCACTCCACGCGCTTGGAACATTCCATCAATGTCTCTTATACAAGCTATAAGATTGCGAAAAAATTTGGTTGGGATGCCAAGTCAACAGCTCGTGGTGGTCTATTGCATGATTTATTCTTCTATGATTGGAGAGATACCAAATTCAACAAGAGCCATGCTTGGGTTCATCCACGAATTGCTAAACGCAATGCTCAGAAACTCATTCAACTCAATAAACTAGAAGAAGACATCATTGTGAAGCATATGTTTGGTGCGACAATCGCTCCTCCTCGCTACAAGGAATCCTGGATTGTGACGTGTGTGGATAAGTATTGGGCTGTGAGAGAGTGGAGTCTGCCCTTACAACACAAGTGGAAAAATCGTAAGGTCTTCCGTTTTCAATAAGATGATTTAAAGGAGAATAGTATGAATAACGATTCATTTATTATTAATCAGGTGGATAATACCGCCCTCAACCGTTTCTTCGGTAAAATTTATGGTGTGGTTGCCATGGGAATTGGTCTGTCAGCTCTAGTTTCTTTCTTGGCTGTGACCGTCTTTCAATCTTTATTGCTTAGTCTGCTGAGTGCAGGCTCCATCATCATGATGCTGATTATGATTGGTCAGATTGCCTTGGTTGTTTCTGCTTCAGCAATGGCAGCTAAAAATAGCCCAATGGCTCTACCAATGTTTCTTGCCTACTCAGTAACAAATGGGATTACCATCAGCATGATCTTGATGTTCTATACCAGCGAAACAGTTGTTCTTGCCTTTGTGTCAGCGGCTCTTATGTTTGCTATCATGGCTGTAATTGGGATGACAACGAAGAAGGATCTTTCTGGTATGGCTCAGGCATTGCGTGCAGCTCTATGGGGAATTATTATTGCAAGTGTTATTAATATCTTCCTTCGTAGCTCTGGTCTAAGCTTTATGATGTCTATCATTTCTGTTTTGGTATTCTCAGGTTTGATTGCTTATGACAACCAACGTATCCGCAATGTTTTCGAACAAACAGGTGGTAATGTTGGTCAAGGTTGGGTCGTATCTATGGCGCTTCAGCTCTATCTTGACTTTATAAACCTTTTCCTCAACTTACTCCGTATCTTTGGTGGATTGAGTCGAGACTAATTATGACATATAAAAAAGAGGGGTGCCCTCTTTTTTTTATATGTCGTTTGTTATGCTAGAGCTCCCATTGGATCCCATGGGGCAAGGACTTGTGGTTGAGCTTGATAAGCTGCTAGTTCTTCTTGTGTGAGGAATTCTTTTCGGACAACAATCTGATAAGTGTACTCGTCCATCCAGCTATCTGATGCGACGAAGTATCCCTTGTCACCAACCTTGTCACCCCAAGAGTTTTCTACTTTCCATTTGAGAGGTTGCTCATTGTCATCTAAATCAACACCAGTTAAGACCATAGCGTGGGTCATCAAGCTCTCGGAGTAGTCTAATCTTCCAGCCTTGTCTTGATGGAAATGGATACCCAGACCTGAAGAGAAGTCGTAGGTGTTGGTTGCCATAATACCAGTTTGACGGTTGCTACTTTGACCGACATCGGAACCAAACCAAACGGACTCACCAGCTTTGAGTTGAGCAATAGCTAGTTCTTTAAAACGGTTCATTTCTACATTGAGATAGCGGACAGCAGGGGCGCCAACGACGTTCCCCAATAATTCGACTGTATAAGATTTATTGTAAGGTTTATCAGTAGTTGGAGCGTTGATAATGGAGACATAGTCAGTTAGTTTCAAACCAACGTATTTCTCGTAGAATGCCTGAGGTGTCACATTTGTATCGCGGTGATAGACATTGTCTTTATCTCTATATGCAAAATCAAAGCTACGTGGAGGGAGTCCAAGGTTGACGGCTAGGAAGTTAAAGATTTCTTGAAGTAAGTTTTCTTTTTGTATTTGAACTTCTTCCGAGGAAGCTCCTTTGGCAAGGAGGTCTCGCAAGATTTGTGCATCTTGACGGAGCAATTTGTTAAGGTACTGATTGAGCTCACGGCTGGCACTGGATGAGATAGATTCTGGATAGACGGATTTCGGTACCACACCATATTTTTCAAATAGGGCAACAACCATATCCCATTGACCGCCATCTTGTTGCGGGGTATCCAATAAGAATTTTACCTTACGGCTACCAATTTCTTGGTCAGCTGTGGCAATGATTTGTTCGAGGAACCAGTTGGATTTTTCATATTTATCCCAAAAGAAGGTATGGGCCTGTGATAGCTCGAAATTTTCCAGTTTGAAGTCAGAGATGAGCTTGTGGCGGAAGGTGTTCAATGCAGCAAACATCCAGCAACGTCCAGAAGCCTTTTGGTTTGAAACAGCGTCCTTGGTCAAGTCGATTGAAAAGACATAGTCATTGTCGATGGCGCTTTGGCGTGTTTCTAAGGATTTCAAAAGTCCATTGTGGCTAACGGCATTTTCGGTTGCCTGTAGGCTGGGATTAGCTAGATAGTTGGCATACAAGCGTTCTGTAAAATCAAAATCTAATGTTGACATATATTACTCCTTTTTTAATGATAATCACATTATAGCGCTCATAATTTATTTTGCAAGTATTTGGTGGAGTTGAAAGCTACAGTTCCTCACATATTTGTGATATAATAGGAAAAATATTTGATGAGGTAGTGACATGACCAAGACACCATTTGTTAGTAAAGAAGTTTTAGAAACCATTACGGAGCAATTTCCGACTCCTTTTCATTTGTATGATGAAAAAGGTATTCGTGAGAAGGCTCGTGCCCTTAATGCAGCTTTTTCATGGAACAAAGGCTTTAAGGAATATTTTGCGGTCAAAGCGACTCCAACTCCAGCTATTTTAAAAATTCTTCAAGAAGAAGGCTGTGGAGTGGACTGTGCAACAGATGTAGAAGTGCTGATGAGTGAAAAATTGGGCTTTAAGGACATCATGTTCACATCAAATGACACCCAGGCGCAAGAATTTGTCTATGCTCGAAAAGTTGGGGCGACCATTAACCTTGATGCCTACGAGCATATTGAGTTTTTGAAAAATGTTGCTGGTATCCCAGAAACGGTCTGCCTCCGTTACAATCCAGGTGGAGTCTTCTCGCTGGGAACGGATATTATGGACCACCCAGAAGAGTCTAAATTTGGGATGACCAAGGAACAGTTGATGAAAGGCTATAAGGAGCTAAAAGAACTAGGTGTAAAGCAGTTTGGTATTCATGCCTTTCTAGCTTCGAATACAGTAACAAATGACTACTATCCTGTCTTAGCTCGTCAACTCTTTGAATTGGCCTTGGAAATTCGTGAGGAAACAGGTGTGACCTTGGACTTCATCAACCTATCAGGTGGGATTGGGGTCAACTATCGTCCTGAGCAAGAACCAAACGACATTGCTGTCATTGGTGAGGGTGTCCGTAAGGTTTATGAGGAAATTCTCACGCCAGCTGGCATGGGCCATGTAAAAATCTTTACGGAACTTGGTCGCTTTATGTTGGCTCCACATGGTCACTTGATTACAAAGGTGCTCCATCGTAAGGAAACCTATCGGACTTATATAGGTGTGGATGCATCGGCTGCCAACCTCATGCGTCCTGCCTTCTATGGTGCCTACCACCATATTACCAATATCACGCGCCCAGATGCGCCAATCGAAGTGGTGGATGTGGCAGGTTCCCTCTGTGAAAACAACGACAAGTTTGCAGTTAATCGTGAATTACCACGGGCAGAAGTAGGTGACACCTTGGTCATTCATGACAGTGGGGCCCACGGCTTCTCCATGGGCTACAACTACAACGGTCGTCTGCGTTCCTCTGAAATCCTTTTGCAGGAAGATGGCACAGCGCGGATGATTCGTCGTGCTGAAACACCAGAGGATTATTTCACGACCATTTACGGTTTTGATTTTGACAGGTAAGTCTTGGAAAAGCCTGTTGAATTTGGTATAATAGATTCATTAAGAGATTGTCGCAGGGCAATTCCGAATGAATTATTTTTAGAAGAGTCAGGAGATTGACAAATGAACTTAGGTTTAGCAATTTTACTTATTGTATTGGCATTTGCAGGTGGTGTAGCCTTGGGTATTTACTTGTCACGCAAACAAGTTGAAAACTACATTGCTGACAAGCCAGTTTTGGATGAAAATGCTTTGCGTTTGATGATGAGCCAAATGGGGCAAAAACCAAGCGAGGCAAAAGTACAACAAGTACTTCGCCAAATCAAGAGCCAACAAAAAGTGGCAAGCAAGAAAAAATAATCAAACTGGGACTGGGATATTCATTCCCAGATCCCATTTTTTGAGTAGAAAAGAAAGGCTAGTCAGATTTTCTGGCTATTCTCAGTATTATGGATAATCGACCAATAGGTTTTTTAGATTCAGGTGTTGGGGGATTAACGGTTGCGCGTGAGTTAATGCGCCAGCTTCCCCATGAAGAAATCGTTTATATAGGGGACTCGGCACGGGCACCTTATGGACCCCGTCCAGCGGAACAAATCAGAGAATATACTTGGCAGTTGGTCAATTTCCTTTTGACAAAAAATGTAAAAATGATTGTCTTTGCCTGCAATACGGCAACAGCGGTAGCCTGGGAAGAAGTCAAGGAAAAGTTGGATATTCCTGTTTTGGGTGTTATTTTACCAGGTGCTTCGGCAGCTATTAAGGCAACGCAAACTGGTAAGGTTGGTGTCTTAGGAACGGCTATGACCATTCAATCCGATATCTATCGTGAAAAAATTCAGGCCCTTTCTCCAGAAACGCAGGTAGACAGTCTGGCTTGTCCCAAATTTGCACCACTGGTTGAGTCCAATAGCCACCAATCCAGCCTTGCCAAAAAGGTTGTTTACGAGACACTTCGACCACTTGTTGGGAAAGTGGACACCTTGGTTTTGGGATGTACCCATTATCCTCTGCTTCGCCCTATCATCCAGAATGCCATAGGCAAGGATATCAAGTTGATTGACAGTGGGGCAGAGTGCGCGCGAGATATTTCTGTTTTATTAAATTATTTTCAAATCAACCGCAGCCGTACCGAAAAGGATATTCAGCACAGATTTTACACAACAGCTAGTCCGGCAGCTTTTAAAGAAATAGCTGAAAGCTGGATGGGCATTGATATTCATGTGGAGCATGTAGAACTATGACAGACAAGATATACGAATACAGGGATGAACATAACTGGTTTATCGGAAAAGCCAGCTTTGCCAATCTATTTGGTTCATTTGGTGAAAATGGCAGAGAGCAGGAAATTTACCAGATTGGTCAATTGTTTGACAAGCTAATTGCTGGCAATTATGAAGACGAGAACTTTAACCAGTGTGTCAACATTGAAGTGATCAAACTTCAGTCTGAATTTGCCCTCTTTCAATTTGCCTGTGATGCTTTGAATGAGTTAAACAATCGTCAATTCAAGGTTCTCCAACACCAAGGAGCTATTCTGGTAACAGAGAATGACAAACTTCTCTTAGTCCATCTGCCCCAATCAGGAGTTAGCACGGCAGATTTCTTCGGTCAAGACAAGGGATTGGCAAGCGTAGGAGATAGCATCTTGATTGCTACAAAAAATGAAGGTAAGACCAAGGAATTCCGTAAGTTTTTTGAGCGTTTTGGCTACCAGGTCGAGAACCTCAACAACTATCCTGACCTGCCAGATGTGGCAGAAACAGGGATGACTTTTGAGGAAAATGCACGGCTCAAGGCTGAAACCATTGCAGAGCTGACAGGCAAGATGGTCTTGGCAGATGATTCTGGTTTGAAGGTTGATGCACTTGGCGGACTGCCAGGAGTTTGGTCTGCTCGTTTTTCAGGTCCAGACGCCACAGATGAGCTCAATAATGCAAAACTCTTGCATGAGTTAGCTATGGTATTTGAACTGAAAGATCGTTCGGCACAATTCCATTGTACTCTGGTCATGGCTGCTCCAAATCGTGATAGTTTGGTTGTCGAAGCGGACTGGGAAGGCTTTATCGGTATGGACCTCCGTGGGGAAAATGGGTTTGGCTATGACCCGCTCTTCCTCGTCGGTGAAACAGGTAAGACCTCGGCAGAATTGACCTTAGAAGAAAAAAATAAGATTTCCCACCGTGCACAAGCACTAGAAAAATTAGTGGAGGCATTTCCAGTATGGCAGGAGCAAGCAAAACAATCCTAGTCATGAGCGACTCTCATGGGGACAGACAGATTGTAGAAGAGATTAAAAACCATTATCTTGGCAAGGTTGATGCCATCTTTCACAATGGTGATTCGGAGCTGGATAGTCAAGATAGTTTGTGGGACGGCATTCAAGTGGTCAATGGGAATTGCGACTATTTTAGTGGTTACCCTGACCAGCTCATTACTCAATTGGATGGTGTGACTATCGCTCAGACTCATGGTCATCTTTATGGCATTAATTACGGCTGGCAACGCTTGGATTATTGGGCACAGGAAGTGGATGCGGATATTTGTTTGTATGGTCATCTGCATGTGCCTGATGCCGAAGTGCGTGGCAAGACCCTCTTCCTCAATCCTGGCTCCGTTAGTCAACCTCGTGGTTTGGTCAGAGAATGTCTCTATGCTCTTGTGACCATCTATGATGATCACTTCCATGTGGATTACTACAATCGACAGCACCAACTTTACCCAGCATTGACAAAGGATATTTCAAGATGATTGCAAGAGAATTTGAAGCCTTTTTATTGGACCAGGAAGAAACTTTCTTGACACCAGCGGATAAATTGGCAGTAATTATTGATACGCATAATATTGACCATGCAAAACTGTTACTCAGTCACATGACCTATTCACGCGTACCTGTGGTAACAGAAGATGGCCGCTTTTTTGGAACCATCGGATTGACGGAAATCATTAAATATCAAGCTGAAAATGAACTATCGGATGATGAGTTAAACAGAGATATTTCTGTGATTGTAAAGACAGATGAAGAGACTGTTGGTCTGGATTATGATTTGACAGAAGTGATGCGCAAGCTAGTAGATCAATCTTTCTTACCCGTCCTTGGGGAAAATAGAGAATTTATGGGAATCATTACACGAAAATCCATCTTAAAGGCAATCAATGCTCTCTTGCATAATTTCCCCCTAGCGTCAAAAGAAGGCAAGAAATGAAGCAGGCGATTGAATCTTTTATCCAGAGCAAAAAGGTCAGTGTCAACAGCCAAAAGTCCTATACCTATGACCTGCAGCAGTTTGTGACAGTAACAAAGGGGGAGATTAGCCAACAGTCTCTTTTGGTCTATCAGCAGTCTCTTCTAGACTTGAAACCTGCTGCTCAGAAAAGAAAAATGTCAGCGGTCAATCAATTTCTCTACTTTCTTTATGAAAATAATTTCCTGGATCGTTTTTATAAATTGCAAACGATGTCAGGTCCAGCAAGCGTCAAAAAGAAACTGGAGCGTGAGGATTTAACTCTCCTCTTTCAAGAAAGTCCTTGGTTTGATGGGCAACTGATTACTCTTTTGATTGCCTTACTAGGGCTGACTCCTAGTGAAATAGCAGAGCTGACTAGTCAGCAGGTCAATCTGGATTTTCAAGTCCTGACAGTTGAGAAGGGAGGAGCCAAGCGGGTGCTCACTCTGCCCAAGGAATTGATACCCTATATGGAGTCTCATCTGTCTGGACGCTATGTCTTCGATAAGAAGGGACAGACCTATTCTCGTCAATGGTTTTTTAATCGTCTGACAGAATTTGTCCAGTCCATCGGCAAGCCTGATTGGACAGCCCAAAAATTACGGGAGCAGTATATTCTAAAACAGATAGACGAAGGAAAATCCTTGGACCAAATCGCCAAGCAGTTGGGACTGAAAACAAGCATGAGTTTGGAAAAATTTAGATAATGGATATAAAATTAAAAGATTTTGAAGGGCCACTTGATCTCCTGCTACACCTGGTGTCCAAGTATCAAGTAGATATTTACGAGGTTCCGATTACAGAGGTTATCGAGCAATATTTGGCCTACATTGCTACCTTGCAAGCCATGCGTTTAGAGGTAGCGGGAGAATATATGCTCATGGCTAGTCAATTGATGGTCATCAAAAGTCGTCGGTTATTGCCGAAGGTTGTTGAGCAAATTGATCCCGAAGATGATCCTGAAATGGACCTCTTGGACCAGTTGGAAGAATACCGCAAGTTCAAGCTTCTCAGTGAGAAATTAGGGGAGCAACATGATGAACGGGCCAATTATTTTTCAAAACCCAAATTAGATTTGATTTATGATGATGTACAGTTAGCCAAGGATAAGACCGTCATTGACATTTTCCTAGCTTTTTCTAAAGTAATGGCTGAAAAACAGGCAAGCCTCCGTCAGTCTCATGCGACCATTGCCCGTGATGAATATAAAATCGAAGACATGATGGACTTTGTTCGCAGTCGTTTCGAGACTGGTCCACGCCTTGAACTCCGTCAGCTTTTTCAAGAAAGTCAAGATGTCAATGAAATGATTACGATCTTCCTTGCGACTTTGGAATTGGTCAAGGTTCATGAAATCGTCTTGGAGCAGACAGAGACTTTTGGAGATATTTATCTAGTAAGGAGTGAAGATGAATCGCTTAGCTGAAATCGAAGTCCTGCTCTTTGTGGCAGGTGAGGATGGCTTGACGTTACGAAATTTGGCAGAGATGTTGGAAATGCAGCCGACAGCTGTCAGCCAGCAGTTAGAGAAACTTAGTGAGAAATATATAGCAGACAAAGCGTCAGGCTTAGCCATCTTGGAGTCTTCCAATCGCTATAAGTTGGTTACTAAAAAAGAATATGCAAACCTTTTGCGAATCTATGCCAAAACACCAATCAATCAGACTATGTCACGGGCTCTTTTGGAAACCTTATCAATCGTAGCCTATAAGCAACCCATTACTCGGATTGAAGTTGATGATATTCGCGGAGTCAATTCCAGCGGTGCCATCAGTAAATTACAGGCCTTTGACCTCATTCGTGAGAACGGTAAGAAAGAGGTTCTTGGTAGACCAAATCTCTATGTGACAACGGATTATTTCCTGGATTACATGGGAATTAATAGTCTAGAAGAATTGCCTGATGTGTCTGAAATAGATTTGATTCAAGAAGAAACAGAGCTATTCGTAGAAAGAAATGAGTTAGAAAATGAGAATTAATAAATACATTGCCCATGCTGGAGTTGCCAGTCGTCGTAAGGCAGAAGAACTAATCAAACAAGGACTAGTTACTGTAAATGGTCAGGTTGTTCGTGAGCTAGGGACAGTTATCAAATCGGGTGATAAGGTAGAGGTTGAGGGACAACCAATTTATAACGAAGAGAAGGTCTACTATCTCCTCAATAAACCACGAGGTGTTATTTCTAGTGTGTCAGATGATAAGGGCAGAAAGACGGTTGTGGACTTGTTGCCAACAGTTAAGGAGCGGATTTATCCAGTTGGACGTCTGGACTGGGATACATCTGGGGTCTTGATTTTGACCAATGACGGTGATTTTACAGACGAAATGATTCACCCACGTAATGAGATTGACAAGGTCTACTTGGCGCGTGTCAAAGGGGTTGCCAACAAGGAAGTCTTGCGTCCCTTGACCCGGGGTGTTGTCATTGATGGCAAAAAGACTAAGCCTGCGGTGTATGAGATTATAAAGGTGGACCCTGTTAAGAACCGCTCAGTTGTAGAATTAACAATCCATGAAGGTCGAAACCACCAGGTTAAGAAGATGTTTGAGGCTGTCGGCTTGCAGGTAGACAAGCTGTCTCGTACTCGCTTTGGTAATCTTGACTTGACCGGCCTACGTCCAGGAGAATACCGCAAGCTCAACAAGGAAGACATCAGTAAACTACATACCCTGGCTGTTACTAAGCCAGTAAAAAAATAATGACTAGACTTTTGATCGGCTTGGTCCGATTCTATCAGAAATTTATTTCTCCCCTTTTTCCGCCCTCTTGTCGCTACCGTCCAACTTGTTCGGCTTATATGATCGAGGCCTTACAAAAACATGGACTCAAAGGCTTTTTGATGGGGTTGGCTCGTATTGGGCGTTGCCATCCCTTTGTGGAAGGTGGGGAAGATCCTGTGCCGGACAGGTTTAGTTTGAAAAGAAATAAGCAGAAGTAGGGCAACCTACTTTTTGTTCTGTATAAATATAGGTTTTTAGGTTGCCTTTAGTACTCTCTCAAAAGGTTTGGGAGCCTTTGAAGGCTGGAGATAGGGCGAAGCAAGTTCGCCTCAATATTAACAGTCAACTGGACTGTAAAAGCTAATCAATCACTGCGCTCAGATGTTGACACGAACTCTGAGAAGCGAGGTTGGTATTTTTACCCAGCCTCCGCTCGTCGAAGGAATCAAAGATAAACCAAATGACTCTCCTTTTTGTTACAGACAAGACTATACTTATCCGACTTCATTGAGTATTGGGCTTAGTGGACTATCATAAAAAACTAAGAAGCAGTAGTGGCTGAGGAGGTACTCTTTTTTACCTCTATTCACTGCTATTTTTAGTTAAAATGGAAAAAAGTGAGAATACTCAAAGGCGAATATTGTTGGTAAGGTAGTTGCATATTTATGCTAAATCGTGCTATACTATTCAAAATAAATAAATGGGGTAGGGATATGAAAAGAATGAAAAACATCGCTTTAACTGGTATCGGTCTGCTTTCTATTGCAACGTTAACAGCTTGTCAAACTAAAGAAAAGACGAGCGATGTTGCTCTGACATTTAACTCAGAAGTGATACACGAAGGACAAACTATTGAAGGCGGAAGTCTCAAATATGCCTTGGTAGCTTCGGCACCTTCGACCGGTATCTTAATTGATGAATTATCGCAAACGGCGGTAGACTCAACCTTTGCAGACATGGTTGATATTTCTATGTTTGGATATGATTCAGCTCGTAAGCTAGACGATTCAGGCCTTGCTAAGGCAGAGTTTGATGTAGACGCAAAGACAGTTACCGTTAGTTTGACAGGCAAGGACTATAAGTGGTCCGATGGGCAAGCCTTCACCATTGATGATTATATTTTCACAATCGAACAACTAGCTAGTCCAGACTATACAGGGGTTCGTGCAGATACTACCTATACAAATATCATTGGCTTTGAAGAATTTCAGGCTGGAACAGCAAGTGAAATTTCAGGTGTTAAGAAGGTTGATGATTATACGGTTGTCCTCTCAGTGAAAGACATGTCTCCATCCATGATGTATGCTGGTGGTGGAGTACCTTATTTAGTCATGCCGAAACACATTTTTAAAGACATTGCAGTCAAAGATTGGGAATCAAGTGAGTATTCTCGTACGGCAAAAGTTGTCGGTATGGGCCCTTATAAGGTCAAGGAAATTGTCAATGGCGAGTCGGTGACCTATGTACCAAATGAGTACTACTTTAAAGGGAAAGTTAAGCTAGATAGTTACAGGATTGATATTGTTTCACCAGATACGATTGTTGCAGAAATGAGAGCAGGCAATTATGATATTGCTGATATGCCAACAGACCAGTACGAATCTTACAAGGACTTATCTAATATTACTTTACTAGGTAGTCTGGATGGTATTTACAATTATATTGGCTTTAATCTTGGTAAGTACGATGATGCTAGTGGTAAGAATGTGACCAATCCTAATGCTAAGATGAATAATGTTAAATTGCGTCAAGCAATGGGATATGCATTGGACAATGCGGTGATTGGAGAGAAATTATATAACGGCTTGTATCACCCGACAAACTCACTAATTATCTCTTTCTTTGGAGATGTTCATGATTCAGAATTAGCTGGCTATAGTTATGATCCTGAAAAGGCTAAAAAACTTCTCGATGAAGCAGGATATGAAGATGTAGATGGAGACGGTATGCGTGAAGATGCTGATGGAAAATCGCTTACCATCAGTGTTGCAGCACAGAAATCAACCGAAACGCAAGAAACTATGGTACAGCAATACCTTACATGGTGGAAAGAAATTGGTTTGAATGTGGAACTCTATACAGGAAGAACTATTGAGTACAATACTTTCTATGAATCAATTGCTGCCAATGATGAGGGGATTGATGTCTATCTTGCTGCTTGGATCGCTGGCCTAGATCCAGACCCGACATCATTGTGGGGACCTGAAGCTATGTACAACTATACTCGCTTCGTTTCAGATGAAAACACAGCACTTTTAAATAAAATTACCTCTGCTGAGTCATTTGACGAACAAAAAAATATTGAAAACTACAAAGCTTGGCAAGAATATGCCTTCGAACAAGCCTTTGCAATTCCAACCTTTGAACGTGAAAGTATTACTGCCGTTAACAAACGGGTTAAATATTACGACGTTTATATCGGTTCGGACAGTAAATCAGGTCATGAAAATCTTGAGTTAACTGCGGAAAAAGGGATTACAGCAGAATAAATGTAAGAAAGGGGAGTTTATTTGCTCTCCTTTTTCATTTTCTATGAAAATTTGAAAAAAATGCGGCAAAACTCTTGATTTTCAGCCTTCTTTAAGCTACAATAGTATCACGATTTCATTGATTTAACTCAAACCTGTTGTGAGTTAAGTGAATGAATCATCATTCACCATGCTGTTTGCTGAGCTTGACTCCGGGCAGTGTGGCTATTTTTTTGTCTTTCTTGCCATAGGAGACAGTCGAGTCTTTTTACTCAATGAAAATCAAAAAAGAAACTAGAAAATAAGCAGCAGACTGTACTGGTATACGGCAAAATGAAGCTGACATGGTTTGGATTTGATTTTCGAAGGGTATTCGTGTTTAGTGAAATGTCACCAGAGGGGTCCTTATGAATATTGAAACATTAGAGTATATAGAAGAAACAGCCAAAAACCACATTGTCTTATTTGAACCACAGATTCCACAGAATACAGGCAATATTGCTCGAACTTGTGCTGCAACCAATAGTCCACTCCATATCATTAAGCCTATGGGATTTCCAATTGATGACCGTAAGATGAAACGTGCAGGACTAGATTATTGGGATAAGTTAGATGTTCGCTTTTATGACAATTTAGCAGAATTCATGGATTATGCCAGCAAACAAGGACGTGTTCACTTAGTATCTAAATTTGCTGATAAAACCTATTCGGATGAAGACTATAATGATGGGAACATTCATTATTTCTTATTTGGCCGTGAAGATAAGGGCTTGCCAGAATATTTTATGCGTGAACATCCAGAGAAGGCTATCCGTATTCCAATGAATGATGAACATGTGCGTAGTCTTAATGTCTCTAATACAGCGTGTATGATTGTATATGAGGCTCTTCGGCAGCAACAGTTCGCTGGTCTAGATTTGGTTCACACCTATGATGGGGACAAGTTAAAATAGTGAAAACTTACCAAGCTCTTGCAAATGCAAGGCTTTTTTGGTATGATGAAATAGTCTTCAGGGCAGGGTGAAATTCCCGACCGGCAGTGTAAAACGTGGTAATTTGTTTTAAGACTAGGCAGCGAATCGAAGACCATACTGAATGTATGTCGAGATGAGCTAACGCAGTATTAGAACAAAATAGACCGTTGGTAGTCTGCGAGCGAAAGCTGATGTGGTGCAATTCCACAACCGACAGTAAAGTCTGGATGGGAGAAGACGAAGTGGAGGCTTTTTGCCTGCTCTTCCACGCTTCTTCAATTTTCAAAAATTGGAGGAACCTTATGACAAACACACGCAAAATGACGATTATCGCCATTCTCTCAGCAGTATCCTTTCTGCTCATGTATTTGAAATTTCCGCTGATTCCAACAGCCAGTTTCCTGGAAGTGGATTTTTCTCTCGTACCGATTTTATTTGGTCTGCTTGTTCTAGATATGAAGTCTAGTTTTGCTATCCTTTTGGTACGAACTTTTCTCAAACTGATTTTAAATAATCAAGGACCATCGACTATTATTGGCTTACCGATGAATATTGCAGCTATGTCAGTTTTCATTTTAGCAGTAGCTTATTTCTGGAAAAATGAACAAACGATAAAAAATTATTTAAAAGCATCAGCTGTTGCGACGCTTGGTTCGACAGCAGTGATGCTGGTATTAAATTACGTTTATGCGGTGCCTGTCTATGCAGCCTTTGCAAATTTTGATATTAAAGAAATCTTGGGTCTGACTAACTATCTTTTGATGATGGTACTTCCTTTTAATCTTTTACAAGGGATTGTGCTTTCAGCAATATTTTATATCTGTTACAAAGCAGCCCAACCTATTTTTAAGAAAGTTTAACCTTTATAAGGTAAACTATACTGTATGAAGAATAAACAAATCCATTTACGAAACGCATCTTTTTTTGCTCTGGTCTTTGTGATATTGGGCTATGTAGTAAAATTTTATCCTACTACCCTAGCAGGTTTTGACTCGACTGTCCAGTCTGCCATTCGTGGAAATTTACCAAGTGGAGCCAGTCAATTTTGGACCTCTATTACTGTTTTAGGAAATACAGTTATTATTTTAGCTATTACCTTGATTCTAGCTGCTATCTTTTACTACTATAAAAAATGGAAGATAGAAGCTTATTTCCTACTTGCTAGTTTTGCGGCGATGGGTGTGGCATCCACAGCCCTGAAATATGTCTACCAACGTCCGCGTCCAAGTATTGAATGGTTGATTGATACTATCGGTTACTCATTTCCTAGCTGGCATACTGCATCAACTATGATGATTGCAGGAGCAGTTGTTATTATTGTTCACCAGAGGATGAAGAAAGGCATAGCTAGACTTGTGCTACAAGCCATGTTGATTCTACTTGCTGTCCTGGTAGCTGTATCCCGTATCTATATTGGGGTTCACTATCCGACAGATATTATCGGTGGTTGGCTACTTGCCGTCACTCTTTTACAAATGATGTATCCATTTTACGATCAGAAACGCTTTGAATGGCGTTTCCAAAGTAAGCAAAAATAGTTAATTTGACACCAACTCCTACTGTAAAAGGTAGGAGTTTTAACTTGTCATCTTTCTATTATCGTTACTTCGCTTTTCCGTCCTTTGTAGAAGTGGCTTATTTCACAAGATTTATTGAGACTGAGCTCAGGCACAGCGCCATTTCTTAGAGTTCGCGCTGGACTTATAGGAAAATAGTGCAAAAATCCTCCGAGAAATTCTCAGAGGATAATGATGTATAAATCTAGTTTTTGATTGGGCCATCAGCAACGGCTTCAACAGCATTTTTTATCATTTGGGCGAATACTTCGCCTCCATTACTTTCAAGATTGAAATGAACAAGGTCGGTATTGTACCAAATTGGTGGATTATCCTTTGCAACTTGATACCAGTCTGCAATGGAAATGTAATCATATTTTTCAGCCAATTCTTTCTCGTATTGACCAGTTTGATAGGAAATGGATTCGCTCGGAGTGAAGTTTCCATCGTAAGGAGTGACAAAAATAAGGCGACGTCCTTTAGGAAAATCTTTGACTAGCTGGTCTAGTAGTTCCTGATAATTATCCGTAGTATTTGTACCTAGGGCTACAACTACAGTCTCTTTCAAGCTATTATTTTGCTTATAAAGATTTATCAATTTAGCAATTTCAGAGAGATTTCGACTGACAGTTCCATCGATCTGTGCATCTGGTAGCGCGGTCTGTATGGCAGAACTAGCGCGAACAGTAACAGAATCGCCAAAGATGATAACTCCTTTTTGAATTTCAAAACTAGTAGCTTTAGCGTTTTCAGCGGCAGATCGTGTTGTATTTAGTTGGGTCTGAGCTTGATAAAGATTGCTAACCATGCTCTCTTGTTCAAAACTTCCTAATTTTGGTGCAAACAGACAGATACCTAAGCCAACTATGGTCAAGCAAGCAAAGCTACCAAGAAGCCATTTTTTATATGGTTCCAAATCTATGGCTAATCCAAACAAGCTTCCTACTTTTCCAGCAATATATGGTTCTAGAATATAGAAGGAAATAGTTGATAGGATAGTAGAAAAAACAAAGGATAATCCCGCAGCGATAGTGGCATTTGTCAGTTGTGTAAAGATAATGAGCAAGGGCCAATGGAAGAGGTAGATACCATAAGAAATACTTGCAAAGAAGAGGATAATTGCAGGTTCTTTGACATCTTCGGTTTTCTCGTGAAGTACCCGAGCAGCAAAAATCATAGTTGCTGTAGCTAAACTGGATAGAAGAAAACCAATTAGATAGGTCCAGATGGAACTGAATTGAAGAGTAAAGAGAAGAAGAAGTTCTACTCCTAGTCCTCCAAGAAACAGACCTATAGCTTGTTTGATAGTCAATGTATTCACTTGTTGCTGGAAGGCAGTTGTTGTATTTCCGATACCGGCGATGGTTGCGAGAATGCTTCCGAGGAAGAATGGGAAGGTATGTGTGAAGCTCGAGTAGTAAATGGTTGAGAAATTATCTACAAAGAAACTTGAGATAGACATTGCTAAAAAACTTAGCGAGAAGAGGCTTATAGATGTTAGAAAAATTGATCCACGTAGTTGCCCCACACTTTTTGAGATGCGAGTCAGATACCAAACTAAACCAGCCCAGACAAGGTAATACTGAACTTCTATGGCTAGTGTCCAAGTATGCACAAATAGATGAGGTGAAAATTGATTCTCGTAACTACCACCTGATAGAATTTCAAAGAAGTTTGTCATGAATCCGAGCGCAGCGGCTATCTGATTGCCGATATTGGCAATGAAATCATTGCGGACAAGCAGAGCAAGTGGAAGGACCAAAAGAATCGTTAAAACCAGAGGGGGGAGAATCCGATAGAACCTTCTTCTGAAAAAGCTGACAATATCTATTTTTTTATGTTTTGCAAACTCATCAATCAAAAGGGCGGTTGTCAAATATCCAGACAGGGTAAAGAAGAGGTCAACCCCCACAAAGCCACCTGGGAAATATTTGATAAAGAAATGATAGAGTAGGACAAAGACTAATCCAATCACACGTATAACGGATAACCATTTAATTTTCATATTGATAAATCCCCTGTTTAAAAGTTCCTTCGTAGGTAGCTTGTCCTTCGGTGGTCAATTTTCCTTTTCCATCGGCGTAGCCGTTTTTAAATTGCCCGGTATAAACCCACCCACTTGCAGATGTGTAGGTTCCTTGACCGTGGAAAATTCCATTTTTAAATTGCCCCTCGTAGACATCTCCATTATCAAAGGTCAATTTTCCTTGACCATTCATTTTATTTGCGACCACATAACCGTTGTACTGCAGGGCGCCATTATTGAAAGTCATGGCTTGCTTGCTGGCAATTCGCCCTGTAAATACAGAGAGGGCACAGATGAGGATGATAATAAGGGAGAGGATTTCAAGTTTTGGACGGGTGAAATGACTTGTTATATCATGCCATTTTATGCTAGGTAATTTGAACTCTTTCATCGTTTTACTCTTTCATAGGATTTGACCGACGCTAATCAGTTCTTTCTAGGATACAGTAAGAAATTATCAGTTCAGTCAGAAATAGTTTACCATTTTTTTACAAATATTACAAAAATATTACATAGAAAATCTTATTCTTGGTCAAATGACTGTAACCTGTCCAACCAGTTTTGACAACCTTTCTTTACCATTTCGTAGGTTTCGTCAAAATCTCCAGTATACCAAGGGTCTGGTACGGATTTTTCTGCGAATTGAAAAATCTTATTTTGGGCATGTGCTGGTGCCATTTTCTGTAAATCTCGGACATTATTGCTGTCCATACCGATGATAACATCAAATTCCTCAAAGTCTGCTTGAGAGATTTGTTGAGAAGTTTTGGTCTTGTCATAGGGAATCTTGTGCTTTTGGAAAATTTTCTGTGTTCCAGGGTAGATAGGATTACCATGTTCCCAGTTTGAAGTAGCACGGCTTTCAATGTGAAATTGATTTGTCAAATCTTTCATGACAAATTCAGCCATAGGGCTACGACAAATATTTCCAAGACAGACAAAAACGATTTTTTTCATAGATTCTCCTTTCGTGGCATAAGAAAAGAGAAGGCAGACTCGACAGGTAAATGTCTGAGTTCCCCTCTCTTGCATATTTTTGTTCGGGCTATAGGTAAAAGACCAAATTAAGTGTAATGTTCATTATCAAACAGTGCACGACCAATCCTACCTATATTGAACTCTTTGTTTATTTCTCTTCTTTGTCGAAAGCATTTTTGATGCCATTAATGGCACCTTCAAGCCCATCTTTTGCATCTTCGACTAGCTCTTTTGCTTTGCCAATTCCTTTCTCAACAAGTCCTTCAACTTCGATTTCCTTGTCGCCGGTCAGCTTACCAATTACCTCTTTTGCAGAGCCAGATAGCTGTTCTAGTTTTGCGTCAAATTTTTCTTCTGACATAAAATCCCTCCTTGATATACACATATGGGGGCGATGATTTTCTAAAAAGAAAATCACATACTATTCTTACTTACTAGTCTATCGTATATAAGTTAATATAGCAAGGGATTTGTCTGTCAATAAGCCAAAGGAGGATGAGGGATCATTCTTGCAATTTTTTCTTCTTTTATTTATAATAATTATAAATAAAAGAAAGGGTGATATATGATGAAACAAAAATATTATCAATCTCCAGCAGAAATTGCGTCTTTCAGCCCGCGTCCATCACTGGCTGATTCTAAGGCTGTTTTGAATCAAGCGGTGGCCGATTTATCAGTAGCCCATTCAATCCTCCATCAAGTTCACTGGTATATGCGTGGTCGTGGCTTTATGATTTGGCATCCAAAGATGGATGAATATATGGAAGAAATTGATGGTTATTTGGATGAGATGAGTGAGCGTTTAATCACCTTAGGTGGGGCACCATTTTCTACCCTTAAAGAGTTTAGTGAAAATAGTCAGCTCAAGGAAGTTCCTGGTGATTACAATGTAACGATTGAAGAGCAATTGGCGCGTGTGGTAGAGGTGTTCCGCTATCTGGCTGCTCTTTTCCAAAAGGGGTTTGATGTCAGTGATGAAGAAGGTGACAGCGTAACCAACGACATTTTCAATGTGGCTAAGGCTAGTATTGAAAAACATATTTGGATGCTGCAGGCAGAGCTTGGTCAAGCTCCTAAGTTGTAAACAGATGAAGGGTCCATAGTAGGACTCTTTGAAGGCTACTAACAATTATTAAAAATTTGGGATTGAAACTTCTCCATAAACTTATTTTACGAGGAGAATAGAAATGGGAAAAATAGTTGTAACCGGAAAAGCGATAGAGTATGTAGAAATGGATTTGATGAAAATTCGGATTACCATCAATAGTCGTGAAAACAGTCCTAAACGAGCAATAGCTGTTCTGCGAGAAAATACAGAGCAGCTATTAGCTGACTTAAAGACATTACTTGGAGATTTGCAGGCCGTTCGCTTACATGAAGAAGAAATTGATTTCCAGAATTTTTTAGATGATGAAGTCGGAGAATGCAGAAGAAGTTTTTCAATAGCTGTTCCATTAAATTTAGAATTGTGTGACCGAATTGTTCAGTTATTAGCGACATCGGACTATTATCCAGAATACATGGTTGGTTACTACCATAGCAATCCTCAGGCAATTGAGGAGAGATTGTTAGAGAAGGCAGTATTGGATTCCAAGCAAAAAGCGGAAAAAATTGCTCAATATTCTAACCAAACTCTAAAAGGAATTATAGAAGTCAAAAACAATTCTTGGCATTCTTCAGAGCCATTGGAAAGGATTGATTGGATGGAATGCGAACAGGAATTTAGTTCTAGTCCAAAGGTATCGTTCACAGAACTCTCAAAACCAGAAGAGCGTCTCAGCAAAGAAGTTGAAATTGTGTGGAATTGTGAGTAAAAATATGAAACCAGTACTTTTGTTTCCTTCTGATGTTTTTCAGAAGAATCAAGTTGATGAGGGATTACAAGCTGAGTATGAAGCTGCTAAAGAATATTTCGAAATTTTACTATTTGATAATTTATCCTGGTTTGAGGATGGAAAGTTAAAGTTATCCAAGAAGGTGGAAAAACGTCAAATGTGCATTTATCGAGGCTGGATGATGAAACCAGAAGACTATCGAACTTTCTTCGAACAATTGGCAGAACATGGATTGGATTTAGTAACACAACCAAAAGAGTATGAGGCGCTTCATTTATTTCCTAAAGTTTATCCTTTAATTAAGCAAGATACGGCTTCTACTTTAATCTATCCAGCAAATCGGAAACCAGTAATTAGTGAAATTCGTAAGCACTTTAGTGAGTTTATGATTAAAGATTATGTAAAATCTGTAAAAGGTTCGCAAATTCCGTCTAAAATTTCTTCGGAAATCAGTCAGGAAGAATTGGAACAATTATTTGATACTTTCTATGATCTCAGAGGTAACTTGTTCACAGGAGGGCTTTGTCTAAAAGAGATACTACCTTTGAAGTATTATGGTGAACGTACGAATGAGTACAGAGTATTTTTCTATAAAAATTCCATACTATCAATTAGTCAAAATAGTCACCAACCTACCCCGACACTTTGGCCACCAGAAGATTTAATCAATCGTTATAGGGATTTACCTAGTCCATTTTATACTGTTGATTTTGCGGAGTTAGAAGATGGGAGTTGGAAGATACTAGAAACTGGAGATGGTCAAGTTTCAGGTCTATCTTTTAACCAAGATTATTCCCTCTTCTTCAAAAAATTATCATCAATGTCATAAAGAGCTCGAACTTAGCGAGCTCTTTTTCATATATGACATTTGTCACATGAGTCAATGACAAAGGCTTCTAGTGGGGTCTCCTTTTTCGAGATATACTGTCTATGTAAGATGTTCAAGAAGTAGGAGGTAGAAAAATGATAGAAGTACAAGCACTGGAAAAAGTCATCAAAGGACGGACAATTTTGTCCAATATTTCCTTTGAAATCAAGTCTGGGGAATGTGTGGCTTTAATCGGTCCAAATGGGGCTGGGAAAACGACGCTTATGTCTTGTTTGTTGGGAGATAGGAAGGCAACGAAAGGGCAGGTTTTGTTGGACGGTTTGGCTCCACAGGCTCAGTCTAATAAGGAAAAGGTAGCAGTCTTACCACAAGAAAATGCTATCCCGACAGACCTGAAGGTCAAGGAATTGCTCCGCTTTTTCCAAGCCATCTACAAGGATAGTCTGACAGATGTGGAAATCGACAGCCTGCTCTGCTTTTCCCCAGAGCAAAAAAATCAACTGGCCGGCAAGCTATCGGGTGGTCAGAAGCGGCTCTTGGCTTTCGTCATCTGTCTGATTGGCAAGCCCAAGTTGCTCTTTTTGGACGAGCCGACGGCGGGCATGGATACTTCGACCCGCCAGCGTTTTTGGGAGATTGTCCATGAACTCAAGGATCAGGGTGTGACTATTTTTTATACCAGCCACTATATCGAGGAAGTGGAGCATACGGCGGAGCGGATTTTGGTCTTGCACCAGGGGCGGTTACTAAGAGATACCACGCCATTTGCTATGCGGAGCGAGGAGCAAGAAAAAGAAGTGACATTGCCGATTGCCTTTGCGGCGGCGGTGGAGAGCTTGGCTGAAATCAATGAGATCAGCTACAAACAAGACACGGTCAGCTTTAAGACCCGAGCTATTGAGCAGGTTTGGGCTAGTTTGCAGGAGGCAGGTTGTCGGATTTCAGACCTGGAAGTGCAGAATAAGACCCTGCTCAATAGCCTATTTGACAAGACGAGGGAGGAAGAATCATGAAAGCATTAGTTCAAGTAGAGGCGGTAAAATTATCCAGAAGTTTGGGAGTATTTCTCCTGTCTATCGGCATGCCTGTCATCTTTTTCCTGATTTTTTCATCAACGGTCCAGTTTGACGATGCGGCCATGCAAAAGGCCTTTATCCAGTCCTACATGCTGACTATGACAGGCTTTTCCATGTCGGGCTTTGCCCTCTTCACCTTTCCCATGATGCTGGCAGAGGACAGAAAGAATAGCTGGTTGACCTTTATCCAGCATTCTCCCCTGCCAATCTGGCACTACTACCTGTCCAAACTGGTGCGGGTCTTGCTCTGCTTTGTATCTTCCATTGCCATTGTCTTTGCGGTCGGTGGCTTGGTCAAGGGAGTAAACTTGTCAGCTCAGGAATGGGTCGTGTCCGCACTCATACTCCTTGTAACCTCTATCGTATTTTTAGCCATCGGCTTGCTCTTGGTGCAAATTCAGTCGGAACAAACCATGTCGGTGGTGGCCAACTTGCTTTATTTTGTTCTGGCCATCATGGGTGGCTCTTGGATGCCTGTTTCCCTCTTTCCTGACTGGGTACAGCGGATCTGCAAACTCATGCCGAGCTACCATGTCAACCAGCTGGTGACCACCTATGCCCAAGAGAGAGATTTTCTCTGGAAATCCTTGCTAATTGTCCTAGGATATGCCATAATTTTCTTAGGAATTGCTCTAGTTCTGAATAGAAAATCGGAGCAACAGTGAGGTAAGCCATGATTTTTGAAAAAAGAAAGGTACCACTCATGTTCTTCGTGGGCATGGTCTTTCTCTATTTTCCCTTTTACTATGCCCAGTATAGTCCCAATCCGACGGCAGTTGTCCTAGCGACTATTCTCTTTGCCTTGGTTTATTGCTCCCTCTTTTATACCGACCACAAGCTCTATTCCATGCTGGCTTGGTTTTACCTGATTGGCTATATCGCCGTCATGAGTTTTTGGGGCAATCTGCAATTTTCCCTCTTCATCTTTAACCTGTCCAATATGCTGGGCTGGTATTATAAAGAGAATCGACCGACCTATCGGACGGTGTCCTACGGGCTTTTGTTGCTGGCTATTATCCTATGGGCTCTCTTTGGCCCTGTTCCTTTTGAGATGAGAGCCTTTGCACTTGTTATCCACTTTTTCGGCTTGGCCTTGCTGATTTTCAGCTGGATTGAGACCAAGCGGGCAGCCCTTCAGCAACGCCTACAGGAGCAGAATGCTTCCATTAACCTCTTGCTAGCTGAGAACGAACGCAACCGTATCGGTCAGGACTTACACGACACCCTGGGCCATGTCTTTGCCATGCTATCTGTCAAGGCCGAGTTGGTCCAGACACTTTTAGACCATGATCAGATAGACCAGGCCAAGAAGGAGGTGGCAGACCTTCAGACCTTGGCTAAGGACTCCATGCAGGAGGTCCGTCAGATTGTCCAGTCCCTCAAGCAGCATACCGTGGCAGAGGAACTCCAGATTTTGCAGCAGATGTTGGACTTGGCAGGAGTGGATTTGGTCGTCTTGGGCGGGGAAATAGCAGAGCAGCTCAGCTTGCCCGTCCAGAACAAGCTGGCTATGGTGCTGAGAGAGTTGGCCAATAACCTGCTCAAGCACAGCCAGGCTAGCAAATGCCGTTTGGTTTTTGAAAAAGACCAGCAAGAATTGGTTTTGCACTACGAAGACAACGGTGTGGGTTTTACCCAGTTGACTGGTCAGGAATTGCATACCATAAAGGACAGGTTGGTAACGGTGAAAGGCAGTTTGGAGTTTCTTTCTCTGGCAAATCCCACCCGCCTGTCCATCCGAATTCCGTTTGAGGAGGTGGTAGAATGAGAATCTTAGTCGCAGAAGATCAAGCAATGCTGCGGGACGCCCTCTGTCAGCTCTTGGGTTTTCAAGATACGGTTGAGGCTGTTTTACAGGCAGAAAATGGCAGCCAGGCCATTGCTCTTTTGGAAAAAGAGCCAGTAGATGTGGTGTTATTAGATATAGAAATGCCTGAAAAGACGGGCCTAGATGTCTTGGAATGGGTGCGGGGGCAAGCCTTGCCTGTCAAGGTTGTCATCATGACCACCTTCAAGCGACCGGGCTATTTCGAGCGGGCGGTCAAGGCAGATGTGGATGCCTATGTGCTCAAGGAACGCTCCATCGCAGACCTCATGCGGACCATTGAAACGGTCTTGGCGGGGCGGAAGGAATATTCGCCAGAGTTGATGGACATTCTCCTAACCCAACGCAGTCCCTTGACCAACTTGGAAAGTCAACTACTCAAGCTAGTGGCAGAGGGTCTATCCAATAAAGAAATTGCCAGCCAGCTCCACCTGTCTGACGGGACAGTCCGAAACTACATGACCTCTATCCTGTCCAAGCTAGGTGCCGAAAACCGCACCGCCGCTGTTAAGGTGGCACAGGAAAAGGGCTGGTTGTAGTTGGTAGGAAATTTACTCCTCCCCTTGAAAATCTTCTGATATTTTGCTAAAATTTTCCTATGAAACGACTTTACGATGTGCAACAATTACTCAAACGGTTTGGTATAATTGTCTATATGGGCAACCGTCTCTACGATATTGAAATGATGCAGATAGAATTAAATAGAATCTATCAGGCAGGCGTCTTAGATCGGTTGGAATATATGGAAGCAGAGCTTGTTTTGAGGCGTGAACATCGTTTGGAATTAGAGTATCAGAAATCAAGGGAGAATGAGTGATGGAAACATTTTGGGTATTTTTAGTATTTTTGGCAGTATTGGGAGCCTGGATGGGTTTTAATTACTGGAGATTGCGTCGTGCAGCGACTGTGATTGATAATGCAGAATTTGCAGAAAAGATACACGGAGGTCAGTTGATTGACCTGCGAGACCCGAGTGAGTTTAATCGTAAGCATATCTTAGGCGCGAGAAATATTCCTTACCAGCAATTGCGCCAGTCTACAGCTGCTTTGCGTAAGGACAGACCTGTCTTAATCTATGAGAATGATCGTGGTCAGTTGGTAACGCCTGCAGCTCTTCATCTGAAGAAACAGGGCTTTAACGAAATCTATATTTTAAGCTATGGTCTAAACGGATGGAATGGTAAGGTAAAAACGACTAAGTAGCATTGTCAGTAGGCTAGAGTATTTTCTTATGTAATAAGACGGATAAGGGCAAAAATATGGAAAAGAAATTTGAAAAGTTGTCATTGGCAGAAATTGGCATTATTTCTTTTATGGGACTTATTTTATTGATTAGCTTAGGCGCTAGTTGGTATAAAAATGCCCAAAGCGAAACAAGTGATACAAAGACAGTACAGCAAGTGCCCAATCAGAAAAAAACGGTTGATACATTATTTCAGGATGCTGAGAATGCTGTCATTGTATTAGAAGGAACACATACTGAAGAGAAACTTGCAGAGGCACAATCTGCAGTAAACAAGGTTACGGATGCGACTAAAAAAGCAGCATTACAGAAACGGATTGACCGAGTAAAAGAGCTAGTGGGACAGCAGACAGATGCTCAAACACAGGCTAAGCTAAAAGCGGAGTTGGTCAGAGCGGAAGCAGCCCAAAAAGTAGCAGATGAGAAAAAAGTATCTGAAACAGGGACTAGTCAGTCAACGGACCTTGCTGAAGCTAGTGAGACCTCACAAGAATCCTATGTAGTGCCTAATCAAAATATATATGGAAATCAAAGTGTGAGTTCAACAAGCCAGTATACAAGCAGCGTGGCGTCAACTAGTACAAGTACTTCAGTCCCTCCGACTAGTGAAGGAGCGCCTGTGGTAGAGACTCCAACGGTTTCTGAAACACCGGCGGAAACGACGGATTCAACAACTAGCCTGGTTGAGTCAGTAGAAACAGTTCCAACAGCTGACGAGAGTTCGCCAGATAATCCGTAGGCTTTTTAGCTACGGGGTGTATTAGCATACTGGAAAAAATAGCTATTTGTATTTCAACACCAATTTTTTCTTGTAACGATCTAGTTTAAATACATACGATAAGAGTGAGGAATTTCGCGTAAAACAGAATTTCCTTGCTTTTTATTTTTATCATTTTGTTGAATAGTGCGAGAATGATTTCCTGCTATAGCGGTTGAGAGTGTATTTGATAGGAGGATGAAAAAGTTGGTGTAAAAAGGAAAGCAGGAAGTGCACTTGGTTTCAGCAACGAGCTTCATTTTTTGCTATAATATACCTTATGAGAATTGTATCGGGAAGCTATGGTGGAAGACCACTGAAAACGTTAGATGGAAAAACAACCAGACCGACATCGGATAAGGTCCGTGGAGCCATGTTCAATATGATTGGTCCCTATTTTGAGGGTGGTAGAGTTCTTGACTTGTACGCCGGCAGTGGTGGTTTATCTATCGAGGCTATATCTCGTGGCATGGAGTCAGCAGTTCTGGTTGAGCGAGATCGACGAGCACAAGCCATTATCCGTGAAAATATTGCAATGACTAAGGAAGCAGATAAATTTCAGCTTCAAGCAATGGAAGCTAGACAGGCTTTGAACAGTGTGGAAGGGCCTTTCGACCTGGTATTCTTGGACCCTCCTTATGCAGAGCAGGAAATTGAAGATGTGATAACAGAACTTTGTCGCCGTGACTTACTAGCAGATGATGTTATGGTAGTCTGCGAAACGGATAAGGCGGTCTCTCTTCCGGAGGAAATAGCAGAGCTGGGGATATGGAAAGAGAAACTCTACGGAATTAGTAAGGTAACAGTATATGTCAGATAAGATTGGATTGTTTACGGGCTCATTTGACCCCATTACCAATGGACACTTGGACTTAATTGAACGAGCGAGTGGACTATTTGATAAATTATATGTGGGAGTTTTTACCAATCCTAAAAAGGCAGGACTCTTGACAGGTTTGGAGAGAAAAGCCATTTTGGAGAAGCTTTTTGTAGGAATGGAGAATATCGAGGTCGTTCTGTCTGAAAATGAATTGGTAGTCGATGTAGCTAAGCGCTATGGAGTAACACATTTGGTCCGAGGATTGCGTAATGCGACCGATTTGGAATACGAGTCAAGTTTTGATTTTTACAATCGTCAGTTGGCGCCAGATTTGGAAACTATTTATTTAATCGCCAAGCCAGAGCTTAAGTTCGTATCATCCAGCCAGGTTCGAGAATTGCTGTATTTCAAACAGGATATAGGCCCTTATGTTCCAGAAATTGTTAGTGAGGAGATTAGAAAGAATGAAGAAAAATAGGAAGTTAACCTTAATTGCATCTATTGTTTTAGGAACTCTTTTGATTTGGTTTGCCGTTTTTGTTCGTCTGCCTTATTATTTGGAAAGTCCAGGTGGAGCTGCCGATATTCGTCAGGTACTAACGGTGAACAATCAAATAGACCAAGAGGATGGCTCTTACAACTTCACCTATGTATCAGTCCAACAAGCTACAGCTTTACAACTATTCGCTGCTCAGTTTGATCCCTATACAACAGTTCGTTCCTCTGAAGAGATGACAGGAGGGGCCGACAATGAAGAGTATTTTCGTATAGCACAGTTTTACATGGAGACATCGCAAAATATGGCGAAGTACCAAGGTTTGACCTTGGCAGGAAAAGAAGTCAATCTTGATTTCTTTGGTGTCTATGTACTTGCCTTGGCGGATGATTCGACCTTTAAAAAAGTTCTTAATATTGCCGACACTGTTGTGAGTATCAATGGAAAAACATTTGAGTCTTCTCCTGATTTGATTAAATATGTGAGTGGCTTGGAACTTGGAAGTGATGTAACAGTTGGTTATATTAGCGCTGGTCAGGAAAAATCTGCGGACGGTAAGATTATCAAATTGTCTAATGGCAAAAACGGAATAGGCATCACTCTTGTAGATCATACAGAGGTTCAAAGTTCGATTCCGATTGATTTCCAAACGGGAGATATTGGTGGTCCAAGTGCTGGTCTGATGTTTACACTTGCCATCTATACTCAACTCGCAGAGCCTGACTTACGTGATGGTCGAATTATTGCTGGTACGGGGACTATCGAACAGGATGGAAAAGTAGGTGACATTGGTGGGGCTGATAAGAAGGTATTATCTGCAGCCAAGGCTGGAGCAAGTATCTTTTTTGTACCAAACAATCCAGTTGATGAAGAGATTTTGAAAGAGGATCCAACAGCTAAAACCAACTATGAAGAGGCTAAAGAAGCTGCTGAAAAGGCAGGTTTGGACATTGAAGTTGTGCCTGTCAAGACAGCTCAGGATGCCATTGATTATTTGAAGAAAACGAAGGGCGAGTAAATCGTCCTTTTTTGCTAGAGAATAATATTATAATTGTCAGAAATTTCTCCTAAATGGTAAAGTAGGAGAATTTCCAGATAAATCGTGTTATAATGATAAGGTTAAGTGTGAGAATTTAGATTCTGACCAGATAGATTATTAATCAAATGATTTTTACGTATGAAGATTTTATAAGATAGGAGGACAAATGAAAAAAGAAATTTCACCTGAAATGTATAACTATAATAAATACCCCGGTCCGAGTTTTGCTCGTGTCGGAGATAAGGTTGTATCTGAAAATATTGAATTGGACCTTTTGGAAGATTACAAGAATGCTTTTGACCAGACGATTTTTGGTCAACGTTTTTCACAACTCATGCTCAAATTTGATTATATTGTGGGAGATTGGGGCAATGAGCAGCTGAGATTAAGGGGATTCTATACAGATGATAAAAATGTTAAATCAGACTTAAAAATCAGCCGCTTGGACGACTATTTGACGGAGTATTGTAATTTTGGTTGTGCTTATTTCGTCTTAGCCAATCCGAATCCACAAGACTTGCCTGCTGAGGAGGAGGATAGACCGCGTCGGAAGCGGAGTCGTTCTCGCAATCGGAACAGAAATCAGCAGCGGACGGAGCCTATTGCGCCAAAAGAAAACAAAAGTAATCGCAATGACCGTCAGAAAAAAGGGAAGCAGCAAAATAAACAGTCGGAACAGCGTCATTTTACTATGAAGAATGCTGGTGTTAAGGCGAGTCAAACAGAGCGTTCTCAAAAACGTGAGCGTAAGCAGAGCAAGCGTGAGATGAATGAAGTGAAGCGTAACTTTGTTATCCGCCAGAAATAGGGAGAAATATGAAACCATCAATTTATGCATTTAGTCAAGCCAATCTGGTTGATTGGATTTTAGAAAACGGAGAGAAGAAGTTCCGTGCCACTCAAATTTGGGAATGGCTTTACCGTTCTCGTGTCCAATCTTTTGCGGAAATGACCAACTTGCCAAAATCTTTGATTGAAAAGTTGGAAGAACATTTTGTAGTTAATCCGCTCAAGCAACGGATTGTACAGGAGTCTAAGGACGGTACTATCAAATACCTTTTTGAACTGCCAGATGGCATGTTGATTGAGACAGTTCTCATGCACCAGCACTATGGCCTTTCAGTCTGTGTAACGACACAAGTTGGCTGTAATATCGGCTGTACATTCTGTGCATCTGGATTGATTCCTAAGCAACGTGACTTGACTAGCGGTGAGATTGTGGCTCAGATTATGTTGGTACAAAAGTACTTGGATGAGCGCAATCAGAATGAGCGTGTTAGCCATATCGTTGTGATGGGGATTGGTGAGCCGCTTGATAACTACGATAATGTTATGACCTTCTTGCGAGTAGTTAATGACGACAAGGGCTTGGCAATTGGTGCCCGTCACATCACTGTTTCTACGTCAGGTTTAGCACCGAAAATTCGTGAGTTTGCACGTGAAGGTGTCCAAGTTAACTTGGCGGTATCTCTACATGCGCCAAATAATGACCTTCGTTCGAGCATTATGCGCATTAACCGCAAATTCCCTATAGAAGTTCTTTTTGAAGCAATCGAAGACTATATCAAAGTGACCAACCGCCGTGTGACTTTTGAGTATATTATGCTCAATGAGGTCAACGATGGAGTGGAACAGGCGCAGGAACTAGCTGATTTGACCAAGAACATCCGTAAATTGTCTTATATCAACTTGATTCCTTATAACCCAGTTAGTGAACATGACCAGTACAGTCGTTCAACCAAGGAACGTACTCTTGCTTTCTTTGATGTTTTGAAGAAAAATGGTGTTAACTGTGTCGTTCGTCAGGAACATGGTACAGATATTGATGCTGCCTGTGGTCAATTGCGCTCCAATACGCTCAAGAAAGACCGTGAAAAAGCACGTGCTCGTATTGCAGCCGCAAAAGCAAAGGCAGGTATTCGAGCATGAGAAAATTCTTCCAAGCAGATGGAAACTTGACCAAGCTAGGAAGACAGATTTGTAAGACCTTAGCTGGAGCCTATGCTCTGGCTATTGTTTTACTTTGTTTCCTACCTCAGACTTGGTACCCACAGTATAAGGATTTCTCGACCCCAGGAATTATTCAAATCGGCCGTCTCTATCTTTTACCAACTCCTTTCAACAGCATCGTTAACGGGGACAAGGTAGATAGTTTGGCGGACCTAGGGTGGATTTTCTTGCAAAACATCACTAATATTTTTCTACTTTTCCCTCTGATTTTTCTTCTTTTGTTTCTTAGGGAAGAATGGCGGAGCCTTCGAGCGGTGATTCGTTATAGTTTTTGTATCAGTCTTTTTATTGAATGCACACAATTACTACTGGATTTGCTGATTGATGCCCAACGCGTCTTTGAAATCGATGATTTATGGACCAATACAATGGGGGGAATACTAGCCTATTTTACCTATTCATTGATAAAGAGAGGGATAATCCTTTCCAAACAGGAGTCTTAGAACCTACCGTCACAGGTTCAGAATGTCCATCTAAGGCTATTGTTTAAGCTACATATCGTTATTTTTTTGAAATACAGTCAGTATTCCCTTAAAAATGACCTTGACTAGCTAAAGCTATCTTTGATATGAGGCTTCGCTCGTGAATACACTTTTTTAGAAAGTCACTTAAGCAGAGTGGCTTTTTGTTAGTTTTTAATGGATTCAGGCAATGGAAACTGAATTTTCAAATTGTTTAGAAAATTTCTAAAAATTACTTGACCATTTCGATTTTGTAACGTATAATTACAAGTAATCAGAAAAAGTAATAAACACTTTGTCTTTAGAGAGTCTATGGTTGGTGTGAATAGATGATAGAGGTTTATGAAATGGGCTGATGCCAAACAAGCATTCGTATCCATTTTATGGATTGTCTGGTTTAGTAAAGCGAGTTTGGTTCGATGAATTCGAAACAATGAGAATTCGGTCCGCACCCCTTATCGTGCGCCTCCTTGTTAGAGGAGAAAAAGTTATGGACTTTTCTAGTCGAGTCCATAAGTGAGGTGGCACCGTGTCCATTGACGCCCTCGCAGGATGTTTTTTCCTGCGTGGGCTTTTTCATTGTCTTTGTAGATTGCTTTTATATTTTGTCACGATCAGCTTGTCTAACTTGACTTATGTCTGGCCTTGGTCTCTTATCAAAAAAGCAATCTATTTCGATGATGATAGATATTACGAGGTAAGCAATATGAAACGATGGCGTAGCAATTAAGGATACGTAAAGAAGGATTAAACTCTTGACCTTATTGGTCTCTTGTAGCGAATGTTGAAAGAGGGAATTATATGACAGAAAAAGGTTATTTTGGACAGTTTGGTGGTAGTTTTGTACCAGAGCAAATTCAGGTTTTGCTGGATCAGTTGGAGGAAACGTTTGAACAGTACCGCAATGATCCAGAATTTTTGGCGGAATACCAAGCTTATCTGAAAGATTATGCTGGTCGTGAAACGCCGTTGTATTTTGCAGAATCCTTTACGAAAGAGCTAGGTGGAGCGAAAATCTATCTCAAACGGGAAGATTTGAATCACTTGGGCTCACATAAGTTAAACAATGTGCTGGGGCAAATTTTATTGGCAAAAAGAATGGGGAAAACTCGAGTGATTGCAGAAACTGGTGCTGGTCAACATGGGGTTGCGACTGCTGCTGTTGCGGCACGATTTGGTTTGGGCTGTGATGTTTATATGGGGGCAGAAGATGTCAAACGTCAACGGCTAAATGTTTTCCGAATGGAGATGATGGGGGCGCGTGTTCATGCTGTAACGGATGGCACTCAGACCCTGAAAGAGGCCGTTGATGCGGCATTCGGTGCATGGATGGCTGATTTAGATGCCTTCTATGTTTTGGGATCAGCAGTCGGTCCTCATCCTTATCCGACGATTGTCCATGAGTTTCAAAAGATTATTAGTCTAGAATCTCGCCGTCAGATTTTAGAAAAAGAAGGTCGTTTGCCAGACTACGTTATTGCCTGTGTGGGTGGTGGTTCCAATGCCATCGGTGCATTTTCTCAATATTTACCAGATGAGTCAGTCAAGCTTATCGGTGTAGAAGCTGCTGGTAAAGGTGTTGATACAGAGCTACATGCAGCGACTATGACTAAGGGAACAGTTGGTGTGGTTGATGGGATGAAGACAATCTCCCTCTTTGATGAAAATGGTGGAGTAGCACCTGTCTATTCTATCTCAGCTGGTTTGGACTATCCAGGTGTCGGTCCAGAGCATGCTCACTATAAGGAAACTGGTCGTGTTAATTATGTCGCAGCAACAGATGATGAGGCTGTTAATGCCCTTTTGACCTTAAGTCGTACAGAAGGAATTCTTCCAGCCATTGAATCTTCTCATGCGATTGCAGAAGCTATTCGATTAGCACCACAACTAGATAAAGATAAAATCATTATTATCAATGTTTCCGGTCGAGGAGACAAGGATGTGGCGGCTATTGCGGATTATTTGGGGAGTAGATAAAAGAAATCCCCTGACGGTTGCTTATCGTCAGGGGTTAATTTTTATACTCAATGAAAATCAAAATCAGACTTGCTCCAAAGGTTTGGGGAACCTTTGGAGGTTGGAGATAGAGCGAACCTGTTCGCTACAAAAAGGTTTGGGGAACCTTTGGAGGTTGGAGATAGAGCGAACCTAGTTCGTATCGATATGATGTAGATAAAATACTGTTCTTTTTATATTTCAAGGGAACAGGCTGAAAACCTCCACAGGAGCTTTTAGGTCATCAAATCAAGTCAACAACATCTGATTTTGATTTTCGAAGAGTATTATTTCCAAAAGTCATCAAAAATAGTAATTGGCAGGTGGCGTTTGTGAGCAGTTTTGTTCCACCATCCTTCGATAATGGTTTGGGCTTGAGGGTCGATGGTTTTGCCTTCGAGATAGTCGTCGATTTGGTCATAGGTAACACCAAGTGCGACTTCGTCAGCAAGGCCAGGTTTGTCTTCTTCCAAGTCTGCAGTAGGAACTTTGAGGTAGAGCTTTTCATCTGCCCCCAGTTCAGCTAGAAGCTGTTTTCCTTGGCGTTTGTTGAGGCGGAAGAGGGGGAGAATATCTGCACCGCCGTCGCCGTGCTTGGTAAAGAAACCAGTGATATTTTCAGCTGCATGGTCGGTTCCGATAACCGCCCCCTTGCGTTCTCCAGCGATAGCGTATTGGGCAATCATGCGCATGCGGGCTTTAGCATTTCCCTTATTAAAATCAGACATAGAAAGTCCATTTGCATTGACAGCCGCCACCATAGCATCGGTAGCTTCCTTGATGTTGATGGTTAAGCTGACATCTGGTTGAATAAAGGCTAGGGCTGCTTGGGCGTCGGACTCGTCAGCTTGCACACCGTAAGGGAGGCGGATAGCGATAAATTGATAAGAATCGTCACCTGTTTCCGTCCGCATTTCTTCCATAGTCAGCTGGGTCAAACGACCAGCCAAGGTCGAGTCTTGTCCACCCGAAATTCCCAAAACGTAGGTTTTCAAAAATGGGTGTTTTTTCAGGTAGTCTTTGAGAAAGTCGATGGAGCGACGGATTTCTTCTTTGGGGTCAATGCTTGGCTTGACACCTAATTCTTTGATGATTGTTTCCTGTAGGGTCATAACATACCTTTCTTAGATGGATTTGGTCTGAGTTTGTTTGCGAATACGATTGATGATGTTCATCTTATTATCCCAAACATCTTGTGCCAAGTCGACTGGATAGAGCTGTGGGTTGAGCACACGTTTGTATTCATCCCAGAGCTTGTCAAATTCTTGATTGGCATAGGTTTGAATTTCCGCTAGGCTTGGAAGTTCATAGACCTGTTTTCCTTTTTCGAAAATAGGAACTAGGAGAGGACGTGCATCAAAGTTCTCGATGGTTTTATTGATGTAGGTGTAAGTTGGATGGAACATATAGATATTATCCATCTGTGTGACGTCAGTGTCCGCAAAGGTGATGTAGTCCCCTTCTGATTTTCCTTTTTCTTTGGAGGTGATGCGCCAAACCTGTTTCTTACCAGGAGTGGAGACTTTTTCCGCATTAGAAGACAGCTTGATGGTGTCACGCATATTTCCATCTTCATCTTCGATGGATACAATCTTGTAGACAGCGCCCAAGGCAGGCTGGTCGTAGGCGGTGATGAGTTTGGTACCAACTCCCCAGACATCAATTTTTGCCTTTTGCATTTTAAGGTTGAGGATGGTATTTTCATCCAGGTCATTAGATGCGTAAATCTTCGCATCTGTAAAACCTGCATCATCTAATTGCTGACGAACTTTCTTGGAAATATAGGCCATATCGCCTGAATCAATCCGAACCCCTTTGAAGTTAATCTTATCTCCCATTTCTTTGGCAACCTTGATGGCTGCTGGAACACCAATACGAAGCGTATCATAGGTATCAACGAGGAAGACACAGTCATGATGGGTTTCAGCGTAGGCTTTGAAAGCCTTGTAATCATCTCCGTATGTTTGAACCAAGGCGTGGGCATGGGTACCAGCGACAGGGATGCCGAAGATTTTGCCAGCTCGAACATTGGAAGTCGCAGATGCTCCACCAATAAAGGCTGCTCGAGTCCCCCAGATAGCAGCATCCATTTCTTGGGCACGGCGAGTGCCAAATTCCATCAAGGGCTCATCTTCAATGACAGCCTTGATACGGCGAGCTTTTGTGGCAATCAGGGTTTGGTAGTTGACGATGTTTAAGAGGGCAGTTTCGATTAGTTGGCATTGTGCCAATGGTCCTTCGATTTGAAGAATAGGTTCGTTAGCGTAGACTAGGTCGCCCTCCTTAGCCGAACGGACAGTGAGAGTCATTTCCAATTGGGACAAGTAATCAAGGAAATCCTGCGGATAACCCAGTTCTGTCAGATAGTCAATATCTGTCTGGCTAAAGCTGAGATTGTTGAGGTAGTTTACAACGCGTTCCAAACCGGCAAATACAGCGTAGCCATTTTTAAAAGGTTGTGAACGGAAATAGACTTCGAATACAGCGTGTTTATTGTGGATGTTTTGGTCAAAATAGACCTGCATCATATTGATTTGATAAAGGTCGGTATGCAGGGTTAAACTGTCATCCTTAAATAGTGTCATAACGTTTCTCCTTTTGCCTTCCAATCAAGAAGGCACTCCAATTATTTTGATGGAGTTGAACTCTAATATGCCTTCTATTATAACAAAAAAATCGAGAAAAACTCGATTTAGATGCACAGAATGATAGGAATACTTGAAAGAAAAAGGAGTGGTACGTAGGGAATAGACTTGGGTTTGAAAATGGCGAAGACAAGAAGCCCTAGGAGGGAACTAATCTGGATAATCCAGAGGAGTTCTGTAAATCCACATATTAAGGCCAAACTTGCCAGATAGAGAAAATCACCAGAACCAATATTAATCTGCCATTTTTCGGTTAGATAGGCCAAGAGTAAAAAGCCACAGAAGAGCCAGTTGAGCTGGGAGAGTACCAGAGCTATAAAAGTAAAAACAAGCCAGACAGCAAAAGGATATTCCTGATGTTTGATGTCGTAAATGGTCAAAACTAGTCCTGCCAAGATGAGAATGGTTTCGGTTAGGTTTAGGATTTGAAAATGGCAGAGCAGGACAACTAGACCAGCTAAGAATTCTAGTCCCAGATACCAATAAGGTATCTTCGCCTTGCAGTAACGGCATTTGGATTTTGTTGAAAGCTGGGATAGGACTGGAATTAAGTCCCAGGCCTTGAGCCGTCGCTTGCAGGCATTGCAGTGACTAGAGGGGGCGATAATGGGCTGTTCAGGGAAACGGTCGATGACCAATCCCAGGAAGGAGCCGATAGAAGCTCCAAGGAAAAATAAGATAATTGTCTTCATACCTATTTATTCGTATTTGGGCAGGGAAAATGTGCGGTTTTTTAAAATTTTTTACAAAATTTCGATGGTGCTTTGGATAATACCGAAGGTGATAAGAGAATTCCGTATTTTTGCTTTGGTCTTGTCTGCTACAGCAGGATTTGTCAGTTTGACCGTCACAGTCGCACAATGTTCATATCCATCCATGGTCCAGACATTCAGTTGAGTGATTTCGTGAACATTTTCAAGAGCCAGGAGGACTCCTTTAACTTCTTCAAGATTTACTCCTTGCGGACTGGTTTCAAGTAAAATCTTAACATTGTTCCAAGCTTTTGGCAGGGCTTTGGAGAGGATGAAGATAGCAATACCGAGTGAGAGTAATGGGTCTAGAAAGTACCAATCAGTGAATTGAAGAATGATGGAAACAAGGATGACCGCCAGCCATCCCAAAATATCCTCTAAAAAGTGTAAGCTGAGAATGGATTCATTATGGCTATGGCCATTTTTTACAATACGAGAAGCAAAGAAATTGATGATGACAGCGATAATCCCAAGTATCAGCATCCCATCCTGATTGACAGGCTGGGGATGGAAAAGATTGGGAATGTTTTCTACAAGGATCAAGCTGGAGCCGATAATCAGAATGCTGGAAGTCAAGAGAGCAGCCAAAATATTCCATCTCTTGTAGCCAAAAGGATAGAACTTGTCAGCAGGTTTATTGGCATAGGTTTGCATGATGGCAGAGCTTCCGATGGCGAGGGCGTCACCCAAATCATGAACAGCATCTGCTAAGATGGCGCTGGAACCAAAGAGCCAGCCAAAGATAAACTCGATGATAGAAAAGCTGAGATTGAGGAGAAAAGCGATAAATGTATTTTTAGAAGATGACATGAGATTCCCTTTCTGTGTTATACTGTTTATAGGTTTATTATGTACTGTAATGAGCCAAAAAACTAGAAACAAGAGAAACGGTTTGTCTTTTTCTGAACAAATTGTTTGAAATGTACGAAAAATGGATAGACGAATTGCAAAAACAAAAAGAGCTATTTTTCAGGCTTTTTTGACCTTATTAAATGATAAAGGTTATGATGACATGCGCGTGCAGGATGTTATTGACCTGGCAGATGTGGGGCGTTCCACTTTCTATGCCCACTATGCCAGTAAAGAGGCTCTTTTGGAAGAACTTTGTCATGACCTCTTTCACCACTTATTTACAGGTCGTGAAGATGCGGATGTGAAGACTTTGTTGGCCCATATTTTCAAACACTTTCGGACCAATCAAGACCGAGTTGCCAGCCTTTTATTGTCCCGCAATGCCTATTTTCTAAGAGAACTGGAAGCGGAGCTGAAACACGACATTTTTCCAAAAGTGGTTGAAGACTACATGCAGGACAAGGGGAATCTTCCAGAGGATTTGCTGGTGCATTTTGTTGTGACCACTTTTGTGGAGACGGTCAGCTGGTGGTTGCAGCAACGCAAAAAGGTGGACGAAGCCACCTTGACCGAATATTATGTAAGATTATTAGCTTAAGGAGTGAAAATGCTTAGACCTTTACACATGGCCCATGCCTTTTTAGATGAGATTTTAACAGACCAGGACCTAGCGGTCGATGCGACGATGGGAAATGGTCATGACACGCTATTTTTAGCCCAACGAGCAGGAAAAGTTGTGGCCTTTGATATTCAGGAACAAGCCCTGGCCACAACGGCTGAAAAACTAGAAAAAGCTGGCTTGACCAATGCCCAATTGGTTTTGACAGGGCACGAAAACCTAGACAAGTATGTGGAGGAATGCAAGGCAGCAATTTTCAATCTGGGCTATCTTCCTTCGGCGGATAAGTCAGTTATTACCCTGCCTGCAACCACCCTTCAAGCTATTGAAAAAGTTCTTGACAGACTGGTGGTTGGAGGTCGCTTGGCTATCATGATTTATTATGGTCATGAGGGTGGAGCTCTTGAGAAAGATGCAGTCTTAGACTTTATCAGCCAGTTAGACCAGACTGTCTTTACCACCATGCTCTACAAACCGCTCAACCAAGTCAATACCCCACCGTTTTTGGTCATGGTGGAACGATTAAAATCCAGCTCAAACTAGGGCTGGATTTGTTTGTTATAATATGGGCTTAATGAACAATCTTCCCTCACCCAAGTCAATCAATTCCACCTGATTGCCATAAAAATCGCTGAGGAGTTCAGGTGTCAGGATGTCTTCTTTGGGTCCCTGTGCCAAGACCATGCCATCTTTGAGCAGGAGGACATGGGTGAAATTATCAGTGATTTCTTCGGCGTGATGGGTGACGTAGATAATGGCAGGAGCCGTTGGGAGTTGGCAGATATAGTCGATGTGGTGGAGCAGGCGTTCGCGAGCCAAAAGGTCTAAGCCCACAGTAGCCTCGTCCAAAATCAAAATAGCTGGCTCTTCCATCAAACTGCGGGCAATGAGCAGGAGTTGGCGTTCGCCCTGTGACAAACTAGCATAGGTCCGACCAATCAAGTGTTCAGCCTTAATGGTTTTGAGCATGTCTATGGCTTCATCCAATTCAGTTTGACCGTATTCACGGTAGAGGATGGAGGATTTGTACTTTCCAGTCAGGACAATCTGCTCAGCTGTCAAATCAATGGGAAAGCGTTCGGCAAGGAAAGAACCAACACTCCCAATCTTAGTGCGTAGGCTAGGGATATCTCCCTTACCAAACTCCACTCCAAGAACAGTCAGGTCACCAGATGTCTTCCAAAATTCAGCCATTAAAATGCGAAGTAGAGTTGACTTTCCAGCCCCGTTGAGTCCTAAAATAGCCCAACGCTCGCCTTTTCTAAATTCCCAGTTGATGTCTTCTAAAATAGTTTTACCTTGTCGTTTATAGTGAACATTCTTCATCGAAATAATCATAGTTACTCTCCTATTCCTTTTGATTATTGTAACATAAACAGACATGAGGGACTATTTATAACAAGAAATATGTTAAATTTTAGAATTTGTGGTATAATGGGAATGTTATAAATTTTATTATAGGAGAACATCATGGAAGACCCTGGTAGTCAGACCATCTATTTACAACTGTTAATTTTATTCTTATTGACTCTGTTCAATGCCTTCTTTTCAGCCTCAGAAATGGCCCTTGTATCCCTCAATCGTTCTCGAGTGGAACAAAAGGCCGCAGACGGTGAGAAGAAATATATTCGCTTGCTTCAAGTTTTAGAGAATCCTAACAATTTTCTATCAACCATTCAGGTCGGTATTACCTTCATCTCCATCCTTTCAGGTGCCAGCTTGGCTAATGATTTGGGAGCTGTATTTGCCAAATGGATGGGGAATTCAACAACAGCGCAAACCGCAGGATACTGGCTTGCACTGGCTATGTTGACCTTCGTTTCAATCGTTCTTGGCGAATTGTATCCTAAGCGGATTGCCATGAATATGAAGGAAAATCTGGCGGTAGTCACTGCACCAGTGATTATTTTCCTTGGAAAAATTGTTAGTCCGTTCGTGTGGTTATTATCAGCTGCAACGAATCTTATCAGCCGTATTACTCCTATGAATTTTGATGATGCGGATGAGCAAATGACACGGGATGAAATTGAATATATTTTGACAAAGAGTGAGAAAACCTTAGATGCCGAAGAAATCGAAATGCTTCAAGGTGTGTTCTCTTTAGATGAGCTGATGGCACGTGAAGTAATGGTTCCCCGTACGGATGCTTTCATGGTGGATATTGAGGATGATACAGCAACCATCATGGCAGCTATCCTCAAGCAGAATTTTTCACGTATCCCTGTTTATGATGGCGATAAGGACAATATCATTGGTCTGATTCATACCAAGAAAATCTTGTCAGAAGCTTTCAGTAATGGCTTTGACAATCTCAACATCCGCCGAATTATGCAGGAGCCTCTCTTCGTTCCTGAAACGATTTTCGTGGATGATTTGTTGACATCATTGCGAAATACCCAAAATCAAATGGCCATCTTGTTAGATGAGTATGGTGGAGTTGCAGGTCTCGTTACCTTGGAAGATTTGCTGGAAGAAATTGTCGGAGAAATCGATGATGAGACCGATAAGACAGAAATTTTTGTTCGAGAAATTGCTGACAACACCTATATCGTCCAAGGGAATATGACCTTAAATGACTTCAATGAGCATTTTGAGATGGAGTTGGAAAGTGATAACGTTGATACGATTGCTGGTTATTATCTGACAGGAGTCGGTACCATTCCGAGTCAAGACGAGAAAGTTTCCTTTGAAGTGGATAGTAAAGATCACCACCTGGTTCTTATTAACGATAAGGTAAAAAATGGTCGCGTAACAAAATTAAAACTCTTGATTACACCACTGGAGAAAGAAGAAACCGATAAGGACTAGGGCAACCTAGTCTTTTAGCTTTTTTCTTACGGAAGATGATAGTTATGAAAGAAAGTAAATGATAGAAGCGTTTTCATTTTTGTGATATACTAGTCTTAGAAAATGATGAGGATGAGATGATGACAGAAATTGATTATCGTAAAGTGACAGGTTTGGTTCATTCAACAGAGAGTTTTGGTTCGGTTGATGGCCCAGGGGTACGTTTTGTAGTCTTTATGCAGGGCTGTCACATGCGTTGCCAGTATTGCCATAACCCAGATACTTGGGATCTTGTCAATCCAGCAGCGACTGAGAGAACGGCAGAAGATGTCTTGAATGAAGCCCTGCGTTTTCGTATGTTTTGGGGCAAGGAAGGTGGCATAACCGTTTCTGGTGGCGAGGCGACCATTCAGATAGACTTTTTGATTGCTCTCTTTACCTTGGCCAAAGAAAAAGGTATCCATACAACCTTGGATACCTGTGCTCTAACTTTCCGTTCGACCGAGCGTTATTTGGAAAAATATAATCGCTTGATGGAAGTAACAGATTTGGTGCTTTTGGATATTAAAGAGATTAATTCTGATCAGCATCGAATTGTTACAGGTCACAGTAATAAGACTATTTTAGAGTGCGCCCGTTACCTATCAGATATCGACAAGCCTGTATGGATTCGCCATGTCTTGGTGCCTGGCTTGACGGACAGAGATGAAGACTTGATTGAATTGGGAAAATTTGTCAAAACGTTGAATAATGTGGAGCGTTTTGAGGTGCTACCTTATCACAATCTTGGTGAATTTAAGTGGCGCGAATTAGGAAGACCTTATCCACTAGAGGGGACCAAGCCCCCAACGAAGGCTCGAGTGGAAAATGCAAAGGCCTTGATGGAGACAGAGACCTATCAGGAGTACTTGAATAGAATCAAGGGATAATAGTGAGAGGTCGGAGATTGATGCGAAAAATATTTAATGTGTTAGGGACAAGTATCACTTGTCTCTTGTTTATTGGGCTTATGCTAGGCTTGTTTTTTTTAGGAATTCGAATACAAAAGGAGCAAACCAAAGTTGTTTCGACATCGTCTAGCCAAGAAATATCTGCTAGGGACAAAGTGATTACAAATTATCTACATCAGATGACCTTAGAAGAAAAGGTCGGACAGATGATCTTTGCTCGAATGCCATCTGCAGGACAAACTGAGACATTGGAAACCTATCATTTTGGGGGCTATATCTTATTTGCAAGTGATTTTGAAGGTAAGACACTGGAGCAGGTTAAAGAAGAGATTGCTTCTTATCAATCCCTTTCAAAAGTACCGCTATTAATGGCTTCAGATGAGGAAGGTGGGACGGTAACTCGGATTAGTCAACTTCTGGAAACACCTTTTGCATCACCCTTGGAATTGTACCAATCTGGCGGCATTGAGGCGATTTTGTCGGATGCCAAGCAGAAAACCAGTCTTTTAAAAGGTGAGGGGATTTATGCTGGCTTCTTCCCAGTTGCTGATTTATCCACCGATCCATCATCTTTTATCTACGACAGGACCATTGGACAGGATGCGAAAACCACCTCAGACTATATTGGTCAATTGGTTTCATTGTTGAAAGAGGAACAATTTGCTTCGACCTTGAAGCACTTCCCGGGCTATGGGGACAATGCAGATTCGCATACGGATTTGGTCTATGACAATCGCAGTTTAGAAGAATTACGGGCTAATGATTTTCTTCCGTTTAAGGCTGGTATTGAAGCAGGAGCTGACTCCATTATGGTCAGTCACAATATCGTACCTGCCATTGATGATGTCCCATCATCCATTTCACCTGAAATAAATAAAATCCTTCGGAATGAGCTTGGTTTTGAGGGTGTCATAATGACGGATGATTTTGATATGCTAGGTCTATCGCAATTCGTTGATCAAAATTCGGGTGCCTTGCAGACCATTCAGGCTGGGACAGATATGATTTTATCTTCTAGTTATGCAAGTCAAGTTCCTTATATTGTAGAACAAGTTAAGAATGGAACCATCACAGAGGAACGGATCAACCAATCCGTCAAACGGATTTTGGGAATGAAATATGATCTTGGTTTGATTCAATAAAATACGGAACAATAGATTTTTACAAAAAAATACAGACAGATTTATGCTGATTTTTAGCTCAGCTTGAAACTGTCTGTATTTTTTATTACTGAAGTTCGGTTATGCTACAGTAGGTCAGATTTGGAACTGAAATGTAGTTTTTCTAGTACAAAAATGGAACTAAGGGACTTTAATTCTAACTTTTGTTCTTATTGTCCGTAATCATATTGATTATAACTTTTTGAAAATGAATTTAAAACATCTTCGGGCGTATCATTATATGGTGTCGTTGATTCGAGCACACCTTTTACGATGATACGTTCAGTTGCATTAATATCTGTACATGTTACTAAGGTAACTTCTGTTCTGCCCTCTACGTCATCAATTACATAGACACTTTCGGGCGAAACAATTTCTACACTGTCAATGACATAGGTATAGACATTATTTTTATCCGTTACATAGATTTTCATTCCATTTTGCGCTCGATCCAATGGTGAGAATAGGACATCTGCTGCACCGGTAACACCGAAGATATGATGGCTAGCTAAGGAATAATTTCCTTTCCCCATTTCTTGGTTCTCTTTCATAGTCCCAGCACCATACATTAGGGAAACATTTGATACTCCCTTAAAGATTGGTAGATTAATGCCGAGTTCTGGAATTGAGACACCACCGATTACTGGTAATTGTTGGTCATCCCACTGTGCTGACAAAACATCTTCAGTTGAAATAGACTGTACTTGTTCAAAATCAAATGTTGTTTCTGCTTGTTTATTTTTCTCAATATCATCAGCTGAAACTTTAGTAATTTGGTATTTATTTGTGTTCCAGCCGATAATGTAATTCCTGATGGATGTGTTGAAAATTAAGGCTAGCGATACCATAACCAGTAGCACGGTTAGTAAGTTCCATAATAGTGCACTTTTTCTTTTCTTTTTATTTCCATGTGACATGTAGATGCTTCTTCTTTCTATGTAAGTTATTCTAATTTGAAATGTGTTTTTATACCATCCACATCGACAAAGGCTGCAGAACTATTCATTCTTTCTACCTTTAAGTTTGCAGCTGTGGCACGTTCTAGGGTTGCTTCAAAATCTGCTGGGCTAGAGTAGATGACTGTGTAGTAGGCAAGTCCTGGCATACCTTCTATTCGTGTTTGGAGATGTTTTCCACCCCATTCGTTGACAGCTAGGTGGTGATGGTAGTCGCCTGAGGCTAGCCAGGCTGCAGATGGGACGGAGAATTTATCCTCGACAGCTAGGACTTCTTGGTAAAATCGGCTAGAAGCAGCGCTTTCTCGGACAGATAGATGGACATGACCCATGCGACTGCCAGCTGGCATCTGATAGGCTGCGTTAGCTTTTTTCCCTAAAGAATAGATCGTTTCTGCATCCATAGGTTCAGTAATGCCGACGATGCGGCTGTCCGGGCGGACATCCCAAGTGTCTTGAGGCAGGTCGCGGTAAATCTCGATGCCATTGCCCTCGGTGTCGGCTAGGTAAATGGCTTCGCTGTAACCGTGGTCGCTGGCGCCTTGGAGGGGAACTTTGTTGTCGATAAAGTGGCGGAAAATGGTGCCTAAGTCCTCTCGGCTAGGTAGGACAATAGCCAAGTGGTAGAGTCCGTAGCTGTGGCTGACTTCGCCTTTCTGCTCTGTTTGAATCAGGCGGACAAGGGTGGTTTTTCCAACGCCAAGATCAATCTGAGTTGAACTCTGGGAGAGAATCTGAAGTCCTAATACCTGCTGGTAAAACAGGCTTTGGAGTTCCAGATTGCGAACATTGAGGGCAACTAGGCCAAGTTCAAATTGGGAATTGTACATAGGAATACCTGGCTTTCTGATACAATTTATAGGAATTTTCGAGTTGCTTAGTATCTTTTGGTGAAGTAATGTGTGACGAATAGACTTTTGAAAATTGATTTTTATCTCATAGCTTTCTCAACAAGTGCGCTATCTACGATTTGGATAAAGTGTGTAATTCTATTTTCAGCATTAAAATCGTAAATATGGACAAAGTCTGCTTGAAAGGATTTCTCAGTAAGGTTGTAGGTCCCCTTGTAGTAGCCATAAACCATGACACGGTTTCCTGAAAAGGCGTAATCAACAGGTGTGGCACTATAATTGGTCCATTCAGAACCTAGTCTTGCATGGACGTTTTCAATCACTGCATCTGGACCGATATAGGTACCAGCATAGGGAAAGCCTGCAGCTTCTGTCCAAGAGACATCAGCAGCCAAATGGCTCTTGAAATCTTCTATTCGACCTTGAGCAGTAGCTAGATAAGTTTCTTCTAAAATATTTTTATATAATTGATTGTTTGACATACATTACCCCCATGGCATTTCACCGGTTAAGACTTTAGCACTCAATTCTAAGACTGCCTCGTTACGAAGATTAGGGAATTTTTCTTTCATTTTAGCGATAAAAGTAGCTGAGTCTTTGACTTCTTTTTTTAATTTGATTGCTACTTCAATATAGGCGATAGAAAAATCAAGTGCTTGAGAATCAAATGAACTTTCACTATCTGCATGACCTGGAATAATGAGAGAGGCATCCAGTGCCTTCATATCTTTTAATCGATCTTGCCAGGCTTTCAATTGCTCGGTAGTTTGTGAATCTGCTAAGAAGAGGTGAATTTGATTAAAGGTATTGATACCGCCAATAATGGTTTTGGTTTCTGCATTCCAAAGATTGATTTGACTTGGTTCACTACCGAAAAATTCCCATTTATCACCTTCAAATTCTAATGTAGACTCTTGAATGAGTGCTGGTAAAATAATATTTTTAGGAGCTTGGTCACCTAAAGAGTCTCCCCATACCTGTAATTTTTTTGATACTGTTTTTAAAATATGGTCGATAACATAAGACGTTGCATAGACAATGGCTTCTGGGAATGATTTTTTGATAGGCTCAAGAGCAAAATAATAGTCTGGATCCCCTTGAATGATAAAGATTTTTTCTAATGTCAGTTGCGCGTCTTGTAGATAGCGAACAATTCGCTCTCCTTCTGATTGTTTAAACCCTGAACCTACAAGGAGAGCCTTGCCATTTTTAATGATTAAGGTCGCCGTAACCATAAAACTTGATTCGTCATTTGTAAAGATGTGTAATTCTGTTCCATTTTGTAGCTTATAATGTTTTTCCATAAATAGTTGTCCTTTCTATTGCGTAATAGCTGCTTGGAAATTTTTTTCCAAATCGTCTACTGTGCGAACTTTATTGATAAGATTAAAGAAGTTCCCGTCTTTTTCAAGTAACAAGGTTGGGAAAGAGGTTACCCCCATTTCATAAGCCTTGATAAAGTCTGGGTGTAGATTTTCTGGTTGATTCAAGATGCTTGATAGTTCTTCCATAGCCTTTGTAGGTAACTGATAGCTACCAATTAGGCTGGTGTAACTGTCTGCTTGACTGAGGTCTAACCCATCTTCAAAAAATAAGGCTTGAATGTCTAATGTTAGCTGAGCATGGTTAGGTGTCTCAACATAGTTTTTCAAGACTGAGTAGGCTCTAGCAGGACCAAGGGAGTCCATGGTAAAGTCCTTATCCTTAAACAATTGATTGTAGTTATCGCCAAAAGACATTTGGTAATAGCTTTCGATTTGTTTGTTGATGGTCTGTGCCTGCTGGAAATCAACCATTTTCTTTTTGTTATCTCCGACAAACAAGCCTCCGTTAATGACCTCTATTTCTATGTCGGGATGGTCTTGCATGAATTTTGTGAAAATGTGGTTAAAGCCGTAGGTCCAACCACAATAAGCATCGATGATGTAATATAGTTTCATTTTATTTTTCTTTCATCTTATTTTCTTGGTTTTTGATTAGAATTTACCATTGCTATTGGCAGCTTTGGAATCTTCCTCGATTGGTACAACAACATCCCAGAGTTCTGCAATTTTATCATCTTCAACTCGATAAAAATCATAGAAGGATGTATATTGACCTGTAGAATCTAAGCTTCTAACAAAGCCTGAGCTTGCGCTTGCAGACCAGCGATGGCTTCCTCTGACAATACCAACTGTCCAGTTCCCCATGCTTCTGGATTGACAGTTGTACCTGTAAACTCACCAACGACTTGCATGCGAACAAATGGTAGGAGTGCATGGTAGCTAGCGAACATTGGCTCGTGTCCAGCATTGGCAACAGATGATACAGTAACGATTTTGTCTTGTAGTGCAGATGGGCCACGTGTTTCTGACAAGTCTAGGGCACGGCTGAGCCAGTCAATCAAGTTCTTCATAGTACCTGGAATAGCAAAGTTGTAAACTGGTGAGAAAATCCAGATAGCATCTGCAGCCATAATCGCATCGCGTGCAGCTTGGACAGCAGGCAAGACTGGTGTTTCAAGGTCTTGATTCATAAGCGGGATTTCTTTATAGTTAAGATAAGATACAGTTGCTTGACCTTCTAAGATGCTTTCAGCCTGTTTAGCCATTTGGTGGTTGAATGAACCTTCACGTAGTGAACCGACGATAAATAGAATGTTTTTCATGTTTTTTTCTTCCTTTTTTGTAAATATATTTTTGAAAACTGAGATTAGTGACATAGGTACTCCTTTGTATTATATAGTGCAATGGATAATCATTGTATCGCTCCTTTTGAGAAAATACTTTCCTGCTCTCGCAGTTTATGGTATTATTGTAACAGGTACTAAAAATAAAACAAGTACGATTTTTTTAAATAGTCACTATCTTTTTGTGAAGTAATGAATAATATCAAAGGAAAATAAAGGAGAAATAATGCCAACATTTACATCTCATACCGTGCCAGAGTGTCCTTATGTGACCACTCAGAGTGTCTTATCTGGGAAATGGAGTATCTTATTACTACATCATATCGAAGAAGGTCCCATTCGGTTTAATGAAATGCACCGTCGATTGACAGGGATTTCCCAAGCAACTCTGACCAAGCAGTTGCGTCAGCTGGAAGATGATGGTTTAATCACTCGGAAGGTTTATGCACAGGTTCCGCCAAGAGTAGAATATGAACTGAGCGAGATTGGTCAGGAATTTAAGTTGGTTTTGGAGCAAATTGAAGTTTTTGGGGATAAGTACATCGAATTTGTCAAAGCAAAAAAATCTGAATGAGTTCATATCTCATTCAGATTTTTGTCTTTTATAGTTCGTCATCCTTAACAGCGTCTAGCCAGCTAGCAGCAGCTTTGGCGGTGCTTTCGAGGGCACCTTCTTTGAATGGTGATTGGAGGTTTGCGGCTTCAACCACTTGCAAGAAAGACTTGGTGCCACCCAAATCACAGATGCGGATGTAGTCTTCCCAAGCATTTTCATCGTGATCCACCTGCGTGCGTTTCCAGAATTGGAGGGCGCAGACTTGAGCTAAGGTATAGTCGATGTAATAGAATGGGCTGGCAAAGATATGCCCCTGACGGTACCAGAAGATACCACGGTTGAGGGCTTCTGACTCAGAATAATCGCGGTCTGGCAAGTAGAGCTCTTGGAGTTTTTTCCAAGTCGCCTTACGTTCTGCTGGTGTCATCTCTGGGCGTTCATAGACTTCGTGCTGGAAGTGGTCCACCAAGACACCGTAAGGTAAGAAGAGAAGGGCACTTGCCAAGTGGGTAAACTTGTACTTATCCACCTGTTCCTTGAAGAAACGGTCCATCCATGGCCACGTCATAAATTCCATAGACATGGAGTGGATTTCACAGGTTTCATAGGTTGGCCAAACAACTTCTGGACTTTGAATCCAACGCGAACGATAGACTTGGAAGGCGTGACCTGCTTCGTGAGTCAAGACATCAATATCACCGCTGGTTCCGTTGAAGTTGGAGAAGATGAATGGGCTCTTGAAGTCAGGGATATAGGTACAGTAGCCACCGCTGTTTTTGCCTGGTTTTGCAACCAAGTCCAAGAGTTCATGCTCAATCATGAAATCGAAGAACTCGCCTGTTTCTGCGGACAATTCGCGGTACATGTCTTGGGCTTGGCTGACGATAAAATCAGGGTCACCTTGTGGGACCGCATTGCCGTCTAAGAACTCAAGATTGAGGTCGTAGTGTTTCAGGCTTGGAACTTGCAAGCGTTTGGCTTGGCGTTCACGAAGATTCTGCACAATCGGTACGATATGCTTGAGGATTTCCTCACGGTAAACCTTGACCATGTCACGATTATAGTCGAAACGGTTCATCTTGAGGTAGCCGTATTCCACATAGTCCTTGAAGCCGAGTTTGTGGGCGATTTCTGTGCGGACTTTTACTAATTCATCGTAAACACGGTCAAAATCAGCTTCCTTGCTTTCAAAGAAGGCAGTTGTAGCAGCAGAAGCAGCCTTGCGGACCTCGCGGTCAGTTGATTGACCGAATGGCCCCATTTGTGCCAGATTGTAGGTCTGACCTTGGAAATCAATCTCTGCTCCAGCAATCAGTTTGCTGTACTCATCCGTCAATTCATTTTCCTTTTGGAACAAAGGAATCACAGCTGATGAGAAGGTTTTGAGCTTGTTTTCGGCCTGCATGAAGAAGGTTTTAGGCAAGATATCTGACAACTCTTCCTTATAAGGCGTCTGGACAATGACACGGTAGTAGTTGGTGGTCAATTCTTCAAAAAGTGGCGAATATTCATTCCAAAACTTGGTTTCTTCATTGTAGAACTCATCGTTCATGTCGATAGTATGACGGATCATCCAGAGGTTGTACTGGGTATCGACCAAGTTGAGTAATTTTGTAACAGCTGCCACAAGTGTACGAGTTGTTTCCAAGTCACTTGCCTGAGCCAACTGGTCGGTCAGGTCAGTAAATTGAGCCTTGATAGCTTCATAATCGGGACGGACATAGGTATAGTCTGAAAATTTCATATGTTTCTCCTTTTGTATTGCTACCTTCTATCTTACTCTTTTTGAAAACGTTTGGCAAATCCCGACCCGTCCATGTTCACAAGTCTTTCTATTTATGGTAAAATGTAGGAGATTATTAGAAAAATGAGGTTGTAGACATGTCTAAATTTTTAGTTTTTGGTCACCAAAATCCTGATACAGATGCCATTGCATCATCGTACGGCTGGGCTCACTTGGAGCGTGAAGTGTTTGGTCGTGATGCGGAAGCAGTTGCACTTGGAACGCCAAATGAAGAAACAGCGTTTGCGCTTGACTATTTTGGTGTTACTGCACCGCGCGTGGTCGAGTCTGCTAAGGCAGAAGGCGTTAGCCAAGTCATCTTGACTGACCACAATGAATTCCAACAATCAATTGCAGACATCAAGGAAGTGGAAGTGGCAGCTGTTATCGACCACCACCGTGTCGCAAACTTTGAAACTGCAAACCCATTGTACATGCGTTTGGAGCCAGTAGGTTCAGCATCTTCAATCGTTTATCGTGCCTTCAAAGAAAATGGTGTGACGCCTCCAAAAGAAGTAGCAGGCCTCCTCTTGTCAGGCTTGATTTCAGATACGCTCTTGCTCAAATCACCAACCACTCACGCAACAGATCCACAAGTAGCAGCTGATTTGGCTGAAATTGCTGGTGTGAACTTGGAAGAATACGGCTTGGTACTCTTGAAAGCAGGAACCAACCTTGCCAGCAAGTCGGCAGAAGAATTGATTGACATCGATGCAAAAACATTCGGATTGAATGGAAATGACGTGCGTGTAGCCCAAGTCAACACAGTGGACATTGCAGAAGTCTTGGAACGCCAAGCAGAAATCGAAGCCGCTATGACAGCAGCATCAGTAGCAAATGGCTATTCTGACTTTGTCCTCATGATTACAGACATCGTTAACTCAAACTCTGAAATCCTTGCGCTCGGTAGCAACATGGACAAGGTGGAAGCGGCCTTCAACTTCAAGTTGGAAAACAACCACGCTTTCCTTGCAGGTGCCGTTTCACGTAAGAAACAAGTGGTGCCACAATTGACAGATGCTTTCAACGCCTAATGAATTTTTCTACCCACCTCGAACCTGAAGTAGGTAGGAAGGCCTTATCTAGCACCTTCGGGTGCTTTCTTTATTGAAAGGAAAATCATGTCTTATACAGTAAATTTCAAAGAAGTCGAAACGACAGGTTTAGAAACTAGTCCAGTCGCAGAAGTCTTGGCAGGTCTGCGTGCCAATGAAGCCCGCTATTTCTGGAACAAATACAAGCAGGAGTTCGTGGTCTATACACCAGAAGAGAAGCCTGAAATCCTGCCCTTCATCGAGAAGGTCTTGGCAGAGCGGGACATGAACTTTCCATATACCCCGCTTAACGTAGCCCAGCTTGAAGTAGGTGGCATTCTCTGGTCCTTTGTCTTTTATGACAATGGTCTGGCTGTCAATGTCCTCTATACGCTGGAAGAAGGAGGTAAACGAGCTGTCGGATTCAAATTGTCAGACGGCATTGACATTCCCAAAGAATTTGAAGGCAAATTCAAGTTTGCCCGCCAACGCTCCAAACTGGCAGGCGAAATCCGCGGCACCTTCTTTGTTGTCAAGGGCGAGTATTTATAGGATGGCAAATCTGGGGAAACCCAGATTTTTTAAATAATGACTTGACCTGGAGTGGACTTCAAGGTGTATAATAAGCGAAAACAAAGAAAGGAGCCTGGAATGAATATCAAAGAAGTTAGTGATGTAACAGGTCTATCAGCAGATACCATTCGCTACTATGAGCGGATAGGGCTTATTCCCAAAATTGCAAGAAAATCTTCTGGAGTAAGGAACTTTTCGGAAAGTGATGTAGCCATTTTGGAATTTATCCGCTGTTTTAGGAGTGCTGGTATGTCTATTGAGCGCTTGATTGAGTATATGGGCTTGGTGCAGGCAGGAGATAGTACAGTGGAAGCTCGGATTGATTTACTAAAAGAGGAACAGGAAGAACTGCGGTCACGCTTGTCGGAAATTCAGCAAGCTCTAGATCGTTTAGATTATAAAATAGAAAATTACCAGACTATATTAAGAGGTGCAGAGAATCAATTGTTCACAGACGGCGGTAGTTCATTCAAAAAAGGCAGAGGATAACTTCTCTGCCTTTATACTTCATTATTCATTTTTTCTTATAACTTGTTTGGGTTTAAATTTCTTCTTTAGCCCAATTTGAACCAAACGTAGTCCAAGAAAACCCGTCGCACTTGCCAATATGATGGCAACAAAAACAGGAATGCCTACGGATAGATAGACATAACTAGCGATGACTGTTATCAAACTAAAAAATGCGATATTAACAAAAAACAACAATTCCTTTAGACGTTCTTTATTGGTATTTTTTGCCTGATAGGTTTGAAAATTAGCCTTTTTCTCTTTCGGGATATACTCTTCGTACTGGTACTCATGGGACTGATAGTGTCTCAATGCCATATCGTCTCCTTTTCTGCTCCTTAAAGAATACCATAACATTGCTGAAATTTTATGTCATTTATATTACAATAATGTTACAAGAGAAAGATTAGAAAAGTCTGAACATTAAAATACAGGTAGTCACTTATCAGATATTTCTCTTTTTGATATAATTATCTTTATGGAAAAAATTATCATTACAGCAACAGCTGAAAGTATTGAGCAGGTCAAAGAACTGCTTGCAGCGGGAGTTGACCGTATTTATGTTGGGGAAGAGGACCATGCCCTTCGCATCCCAACAAATTTTACCTATGATGAACTCAGGGAAATAGCAGAGCTAGTTCATAGCGCTGGGAAGGAATTGACGGTCGCTGCCAATGCCCTCATGCATCAAGATATGATGGACAATATCAAACCGTTTATGGAGCTAATGAGGGAAATCAAGGTTGATTATCTGGTTGTCGGAGATACTGGAATTTTCTACATCAATAAACGTGATGGCTACAATTTCAAGCTAATCTATGATACATCTGTCTTTGTGACTTCCAGCCGTCAGATTAACTTTTGGAAAGATCATGGAGCAGTAGAGGCTGTTTTGGCAAGAGAGATTCCATCAGAAGAACTCTTTGATATTGCTAAGAACTTGGAAATGCCAGCGGAAATCTTGGTCTACGGCGCCTCTGTTATTCACCATTCTAAACGAACCTTGTTACAGAATTACTACAATTTTACAAAGGCTGATGAGACAGATTTGTCACGTGGACGCGGACTTTTCTTAGCTGAGCCGAGCGACCCAGATAGCCACTATTCTATCTTTGAGGACAAGCACGGTACCCATATCTTTATCAACAATGATATTGATATGATGACCAAGCTGTCAGAATTAGATGAACATGGTTATCATAATTGGAAACTTGATGGTATCTATTGCCCTGGTCAGAACTTTGTTGAAATTGTTAAGCTTTTTGTTCAAGCAAGAGATTTGATTGAAAAAGGCGACTTCACTTATGATCAGGCTTTCCTTTTGGATGAACAGGTACGAAAGCTCCATCCAGCTGAACGTGGCTTGGATACAGGCTTCTACGAATTTGACCGCAATAAGGTTAAATAACAACATTTTTAGCACAATTTATTTACTTTAACCTGGCAGAGTTAGCTCTGTCACTTACTATGTAAGGTCAGAGCACGAAAATGCCTTTGGGCGATTTTCTAAACTCTGCACTAGGTTTCCGAGTGAAACAACATCGTTTACAGTATTCTATCCTGCAAATAGAAAGAAGTATATTATGTCAAAAACATTAAAGCGTCCCGAGGTCTTGTCACCTGCTGGGACTTTGGAGAAATTGAAGGTTGCCATTGATTATGGTGCTGATGCGGTCTTTGTTGGCGGCCAGGCCTACGGTCTGCGTAGCCGAGCTGGTAACTTTACCATGGACGAGATGCGGGAAGGGATTGAATATGCCCACGCCCGTGGTGCCAAGGTCTATGTCGCTGCCAACATGGTAACCCACGAAGGCAATGAAGAAGGAGCAGGAGCCTGGTTCCGTGAATTGCGTGACATGGGCTTGGATGCCGTTATCGTATCTGACCCAGCCCTCATCGTTATCTGTGCAACCGAAGCACCAGGCCTTGAAATCCACCTGTCTACCCAGGCTTCATCAACCAACTATGAGACCTTCGAGTTCTGGAAGGAATTGGGCTTGACTCGTGTCGTCCTGGCCCGCGAAGTGACTATGGAAGAGGTGGCTGAAATCCGCAAACGGACAGACGTTGAAATCGAAGCCTTTGTTCACGGAGCCATGTGTATCTCCTACTCAGGTCGTTGCGTTCTCTCCAACCACATGAGCAAACGCGATGCCAACCGTGGCGGCTGCTCCCAGTCTTGCCGTTGGAAGTACAACCTCTACGACCTCCCATTTGGTGAAGAATGCCGTTCGATTAAGGGGGAAATCCCAGAGGAGTTCTCCATGTCTGCAGTGGACATGTGTATGATCGACCATATTCCAGATATGATTGAAAACGGGGTCGATAGCCTGAAAATCGAAGGCCGTATGAAATCTGTCCACTACGTATCAACAGTGACCAACTGCTACAAGGCTGCGGTAGATGCTTATCTTGAAAGCCCAGAAAAGTTTGAAGCGATCAAGCAAGACCTGATTGATGAGATGTGGAAGGTTGCCCAACGTGAATTGGCGACAGGTTTCTACTATAGCCCGCCGAGTGAAAATGAGCAGCTCTTTGGAGCCCGCCGTAAGATTCCAGAATACAAATTCATCGCCGAAGTAGTGGCTTTTGACAAGGAAACCATGACTGCCACTATCCGCCAACGCAATGTCATCAACGAAGGTGACCAAGTAGAGTTTTACGGACCAGGTTTCCGTCATTTTGAAACGACTATTCAGGACTTGCATGATTCAAATGGAGAAAAGATTGACCGTGCCAACAAGCCGATGGAACTCTTAACTATTAAGCTGGACCGTGAAATCTATCCTGGTGACATGATTCGTGCCTGCAAATCAGGCCTCATCAACCTCTACCAAGAAGATGGGCAATCTCTAACTATTCGTGCATAAACATAAAAAGGCCGAAATTTCAGCCTCAGAACGTAGATAAACTCTTAAAAATATAAAGGGAACTATATACCAGTTTACACTAACCACAATATATAGTATTTGCGTGAATATCAAAAAAAGGCGACTTCTAAACGGAAATCGTCTTTTAATAATGTCTAAACTCTTCAGAATGTTCACTCATATACTCTGCCAACCACTCCATACCATAGGCAATTTCAAAGACTTCCAATATCAGTGAAATGTCTGGTTGAAAACCGTATTCTTTGAGCTTGTGAATAACATCTTTTATGGAATGGATTTTAACCAGCTTAATAATGTCCCCAGCATCCTGCCTGTCTCTATCTCGTCCGCTTTCTAGTTTCATTCCGAGAATGTAAGAAAGTGGAGGAACAAGGACAGTCAGGTTTGAATAGCTATATGCCTTCTCACAGATAGAGCGTGGCGGTATTCTATTCATATTGGCAACGTTATTGTTTAACCACAGTTCTTCAGGCTCGTTCACTCCGAAATCATTACCAACTTTCTCAATAATGCTTCTGATTTTAGCGTCTTCTTGATAAAAGGCATCGACATCCTGTGTTCCTCGAAGATTATAATACTCTAGGACAAAACCACCAACACAAATGATTTCAAGGTCTATATTTTCCTTGGATAATTCTGTGTTGAGAGCTTCAAATAAAACTTTCTTATCCATAATTCCCCTCTCTAAACAGCTTCAGAATATCTTTTGGTTGGCTCTTACGATTGGCTTGTAAGACGTGTTCCCTTGTATGTGTACCGTCTGTTAAGGCATCTTGAAGGGTTGTCTTTTGAAAAGGTGTCAGGGTAGGATTTTTTAACAACTGTTTAACATCATCGGTGGTTAACTTTGTACCATCATCTTGAATAACCTTATAGAGATAGCGAAACCATAAATCACCATCACTTCCAGCGTGTTCGCTGGCTCTTACCATGTAATCATACCAAGTTGTCATTACTGTTCCCCCTTATTTTCTCTAGGGTTATAGTGCATGGCTATCCAAAGTTTCTTATCAAAATCAGATAGTTCTTTTTTCTTTGGATAAACGCAGTCATTCAAATCAGGGAATTTGAGACGATACTTTTTCTCAAAAAAGTTTTGAAACTCCTCTTTATTCTCTGCGACATCAATCAAGGCTTCCAGCTCTGCCATGTGTTTAGCGATTGCTTTTCTATCTACTTTTTTGAGGCTTTCTTTCAACGCATCGTAGACACAAGTCTTTGTTAGTTGAGCGTAAAAAGAACGATGGTTAGTAACAAAATCAAAACTGTACTTCTTATTCCAGAATTTCGTATACTTGTCATAAAATTTATCAGAAAGACTAACCTGATACCCAATTAGTTTACTATCAACTCTTCGAGAAATAGACCTTTCCAATTCAAAATGTAAATCATTTAGTGTATTAGTAGCCATAAATCAGCTCCCTATATTTAGTACGGACACAGGCATTTGAAAGTAAGAGATTAAAACGCTGACTATCCGAATAATCACGAGTATTATAACGGAAAACAAATTCATCTACATAGTCTTGAAGATATTTCTTAGACCATGAATGATAAATTCCTAAAACGCCACGTTTCAATCCAGCCCAAAAGTCTTCAATCGTGTTAGTATAAACATCACCTTGTACATATTCACGAGCACCGTGATTTACAAAGTTATGTCGATACATCTTAGCCACTTTATTATAACCCAGCCATTCGTCTGTGTAAAGTTGAGCAGTCTCTTTGACATATTTGACGATTTGCTCGGTCAATGTTTTTGTCTTTGTATCTGGCACATGATGAGCATTGACTTTTCCTTTGCGTTGTACCATACCTACTACAGCAGATTTATCCTTCAAAGAACGCCCTTGTGCGTTTTTGACTTTTTTGAAATTATGGCGGTTCTTGTTTTTACCGCCAATATAGGTTTCATCAATTTCTACAACATCATCAAGACTATTGCCGTTTTCAGTACCAAAGCATTTGCGAATACGTTCCAGCATAAACCAAGCTGTCTTTTGCGTAACACCTATGTCTTTTGATAGTTGCACAGACGAAATGCCTTTTTTATGGGAAGTTACAAGCCAAATTGCCATGAACCATTTACGCAGTTCAATCTTAGTATTATCAAAAAGAGTGCCAGTTTTGACATTGAAGTATTTTCCTGTATTCTTGCAACGGTATTTATTTCCCTTGCATGTATAGACTTTTGAAGTAGCATCAAAAGGGCTGACAATCACATCGCCCCAAATCATATTTTCTAAATGGTCTATACATGACTGTTCGTCAGGAAAAGCAGATTGTAAATCAAATAATGACTTAAATTCAAACTTCATAACGGATACTCCTTGCTTCGCAATTATATTATATCGAAAATAAGAATATTTGTCAATAAAAATGTAAACTTCTACTATGCAAAATACAAAAAATTTGATATAATAGAACTATCAAAAAGTAAAGGAAATGATTGGTATGAATGCAATCACAGCTCACAGCTCACAGCTCACAGCTCACAGCTCACAGCTCACAGCTCACGCTGATTATGTAATAGGACGTGTTTTTTGTCAAGCTCTAAAACAGGCTTTTTCATATTTTTGTGAGAAAGTTTTTTATATCCTTTCAATTAGTGAGGTGGCATAATGGTCATCTCACTAATTGAAAATAAAGTCTCTGAAACGAAGACAGAAAATATCTTTAGAGAATTTTATGAACCAAATACTTTTTTAGAGAAAAGTGCTATTCCTGATGTATACGGATTTAAATCAAAACAAGGTACAGACTATAAGGGTTTTCCTGATTTTTTCTTAGATAAACAATCCTTTGCAATTATTGTTGAAGCAAAAGCCTTAAAACATTCCTCCGCCGAAGCTGAAGTAAAGTGGTATATGGAAAATAATCTATTGCATAATGGGATAATCGGCATAGCAATATCAGGTCAAGAACTGAGTCAGATTAAAGTTACCTATTATTACAAGGAAACTCCCCAATCTGATATTATTCCATTTCATATAAAAGATAAACTACTTAGCCTTAAAAGCTTAGAAAAACTATTCATACAAAAATTTAAAGGAGAAATTGTAAGTGAATCGGAATTAACTAGTATACTCAAACAGTTAAATGAAACATTCCATGCTGGAGGAAAAGTTCGAGATACAGATAGAAGTTTATTTTTCTCAGGTATATTGATAGCTTTGCGGAACAATAATTTCAGAAACCAATATAAGCATACTACTGCACCTGATGTTGAAGATACCGCTACTACAGATGCAACCATATTAGAAGCTCATAATTTAAACAAGTCTCTATTAGATGCTATAGAAACAGAACTAAAACGAAAAGTCAATAATCTTTCAAAAGAGTTTAATTGGAGAGATAGATTTTCGTTTATTTCAAATATAGACTATCATTTAGAAGACTACATAAATCTTATCTCTCTTATAGAAAATAAAATTTTCGTTCCATTTATTAACAATGAAAAATTAGATATTTTAGGAAAAGCCTATAAAATATTCTTATCACGTTCAGGTCAAGCTGAAAATAAGAATATTATTTTAACTCCAGACCATATAAAATCCTTGATGGTAAAATTAGCTCGTCTCAATGTCGATGATGTTGTCATAGATACTTGTATGGGGTCAGGAGGTTTCTTAATGGAAGCACTTGAGATTTTAAGTAGCTTAGCTCAAGATGACCTTGAGAAACAAGATTATATTAGACAAAATCAGTTGATAGGTTTTGAAAACGATTCTGTATTATTCGCATTAGCGTGTTCAAATATGTTCTTGCATGGTGATGGTCGCTCTAATTTGATGTTCCGGAGTAGTTTGCTGTCAGACACCTCGCAAGCAATAGTGAATAATAGAGATGCAATTCTTCTCGAAAAAATCAGAGAAAAGAAACCAACAAAGTGTATAATCAATCCTCCCTATGAAAAAACTAGCCCTATAGATTTCACTAAACAGGCTATTGAATATCTTGAACCTAATGGTAAACTCATTATCATTATGCCTACACCAACACTTAGAAAATATCAGGAGGTAGATGGAAAAACAGAGGAAATTTTACGAATGGCTAAATTGGATTTTGTAATCAAAATGCCATTTAACCTGTTTACTGAACAAGGTCGGTCGGTGAACACATCAATTTTTGGATTTACAAAGACAAAGCACAATGAAAATGACGAAGTATTATTCTACAACTTAGAAGAAGATGGCTTTGAATCTATTCAGCATAAAGGAAGAGTTGATGTTGCCAATCGGTGGAATGACATTGAAAATCAAATCATAGATGCTATTCAAAATAGCAGAGAAATCAAAGGCATATCAGAGAAACGAAAAATATATAAAAACTCTGTCTTAAATTGTTCAGGCTACATAGAACTGGAAGAAAACACATCAAAAACATTAGTGAAATTTAGCGATATTTTTGAAATTTCTCCAAAAGGTAGTCTTGCTTCAACCAAAAATGACTCTAGCGGAAAATATGATTTTATTACCGCTTCAGATGAGTGGAAAAAACATTCATCTTATGATTATGATAAAGAAGCCCTTGTATATGCACTTTATGCAGCAGGTTCTTTAGGAAAATCTCAATATGTTAACGGAAAGTTTACACCAAGTAATTTATGTGTTGTTCTGACACAAAAAAATGAGAAATACCCTGTAAATTTGAAGTTTTATAACTGGTATCTTGAAGCCATTCGTAAACAACTTGTATCTGATTTAGCAGACGGTACATCTAAATTAACTATTCCAAGAGATGACTTGCTACCTGATTACTATATAGAATATTTCCCCATCGAGGAGCAGGATAGATTTGTGGAAAAATATATAGTGCCTTATGAAAAACTACAACAAAGACTGAAATTAGAAGAAGAAAAACTCAAAGATGAAATGTCTTCCCTAATTTAAGTAACTTCAATGAAAAAGACGATTTCCGAAAGAAAGTCGTCTTTTTTGATATTATCGAAACACTACATATTGTGGTTGGTGTAAACTGGTATATAGTTCCCAATATAAAAAATTGAGAAGTTTACGAAAGATAGCAAGTCATTAAACTCTTAGAAACATTGATATTTCGGCGTTTCTGAGAGTTTTTAATTTTCAACATAAAGAAAAAAGATTGAAGAAAATTGTCCAAAATGGACTTTTTCTTCAATCTGCAAGGCCGAAATTTCAGCCTTTTGTTTGTTGTTGAGAATTCTTGATGCTATCTGGAACCAAGGTGACTTTTTTGATGTCCTCGATTTTTATAATGCTGGTAACCTGACGTTTGAAATTTTTCATGATAATCCGTTGGCGATCGGTATCATATTTCACAATGTCACCTGTGAAACTACGATCACCATAGATGACATGGACTGCAGCTTTTTTATATAAAGCCAGCTCCAAGTTATTCTTGATTTCTTCCTTGCTATCTGGCTCAATAGACTTAGGAGCTTTGCCATGTTCTAAAAAGACGGTGAACTGCTCGAAAATAACTTCTAAAAACCTCTTCATGGCATAATCCTTTCAAACTTGATATAATTATATTATCTAATTTTTATAAAAATGACAAGCTTTTTCGAATAGATAAGTGAGGAGGTAACAAATGGCAGAATTTACATTTGAAATTGAAGAAAAATTATTGGTCTTATCTGAAAATGATAAAGGATGGACCAAGGAGCTTAATCGAGTATCTTTTAATGGAGCACCAGCCAAGTATGACATCCGTACCTGGAGTCCTGACCATACCAAGATGGGGAAAGGGATCACTCTTAGTAATGAGGAATTTCAAGTTCTACTCGATGCGTTTGCTAATAAATAAATGAAGGAAGCCTAAGCAAAATAGGCTTCTTTTTTGATAACAGGTTGCAATAAACGATGACAAATCATGACTAGTGTAATTTTAGCTAAATCAGGAAGAATGAAAGGCAGAATAGTCCATCCGATAGAGTCAGTCCAACTGGCACCTAAAACTAGCTTAAATACAAAACAGCCGAGAAGGAAACAGATACTTGTTCCAAGTAGGCAGGCTAGAAAAATTGTGACTGGTAAGGAGTCTGATTTAGTGAGGGCAGAAGTGATGATAGTGTAGAGTAGAAACCCCCATAGAAAGCCCGAGGTCGGTCCTGTGAGTGCAGCAAAGCCACCAGAAAAACCAGCAAAAACAGGTAAACCGATAGCACCAAGAACTAGATATAAGCTGACACTTGTAATTGCCTCCTTGGGTTTGTATAGACAAGCTACTAAGCCGATAGCTAGGGTTTGTAATGTAAATGGTACAGGTCCGATAGACAGACTGATTTGTGAAAGGGTGGAAATTAAGGCTGTTCCAATAGCGATATAAACAAGTGATTTGATAGAAGTTGTTTTCATTTGTTATCCTCTTGAAATTTTATGGTTAACAAAAATTATAGTGAGATTGGATAAGAAAGTCAATGCTCTTTCATCGGCTGTAACAACTCTATAGGTGATTTTTATAACAGCTAATAAGAAACTTATATAGTAAAAAAACAAAAAATTATATGTAAAACAACCTATACCTATGCTAGAATAATAAAAAAAGAAAGTGAGAATTTCTATGACAGAATTACTTGATATTTACCGTACTCTTAAATCTAAAACTTGGGTAGACTTGACTCACCAAATCAATGAAAAGAGCCCGCATTTCCCTGCGCTACCAGCTCTCGAAAAGAAAGCCCTATTTACTCATAAGGATGGCTTCTTTGTCGAACAATTTACGGTTGTGGGGCAGTACGGAACCCATATTGATCCTCCTATTCATTTTGTAGAAGGAGCTCGTTATCTTGATGAGATTGATTTGAAAGATTTACTCCTGCCACTCTACGTTATTGATAAATCAGCTGCTGTTATAGAAAATAATGACTATGAGATAACTAAGCAGGATATTTTAGACTTTGAGGCTGAATATGGTCCGATAGCGCTAGAATCTTTTGTTGCCTTTCGTTCGGATTGGTCAAAGCGCTGGCCCAGTCAAGATGCCATTCGTAATCTAGACGAAGATGGAGTTCAACGTACACCAGGATGGAGTCATGAAGCTCTAGAATATTTAATTGAAGAACGTCAGGTGAAAGCAGTTGGTCATGAAACATTGGATACCGATTCAGGAGTATCTGCAGCTAAACACGGAGGAAGTTTACCAGAAGAATACTATCTCTTATCAAAAGATATTTATCAGTTGGAAGTATTGGCAAACTTGGATCAGGTACCACCAACAGGTGCATTGATTTCAATCGCTTTTCCTCATTGGGAGAAGGCTTCGGGTTCACCAGTGCGAGCAATTGCTATATTACCATAAGAAAAAGCCCAGACAGTGCTGACCTTCATGTCTGGGCTTTTTCAATTGAGTTAACGCATAGTAACAAATTCTTCAGAACCTGTCGGATGGATGGCGACAACGGCATCAAATTCTTCTTTTGTAGCTCCCATTTTGATAGCAACTGAGAATCCTTGAATCATTTCATCGACCCCATAGCCAATGCCGTGCAGTCCCACGACTTTTTCATTTTCTCCCACAGTTACTAATTTAAACTTAGCCATTTGGCGATTGTTTTCTAGGGCAGTGTACATAGAAGTAAAGGCTGAAGTATAGACTTTTACATTGTCCTGACCGTATTGGGCAATCGCTTCGTCCTCAGTTAGACCAACGGTTCCGATAGCGGGGTGAGAAAAGACGACAGTTGGGATGGTTGTGTAATCCATTTTTGCGGTTGGTTTATTGTTAAATAAACGTTCTGCCAAAAGGCGACCTGCCTTGATTGCAACGGGTGTTAATTCTTTTTCACCAGTCACATCACCGAGGGCATAGATGCTTGGTACAGCTGTTTCTTGGTATTCATTGACAGAAATATGTCCTGAAGAAGTAAGTTGAACACTAGTTGCTTCTAAGTTGAGTTTGTCAATATTTGGTTTACGTCCAATTGCCCAAAGGACCTTCTGAGCAATATGGTTACTACCGTCAGCAAAGTTAATCTGGATTTGTCCATCATCAGTTTTTTCAAGACTGACAGGAGTTTTCCCGGTATGGAGTGGAAGGTTGGTTCGTTGCATTTCTTCCATCAAGGCATCAACAATGTAGGTATCAAAGCTACGAAGAGGGCGATTTCCACGAACAAATAGGTCAGTTTGGACACCGAGTCCATGTAGGAGACCGGCCATTTCCACAGCGATATAACCAGCACCAATCACAGCCACAGAAGAAGGTAATTCTTCCCATGCAAAGACATCGTCAGATACAATCCCTAGCTCACTACCAGGAATAGCAGGGACTATCGGTTTGGCGCCTGTTGCGATGACAATGTGTTTTGCACGAATCAGTTCACCATTGACTTCAACCGTTTGATTATCCACAAAACGTGCGAAACCCTGGATAACTTCTACTCCGTTATTGTTAAAAGTATTACCGTAGGATGCGCGTGAACGCTCAATATAGGCTTCGCGATTTTTACGCAAGGTAGCAAAATCAAAGGTCACTTCTTGGCTAGTAAATCCATATTCAGGGCCATAATGCTGGATGGCTTCTGCTACCTGGGAACCGTACCACATAATTTTTTTGGGTACACAACCAAGGTTAACACAGGTCCCTCCTAGATAGCTTCCCTCAATAACTGCTGTCTTAGCACCGTATATAGCAGCTCGGTTCATGGTAGCGATGCCTCCGCTCCCACCTCCGATAGCGATAATATCAAACACTTTCATAAATTTCCTCCAATAAAATCATTAACTATATTCATTGTAACGTTTTTTGGTGTGTCAATCAAAAATCCGCTACGTTACCTTACAAAAATGTAAGTGGGAAAATTGCCGAACTTTTTATAAAATAGTTAGGAAAAAACTTGCATTTGTTCTTGTATTTGTGTATTATATAGACAACACAAAATAAGTATGTTTTATAAAGAAAAGGAGTTTGTTATGTTAAAGACAAAGAAAGCGAAAATTGCTTTGTTTGGCGGCCTTGGAGTAGTCGCAGTTGCCCTAGTAGGTGGGGCCTTGATTTTTAGCAATATGCTAACGTCGTCACCATCTTCAGAAGAAGTAGCCATGAGTATGACCTATACTGTTGCTAAAGAGGGCTCGATTGCTTCCTCAACGCTACTTACAGGAACGATTACAGCAGCAGATGAGCAGTATGTTTACTATGATCCTTCTAAGGGGGATTTGAGTGAGGTTCTGGTTGCTCCAGGTACTCAGGTTGAAGTAGGTACTCCTTTAATTCGCTATGATGCTACAGAATTACAGTCTGCTTTGGATACTGCTGTTCGTGGTCGTGATAAGATTGGTCGCCAAATTGAAGACTTAAGAACCAACGGTCAGACTGTTCAAACAACTGGTGATGCAGAAACAGATGCTGCAGCAACTGCTACTGCACAACGTTCAGTAGATATGCAGTTGGCAGACTTGAATGATTCGTACGCAGATGCTCAAGCTGCGGTCGATAAAGCCTATACAGCCTTAACTGAAGCGACAGTAACTAGTACCGTTGCTGGTACAGTTGTTGAAGTGAATAAGGCTGTCTCTAAGAACTCTACATCTAGCCAGACAGTCGTACATATTGTAAACCAAGGTAGTTTGCAAGTAACAGGTAGTTTGACAGAATACGATTTGGCTAATATTGCAGTGGATCAAGAGGTCAAGCTGACTAGCAAGGTGTATCCTGATAAGACTTGGACAGGGAAAATTACCTATATTTCAAACTACCCATCTAGTGATCAGGCTGGTGCCGCAGCTACAACAGGAACTGGTGGTTCAGGCGCTAAATATCCATTTAAGGCAGCTCTAACTAGTGAATTAGGTGAGTTGAAGCAAGGATTTTCTGTAAATATTGAGGTTGTCAATACAAGTAAAAACATTTTAATTCCGGTGTCCGCAGTTGTGCCAGAAGAAGATAAAAACTATGTGTGGACCGTGGTTGATGGGAAAGCTAAGAAAGTGGAAGTCACTCTCGGAAACGCAGATGCTTTGAACCAGGAAGTGACTGCTGGCGTAGCAGTAGGTGATAAGGTTATTACCATTCCAACTCCGGATCTCGAAGATGGCAAAGAGGTTGAAGCCAATGAAGAACCAGCTTATTAGATTAACGAATATCAATAAATCCTACAAAAATGGTGATCAAGAGCTCCGAGTTCTAAAGGATATTGATTTAGAGGTGGAAGAGGGAGAATTTCTTGCCATTATGGGACCTTCTGGTTCAGGTAAATCAACCCTGATGAACATTATTGGGCTTTTAGATCGTTCCAGTTCAGGAAACTATTGGTTAGAAGGTGAAGAAGTCAGTCAACTTTCTGAGAAAAAATTAGCTCAGGTTCGGAATGACCAAATCGGTTTCGTCTTCCAACAATTTTTCCTCTTATCGAAACTTAACGCCCTTCAGAATGTAGAATTACCCTTGATTTATGCTGGAGTTCCATCAAGCAAACGTAAGGAACTAGCGAAACAATATCTTGAAAAAGTCGAGTTGGCAGAGCGAATGACGCATTTACCATCGGAATTGTCTGGTGGTCAAAAACAACGGGTGGCTATTGCGCGTGCACTAGTCAATACTCCGGCTATTATTTTAGCAGATGAGCCTACAGGGGCCTTAGATACTAAGACAGGTGAGCAGATTATGCAACTTCTGACAGAGTTGAATAATGAAGGAAAGACCATTATCATGGTTACCCATGAACCTGAGATTGCTGCTTACGCAAAACGAAAAATCGTCCTACGTGATGGAGTGATTACCGAAGATAGTCGAAGGGAGGGAGTTTAGATGGAAAATTGGAAATTCGCCCTCAAATCTATTATGGCTCATAAAATGAGGTCGCTCCTTACGATGTTAGGTATCATCATCGGTGTAGCTGCAGTTGTCATTATTGTCGCCATGGGTACAGGGATGTCCAAGAGCATAGAAAAGTCTCTAGCTGGTGATCAAAATAATGTACAGGTATACTTTACCAACTATATTGCTCCAGAAGGTGCAGGAACAACTGGAATCTTCGGTAGTATTGGTGGCGGAGAAGTGTCTATGGAAGAAGAACCAGATTTGACAGACTCCATGCTACAAGGACTCTTAGAAATTGATGGGATTAGTAACTACTATATTAGTAATTCAAATATGGCAGAGGTTTCATTTGGAAACAAAAAGGCTGAGAATGTTAACATAAATGGGGTTAGCCAGTCATACTTTACTGTCAAGGAATTTGAAATCTTAGCAGGTCGTCAATTTACTGCCAATGATTATAGTCGTTTTTCTCGCATCATTATGTTGGATGTTGGATTGGCTGAAAAATTATTTGGCTCCATCGAGTCTTCTCTAAACCAGACAGTTAGTGTCAATGACAATTCATACCTTGTTGTCGGTGTTTACAAAGATCCAAAAGCGGGTACAGCCCTCTACGGAATGAATTCTGGAGGGAATGCTGTCATGACCAATACGCAGTTGGCTGCTGAAATGGGGATGAAAGAAAATAGTGGTCTGTATGTTCATGTTGATGATGTGAGTCGAGCTGGTGAACTTGGTCAAGCTGCTGCAGATTATTTAACGAGAGTCACTGGCTTGAAAGAGGCCAGATATAACATCTATGATATGTCAGCCATGTTGGAAGAGTTTAAATCTCAAATGTCTGGTGTTACCCTGTTTATCGGTGCTGTTGCAGGCATCTCCTTGCTGGTTGGTGGTATCGGTGTCATGAATATCATGCTGGTATCAGTAACTGAGCGGACTCGTGAAATCGGTCTCCGTAAAGCGCTCGGAGCAACCCGAGGCAATATCTTGATGCAATTCTTGATAGAAGCCATGGTCTTGACCACTTTAGGTGGAGCAATCGGCTTAGCTATCGCTCAAGTCATTGTGTTTACTCTCAACGCCACAAAGGTTATGGGAGAGATGACAGCTGAAATATCAATACCGGTTGTTTTAGGAAGTTTAGCTTTCTCAGCAGTGGTCGGTATTGTCTTTGGCGTACTACCTGCCAACAAAGCATCTAAACTTGATCCAATTGAAGCTTTGCGCTATGAATAATCTATTGAAACGATTAGGTTTTCCTAGTCGTTTTATTTTGAGCAAATCAATTGACTTTATCACTAATTAGAGATAAAATAAACGCATCAATTAAGAAATAGTGATTTCAAAGGAGAATACATCATGGTAGAATTAGGTATTTCAACATTTGGCGAAACAACTCCACTAGAAAAAACAGGGGAAACTTACAGCCACGACGAGCGAATTCGTCAGCTAGTCAAAGAAATCGAACTAGCTGATGCGGTGGGTCTTGATGTTTATGGGATTGGTGAACATCACCGCGAAGATTTTGCGGTTTCTGCACCTGAGATTGTGCTGGCAGCTGGTGCCGTCAATACCAAGCATATCAAGCTAACATCAGCAGTTTCAATCCTTTCCTCCATGGACCCTGTAAGGCTCTATCAGCAGTACACCACCATTGACGCTTTGTCAAATGGCAGAGCGGAAATCATGGCGGGTCGTGGTTCCTTTACGGAGTCATTTCCCTTGTTTGGCTATGATCTCCACGACTATGAAGAACTCTTCGATGAAAAGTTGGATATGCTTCTGGAAATCGACAAGGAAACCAATCTCAAGTGGGATGGGCATTTTACCCAGTCAGTCGATAATAAGCCAGTCTATCCACGTCCTGTTCAGGAAGATTTTCCGATCTGGGTTGCAACTGGGGGCAATGTAGAATCCACCATCAAGATTGCTAAGAAAGGCCTGCCAATCGTTTATGCTGTCATTGGTGCAGGTGCCCATCGCTTTAAACCACTGGCAGATGCCTACCGTAAGGTAGCCCGCAACTCAGGTCATGATCCAAAGAAAACCAAGGTTGCAGCACACTCTTGGGGCTGGATTGCAGACGACCATGACAAGGCTGTGGAAGAGTATTTCTATCCAACTAAGGTTTTGACGGATAACATTGCCAAAGACCGCCCACATTGGAGCGAGATGACCAAGGCGCAATATCTCTACTCTCTGACAGACGAAGGAGCAACCATCGTCGGAGATCCAAAACGAGTCGCTGAAAAAATTATCAAGACTATTGAAACACTTGACTTGGACCGTTTCTTCCTCCATCTCCCAATCGGCTCAATGCCACATGAAGATGTCCTCCGTGCTATCGAACTCTACGGAAAAGAAGTCGCGCCAATTGTCCGAGATTATTTTGCCAAAAAAGAAGAGAATCAGTCCCAAGGCTGATGAGATAAAAAGGAGGGGACGTTATAATAGCCTCACTTCTCTAAAGTGGAGTCAACGTCTCAGCGCAGTGGTTGATTGGGTTTAACAGTCCAGTGGACTGTTAAAGGTTGGAGATAAGATTTGCGAAGCAAATCTCAGCAATTCGTATTTTACACTCCACATCTTCCCCTACGGCTGAAGCGAACGGTGTTCGCTTTATTTCCAACCTCCAACAGTCACCATTCTGACTGTTTTGTAGCGAACTCTATTCGCTCTATCTCCGACCTCCAAAGGTTCCCCGAACTACTGCTTGGAAGTGAGGGGGAACTTTCTATGATTATTTGAGTTCTGTCCCACTCCCAATCCTAAATATTTTTCATAATCTCCTGAAAATCCTGACCAAGTGGTTGGGATTTTTTGTATGCAAAAATACTCTTGGAACATTCCAAGAGTATTTTAAGTAACGGTGTTAAACAGTTTGTAATTTTTATTTCATAGTCGGGAGTGACAAGGTCTAGCAGACCTTGTCAGCCAATCGCCAAGAAACATGAAAGCGATTGGTATTTCCTAGTGGCAACAATACTAGAAGGTTACTGTTGCTTACTTCATAGTAGGGAACAATAGTACATCCCGAATAGTTGTTGTGTCTGTTAAGAGCATGCAGAGGCGGTCGATACCGATTCCAAGTCCACCTGTTGGTGGCATACCGTATTCGAGGGCTTCGATGTAGTCGTAGTCAACGCCTGTCGCTTCGTCGTCACCGAGTTCTTTTGCCTTGGCTTGGGCTTCGAAGCGTTCCAATTGGTCGATTGGGTCGTTCAATTCTGTAAAGGCGTTTCCGTATTCCTTGGTCATGATGAAGAGCTCAAAGCGGTCTGTGAAGCGTGGGTCTTCATCGTTTTTCTTAGCCAGTGGAGATACGGCTACTGGGTGACCATAGACAAAGGTTGGTTGGATAAGAGTTGCTTCAACGTATTCTTCAAAGAAGCTGTTGATGATTTGACCAACTTCTGTATGGTGTTTTTCCACAGGGACCTTGTGCTCAGCTGCAAGGGCTTTTGCTTCTTCGAAGCTCATCTCTTGCCAGAAGTCCACGCCAGTTTGTTCCTTAATAGCGTCAACCATGTGGATACGCTTGAATGGCTCATGGATAGCAATTTCAGTGCCCTGATAAGTCACAGGACCATCGCCGACAACAGCCTTGGCAGTGTGCTGGATAATACCTTCGGTCAAGTCCATGATGTCTTGGTAGTCTGCATAAGCTTGGTAAACCTCAATGGAAGTGAACTCAGGGTTGTGGGTCGCATCCATACCTTCGTTACGGAAGATACGGCCGATTTCATAAACGCGTTCCATACCGCCGACAATGAGGCGTTTGAGGTGGAGTTCTGTCGCGATACGAAGGACCATGTCAATGTTTTGGGCATTGTGGTGGGTGATGAATGGACGAGCTGCAGCACCACCAGCTTCATTGTGAAGGACAGGTGTTTCCACTTCCAAGAAACCAAGTCCGTCAAGGTAACGGCGGATTTCTGAGATAATTTTTGAGCGGGTCACAAAGCGATCAAAGCTCTCACGGTTAGTAATCAAGTCCAAATAACGTTTGCGGTAGCGGATCTCGATGTCTGTCAAACCGTGGAATTTTTCTGGCAATGGGCGAAGGGCTTTAGACAAGTGAGTCAACTTGCGAGCATGGATAGACAGCTCACCAACGTTTGTCTTGAAAACATCTCCCTCGACACCAATAAAGTCACCAAGGTCTGCTTTTTTGAAGATTTCATAGTTTTCTTCGCCAACATCATCCTTACGAACGTAGATTTGAATCTGGCCTTCGCGGTCTTGAATGTGAGCAAAACCTGCCTTACCCTTACCACGCTTGGTCATAATACGACCTGCAATGATTGCCGTTTGCCCTAATTCTTCTAAGTCTTCTTTTGATTTGTCTTCGTACAGGGCCTTCAATTCAGCTGAGTTGGCAGAACGCTCAAAACGTTTTCCAAATGGGTCAATGCCCTGTTCGGCAAGAGCCGTCATTTTCTCACGACGGACAATCTGTTGGTCATTTAATTCTTCAAAATGTTCAGTTGACATAAAAATTTTATTCCTCCAAAGTCTGTTATTTCTATTTTATCATAGAAGAGAGAAAAAATCAGTATAAATTGCTAATAGGATAGGAAAAAAACAGCAGAAAATTCTACTGTTTTGCTTTATAGCTGGTATCATTCCAAGCTAATTCTGTAAAGTTTTCGAAATCGCTTGTTTCTAAAATAGTAACTGATGCATTATCCAAACCACCTCGGTAACGCAGTTGGGCTGGTGGAAAACCAAGCAGGCGATGGATAGAAGCGGTTAGAAAGGCACCATGGCTGACGATGAGGGCTGTTTCCATGTCTTGCCCTTTCAGCGATTGGACAAAGTCCACCATTCGTTGAGTTACCTGGCGAACGCTCTCAGCTTCAAATAAGTCATTGTTAAAAAGTGCTAGATTATGTTTGAGTGCCCAAGCTTGTTTGGGGTAGATGGCACGAAAAATTGCCATCTTGCTTCCTTCTAGCGTTCCAAAATTCCATTCACGTAATTGTTGCGTGGTTAGAACGGTTTTGCAACGGTGATTGGCTTTGGCAATTTCTACGGCAGTGCTATGTGCGCGCTGCAAATCACTAGAATAAATAGCATCAAAGGGGATTTCAGCAAGGTATTTGCCTAGTTTTTCTAAATCCTGATAAGATTCAGGCAAAAGAGCTGAATCACCAGAATAGCCTTGAAAGCGTCCCTCCAAATTCCATTCGGTCTTACCGTGACGGACAAAGTAGATTTTCAAGTCTAGTCCCTCCCCTCAATCAGATCGGCAAAGTCAGCTTTTACAAAATCAGCTAATACCTGACTGTCAATTCGAATCGACCGACCAATTTCTCCAGCAGAGACAATCAAGTGACCGAGTTCAAGGGCAGATTGATCAATGTAGATTGGGAAATTATGCTTCTGACGAATGCCCACGGGATTGTTGGCACCGTGGACGTAGCCAGTTGTCTTTTCCAAGTCCTTTTGCGGAATCATACTCACTTTTTTATTGCCAGAGATCTTGGCTAATTTTTTCTCAGACAGGTGTTCTGTGATTGGGACAATGCCGATAATTGGTCCAGTTTTATCTCCAGTTAATGCCAGTGTTTTGTAAATTTCGTGTTCTTCAATTCCTGGTGGAAGTTGACCTTCGAAGGCATTTAAAACAAGGCTATCATGATTGATCTTAGCCTTGTCCAATATTTGGTCCACCAAGGTTTTCTTTATTTTAACCTTTTTTGCCATTATTTATATTTTTCCTCAAGTTTACTCATCCAAAGCCCTAACCATGCTCCTAGTATAAATAGGACAATAGCAGCAATCCATGTAACAAAGTCAGCTCCAGCATAGGAAATTGACTCTCTATTACTTGCTTGTGGAATCAAAATTAGGAGAGTAGAAGATGAGACGATACCAATAATAAAGTGATAAACACGTGAATGGTAGACTTTCAGAGCGTGGTCCATTGCTTTTGAAAAAGCCACCATTGCAAGAACGCCACCGATTGCGATTGGTAGGAAGGTACCGAATAGATCAAGTGATTTGAAACCATTGAGCATGGGTGTGTAGATACCCAAAATCAATAGTAAGTTTGAAGGGCTGAGTCCAGGAACAAGTACCCCTAAAGCAATCAAGGCACCTGCCAATACAAAACTAGCAAAAGTAGCTGGAAGTGTCCCGACAAGATCGCTCAAATTGTAAAGTAGGAGGCCAGAAATAATGAATGTCCCAATCAACCAAGCCAAATCAATGCTATCTCGTTTGCTCTTTTGAGTTGATTCTTTAAGTAGGCTAGGAATAGTTCCCACGATTGCTCCCGCAAATGCCCACAAAACTGGGACTTGGAAATGTTGCAATAAAAATTCTACAGGGAAAGAGAAAAGTGCGATTCCCAAAATTCCACCAATTCCTACAGGAACAAAATAAAGAAAGTTTTCCTTGAAATCTTTTCGAATATTTGCTAAAAATCCAATTAGTCGCTCATAGATTCCGAGGATAGCAGCGAGTACCCCCCCAGAGACACCAGGTAAGATAAAGCCGAGTGCGATAATCATACCTTTAATAATTCTTGAAATCCAAGAAGCCATAATTTCCTCCAAAATGTATTATAACGTTCCTATTATAGCATAAAGCAAGTAAAAATAATTAAAAAGACTGCCTGTTAGATAAAATCCAGCAGGCAGTTTTGGTTAAAGATTGTAAAAACCTGGTCTTGCTTTATAGAGTAAAATGAGTAGAATAGAGGCAATTGCAGTGGAAGGAAGAATATAGCTGATATTGTAGGTAAAGGAATAGAACCAAACAGGCATACCATCTGGAGCGTAGTCTGCGTAGAAAATAATTCCTGATAAGAAGGTGGCTAACAATCGGATGCTTCCTCCTAGAAAACTAGCCAGAGTAATGGTGAGAGTAGCATTTTTTAGATTTTTTTGTTTGGATAGGGTGGGTGCCACTAAACCTGCTAAACCAATTCCGGCGTAAGAAAATGCGTAGTCAAGAAAAACTTGAAAAACGTTTAGGAAGTAGCCACCGTAGAAAAGTTGAATGGTTCCGACAATACCACCAGTAAGAACCCCCACCCCTAGTCCGTGGCGTAGAGCAAGCAGTAAGATTGGAAGCATGACTAAAGACACAGATCCACCTTGGGGCATTGTAAAGAGCGGGATTTTGTCAAAAACGAGGGCAATTGCAGAAAAGATAGCAACTTCAGCTAGAATAGACAATTTGGATTTGGACATAAAAAGACTCCTTTGTAGATGGTCAACAAAGGAGTGTTTATAGCAGAGTATAGTATCATTCTATAAAGCACACAATTCCTACGCTAGTGTTAACTAGATCAGGTTCGAGGATTTCGCAGTTGCGATCTCAGCCGAAGCACTCCTTTGTGTATATGTAATTAGTGAAAATGTATCATTTTATTCGGGTGTTGTAAATAGTTTCTGATAAACTTCATTAGGATCCTTCAGGGTAGTAATAATGTTGAGGTCTAGGTGGTGCTCAAAGCCGTTTACATAACCACGTGAGGTATATTGGTGAAGATCGTAGTCCAAGTCAGTATTTGGAGCGGCATTGTAGTAGCCAGAATCATCACCGTATGTAGGAATCCAAATGGCGTCAAATTTATCCACATTGATGCTGTGGTCTTCCATGAAATAGGTTCCAACGTAAATTCCAATGTTTTTAGCACCGAGAGTTTCTAACTCTTTTCGAAAAGCCTCCACTCCAGCATTCATATCATCCATGGTATATTCTTCAACGTCTAACCAATAGAAGGTTGGCTTGTATTTATTTGCGGCCTTGTAAAAGCTTCGAGCTTCCTCTCGCATGTTCTCGATACTATTTCCCGTGACATAGGCATAGACAGCAACAGGTATATTTCTTGCTTGGAATTCTTTAATATGAGTATCAAAGGATTTATCTAGCCCATTTTTATCAGTCGAAGTATTTTCGTTTTTAGTGTGTGATCCACTTTGAATACGAACGATTGCGCCAGAAATGTTTTTGCTAAGGGTATCATAGTCAATTTCAGACGGCCTCTGCCAAGCAGAAACGTCGATGATAGGTTTCATTTCGAGCGCATTTGCAATGTAATAACTTGAGCTAGAATTTGTTGTTTTAGAACTTGTACTGGTGTTTGATTGTGTGACTGCGGTTTCGTTAGTTACCTCCGTCTTATTTACAGTATTTCCAGTCACCCCAGTGATGAAAATAAGAGCAAAGAAGGATAGGAAAAAACCAACAACAATCATCGGATTTAGTTTCTTTCTCATCTCCTCAATTCTACCGTAAAATCATGAAAAAATCAAAAAAATACGATTCAAGAAATAGTAAAAGATTATCTGAACTTGACATAATAAAGGGAATAGGGTAGGCTAAATTGGTATGCATGACAAAAGTGAAAAAGTAAGACGTGTTAGTCAGCTAGTTGTTCTGTCCTCTTTGACGATTGTTTTAAGGGTGGTTTTTGGACCGTTGCCCAATATAAAGCCTCTCACGGCTATTTTCCTCGTTGTTCTGTCCTATTTCAGTTTGCTGGAGAGCTGGATATTGATGGTACTAGTAATGGTAGGGAGTGGCTTGCTATTTGGATTTGGCACAGTTGTTTTGTGGCAAGTTCTTAGTTTTGCTTTTATCCAATTTATATGGTGGTTGGCAATCGGTCCTTTTATCAAAAAAGAGAACATTCCCTTGTGGCTACAGAGTCTTCTGGCGGGGATTCTTGTCTTTTTATATGGGCTAACGATAAGTTTTTTATCTGCTACACAGTTTGGGACTTCCCCTATCGTCTTCTGGCTTAATGGTCTAGTCTTTGATAGTTTACACGCTGCTTCAACAGTTTTGTTTTATCCAATTATTGATTATATTTTTAGGAGATTTTATAAATGAAAAAAATTAGTATTATGTTGATGGTTGTCTTCTCGCTCTTCTTGGCTGCTTGTACAAACACTACTGAGAAACAGAGTGACTCGGCTATCGAAGTCACTTTGCAGATTACAACCAAGGACAAAGCGAATCGTCAGGAAGTCACTGCGGAAGAAGGTGATAGTGTCATGGATGTACTTAAAGAACATCATGACATTGTAGAAGACAATGGTTTGATAACAGAAATTGATGGTGTTAGCCAAGATGCGAGCGCCAATACATACTGGATGTATAAAGTTAATGGCCAAATGGCTGATAAAGGGGCGAAAGACCTTACAGTTGCGAATGGGGATGAAATTGAATTTTATCTTGAAACATTTGAATAGATATGAAAGGCTTCGGCCTTTTTCTTGTTGACAAAAGTTAGTTCCGAATGTTTGCAGAGCAACTTAGAAAGTGATAAGTATTTTTATACAAAGTATGCTATAATAAGAGCTATACTCGAAGAAGGTTGGATAAGCAATGAAGATTGACAAACGCCAGTTGTTGAATTATTCCATACTGATTCCCTATCTCATCTTATCGGTGATTGGGTTGGTAATGGTCTATTCGACAACCAGTGCTACGCAAATTATTAATGGTGGAAATCCATTTAGAACAGTGATTAACCAGGCAGGATTCTGGATTGTCAGCTTGGTAGCAATCTATACGATTTATCGTATGAAATTAAGTTTTTTACGCAAGAAAGCCGTTATCTATTCGGTTATTTTGGTAGAAGTATTTCTGTTAGCTATTTCTCGGTTGTTTCCTCCGATTAACGGGGCTCATGGCTGGATTCCTCTGCCAATCGCAGGAACCTTGCAACCGGCAGAATATTTGAAATTAATTATCATTTGGTATCTGGCACATGAGTTTGCAAAACAACAGGCGGATATTCGGACTTATGACTATGTATCGTTGATTAAAGGAAGTTGGATTCCGAAAGAGTTTACAGATTGGCGGGTGGTCAGTCTGCTCCTCCTTGGTCTAGTTGCAACACTGCCAGACTTGGGGAATGCGACGATTATTGTGCTGATTATGGTCGTGATGATTAGTGTGAGTGGGATTGCTTATCGCTGGTTTTCAACAGCGGTTTTGGGAATTGTAGCCGCCTCAACAGTTATTCTAGGGACGATTCGTATTTTGGGTGTAGAAACGGTGGAAAAAATTCCGCTCTTTGGTTATATTGCTCGTCGTTTTGCTGCCTATTTTGATCCATTTGGTAATGCCACCAACTCAGGTCTTCAATTGACTCATTCTTACTATGCGATGAGTAACGGTGGATGGCTTGGACGTGGCTTGGGAAATTCGATTGAGAAAAAGGGGTATCTACCAGAGGCCCACACCGACTTTGCGTTTTCGATTGTCATTGAAGAGCTCGGTTTTGTCGGAGCTAGTTTAATTCTAGCCTTATTGTTCTTTTTGATTATTCGAATTATTATTGTAGGCGTCCGTGCTCGCAGTCCATTTAATGCGATGATAGCGCTTGGAATGGCAGGTATGCTTTTGATTCAAACATTTGTCAATATCGGAGGAATTTCTGGAATTATTCCTGCAACGGGGGTAACTTTCCCCTTCTTGTCACAGGGTGGATCGAGTCTTTTGATTATTTCCATCGGGATAGGGTTTGTTCTGAATATTGATGCTAGTGAAAAACGTCGATTAATTGAAGAAGAAATAGAGCGTACGCTAATTTAGAGATAGGAAAGAGGTAGGAGATGGCTATTCAAAAATTAGAAAACTATAACAACAAGGAAGCAATCCGTGAAGAAGTAACGATTCTAACATCTATTTTGGAAGAAGTAGCAGCCCAAATGATGCCTGCAGAGACTTTTGCTAAAATTGTAGAATTATCTCAATTGTCTCGTCAGGATGATTATCAGGCATTGATTGCTATTATCAGTCAGTTGAATAATGATGAACTAGCAGTTATTTCTCGATACTTTGCTGTTTTGCCACTTTTGATTAATATATCAGAAGATGTTGATTTGGCCTATGAAATCAACCATCAAAACAATATTGATCAAGATTATCTTGGTAAGATTTCAACAACAATTGATATGGTTTCCAAACAAGAAAATGCAGCTGAAATCCTTGAAAAGTTGAATGTTGTTCCAGTCTTGACAGCCCATCCTACTCAGGTTCAACGCCAGTCTATGCTGGATTTAACCAAGCATATTCATGAGTTGCTTCGTCGTTATCGTGATGTAAAATTGGGATTGCTCAATAAAAACAAATGGGAAGATGAGCTCCGTTGTTACATTGAAATTATCATGCAGACGGATATGATTCGTGAGAAGAAGTTGAAGGTAACCAACGAAATCACAAACGTTATGGAGTATTACAATTCTTCCTTTATTAAGGCTGTCACTAAGTTGCAGCGGGAATACAAACGTTTGGCCGCTGAGAAAGGAATCGTCTTAAATAATCCTCGTCCAATTACAATGGGTATGTGGATTGGGGGAGACCGTGATGGAAATCCATTTGTTACTGCAGAGACCTTGAAGCTGTCAGCCTTGACTCAGTGTGAAGTCATTATGAATTATTACGATGAGCAACTCTATAAACTCTATCGGAATTTTTCGCTCTCAACTTCCATTGTAAATGTATCTACAGCGGTTAAGATGCTGGCGGATTTATCTGAAGATAGTTCTGTCTACCGTGAAAATGAGCCTTATCGTCGTGCTTTTCACTATATTCAGATGAAACTTGCAAATACAAGAGATTATCTAGTTCACAATAAGCCGTCAGATGTTCGCTATAGTAATGTAGCCGAGTTTAAAGCTGATTTATTAGCCATCAAACAATCTTTGATTGAAAATAAATCTATGGCGCTATTGAAAGGTGATTTTACAGAATTACTTGAAGCGGTTGAAGCGTTTGGTTTCTACCTAGCTAGTATCGATATGCGCCAAGACTCTTCTATTCATGAAGCAAGTGTTGCGGAGCTATTGGCTTCTGCCCGTATCGTAGAAGACTACTCTAGTTTATCTGAGGAAGCTAAATGCCATGTTCTTTTGAAGCAGTTGGAAACTGATCCACGCATTCTTTCTGCAACGCACATGCCAAAGTCAGAACAATTAGAAAAAGAACTGGCCATCTTTGCTGCTGCGCGTGAATTGAAAGATAAGCTAGGTGAGGAAATCATCAAGCAACATATTATTTCACACTCGGAGAGTGTTTCTGATTTGCTGGAATTAGCTGTCCTATTAAAAGAAGTTGGTCTAGTAGATGTCGATAAGGCCCGTGTTCAGATTGTTCCACTTTTTGAGACAATCGAGGACTTAGATAATGCACCTGATACCATGCGTCAATATCTGCAATTAGATTTAGCGAAACGTTGGATTGCAGGCAATAAATACTACCAAGAAATCATGCTTGGCTACTCAGATTCCAACAAGGATGGTGGCTACCTATCCTCCGGCTGGACACTCTACAAAGCACAGAATGAATTGACGCAAATTGGTCAAGACTACGGAGTAAACATCACCTTCTTCCACGGTCGCGGAGGTACTGTTGGTCGTGGTGGAGGTCCTTCCTATGATGCGATTACATCTCAGCCATTTGGTTCTATTAAGGACCGGCTTCGTTTGACAGAACAAGGCGAAGTGATAGGCAATAAATACGGTAACAAAGATGCAGCCTACTATAATTTAGAAATGCTGGTATCTGCAACGCTTGACCGTATGGTCACACAAATGATTACCGATCCAAATGAAATCGATGGCTATCGCGAAACCATGGATGAAATTGTATCAGATAGCTATCGTATTTATAGAGATCTTGTATTCAACAATCCACATTTTTATGATTATTTCTTTGCCGCTAGTCCAATTCGTGAAGTATCAAGCTTGAACATTGGCTCACGTCCAGCGGCTCGAAAAACCATCACAGAAATCGGTGGTTTGCGTGCGATTCCATGGGTATTCTCCTGGTCACAAAACCGTGTTATGTTGCCAGGGTGGTATGGAGTTGGTTCAAGTTTCAAACGCTTTATTGATAAGCACCCTGATAATTTGTCTAAGTTACAAAAAATGTACGAATCTTGGCCATTCTTCCGTTCACTTCTATCAAACGTGGATATGGTATTGTCTAAATCCAATATGAATATCGCATTTGAATATGCTAAAATGTGTGAAAGCGAAGAGGTACGAAATATCTTCCATGTCATTTTAGATGAATGGCAGTTGACCAAAGAAATTATTTTGTCAATCGAGCAAAATGATGAGCTTTTAGCAGAACTACCGTTTCTAAAAGCTAGTCTTGATTATCGCATGCCTTATTTCAATGTGCTCAACTATATTCAAATTGAATTAATTCATCGTCTTCGTCGTGGAGAATTGAGCAAAGAACAAGAGAATCTCATTCATATTACCATCAATGGTGTGGCGACAGGTTTGCGCAACTCAGGTTAATAGGCATAAAACAACTTCTTCGGAGGTTGTTTTTTTTGCTGATAAAAATATATAATAATCATAAGAAAGTGTAACCAAATCACCCCTTATTCGTTTTATCAGTGAAAGGAGGGGATAAGTATCAAACTAGATCAATATGAAAAAGAAATTATTGGTATTGCAGAGGAGATTTCCTACTATTTGCAAAAATCAGGAGCCGGCCCAGCTGACAGTCAGGATATTGCCCAAGATGTTCTAGTCAAATTGCTTGAATCTGATATTGTCCTTCCTTTCGAAAAACTAAGAGCCTGGCTTTACCGTTCTGCAGTTCGGGCTTACATTGACAAATACAGGCGAGACAAGCGCTACCATGAAATTTTACAAAAGGAGTTTTTTACACCTGAAAATTTTTTGGTCTATGACCAAGAAGGTTATGAGGAACTCTATCAAGCAGTTGCAGACCTGCCAGAAAAATACCAGCAAGTGATTGACTTATACTACTTCCAAGATATGAGTATCAAAGAGATTGCGCATATTTTAGGTGCTGGTCAAAGTTGGGTGAAAATCAGCCTTTACCGAGGACGCACGCAGTTAAGGAAAATACTAGAAGAGAGAGGATATGATTATGAGGACTTTTGAAGAAGTGACAAAAAAGAGTAAGCGGAAGAATTTATGGAAGACAATAGGGCTATCATCGCTCATCGGCTTCATCTTAATGCTTATTGGCGTTCAAACAGTAAAAATCATCGTCGGTGCACGAGAAGGTCGTGAGGTGTGGGAACAAACGATGCTAATGGAAATCGCCTATCCAAATATAAATCATGATGGCATTAAAATCCAAAGTACAAGTTATGTCTCTGGGAAGCTCTACTTCGATTTGCACAAGGATTTAGACGGTGTTCCTATGGCTTTTGGTCAGCACGAAATTTACTATGACCTGTTTGATAGTCATTATGACTTTGCCCAGCATATACCCGGCAATACCTTCAAATATCTATATGATTTCACAACCAATACCAAGGTACCTGTTTTTTACAATAGAAAAAAGTCTGTTTGGAGTGTTCAAGACATTGCCAATGAATTGCATTATCTTAAAGACATGAGTGGGCAGCTAGTAGAAGTGGCTATTTCCTTTGATAAGAAGTACAGTTTGGCAGAAATCAAGCAAATGATTCCCAGCAATCTCAAGCAAAATTGGTATTGGATAGGGACAGAAGGGAAGCAAAGTACCCATTACTATCGTCCAGAGCAGCTTTTGGGGTTAGATCCAGAGGATATTCAACTAGTCTTTTCGGATATGCCTGGAGACTATATGACAGGTATGGACTTTATGAAAGAGTTCTTAGAATCGGGAGATCAGGAGCGAGCACAGTATCTGGACATACCTGTGGATGACTTGCAGGCCTTTGTCGATAAGTTTGGTGGCACTGACTTTACCAAACAAGAAGAGATTGATCAGTTGGAGTTCGCAGGCATTATCCTAACAGGAAAAGCAGAAGACTTTGCTCAGTTGGAAGGCAAGGACTGGATTTATTCTTCTAGTATTGGCGCGTCCATTCCTATTCAGCCTTATTATCAACTGCATCATTAAGTGAAAATAGTCAATATATTTTCAATACCTATAGCAAGAGGCTTGTCAGGGAGTCGTAGGATGACTGAATGGAGAAAGGTCTGTCGCAGTAGTCTCGTATTTGTGGCACCTTGTAGCTATGGTAACATCAATATTCCTATGGCAGTGAGGTGTTTTTAGTTGAGTAATAGGTTAAAATGGGATGATAAAAAAAGTTATAAGCGAAGCTAATAGCCCTTGCAGAAAATGGATAAAATAAAAAACGATAGAAAATGCTTGCAATTCTGCTACAATTTGATAGAATAGTAAGGTAAAGTTAGACTGTATTGCCTACTGTCTATCTATAAAATATATTTTATTGGAGGCTTTTACCAAAATGGCAAAAGAAAAATACGATCGTAGTAAACCACACGTTAACATTGGTACAATTGGACACGTTGACCACGGTAAAACTACTTTGACAGCAGCTATCACAACTGTATTGGCACGTCGCTTGCCTTCATCAGTTAACCAACCTAAAGACTATGCGTCTATCGATGCTGCTCCAGAAGAGCGCGAGCGCGGTATCACTATCAACACTGCACACGTTGAGTACGAAACTGAAAAACGTCACTATGCTCACATCGACGCTCCAGGACACGCGGACTACGTTAAAAACATGATCACTGGTGCTGCTCAGATGGACGGTGCGATCCTTGTAGTAGCTTCAACTGACGGTCCAATGCCACAAACTCGTGAGCACATCCTTCTTTCACGTCAGGTTGGTGTTAAACACCTTATCGTCTTCATGAACAAAGTTGACTTGGTTGACGATGAAGAATTGCTTGAGTTGGTTGAAATGGAAATCCGTGACCTTCTTTCAGAATACGATTTCCCAGGTGATGATCTTCCAGTTATCCAAGGTTCAGCTCTTAAAGCTCTTGAAGGTGACTCTAAGTACGAAGACATCGTTATGGAATTGATGAACACTGTTGATGAGTACATTCCAGAACCAGAACGCGACACTGACAAACCATTGTTGCTTCCAGTCGAGGACGTATTCTCAATCACTGGTCGTGGTACTGTAGCTTCAGGACGTATCGACCGTGGTACTGTTCGTGTCAACGACGAAATCGAAATCGTTGGTCTTCAAGAAGAAAAATCTAAAGCAGTTGTTACTGGTGTTGAAATGTTCCGTAAACAACTTGACGAAGGTCTTGCCGGCGATAACGTTGGTGTGCTTCTTCGTGGTGTACAACGTGATGAAATCGAACGTGGTCAAGTTATTTCTAAACCAGGTTCTATCAACCCACACACTAAATTCAAAGGTGAAGTTTACATCCTTACTAAAGAAGAAGGTGGACGTCACACTCCATTCTTCGACAACTACCGTCCACAGTTCTACTTCCGTACAACTGACGTAACTGGTTCAATCAAATTGCCAGAAGGTACTGAAATGGTAATGCCTGGTGATAACGTTACTATCGACGTTGAATTGATCCACCCAATCGCCGTTGAACAAGGTACTACTTTCTCTATCCGTGAAGGTGGACGTACTGTTGGTTCAGGTATGGTTACAGAAATCGAAGCTTAATTCGATTGAGTTCCCAGAAATAACAATTATAGTCAGACAACTTAATTGTAACTCTCTACTTTCGGGTAGAGAGTTTTTCTGTAAGTATTCATAAAATGCACAGAAATTCTTTAATCTTAGCTAAGTTTATGCTATAATGTACCTTGTACAATAAATATAGAAGAGGTAAGTGAAATGTCACGTAAACCAATCATTGCCGGTAACTGGAAAATGAACAAAAACCCTCAAGAAGCACAAGCTTTCGTTGAGGCAATTGCAGGAAAATTGCCTGCAGGCGACAAAATTGAAGCAGCTATCGCAGCTCCAGCTGTAGATTTGAATGCTTTGTTGTGGTTCGCTAAAGATTCTGAATTGAAAGTTGCTGCTCAAAACTGCTACTTTGAAGATGCTGGTGCCTTCACTGGTGAAACATCTCCAAAAGTATTGGCTGAAATGGGTGTTAACTATGTTGTTATCGGTCACTCAGAGCGTCGTGATTACTTCCACGAAACTGATGAAGATATTAATAAAAAAGCTCATGCAATCTTCCGTAACGGTTTGACTCCAATCATCTGTTGTGGTGAGTCACTTGAAACTTACGAAGCTGGTAAAGCAGTAGAATTCGTAGGTGCTCAAGTTTCTGCAGCTTTGAAAGACTTGACTGCTGAGCAAGTAGCATCACTTGTTATTGCTTATGAGCCAATCTGGGCAATCGGTACTGGTAAATCAGCTACTAAAGATGATGCACAAAACATGTGTAAAGCTGTTCGTGACGTTGTTGCTGCTGATTTCGGTCAAGAAGTTGCAGACAAAGTTCGCGTTCAATACGGTGGTTCTGTAAACCCATCAAACGTTGCTGAATACATGGCATGTCCAGACGTTGACGGTGCGCTTGTTGGTGGTGCATCACTTGAATCAGAAAGCTTCTTGGCTTTGTTGAACTTCTAATAACAAAAAGCATCGGATTTTGAATTCGATGCTTTTTTTGATATTTTAAGAGGCTATTTCAGTACCCATTCTCTAAGAGCGTGGGCTACACCGCTCTCATCATTTGACTTCGTAATGTATTTGGCGATTTTCTTCAATTCAGGATTTCCGTTTTCCATGACAACAGGATTACCAACAACTTCCAACATTGGACGGTCATTTTCTTGGTCACCGATGGCCATGGTTTGATCCATTGTTAGTCCAAGCTTCTCAGCTAGATGAATGATAGCTTGTCCCTTGTTAACCGTTTTAGGGGTGATTTCCAAATAAAATGGTGCTGATTTTGCTACGTTGTACTTCTCAGTCAAGCTGGTCGGTAGAAGTGGAATAGCAGCATCAAGAATTTCTGGCTCATCAACCATCATTGTTTTGATGATTTCCTTGTCAGCCATTTCTTCAGGAGTGCGATAGAAAATGGGTGCACTTACTAGTGTTGATTCGTAAATGGTGTATTTACCGATGTTACGGTTGGCAGTATAGATACCTTCCTTGGTGCTGGCATGCATTGGGAGCATGAGTTTACGGGCAGCAGATTCGATGTCGAGATAATCCTCATAAGTCAAGGTATCTTTGACAATATCCTCACCAGTTGCTGCATCTTGGACTAAGCCACCGTTAAAAGTGATGACGTAGTCACCTGCTTCTGTAAGATTGAGTTCTTCTAAAATTGCTTGAACACCGGAAATGGGGCGACCAGTAGCAATAACAATTTTAACGCCTGCTTTTTTTGCTTCTTGGATTGCTGAGTGTACTTCAGCTGTAATTTGGTGTTGACTATTTAGTAGTGTACCATCAATATCAATGGCGACAAGTTTAATGCTCATTTGATTCTCCAATTATAAAGTGATCGTTATGTATGTGGCTGTTAAAATCAGCTATTTGAGGTGCGAAAATTCCTGTTTCTTCTAACATTTCTTTTGGGAAATAGAAGCGGCTATCGCCATGGATTGTGCCTGATAAGGAATGGACAATTGGTGATAGAGAGGATAGTTCTACCAAGGTTTCATCTTTGCGATAAATCTCAATTTGAGTCCGTTTCTTTTCAGCATTCGGTCGGTAAATGTCATACGGCAAATCAAAGTTGTGGTGAATAGCAGTATAGTATTCTGGGTCAAACCCGACGTCTGCGACTAGGCTACGCAGGCGGTCCAAAGCTTCCTCTTCTTCGGCCTTGAAAGTGATGGATTTGAGTACTTTCCTATTGATATAGCGCTGGGCTAAGTCAGATAAAATACGATCTGGTCCATCTATCCATGATTGAAAGTAAGTATTCATAACTCCATCATCAAGACTGAGGTAGTCGGTTAGACGGATACGATGCTCAAAAAAAGGTAATAGCCGAGGTGAAGTTCGTGCAAAAAACTCCTGTTCACTAGTATATAGTAGTTTGGCACGATTGAGTAAATTCTGCAATAGGACTTCCATAGAGCGGCTTGCTGGATGAAAATAGACTTGCATGTACATCTGGTAGCGGCTGAGAACGTAGTCTTCTACTGCATGCATACCAGATTCTTTGAAGGCAATTCCATTTTCTGTCGGGCGAATGACACGTAATATCCTAGTTAGGTCAAATTCACCATAGTTCGCACCTGTGAAGTAGGAATCTCGTAATAGATAATCCATCCGGTCAACATCAATCTGGCTCGAAATGAGTTGAACGACCTGTTTATTTGGATAGGTGTGTTTGATAACACTAGCAACCTTGTCTGGAAACTCAGGTGAAACTTGTTTCAACAGAGCATTGATCTCCGTTTCTGGACTAGTAATAATAGCACAGGTCATTTCCTCATGGTCTGTATCAAATAGACGCTCGAAGGTATGAGAATAGGCCCCGTGTCCGACATCATGGAGTAGCGCAGCAACCATGGTCAGTAGGGACTCATTTGTATCCCAGATTTGTGGATACTTGTCTTCAAATTTTTGAGTAATCCGTCTGGCGATTTCGTAGGCGCCAAGGCAGTGCGAAAAGCGGCTATGCTCACCACCATGGAAGGTATAGGAGGTAGTCCCTAGTTGCTTGATGCGGCGTAGTCGCTGAAATTCTTTTGTATTGATAAGTTTATAAATCAGCTCATGATCAACATGTACATAGTTATGAACTGGATCGCGAAATACTTTTTCTATCATAGTTTCATTATAACAAAAAAGGGAGATAAATTCCTGATTTTTCTAAAACACAAGGATATTGCTATGTACCCAATGGAATCTTTTGGTATAATGGAGAAATGAATAATCAAATTATCTTATTAACTATTCAGGTCTTTATTGTAGCCCTTATTCTTTGGATGCTTTACACAATTTTATCCTATGCTAAAAAGCACGATATTTCTCTAAAAGAGAAATTTTGGACAGGGTTTGGTATCGGTTATGTTACTGATTTGCTAGACACCTTGGGGATTGGAACCTTTGCAACGACAACCACTATGTTTAAACTGACAAAGTTGGTGGAAGACGATCGTAAAATTCCTGCGACCATGACAACGGCGCACATCATACCAGTCTTAGTAGAGGCGCTATTGTTTATTACGATAGTTGAGGTTGATATGGTCACTCTGATTGCTATGGCAGCAGCGGCATTTACGGGTGCCTTTGTTGGTGCCAAGGTAACTCAAAAATGGGATACAAAGAAAGTTCAACGAATTCTTGGGATTTTACTAATTATTGCAGCCTGTTTCATGGTCTATCGCATGATTACTAACCCTGGCGCAGATCTTACCAATGAAGTAAAGGGCTTAACTGGTTGGAAACTGGCTGTTGGTATTGCCTTTGATTTTATGGTGGGAATGCTGATGAGTATGGGACTGGGTAACTATGCTCCTGAGTTAATTTTCTTCTCATTGATGGGAATTAGTCCATCGGTTGCTCTTCCAGTTATGATGTTGAATGCTGCTATGATTATGACAGCTGGTGCCAAGCAGTTTATCCAATCAGGACGAGTAAACTGGCCAGGAGTTCCAGGAATCATTGTCGGTGGGGTGCTAGGTGTTTTGACAGCCGCTTTCTTCCTATCAAATTTGGATATTAATAGTTTGAAAATTTTAGTTGTCTTCATTGCAGCGTATACAGGCTTTACTCTGCTTCGCTCATCCTTTGTTACTAGGATTAAAAAATAGTAGGAGGAACTATGAATATTCATTTACGAAATGAAATTGATCTGGACGGGCAGATTGAGGTAGTGGATCAGCAATTTCAAGTGGAAGTTAAGGAAAAAGATGGGAATATCTATCTCATTTATAGTAACGATGAAGCTGAAAAAGTTGTCATAAAATGTGACGAAGAAGAGTTAGTGATGACACGCTTTTCCACTCCGAAGTCTATTATGCGATTTATTTCTGGTAAAGAAGCTATTGTGACCATTCCTACACCGTTAGGAATCCAGCATTTTGTGACCGATACAAAACGTTACCAATTAAACCGTTCGGATCAAAGTGTCCAGTTGCAATATGAATTAAAGGGATTGGAGAACCAGCAGCTTTTTGCTTCCTATGATTTGGAAATCTCGTGGAAATAATCTCTTATTTCCAGAAAAATATTCTTGAATTTCTCGGGATTTTTGATATAATAGTTAACAAATCGAGGGAGTAGCTAGCGGAAAATTCCGTGATATTGTCGTCAATCCGACTTGTTTCCGGCAATATATTAAATAGCGAGACTTGTTTTAGAACCTGTCTTCGCAAGTAAGGTATTTTTAGATAAGAGATAGTTTTTTGTCTATCAAGGCAGTTTTTTGAAGGAATACTGACTGTATTTCAAAAAAAAACTAATACTCAATGAAAATCAAAGTCAGGCTAGGCGACGCCGATGCAGATTGAACTAAAGTTCATCAATTCAAGTCAACAACGCCTGAGTTTGATTTTCGAAGAGTATAAAGATGAGTGACAGAAAACTAGCCCTAGATAGAAGTGCTGAGCTGTGAAGAGAGGTTCTCATTAAACAGGTCTCTTTTTTATTTGTTAGGTAAAAAAGAGACCGAGAAGGAGAAGGAAATTGTCAAAAGAACAAAAACGCGATTTGTTTTATACACAGAGCGAAGAGCAAGTATTGTCAAGCATGGGGTCTTCTTTGGACGGTTTGTCTAGTGATGAAGCAAGCAAACGTCTAGCAGACTACGGTCGTAACGAATTGGATGAGGGTGAAAAACGCACACTCTTAGCTAAATTCTTGGATCAGTTCAAAGACTTGATGATTATTATTTTGATTGCAGCAGCAATCTTGACGGTGATTACAGAAGGTTCACACGGTTTGACAGATGCCATTATCATCTTGGCTGTGGTTATCTTGAACGCTGCCTTTGGTGTTTATCAAGAGGGTCAAGCTGAGGCAGCCATTGAGGCGCTAAAAAACATGTCAAGCCCAGTTGCGCGTGCGCTTCGTGACAATCATGTAGTCGAGGTTGATTCTAAAGACTTGGTACCAGGTGACATCGTCTTGCTTGAAGCAGGTGATGTTGTCCCTGCCGATATGCGTCTGTTGGAAGCTAACTCTTTGAAAATTGAAGAAGCGGCTCTGACTGGTGAGTCTGTTCCTGTCGATAAGGACTTGAGCAAGGAATTGGCAGAAGATGCACCAATTGGTGACCGTGTTAACATGGCTTACCAAAACTCAAACGTGACCTACGGTCGTGGTCTTGGGGTGGTAACGAACACTGGTATGTTTACAGAGGTTGGTCATATCGCAGGTATGCTTGCTAATGCAGATGAGACCGATACACCTTTGAAGCAGAACCTCAATCAATTGTCTAAGGTCTTGACCTATGCAGTTTTGATTATTGCAGCAATCACCTTTGCAGTCGGAATGTTCCGACGTGACCCTTCTTTGACAGTCGGAGAAGCGGCATTAGCCAACCTTATGACCTCTGTTGCCCTTGCGGTTGCGGCGATTCCAGAAGGTTTGCCTGCAATCGTTACGGTTGTCCTTTCACTTGGTACACAGGTATTGGCTAAGCGCAATTCTATCATCCGTAAATTGCCAGCCGTTGAAACACTTGGTTCAACTGAAATTATCGCATCAGATAAGACTGGTACTTTGACTATGAACCAGATGACTGTCGAGAAAGTTTATACAAATGGTCAGTTGATTGATGCGAAGGAAGCCTTGGATGCAAGCAATACAACGCTTCGTGTTATGAACTTTGCCAACGATACAAAAGTTGACCCAACTGGTAAATTGATCGGTGACCCAACGGAAACGGCACTTGTTCAATTTGGTTTGGATCAAAACTTTGACGTTCGTGAAGTCTTGGTATCTGAGCCTCGTGTGGCTGAATTGCCATTTGACTCAACACGTAAATTGATGTCAACTGTTCACCAACAAGCTGCTGGAAACTTCTTTGTAGCTGTTAAAGGTGCCCCAGACCAATTGCTCAAACGTGTAACGCAAATTGAAGAAAACGGTACAATCCGTCCGATTACCGATGCGGATAAACAAGCCATTCTTGCCACTAACAAGGACTTGGCTAAGCAAGCACTTCGTGTCTTGATGATGGCTTACAAGTATGTTGATGCTATTCCTGAATTGGAATCTGACGTTGTTGAAAACGACCTTGTCTTCTCAGGTTTGGTTGGTATGATTGACCCTGAGCGTCCTGAAGCGGCAGAAGCTGTTCGTGTTGCTAAGGAAGCTGGTATCCGTCCAATCATGATTACGGGTGACCACCAAGATACAGCTGAGGCGATTGCAAAACGTCTTGGTATCATCGATCCAAACGATACAGAAGACCATGTATTTACAGGTGCAGAGCTCAACGAATTGACGGATGAAGAGTTCCAGAAAGTCTTCAAACAATATTCTGTATACGCTCGTGTATCTCCAGAACATAAGGTTCGTATCGTTAAGGCTTGGCAAAATGATGGTAAGGTTGTTGCCATGACTGGTGACGGTGTTAACGATGCGCCATCACTTAAGACAGCCGACATCGGTATCGGTATGGGTATCACAGGTACGGAAGTTTCGAAAGGTGCCTCTGATATGGTCCTTGCAGATGACAACTTTGCAACTATCATTGTGGCGGTTGAAGAAGGACGTAAAGTCTTCTCAAACATCCAAAAAACCATCCAGTATCTCTTGTCAGCCAACACTGCTGAGGTATTGTGTATCTTCCTTGCTACTCTCTTTGGTTGGGACGTATTGGAGCCAGTTCATCTTCTTTGGATCAATTTGGTAACAGATACACTTCCAGCGATTGCCCTTGGTGTTGAACCTGCTGAACCAGGTGTTATGCAGCACAAACCTCGTGGTCGTAACTCAAGCTTCTTCTCAGGTGGTGTCTTGAGTTCGATTATCTATCAAGGTATCCTTCAAACAGCACTTGTCTTAGGCGTATATGGTTTTGCACTTCTTTACCCAGAGCATGCTGGAGATAACCATGCCATTCATGCGGATGCTCTTACGATGGCATATGTTACTCTTGGATTGATTCAGTTGGTGCATGCCTTCAACGTTAAATCTGTTTACCAATCTATCTTTACCGTTGGTCCATTCAAGAACAAACTCTTTAACTGGTCTATCGTAGCTGCCTTCTTGCTCTTGATGGCGACTGTTGTGATTCCAGGATTCAATACCTTCTTCAAGGTATCTATCTTGACACCAACTCAATGGATGGTAACAGTAATCGGTTCAGGTCTCATGGTTGTCGTTGTAGAAATTGTTAAATTTGTTCAACGTAAGTTGGGATTGGATGAAAAAGCTATCTAATATAGTTATTCAGCTTATCTTTTATTACTTCGTTAACTCGCCTTGCCGTACTTCAGTACAGCCTGCGCCTCGTTGCCTTGTACTAAAAGCAAACTGAAGACTATATCATTTGAAAAAGCTCAGATTTAGTGGTCTGAGCTTTTTTCTGTACTGATAATGTATTTTGGGAAGATTGCTTGTCCCGACAAAGTGATGGCTAGTGCTAGTATGAGGAGGATGGTTTTGACAAGAGTTGGTAAGTTAAATAGTAAGGCGATTGGTACGATAGCCAAGCTGAAATAGTAGAGAGTGAAGTACTTGCTATTCTCCACTATTTGGACCCTATCGCCCTCCTTAACTTGAATGCTCGATTTTTTATCCCCTCGAATGCTTAGTGTAACAGATGGTTGTGTAATTGGTAAGCTTAGAATTTTACCTTGAGTAACTGTCCCAGCAATTTTTCCATCTACCAGGAGCGGAAGTTTTTGGGAGGATAGTTGTTTGATAGTTTTTGGATAATGAATAATAACTCTCATATGAACCTCCTTGTAATCTAGTTTCATTATAGCAAAAAAGAAAAAAATGTAAACGATTTCTGCCGCTGTTTTCCCCTACAGGCTTGCTTGAAGAATAAGAAACTGCTATAATTTTGAAGAGGTAGGAGTTTATATGAATTATCTTCAGAATTATATTTTAAGTAAAAGCAGTTATTTGCCATCTGATAAGTTATTCATTCTGCAAAAAGAACTAGAAGATTTAGATGATGAGGCTTTAAACGTTCTTATGATGGTTGAGATGCGTCAACCTCTTGTCGCTCTTATTTTGGCTATTTTCTTCGGTGAGTTTGGTGTCGACCGTTTTTATGTCGGGAATAAAGAATTGGGATTTGCCAAGCTGATTGCTTTTGCAGTATCTTTTGTTACGCTATTTATCTTGATTGGGTTCTTGTTATTTTTTGGGCTTTATTTGTGGAAATTTATTGATTGCTTCTTAATCATGCGAGCATGTAAGGAAGCGAACTTTGAGCGTTTGATGCTACAAATCCATCAATATAAGGCTTTTCAGCATAGCAATCAGACATTTTAATAAGATATTTTTGGGAATAAGGGGAGGCTTGGTAGTGTCTTCCTTTTCTGTTTTTAGTAGGCTGTAAAGTACTTGTAATATGGAACGAGCTTTGTCACAGAAGTGACATTTTATAGAACAGCATTTATGATATAATGATAAAATATGCTAGTTGAGAGGAGAATTTCTATGCAGACAAAGAAAATGAGTATGTTTTTATTTTTTGCCTATCTCCTTTTGCTTACTTGGATGATTGTCTTTAAGATGGACTTGAGCATCGTATATGGACGCTATGGTTATGCTAGTATAAACTTAATTCCGTTTGCAGGAACAGCGGTCTATGATGGAGTGCTGGATTTTCCAGAAATTCTATTTAATATTGTAAGTTTTATTCCCTTTGGTATTTATATGGAAATGCTATTTCGCAAGGCATCGTGGGTGGCTAATCTATGTTTGATTATGTTAGTGAGTCTCTGCTTTGAGGTTCTGCAATATCTTCTTTTACTTGGGGTTGCAGATATAACTGATATACTGGCTAACGGCTTAGGGGGGGCAATCGGTATTAATATCATGTATGTCTTGACCAGTATTTGGCGGGAGAAGGCCTATGTTCGTATGAATATTTTTTGTTTTGTACTAACGTTTTTTGTTATATTAATAACTTATTTAGCTATGTAGGTCTTGCTAAATATATCCAAAGTTTGCTAAAATGAATATAATGAATATTAAGGAAGAGATTATTAAATTATCTCAGGAAATCGGAATCTCGAAGATTGGTTTTACAACGGCTGATGATTTTGCTTATTTGGAGAAATCACTGCGTGCTAGTCAGGAAGAAGGGCGTTCGTCAGGATTTGAACACAAGAATATCGAAGAACGTATCCGTCCCAAACTGTCGTTAGAATCTGCCAAAACCATCATTTCTATCGCGGTAGCTTATCCTCGACATTTGCCTGTTAAACCGCAGAAGACCCAATACAAACGTGGGAAGATTACCCCTAGTTCATGGGGGCTTGATTACCACTATATCTTGCAAGATAAGATGGAGCGTTTGGCACGGGGAATTGAGAAACTGACGGATGGTTTGGAATACAAGGCTATGGTAGATACAGGAGCTTTGGTGGATACAGCGGTCGCTCGTCGTGCAGGAATTGGCTTTATCGGTAAGAATGGGCTAGTCATTTCTAAGGAATTTGGTTCCTATATGTTTTTGGGAGAACTGGTGACCAATCTGGACATCGAACCAGATCAACCAGTAGATTATGATTGTGGTGATTGCAATCGCTGTGTTGCAGCCTGTCCGACGTCTTGTCTATTAGGTGATACGACCATGAATGCCCGTCGTTGCCTGTCCTTTCAGACCCAGGATAAGGGTATGATGGACTTGGAGTTTCGTAAGAAAATCAAGACGGTTATCTATGGTTGTGATATTTGCCAGATTTGTTGTCCTTACAATAAAGGAATTTCCAGTCCACCTGTGGTGGAGATTGACCCAGAATTGGCTGAGCCTGAGCTGATTCCATTCTTGGACTTGTCAAATGGACAATTCAAGGAGAAATTTGGCCTGATTGCTGGTTCTTGGCGGGGAAAAAATATTCTCCAGCGCAATGCCATCATAGCCTTAGCTAATAGCAATGACCGCTCTGCCATTCCCAAACTCCTAGAAATCATCGATAAAAAACAAAATCCTGTCCACATGGCAACGGCGATCTGGGCCTTGGGGCAATTGGTCAAACAGCCCAATGATGAGATGGTTTCCTTTATTGCAGGTATTTCATCAGACAATGATGATGTCAGAGCAGAGCAAACGGCCTTTCTCAACATGGTCAAGGACTTGCAAATGTGATATAATAAAGATTATGAATAAAAATGAGGTGTATATGGATACAGCAGAAATTCGCCAAAAGGTTGAAGAACTTGGCAAAAAATTAACTTCTTTTAGGGGGTCTCTTTGACTTAGAAGGTCTGGAAGAAGAGATTGCCATTCTTGAGAACAAGATGACGGAGCCAGATTTCTGGAATGATAATTTGGCAGCCCAGAAGACGTCTCAGGAGTTGAATGAATTAAAAAATACTTATGGAAATTTCCATCAGATGTTGGATTTATATGATGAATCCGAAATTTTGCTAGATTTTCTAGCAGAAGATGAGTCTGTGCGGGATGAGTTGGTTGAAAAGTTAGCGGAATTGGACAAAACAATGACTGCTTACGAAATGACCTTGCTCTTGTCAGAACCCTATGATCACAATAACGCTATCTTGGAAATCCATCCAGGTTCGGGTGGTACCGAGGCACAAGACTGGGGAGAAATGCTCCTGCGGATGTATCAGCGTTATGGAAATGCCAAAGGTTTTACAGTAGAAACCTTGGATTATCAAGCTGGTGATGAGGCAGGTATTAAGTCCGTGACTCTAAGCTTTACTGGGCCAAACGCCTATGGCTTGCTTAAGTCAGAAATGGGTGTTCATCGTTTGGTGCGCATCTCACCTTTTGACTCAGCCAAGCGTCGTCATACTTCCTTTACATCTGTAGAGGTAATGCCTGAGTTGGACGATACCATTGAAATTGAAATCAGAGATGATGAAGTGAAGATGGATACCTTCCGGTCAGGAGGTGCTGGTGGACAGAACGTCAACAAGGTCTCAACGGGTGTTCGATTGACGCACATTCCGACAGGGATTGTGACTCAGTCCACAGTTGACCGTACTCAGTATGGAAACCGAGACCGTGCAATGAAACTCTTGCAGGCTAAATTGTATCAATTGGAGCAGGAGAAGAAAGCGGCAGAAGTAGACTCACTCAAGGGTGACAAGAAAGAGATCACTTGGGGAAGTCAGATTCGTTCTTATGTCTTTACACCTTATACAATGGTAAAAGACCACCGTACTGGTTATGAGGTGGCTCAAGTCGATAAGGTTATGGACGGAGACTTGGACGGCTTTATAGATGCTTATTTAAAATGGCGAATTAGCTAAGAACCTGTATCTACAAGTGAAGTGCTTGTAAATAAGAGATAGTTTTTCGCTCATCAAGGAAGTTTTTTGAGAGAATACGGACTGTATTTTGAAAAAAACGTTCTCAAATCTAAAGAAAGGACTGTCTAAGACAGGAAATCCTATGGGAATAATAGAAATGAAAGACGTTTCCAAGAAATATGGAAACGGAACGACTGCCCTTCGCGGAGTATCAGTCAATGTTGAAGCGGGAGAATTTGCCTACATTGTAGGTCCTTCTGGTGCAGGTAAGTCAACCTTTATCAAACTCTTGTATCGGGAGGAAAAGCTCGATAAGGGGAGTCTAAAGGTTGGTAAGTTTGACCTTGCAAAAATTAAAAAGAGAGATGTTCCTCTTCTACGTCGTAGTGTAGGAGTGGTTTTCCAAGACTACAAACTCTTACCTAAAAAGACTGTCTTTGAAAATATTGCTTATGCGATGGAAGTTATCGGTGAAAAACCACGGAATATCAAGAAACGTGTAATGGAAGTTTTGGATTTGGTTGGTTTGAAGCACAAGATTCGCTCTTTTCCAAATGAACTTTCAGGTGGTGAGCAACAGCGGATTGCTATTGCCCGTGCCATTGTAAATAATCCTAAAGTATTGATTGCTGATGAACCAACGGGTAACTTGGACCCTGAAAACTCTTGGGAAATCATGAACCTATTGGAGCGAATCAATTTGCAGGGGACAACGGTTCTTATGGCAACTCATAATAGCCAGATTGTTAATACCCTCCGCCATCGGGTAATCGCGATCGAAGACGGTCGATTAGTACGGGATGAAGAACAAGGAGAGTATGGATACGATGATTAGACGATTTTTTAGACACTTTATTGAATCATTGAAGAGTTTGAAGCGAAATGGTTGGATGACAATTGCAGCTATTTCATCTGTAGCTATTACTCTTACTTTGGTTGGTCTCTTTGCTTCAGTTATTTTAAACACAGCAAAGCTTGCTTCGGATTTGGAACAGAATGTACGTATCAATGTATACTTGAGAGCGAACTCAACTGATCAAGCTGAGACGATTGTGAACGAAGCAGGAGAGACGGTAGCTAATCCAGATTATCAAAAGGTGTACAATCAGATTACAGCCTTAGAAAATGTACAATCTGTTACTTATTCAAGTAAGGATGAACAGTTGCAGAAATTAACAGCTACCTTGGGAGATACTTGGAACCTATTCCAAGGAGATGCCAATCCACTTTACGATGCTTATATCATTGATACGACAGATCCAAATTATGTTAAATCTGTTGCAGCAGAGATTGCTAAAATTGATGGTGTTACAGAGGTTCGAGATGGTGAAGTAGAGACAGAGCGAATTTTCAAGTTGGCTGATTTAGTTCGGACTTGGGGATTGGCAGCGACTGGTTTATTGCTCTTTACTGCGGTCTTCTTGATTTCTAATACTATTCGAATTACTATTATTTCTCGTAGCCGTGAAATTCAGATTATGCGTCTGGTTGGTGCTAAAAACAGTTATATCCGTGGACCATTCCTCTGGGAAGGTGCCTGGGTAGGGTTCCTCGGAGCTATTTTACCTTCTGTTTTAGTCTATTCTCTTTATAAGATGATCTATACTTCAGTAAATGCTAGTCTTGCTAGTCAAGATTTGTCTCTGATTAGTATGAATGTCTTTGTTCCAGGAATGATTGGCGCACTTTTTGTAATTGGTATTATTATTGGTTCCTTAGGATCAGTCATTTCCATGAACCGCTACTTAAAAATTTAATAGACAAGCTACATGTAAAAAGGTCTGCACAATAATGAGGCAGACCTTTTTGTTATGGATGTCTATGGTGAGAAGATTCGTTCATCTCTTGCTTAATAGTACAGTCGCAGGAACAATCTCCGCAGGATCCTTTTCCTTTGATGAGACTGCGAATAGCAAGAGAAAATAAGATGACGATGATGAGAAAGAGGATAAGTGTGGGCATTAATATTCTCCTTTTTCTAATGTTTTTAGCGTGACGATTGGAAGAGTGTTGGTTGGTTTTTTCACTAGGCTGTAGATAGCTGTGATAATTAGAAAGATAGCGATAAATGTCCAGACGGTTGGTAATTGTCCGTAGATAAGTACAAGACCAATCTGATAGATAACCAAACTACTTGCATAGGCTAAACCTGTTTGGAAACCGATAGCAATCCATGTCCACTTGGCTTCTCCCATTTCACGGTGAATGGCACCAATAGCCGCAAAACAAGGGGCACAGAGGAGATTGAAGACTAGGAAGGAGTAGGCTGACAATGCTGTATAGTCTTGTTGTAAAAGCCCCCAGAGTTCGGGATTTTCTTCGGTTGTTTCTCCTAATTTATAGAGGATACCAAAGGTGGCAATGACGGTTTCCTTGGCTAAGAGACCTGTAATGGCTGCAACAGTTGCTCGCCAATTTCCGAAACCAAGTGGGGCAAAGAGGAGAGAAAAACTGCGTCCAATGGAGGCTAAGATACTTTCATCTGTTTCTACCATTTGTAAAGACCAATTATAGGAACTGCTGAACCAAATAATGATGTTGGTCACAAATATAATGGTACCAGCCCGTTTGATAAAACTAAGTGCCTTATCGAATGCATATCGGAGAACCGTACTGAGTTTCGGTAAGTGGTAAGATGGTAATTCCATGATAAAGGGGCTTGCGACTCCACCAAGTTGCTTGGTCTTTTTTAGTGCCATTCCGGATAGGACGATGGCAGCCATACCGACAAAATAGGTGCTTGGAGCAATCCAAGGATTGTCAGGAAAGAAAGCACCGGCTACCAGCGAAATGATAGGAAGTTTGGCAGAACAGGGCATGAAGGTTGCGGTCATAATGGTGATTTTTCGGTCCTGTTCATTTTCAATAGTCCGGCTTGCCATGACTCCAGGAACGCCACAGCCTGTGGAAATCAACATGGGAATAAAGGATTTGCCTGATAGACCAAAACGTCTAAAAATCCTATCCATGACAAAGGCGACTCGGCTCATATAGCCGATGTCTTCCAAGATTCCCAAGCAGACGAAGAGGACGAAAATTTGTGGTACAAAACCTAGAATGGCTCCGCATCCTGCAATAATGCCATCAAGGACCAGAGATTGTAGCCAGCCAGCGATTTCAAATCTATCTAGATTTTCCTGAATAAGGCCTGGAACAAGCTCTCCGAAGAGGACATCATTCACCCAGTCGGTCCCCATTGTACCAACCGTTTGAATAGACAGGAAGTAGGTCAGCCACATGACTGCCGCAAAGATAGGGAGGGCAAGAAAACGATTGGTAACAAGTCGGTCGATGTTATCAGACAGGTTAAAAGTCTTATCGCTGTCTTTTGTGACCAGTTCTGTGATTTTCTCGATAAATTGGTAGCGTTGATTGACGATAATGGCTTCCATATCGTCTGCGTAAATTTTTTCCAAAATGGCAATAATTTCGGTCAAATCAAGCATGTTTTGTGCATTGAGTTGCAATTGGTCTAGAATGACTTGATCTTGTTCGAGTAGCTTAATGGCGTAGAAGCGTTTTTGATGATTTGGGATGGAATCCGATAATAGGTCAATAACTTGGGCAAGACCGGCTTCAAATTGTTTGTCATACTGAGGATAGATTGGCTCGGCTTGTTGATTGGTAATTTTTTCTACTTCATGGAGGAGCTGGGATATACCTAGCTTTTTTAGTGCACTGATAGGCTGTACAGGAACTCCCAGTTGATAGGAGAGTTGGTCGCTGTTTATTGTGCGACCTTGACTTTTCAGGGCATCTGTCATATTGAGGGCGATAACAATAGGAAGGCCCATTTCTAATAACTGCAAGGTCAGATAGAGATTCCGTTCCAAGTTTGTTGCATCAAGGACGTTGAGGATAGCAGCTGGTTGGTCCGCTATCAAATAATCTCTGGCAACCCGTTCTTCTGGTGTGTAGGGAGACAGCGAGTAGATACCTGGTAAATCTTGAATTAGTAAATGTTTTCGCTTTTTGATCGTTCCAGATTTTCTTTCAACGGTGACTCCAGGCCAGTTACCGACACGTTGGTTGGTCCCTGTTAGGAGGTTGAAAAGAGTTGTTTTTCCGCTATTTGGATTTCCTGCAAGGGCGATGTGTTTTGTCATTTCCCCACCTCGCTTGTGATTTGAACACCAATCATTTGCGCTTCGGATTTGCGTAGTGTCAGCTCGTATCCTCTCAAGGTAATTTCGATTGGATCGCCCAGGGGAGCGACTTTTTTGAGAAATAGCTGCGTGTTCTTTGTAAGTCCCATATCCATGAGGCGACGACGGAGTGCACCTGTTGCATAGATGTCCATAACCTTAGCTGAGCTACCAATAGGTGCCTCGGATAGATTGATTATTTCCGTAGCTGACTTTTCTATTAAAACCAGAGATTCGATAATTTCTCTGTCTAGGGCTAGACGACTTGCCTTGACTTGGAAAATTGCATTGGTCTTGGTTTTTGAAATGATGCGAATCTCTTCTCCGACTTTTAAACCCAAGTGCGCTAAGTGTTTACGAATATCATCTTGCGTTAGACAATCTTTGACTAAATAAGATTGTCCAACTTGAAGGTTTTGCAGTTTCATATCGTTTCCTTTGTGATTTTTATAACAATAGTATAGCACAATTCCTTAAAAGTGTCAGACAATTTTTAGGAATGGCTTATTTTCTCTTTATTTTTCTCAATATTTCCAAAAAATCCATTGACTTTTTTTAGAGATATGATATACTAGTCAAGTACTGCTGGTTTAGCTCAGTCGGTAGAGCGCATCCATGGTAAGGATGAGGTCGCCGGTTCAATCCCGGCAACTAGCATCGAATACTATCGAAAGGCCTTGTTTGACAAGGTTTTTTCTTATTTTTGTCCTAAATTCGCTCTTATTGTCAAAAATCCCTTGACATGAATGTTTATTATGGTAGAATAGGGCTTAGAAATATGAAAGGAGTAAAACAAATGAACAAGCAACTTGTTATTCAGCAAGCTATTTTTTATCATACACTCCTTTCTAAGCAGGAAAACAAAGCTCATTGATGAACTTTTGTCGTTTTTCGTGGGCTATATTTTGAAACATTGAGACAATCAAGCACTGTGGCCATGGTGTGATAAAAATTGTCGACTATGTTCAAGAGCTGGTCTATTTTTGTGGACTTACGCAAGCCTAGGTGGAGTGAAATGCTTCCCTGGGCTTTTTTGTGCGCTTAGAAAGGTAATACTCTTCGAAAATCAAAATTATCCGTTGTCAACTTGCCTTGATGAACTCCAGTTCTATCTTCGACATTGTTTTCTAGGCTACTTTTGATTTTCATTGAGTATAACGTCTATCAATTGTTGCTGATTGAATAAAGTGGCAAATGATAGGTTATAGATTTGTAAAGGAGATATATGTTTCGATTAATTTTTGATTATATCAAGCGTCATAAGTGGCTCTATCTATTGGTTGCTGTGACCTTGATTATTTATGACGCCACACTTTTGCTACCAACGCAAATCATTCAGCGGATGGTCGATATACTAACCAAGAATGAATTAACACAGGCCATATTGGTTCAGGAGATGACCTTATTGTTATTGGTAACAGTGCTGAACTATGCAACAGCCTTCATTTGGCATCTGAAATTATTTCAGGCCTCTGTCAATTTCAAGTTTGATATGCAGCAACGTGCCTTTAAAAAATTAGTGACCATGCGGACTCCATTTTATGAAAAATTCCGCTCAGGAGATGTCATGACTCGTTTTTCAACGGATGTGGATGGCCTGATGGAGATGGTGGGTTACGGTCTTATGATTGTCGTCTATGCAGGCGGTATGTTGGCTTTTATCATTCCCACGATGTTCTTTATTGATTGGAAAATTTCGCTAGTAGCTTTATTACCAATGCTGTTCATGACACTATGTATATTTTTTATCGGGAGAAAACAAGATAGGGCGATTGATGCCAATAGAGAAGCTGTAGCCCAGCTCAATAATGAAGTTTTGGAGGTCATCGAAGGCATTCGAGTGACTAGGGCTTATAGTAAAAAAGCAAATCAAAAAGCTCAATTTCAAGCTCGTACCAAGCAATTGGCTCAAGGTGGGGATCGAATCACTTCCTTGCAATCATTGTATAATCCATTAGCCACAGTCTGTTTGGGATTGTCTACTATTTTCGTGCTTCTCATGGGGGCACAAGCCGTGAAAGCAGGGCAACTGACCTTGGGACAAGTAATTGCCCTTCAATTGTATGTCGGTTCGCTTTTAGAGCCGTTTTGGACACTAGCAGATTTCATCCTTGTTTATCAGACTGGTAAGACATCTTTCGAAAAACTGCAAGAGCTGATTGAGACGGGTGATGATTTGGAGGCTGATGGTTCTAAGGAAATTGCAGAGCTGTCTAGTATTTCCTTCAAAAATTATAGCTTTAGTTATCCACAGGCGGAAAGAGCCAGCCTACAGGACCTCAATTGGACACTGAAAGCAGGGCAAACTGTAGGTATCGTTGGGAAAACTGGTTCGGGAAAAACGACCTTAGTTCGCCAATTCTTACGCCAGTATCCGATTGGCCAGGGAAATTTTTTCATCAATCATCAATCTGTTTTAGACTTTAAACGTTCTAGTATAGAGGAAAAAATTGGCTATGTTCCACAAGAACACATTTTGTTTTCAAGGTCTGTTGGAGAAAATATTGCCCTAGGGAAAGTAGCTAGTAGCTCTGAGGAGATTGAACAAGCCATTGCCACAGCAGCTTTTAGTCAAGATTTAAAACGGATGACTGATGGTCTTGATACCATGATTGGTGAGCGTGGTGTGTCTATTTCTGGCGGTCAGAAACAACGGATTTCCATTGCCCGTGCTTTCCTGCGAGAGCCAGATTTGCTGATTCTAGATGATTCTTTGTCGGCAGTGGATGCTCGGACAGAACGCCAGATTATCCAAAATATTCAAAAAGAACGTGCAGGAAAAACCAATGTCATCGTGACCCATCGTCTATCTGCTGTCAACCATGCAGACTGGGTACTAGTCTTGGATGAGGGGCGTATCGTTGAGGAAGGGCGTCCAGCTGATTTGCTTGCCCAAAGAGGTTGGTACTATGAACAATACCAACGACAACAAAGCCAGGAAGGAGGAGACTAATGACTATTTTAGGTTTTTTATTAAAACAAATCCGTCGAGTCAAGTGGCTATTTATAGTAGCTGTCGGCTTCTATCTATTGGCTTCGACCATGGTTCGATTGGCTCCTCTGCTGATTCAGCAGGCGATTGATGGGCCGATTACGGATTTGAGCAAGGGTTTGCCCTTTGATGAAGCTGTTTTCTTAAACCAGTCAGCTCAATACATGGGAATGATTATTCTGGGAGCTATTGGCTTCTACCTATCTATGCGTTTACTCATGCATTGCGCCAATCGTATTGCTGAAAATCTACGTAATCAAGCCTACGATGTTATGCAACGGTTGCCTATTTCTTATTTTGATGATAAGCCCGCTGGAAAAATTGCAACTAGAATTGTCAATGATACAGAAACCCTGCGGACACAATTTTATGGGACCTTAGTTAATGCCTTTAACAATATTGTTCGTTTGCTCTTTACATACGGTGTCCTATTTTACATGAATAGGAGTCTTGGTTGGCTGATGTTACTCTTGATACCACTCTATATCGGTATTCAATTTGCTTACAAGAAAATGACAGACAAGCCGATGAAGGATTTTTATGATGCAAGGAGTGATGTCAATACGCAGGTGAATGAGACCATGAATGGTGCAAGTTTGATTCAACTTTTTGGACAAGAAGAGCGCATCATGAAAGAATTTGAAGTGACTGCTGACAAGATGCGTCGGGCAGATAATAAGATTATCTGGGCCCAGTCTCTTGCCACGTGGAATCTGAGTGGTTTTCTGCAAAATTTGGTCATTGCTGCGATTTTAACGGTAGTCGGCTATCAGTTTCTTGCGGGACAGGATGGAGTTACAGCTGGGAAACTCTTTGTTTATGTCAACTATATCGAAGGAGTCTTCATTGCTTTGGGAGCGCTGGTTCAACAGTTCCCAAACATGCTTCGCTCGTTTGAAACAGGTAAGCGTCTAATGGCCCTTCTAGAAGAAGAGGTGGAGGACGACTGTGATCGTATTTTGGTAGTTGAACAAGGGCAAGTCGTGTTTGAACACGTGAACTTTAGCTATGAAGAAAACAGACCAGTTTTGAAAGATATCACCATTCGGGCAGAAAAAGGAGAAACAGTTGCTCTGGTTGGGCATACTGGGTCTGGTAAATCTTCTATTATGAACCTCCTTTATCGTTTCTATGATCCACAGGAGGGACGTGTACTGATTGATGGGAAAAACATCCGTGATTATTCTCGTGAAAGCCTGCGCAGTCACATGGGGATTGTTTTGCAAGATCCCTATCTCTTTACAGGGACGATTGCCAGCAATGTTTCCATGAATGAAGAGGAAGCAGATAGAACAAGAATCATGCAGGCGTTAGAAAAAGTTGGTGCAGGGCCTATGCTATCTCGCTTAGAGAAAGGGATTGATGAACCGGTTGTTGAGAAGGGGGCGGCCTTTTCAAGTGGGGAACGTCAGTTGATTGCCTTTGCGCGGACACTCTACTCTGATCCTAAAATTCTGATATTGGATGAAGCAACTTCTCATATTGATACGGAGACGGAAGAAATTATCCAACATGCCATGGAAGTGGTGAAAGAAGGTCGGACAACCTTTATCATTGCCCACCGACTTTCTACCATTCAAAATGCAGACCAGATTCTTGTCTTAGATCAAGGTCGAATTATTGAACATGGGAAGCATGAAGAATTGGTTGCACGTGGAGGAGTATATGCTCAAATGCATGAGATTCAAGCAAAGGTGTAATAAGCAGTTAAAAATTCCAAGCTTTGGCTGGAATTTTTTGCTATAATTGACTCATGAAAGCCTTAATTTTTGATGTAGATGATACGCTTTATGATCAGATTCAACCGTTTGAACGTGCTTTGGAAAGACACATTGAAGTAGTAAGGGAGCAAATTGAACCACTCTACCTTTCCTTTCGCAGATATGCGGATGAAGTATTTGAAGCGACAGCAATTGGAAAGATGAGTCTGAAAGACAGTCATATTTATCGGATGAAACATGCTTTGGCAGATTTTGGGTATCAGGTGTCTGATGCAACAGCCTTAGCTATTCAAATAGATTATGATTATTTTCAAGGGCAGATAGAGCTCAGTCCAGTGTTTCCAGAAATATTTTCATGGTGTCAGGCGCAAGGAATTGCAATGGGGATTATTACGAATGGACCTTATAGACATCAGTTGAGAAAGATACGCACGATGGGGTTAGTTAATTGGATTGAGCTAGAACATGTCCTTATTTCTGGACAAGTTGGTATCACAAAGCCAAATCCTGCTATTTTTCAACTAATGGAAGAACGTTTGGGGATGTCAGGCGAAGATATTTGTTATCTAGGGGATTCGTTTGAAAATGATATGGTAGGGGCGAAAGCTGCGAATTGGAAGGCAATTTGGTTTAATCATAGAAAGAGAGTAGAGCCAACAGCTCCGTATCAGGCAGATAAAGTGGTGATAGATTGGGAAGAACTGGTCGAAGTTATCCAGTCTTTCTAGTGGTTTCTACAAGGGATTATCAATTTTTTATAGGTGTGATAGGTAAAATATATTAGCAGAATACCTGTCTTTATGATAGTATAAAATGTAAGCATAGAAGTATAGGTGTGAATCCAAGCAGATTTTTATTCCTACTCAATGAAATTTTTTGAAATGGAGTTACCTATGACACAAGCTTTCTTTCCTATCCATACTCTAGAGACTGTTAGTCCAGAATTACGAGAAAACCTTGCGACTGTCAAGAAAAATAATGGCGGTTATATTCCTAATCTCATCGGTCTTTTAGCCAATTCTCCTACAGCCCTAGAAACCTACCAAACTGTTAGTGGTACCAATCGCCGTAGTAGTCTGAATCCGACGGAGCGTGAAGTGGTACAAATTACAGCTGCCGTTGCCAATGGCTGTGGATTTTGCGTGGCAGGTCATACGGCTATTTCTATCAAGCAGGTTAAGATGCCAGATGTTATTCTACAGGCTCTACGCCAGGGAACTCCCATCGAAACGGATGCAAAATTAGATGCTCTCGCTCGATTTACTCTGGCTGTTATCCATGAAAAAGGCAAGGTTGAACAGCCCTTGCTAGAGGAATTTTTCCAAGAGGGCTACACGGCTGAAAATGCCTTGGATGTGGTGTTAGGAGTCAGTCTTGCAACCCTCTGTAATTATGCCAACAATCTCATCAACACTCCTATCAATCCAGAATTACAACCCTATGCTCTGTAGGAGTTTCAGCAGAATATGTATCGAAAACTAGTTAGGACGTTTACGTTATCCTAGCTAGTTTTTTTGAATTAACCAAGTGTGATTTTCCTAATATACATTTGATACTCTTCGAAAATCAAAATTATCCGTTGTCAACTTGCCTTGATGAACTCCAGTTCTATCTTCGGCTTCGTTTCCTAGGCTACTTTTGATTTTCATTGAGTATGAGATGGCCTTTGTTTTTTAAAACTAGTTTTAGAAGAGGTATAAAATGTTGAAACTAGTTTCAAAAGAAGACTATTTTCTTTCAAAATAGAAATTAGATTTTAAATGAGGAACTGGGATTGAAAAAAAGTTAATGTGCTATATAATAATATTGTAAGCGCTATCTAGGATCCGGGAATAGAAAGGAGAAATTAATGGGCAAGATCAGTAAGGAAGCTCTAAAAGAACAGATAAAAGATGGAATTATCATTTCCTGTCAGGCTTTGCCAGGCGAACCTCTGTATAGGGAAGAAGGCGGTATTATGCCTTTACTAGTCAAGGCTGCCCAAGAAGCAGGGGCTGTCGGTATTCGGGCCAATAGTGTACGAGATATTAAGGAGATAAAAGAAGTAACTACTTTACCAATTATCGGAATTATCAAGCGAGACTATCCTCCACAAGAGCCCTTTATTACGGCTACGATGCGAGAAGTAGACGAGTTAGCAGCTCTAGATATTGAAGTCATTGCTCTTGATTGTACCAAGCGTGAGCGTTATGACGGACTCGATATTGTTGATTTCATTAAGCAAATCAAGGAAAAATACCCCGAACAACTTTTTATGGCAGATATTTCAACCTTTGAGGAAGGATTAACTGCTTATGAAGCAGGCATTGATTTCATTGGGACAACACTTTCGGGGTATACATCCTATAGTAGGCAGGAGGAGGGACCAGATATTGAATTGGTTGACCGCTTGTGCCGAGCAGGTATCGATGTGATAGCGGAAGGAAAAATACACTATCCTGATCAAGTAAAAATTATTCATAATTTAGGTGTGGCAGGAATTGTTGTAGGCGGAGCGATCACACGTCCAAAGGAAATCGCAGAGCGGTTTATTAGTGCTTTACATAAATAATAAATAGGTTATAGAAAGGAATGGAGTATGAATTTTAAGAAGTTTTCTCAGCTAGGGCAGGCCTTTATGCTGCCAATCTCAATTTTGCCTGTTGCTGGTCTCTTACTGGGAATTGGAGGTGCTTTATCAAATAGTAATGCTGTAGCACAATTTCCTGTATTGGATCAAGCGTGGTTGCAAGCTGTATTCACTATCATGAGTACGGCAGGTAGTGCGGTATTTGCGAATTTAGCATTGATTTTTGCAATTGGTGTTGCTGTAGGTTTGGCAGATGCTGATAAGGGGACTGCTGGCCTATCTGCTGGGGTTGCATACTTGGTTTATACGGCTACTATTAGTGGATTTTTAACTCTTTTTGCAGATAAGGAAGCAAGCATTGATACTGGAGTTTTGGGCGCTTTAGCGATTGGTATCACTGTTGCAACTTTACACAATAAATATCGAAAAATTGAATTACCAGCCTTTCTTGGTTTCTTCGGGGGCTCTCGCTTTATTCCAATTATTTCATCATTTGCAGCAATTGCGATTGGCTCCATTTTTTATATAATTTGGCCACCGATTCAGAATTTGTTAGTTGATTTTGGTAAGGCAATAGCAGAGATGGGAAGTTTTGGAACTTTCTTATATGGTTTTGGATTACGTTTGACAGGTGCATTTGGCTTGCACCATACCATCTATCCAATGTTTTGGTACACCTCATTAGGTGGAAGTGAAGTGGTAGCAGGTGAGACAATCCAAGGTGCGCAAAATATTTTCTTTGCTCAATTAGCAGATGCGAATCACACAGGCTTATTTACTTATGGAACTCGATTTTTTGCTGGTCGATTTGCAACGATGATTTTTGGTCTACCAGCATCTTGTTTGGCTATGTATCACGCAATTCCTAAGGAAAATCGTAAGAAGGTTGGCAGTTTTTATTCAAGTAGTGCATTAACTTCCCTATTGACAGGAATTACTGAACCAATCGAATTTTCTTTCTTGTTTGTTGCTCCATGGCTATATGTTGTTCACGCATTTTTAGATGGACTATCATTCTTAGTGGCGGATCTCCTGCAAATTCGTATTGGGAACTCATTTTCTGGTGGGCTTATTGATTACTTGATTTTTGGTGTTTTCCAAGGAAATGACAAAACCAATTGGATTTACGTGATTCCTATTGGCTTGCTTTGGGCAGCAGTTTATTATCTAGTTTTCAAATTTTTAGTAACCAAATTTCACGTGCTAGTTCCTGGTATGGAAAGTAGTGATCAAGCATCACATTCTGAAAAAGTTTTATCAAACGGTTCTAGTCTTCGTGATAATGCAATTGCTATCATCGAGGCTCTTGGTGGAGCAGATAATATTGAGAATGTGACTGCCTGTGCGACTCGATTAAGAGTATCGCTCAGAAATAGTGGCCTTGTGGATAAGGGAGTTATTCAGTCTATAGGTGCAACGGCTGTTTTGGATGTAAAAGGAGGAATACAGGCTATTTTCGGAGGTAAGGCTATTCTGTACAGCCAAGAAATCAATCAAATTCTTGGTCTGGAAGAATAGGGTTATATTTAAGCGAATTAAAAGCATTCAAACTGTACCTATCGGGTATTTTTGAATGCTTTTTGTCTTATTAAGATTGTTGTGAAATAGACAGACGGATGAATTATTCTCTAATGGTTTGCTTGAAAATATTCTCTTTTTTCTCCTTGTCAATAGCTAAAAAATAGGCATAGATAATATCTAGCATGATGAGCAGGGGAATTTGGGGTGAGATACGATTGCCGTAATTGAGGTGGCGGACAGAGGCGACTGGAATGATTTGGTCAAAAGTCGGATGGGAAAAACTCTTAGTTGTTAACAGGGCGGTAGGAATCCCCTTTTGAGCAGCCAGCTGGAGATGCTCCATGACCTCTTCTGTCTGACCAGACAAAGAAAGGCCGATAACCAGGCAACTAGGGTCTAAAATAGTAGTTGTCCAAATAAGATTGTTTTTATCAGTAATTGCATCACAGACTACACCCAGTCGCATAAAGCGGGATTTGATTTCCATTGCAACCAAACCAGAACTGCCGATTCCATAAAAATAGACACGCTTACTACTGTCAATCAGTTTGGCAATTTCTTCCAATTTTTCTTCATCAACGAGTTTATTGGTAGCAGTTAGGATTTCCTCATAGTCTACCAAGACTTTTTTTGTTAGGCTCCGCTGTAATTTTTCAAAATGTTTATCCAAGTATTGTTGGTTATTCTGAAAGGCAAAGACAAATTCTCGATAACCGGAAAATCCACATTTTTTGGCAAAACGGGTAAGAGCAGATGGAGAAATGTGGAGTTGCTGTATAGTGTTTTCTTGGCTAAGATGGGCGCTAGATGGGTCTAACTGAGTAAAATAACTGGCAATCTGCTTTTCAAGTCTAGTCATCTGATCCAGATGAGACTCAATGATGGCAGTGATGTGTTTCGGTGTTTGTAACATTTTCCATTCCTCTGATAGCTTCTGAGGACATTATACCACTAAAACCCCCTCATTGATAGGTTTTATGATATAATGGAAACGTAAAAGGAATGTAAGATTATGTATATTGAAATGATTGATGAAACAGGGCAGGTTTCTGCTCAAATGCAGGAGCAGATTACGGAATTGCTCCAGTTTGCTGCCGAAAAAATTGGCAAGCAGAATAAGGAAATGGCTGTGACCTTTGTGGACAATAAGCGTGTCCATGAGGTTAACTTGGAGTACCGAGGAATTGACCGTCCGACAGACGTTGTCAGCCTAGAATATAAGCCAGAGTCGGAGATTGTTTTTGATGAGGAAGACTTACTGGACAATCCTGAATTGGCTGAAATGATGGAAGATTTCGATGCCTATATTGGTGAATTGTATATTTCTATCGATAAGGCGCGTGAGCAAGCTGAAGATTATGGTCATAGCTACGAGCGTGAAATGGGCTTTTTAGCTGTACACGGTTTTCTGCATATCAATGGCTATGATCATTATACGCCAGAAGAAGAGACAGAAATGTTTGGTTTACAAGAAGAAATTTTGACGGCCTATGGACTTACAAGAGAATAATTCAAAAAATCGCTGGAAAAACCGAGAATTGATTGCTAGTCTAGAATTTGCAGTAACGGGTTTGTTGACGGCTTTCAAGGAAGAACGCAATATGAAGAAGCACCTTGCTTCAGCTATTCTTGTAGTGCTTGCGGGACTTATTTTCCAAGTATCTGTGACAGAATGGCTCTTCCTCTTGCTCAGTATTAGTCTGGTTATCGCTTTTGAAATTGTGAATTCGGCTATTGAGAATGTGGTAGATTTGGCGTCAGACTATCATTTTTCTATGTTGGCAAAGAATGCAAAAGATATGGCAGCAGGGGCAGTCTTGTTTGTGTCAGGCTTTGCCTTGTTGACAGGATTGATTATCTTTGTGCCGAAAATTTGGGACTTTATTTTTTAGAATATAAGGAGAATACATGACATTTAAGTCAGGTTTTGTGGCGATTTTAGGTCGTCCAAACGTTGGGAAATCAACCTTTCTCAACTATGTAATGGGGCAGAAAATTGCCATCATGAGCGATAAAGCTCAAACAACCCGTAACAAGATTATGGGCATTTATACGACAGAAGAAGAGCAAATTGTCTTCATTGATACCCCGGGAATCCACAAGCCTAAGACGGCTTTGGGTGACTTTATGGTGGAATCTGCCTATAGCACCCTTCGTGAAGTGGATACGGTCCTCTTTATGGTGCCAGCCGATGAAAAACGAGGCAAGGGTGACGACATGATTATGGAACGCCTTAAACAGGCCAAGGTTCCAGTCATTTTAGTGGTTAACAAGATTGACAAGGTTCATCCAGACCAGCTTTTGGAACAGATTGATGATTTCCGTCAACAGATGGACTTCAAGGAAATTGTGCCAATTTCTGCTACCCAAGGGAACAATGTCAACCGACTCATGGAAATTCTCAAGGAAAACCTGGACGAAGGCTTCCAGTATTTCCCAGCGGACCAAATCACTGACCACCCAGAACGTTTCTTGGTATCTGAGATGATTCGTGAGAAGGTTCTACACCTGACTCGTGAGGAAATTCCGCACTCTGTTGCCGTTGTCATCGAATCTATGAAACGCGATGAATTTACCGACAAGGTTCATATTCGAGCGACGATTATGGTAGAGCGTGATAGCCAGAAAGGCATCATCATCGGCAAGCAAGGAGCCATGCTCAAGAAAATCGGCTCCATGGCCCGCCGTGATATTGAACTGATGCTAGGCGACAAGGTCTTCCTCGAAACCTGGGTCAAAGTCAAGAAAAACTGGCGAGACAAAAAACTCGACCTCGCCGATTTTGGTTATAACGAAAAGGAATATTAAGAAGGTTAAAGTAGATTGCTGGGCTAAGCTCAGCAATTTCTGTGAGGAGGATAAGTATGCCCGAATTACCTGAGGTTGAAACGGTTCGTCGAGGTTTGAATCGGTTGGTCAAGGGAAAGGTTATTTCCAAGGTGGAGGTGACCTATGCTCCCATGATTAAGACTGGTGCTACTGTTTTCTGCCAAGACTTGATTGGTCAGGAGATTTTAGATGTGGCTCGTCGTGGTAAGTATCTCTTGATTTACCTGACAGACCATGTACTCATTTCCCACTTGCGGATGGAGGGCAAGTACAATTTCTTTCCTGACCAGGTGCCTACCAACAAGCATTTCCATGCCTTTTTTACTTTTTCAGATGGCTCGACCTTGGTTTATCAGGATGTCCGCAAGTTTGGCACCATGGAGCTGCTGGGAAAGGCGGATGTAGAAGCCTATTTTATCAGTAGAAAAATTGGTCCTGAGCCGACGGAGGAAGATTTTGACTTAGAAGAATTTGCAGTCAAGTTAGCTAAGTCGAGAAAGCCCATTAAGTCGTATCTTTTGGACCAGTCTTTAGTTGCTGGTTTGGGCAATATCTATGTCGATGAGGTCTTGTTCAAGGCCAAAGTTCATCCTGCACAAACGAGTAATCAGCTGTCGACAGAGCAGGTGGCAGACCTCCGTCAAGCCACCATTGAAGTCCTGCAACTGGGTATTGAAAAAGGTGGTTCAACCATTCGGACCTACAAAAATGCCTTGGGCATGGATGGGACTATGCAGGATTATTTACAAGTTTACGGAAAGACAGGGCAGGCCTGTCCCCGTTGCCAGACAGAGATTGTCAAAATCCAGCTGGGCGGTCGTGGGACACATTTCTGTCCCACGTGTCAGGTGAAATATGGCTAAAATTATCGGTTTAACAGGCGGAATCGCCTCTGGAAAATCAACAGTCACAGCCTTGCTGCGACAACAGGGCTATCCAGTCATCGATGCGGATGCGGTCGTGCATGAGTTGCAGGCTAAAGGCGGTAAACTCTATCAGGTCTTACTGGCTGAGTTTGGGGAAGCTATCCTGTCAGCTGATGGTAGTCTAGATAGGGCTAAGCTGGGGCAGGCTGTTTTTGCGGATAGCAAGTTGCGGGCTCGTTTGTCTGTCTTGCAAGACCAGATTATCAGGCAAGAATTGTTGACTAGAAGGGATGTTCTCAAGCAGACGGAGGATGTGATTTTTATGGATATTCCTCTGCTCTACGAGGCGGATTATAGCGGGGAAGTAGATGAAGTCTGGCTAGTTTATGTCGATAGAGCGCAGCAGTTGGAACGGCTTATGAAACGCAATGGCATAGCTGTTCAAGATGCGGAAAATCGTCTGGCTGCTCAGCTTTCTTTAGAGGAAAAACGGTCGCAAGCCCAGGTGGTGATTGACAATAGCGGAGCGGTTGAGGCGACCTTAGCACAGGTTGCGCAACTTTTGGAGGAATTAAAGGATGGACGACGGTAGTAGTTATTGGAAGCAGAATTTGAAGGTGGCTTGGTTGGGAAATTTCCTAACAGGGACGAGTTTTACCTTGGTTATGCCTTTTATCTCGGTTTTTGTGGAAGAGTTGGGGGTAGGTCCTGGACAGGTAGAATATTATGCGGGGCTTGCGGTATCTGTTAATGCCCTTGCGGCAGCCTTGATGGCACCTATTTGGGGGAGTTTGGCAGACCGTTACGGTCGCAAGCCCATGATGGTGCGGGCTGCTTTTGCGATGATTTTTACTATGGGTGGTATGGCCTTTGTACCAAATGTTTTTTGGTTGCTTGCCTTACGTGTCCTAAACGGGGTATTTACAGGGTACATTCCCAATGCGACTGCCTTGATTGCCAGTCAGGTTCCAAAGGATAAGACGGGGTATGCTCTGGGGACCTTATCAACAGGTGCGGTAGCGGGTAATTTGATTGGTCCGACCCTGGGTGGTATCTTAGCAGAGATGTTTGGCGTACATATGGTATTTTTGCTGGTGGGACTTCTTTATGCTATCGTTGTGTTACTGACCGTTTTCTATATTCGAGAGGATTTTGTTCCAATCAAAAAAGGTGAAGAAATGTCGGTTAATGAGGTATTTGAGCAGGTGAAAGATCGGCAGATGCTGGTTGGGCTTTTTGTGACATCTATGATTATTATTGCAGCTGCTCAGGCTGTCGTTCCTATATTGACCCTCTATGTGCGGCATTTGGGACAGACAGATAATCTGTTATTTGTTGCTGGTTTTATCATTTCCTTGCCTGGTATGGCATCGCTAGTGACATCAGGTTATTTAGGGAAAATTGGTGACCGTATTGGCAACCATCGACTTCTATTAATTGCTTTGACTTACAGTCTGTTGATTAATGTTTTCTGTGTTTTTGCAGAAAATCCTTTCCAGCTTGGTTTGTTGCGATTCATGTATGGTTTTGGGACAGGAGCATTGTTGCCTTCGGTCAATTCTCTTTTGACCAAGTTGACCCCAAAAGAAGGGATTTCAAGGATATTTTCCTACAACCAACTCTTTAATAATCTAGGTTCTGTTGTTGGTCCCATGATGGGGTCTGCGGTAGCTGCTCACATGGGTTATGACTGGGTTTTCTATCTGTCGAGCGGACTTGTCCTCTTTAACCTTATCTGGTCTTTAACCAATTTTAGAAACTATTTGAAAGTAAGGGATGTTTAGTGAGAGTTAAAATCAATTTACAATGTTCAGAATGTGGTAGTAAGAACTACTTGACTAGCAAAAACGCCAAGACTCATCCAGATAAGATTGAAGTTCTTAAATACTGCTCAAAAGAGAGAAAAGTAACCCTCCACCTTGAAACTAAGTAGGTTTTATGGTATAATGTCATAAGTTATTGTAGAAAGTGAAAAAAATATGTATCAAGCATTATTAGCAATTCTGTTGATTTTATCTGTTATTTTGATTGTAGTGATTTTTATTCAGCCAGCAAAAAACCAGTCTAGCAACGTCTTTGACTCTTCTAGTGGAGCCTTATTTGAACGTACAAAGGCCCGTGGTTTTGAAGCGGTGATGCAACGCATTACAGCTATTCTTGTTTTTCTTTGGATGCTGGATGCGCTGGCACTTGTTATCATTTCAAGTAAGTAGATAAATCAGACTGGGACTTGTTCTTGGTCTATTTTTTTGGGAGTGGGCCAGAACTCGACAAGTATAAAGAGTTCGTCTGCCCATCCCCGCATAAGTTGAATAGATATGGTTCGGAGCGTTATTCGCGAACTATTGAGATTTGCTTTGCAAATCCTATCTCCCACCTCCAACAATCATTTGCTTGTTGGAGCAATCAACCACTGCGTCTGGATATAACGCAAAATACAGTCTTTTAGTTTGCTTTTAGTACTAGGCAACGAGCTGCAGACTGTACTGAAGTACGACAAAGCGAGTTCAAATAATGATGAAATTATTTGAAGTTGGAAATAGGGAAACGGAGTTTCCTCGTACGTCGCAGTAATAAAAGATAAACTAAAGGACTGAAAGAGAAATAGTGCTAGATTCTTAACTAGCACTCTGGTAAATACAAGATGAAAAACGAAATTATAAACTATATTAAAGAAGTTGGTCCTGTGACCATGGACCAGTTGGCAGATCAGTTTGGAGCCAGTTCTGCTAAGAGCTTTACAGACTTGGTCAAGTTGGTTTCGAGTATGGAAGGTAGCCGTCAACTTGTCTTTGACAATGCTGGGCGGATTACTCTTCCTGCTCCAAAAATCTCCAAGAACAAGGTGACCTTACAGGGTATTTTCCGTGCCCACAAGTCTGGTTTTGGCTTTGTGACTATTGATGAAGAGGAAGATGACCTCTTTGTTAGCCGCGACGATGTTAACTTTGCTATCGAAGGTGACAGAGTTGAAATTGCAATCAAAAAGGTTGCAGATCGTCTCAAGGGAACTGCCGCAGAAGCGGAAGTCATTGATATTTTGGAACATAGCCTGAAAACAGCGGTGGGCTTGATTGTCTTTGACGAAGATAAGCCAGAATATGCAGGCTACATCAAGTCTAAAAACCAGAAAATCGCTCAGAAGATTTACATCAAGAAGTCACCTTTGGTATTGACCGGAACGGAAATCCTCAAGGTTGATATCGAGGCTTATCCCAATAAGAAACGGGACCACTTTGTTGCGACCATTCGGGACGTAGTGGGCCACAAGGATGATGTGGGGATCGATGTCTTGGAAGTTTTGGAATCCATGGACATCGTATCGGAGTTTCCAGATGAAGTTTTGGCGGAGGCTAATCGAGTACCAGAAAGTCCGTCTGAGAAGGACTTTGAAGGCCGCTTGGACCTGCGAGATGAGATCATCTTTACTATCGACGGTGCAGATGCCAAGGACTTGGACGATGCGGTCCATATCAAGCAGCTCAAGAACGGTAATCTGGAACTGGGTGTCCATATCGCTGATGTCAGCTACTATGTGACCGAAGGCTCAGCCTTGGATCAGGAAGCTGTCAAACGGGGGACTTCTGTCTATGTGACCGACCGTGTGGTACCAATGCTGCCAGAACGCCTGTCAAACGGTATCTGTTCTCTTAATCCAAATGTGGATCGCCTGACCCAGTCAGCTATTATGGAAATTGACCGCAAGGGCAAGGTAGTCAAGCACTGGATTGGCCAGACAGTTATTAAAACGACCTTCCGCATGACCTATTCCGATGTCAATGACATGATTGCAGGCAACAAGGAAAAGCTGGACAAGTACAAGGCAATCGTACCGAGTGTTGAGCTCATGGTCAAACTCCATGAGACGCTGGAAACCATGCGCTACAAGCGTGGGGCTCTCAACTTTGATACAGCTGAAGCCAAAATCATCGTCAACAAGGACGGTCTGCCAGTCGATATCCAGCTGCGTCAGCGGGGCATTGCCGAGCGAATGATTGAGTCCTTCATGCTGGCTGCAAATGAGTGCGTTGCCGAGCATTTTGCCAAGATGGACCTGCCTTTCATCTATCGGATCCACGAGGAGCCTAAGTCGGACAAGCTGCAGAAGTTCATCGACTATGCGACCAGCTTTGGTCTGACGGTTTACGGTACGGCTAGCTCTATCAGCCAGGACGCTCTTCAGGACCTCATGGAGCGGGTCAAGGATGAACCCTATGCGGACGTCCTCAACATGATGTTGTTACGCTCCATGCAGCAGGCACGCTACTCGGAGCACAACCACGGCCACTACGGACTGGGTGCGGAGTTCTACACCCACTTCACCAGTCCTATCCGCCGCTATCCCGACCTGCTGGTTCACCGTATGGTACGGGAATATGGTCACAATCCTGCGGAAAAAGCAGAGCATTTTGAGCAGGTTATTCCTGAGCTTGCCAAGTCTTCGTCCAGTTTAGAACGCCGTGCCATTGAGGCAGAGCGGGAAGTCGAAGCCATGAAGAAGGCAGAGTTCATGCAAGAATTTGTTGGGCAAGAGTTTGATGGTGTCGTGTCTAGCGTGGTCAAGTTTGGTCTCTTTGTCGAGTTACCAAACACGGTTGAAGGTCTGATTCATATCACCAACCTCAACGAATACTATCAGTTCCACGAGCGGACTCTGACCTTGCAGGGTGAGAAATCCGGTCGGGTCTTCCGTGTTGGTCAGCCAATTCGTATCAAGCTAACGCGGGCGGACAAGATGACAGGGGAGATTGATTTTGCCCACGTGCCGTCCGAGCTGGATATTGTGGAAAAAGCTCTGAAAACCAAGCGAAGAACGGCTAGTCACTCCAACCGTGACCGTGATGATCGGTCAGGGCGAGGACGGGGCAAGCACCACAAACAAGAAGCTGCTGGTCGCGACAGCGGACGTCACAAGTCTGGGAAAGACCACAAGTCAAAAAGTGGGAAAAAAGACAAGAAAAAGAAACCATTTTACAAAGAAGTGGCTAAAAAGAACAAGAAGAAAAGGAGATAGGCATGGCCAAGGGTGAGGGCAATGTGATTGCACAGAATAAAAAAGCCCGCCACGACTATACCATTGTCGATACAGTGGAGGCGGGGATGGTCCTGACGGGGACGGAGATTAAGTCTATTCGTGCGGGGCGGATCAACCTTAAGGACGGCTTTGCCCAGATCAAGCAGGGCGAGGCTTGGTTGGTCAATGTCCATATCGCTCCCTATGATGAGGGCAATATCTGGAACCAGGATCCGACGCGGACCCGTAAGTTGCTCTTGCGGAAGAAGCAAATCGAGTCTTTGGGCAATGAGGTCAAGGGAACTGGGATGACCCTGGTGCCCCTCAAGGTCTATATCAAGGACGGCTTTGCCAAGGTTTTGATTGGGCTTGCCAAAGGGAAGCACGACTACGACAAGCGAGAGTCCATCAAACGCCGTGAGCAAGACCGTGATATCAAACGAACCATGAAGGCGATTAATAGTCGCTAAGACTGGGAGAAATCCTGGTCTTTTTTGTTGGTTTTTATATATAAATTTATTGATGAATATGTTAACTAGGATAATTCAAAATTTCAATTTGAAATTTTGAAACGATTTTTAGAAATAAACCGATAATAACTTTACTTTATAAACTTTACATGTTATATTAACAATAGAAAATATATAAATAATATAGCATCAAGCTAGGATGTAAAATAACATAGGAAACTATAATGCTGATGACTAGACTGTTTATTTTATATGAAAAATAAGGATGGTGGTTTTTATGAAAAATAAAAGGAGTCCGGATACATTATTTTTAAGTGGCATAATTTTAATGTGCTTTGGATACTTAAATTATATGATAAAACCAACTTGGATTGATACTAGTGGTGATTTTTGGAATACACTCATACTTTATGTATATCAATTATTCTGGAGGCCTGTAGAAACCTTAAGTTTTTTAATAGGAGCTATATTATTTTGCAAAAGTTTTAAAAAATAATATGGAATTTCTGTTAATTTAGAGGGTTCTCATAACGTACCTCCATATACTTATGGACATATTATTGTAAAAGCTAGTTATAATTTGAATGAGTACGATCTTAAGGTGAGATATCTAGGTACGAATAAGTATGTCAACGCTGGAAAGACTTATACTATTAGTAATGCGATTGGATGGACAGAATTAAGAACTTGGAAATAATGTAATACAAATGATAAGCCCCAGACAGTTTCGAGACTATCTGGGGCTTATTATTTATCTTAATCCACCGTCACCATTGCTTTAATAGTTTTGCGGTTGGCCATGTCTTTGTAGGCTTGGTCGATATTGTCCAGGCTGTAAGTTTGGGTGAAAACTCGACCTGGGTTGATGTCGCCTTTGAGAACGGCATCGAGCAAAATTTCCTTATCATAGGTTGTGACAGAAGCAGAGCCACCACCGATAATGATGTTTTGAGCAAAGGTTGAGCCAAGAGCGTGGTTGTTGTAGTGTGGCACACCGACAAAACCGATTCGACCACCATTGTGAAGCACGCCGAGGGCTTGGTCAATAGAGGCTTCTGTTCCGACACATTCGAGGGCGGCATCCGCTCCGCCACCTAGGATTTCACGGACCTTGGCAATACCTTCCTCACCACGTTCTGCTACGATGGCAGTAGCCCCTGATTCCAAAGCCATTTGCTGGCGGTCTGTATGGCGGCTCATCATGACAATCTGAGAAGCTCCGCGCATTTTTGCAGCAATTACAGCACATTGACCCACTGCACCATCACCGATGACAACAACCTTGTCACCAGGTTTGACATCTGCAACACGCGCAGCATGGTAGCCTGTTGGCATAACATCTGCCAGAGTCAAGAGAGATTTGATCATGCCTTCTGAGTAGTCGCTTGGCTGACCAGGAATTTTGACCAAGGCCCAGTTGCCGTAGTGGAAACGAATGTATTGAGACTGGTAGTTGTTGCCCCAGTTGGTGTAGCCTGGATGGTTGTCACAAGTACCGTCAAAGCCAGCACGACAGGCATCACAGTGTCCGCAACCATGTGTAAATGGAACGATAACGAAGTCACCAGGAACAAGTGTTGTGATGTCTTCGCCTACCTCTTCAACGATACCGATGGCTTCATGACCAGAGTTGGTGTCACCGTGGTCATGGTGAGTGTCTTCTCCGTAGCCCCAAAGGTCCGACCCACAGACACAGGCCCGAACGACCTTGATAATGACATCATCTTTGGCTTGAAGGCTTGGTTTTTCGACTTCAGCAACGGTCATCTTACCGGCTTTTTCATAAATAGCTGTTTTCATATTTATCACACATTTACTTGTCAGTAAATATCCTTTCTGATTGATATGGAATATTATACACCTTGGAGTTCACTCTAAGTCAAGTAAAAATATAGATTTGAAATCAAGATTTCTTTGTGATAGACTAGAAACACGTTTTAAGTTTTGTAGACGAAAAGGAGAGATAATGACAGTTTTAGTTCCTTACAAACGCATGCCTATTTGGAATCAGGAGACGGTTCCCCAGCATTTTTTGACCAAGCACAATACCAAGGTAGGTACTTGGGCCAAAATCAAGGTCTTGAGAGGTCAACTCAAATTTGAGCCGATTTCAGATGATAATGAGATTTTGGGAGAATATGTCTATGGTCCGACAGACGATATTCCTTTTGTGGAGCCACAGGCTTGGCATCGGGTGACTTTGTTGACAGAGGATACGGAGTTTTTTTTGGAATTTTTCTGTCAACCAGAAGACTATTTTGCCAAAAAGTATGACTATACTCGGACGCATTCGGAAGTCTTGGAGGCCTTGAAAATCATCGAGCCTTGTAAGGTCTTGGACTTGGGCTGTGGTCATGGCAGGAATAGTCTCTATTTGGCTCAGCAGGGTTTTGAAGTGACGGCAGTTGATAAACATGTGCCCAGCATCCAGACACTCTTGCAGGTCAAGGAAGCAGAGGATTTGGACTTGCAGGCTGGAATTTATGACATCAACTCAGCTAGTTTGGAGCAGGACTACGATTGGATTATCTCAACAGTGGTCTTTATGTTCTTGGAGCGGGATCGGGTGCCAGCCATTATCCGCAATATGCAGGAACGAACAAGACCGGGTGGTTACAACTTGATTGTAGCAGCCATGGATACGGAAGATGCCCCTTGTCCTATGAATTTCTCCTTTACCTTTGGAGCAGGTGAGTTAAAGGAATACTACCGTGACTGGGAACTGGTCAAATACAATGAAGATTTTGGTCAACTCCATAAGCGGGATGAGAATGGCAATTTCCTCAAGATGCGGTTTGCGACCATGTTAGCTAGAAAAAATGTGTAAAATATATCTGAAAGCACTTGCAAGGCAAGTGTTTTTGCGTTACAATGTAGGTGCAAATGGGTAAATCATATTATACTCCACGAAAATCACCTTCTGTTTGGGTCGGAGGCTTGTGTAAATTAGTCACTGGATTCCTATCTTTAGAAGGAGCCTACTTCTGATTTTCACAGAGTATCAGGAAAGGAGAAGTCTATGAAAAAGACTTTTGTTCGTATAGCCACATTTCTAATGTTGGTTTGCCTATTCCCTGCCCAAATTATTCAGGCCTGCTCAGGCTTTATCATTGGGAAAGGGTTGACAACGGATGGTTCTATCCTTTATGGTAGAACGGAAGATTATCCCTATCCACCAGATAATGGTGCGCACAATAAAAATTATATTGTGGTTCCAGCAGCAAGCTATGCTGAGGGAGATATGTTGGTGGATGAAACATTTGGTTTTACAGCACCGCACTTGGCAAATGAGTTCAAGTACACCTCTACGCCTGATGCGGCACGTGGCGATGGTTATAATGGTAACTATGGAGCGCATGGTTTTAATGAAAAAGGCGTATCCATGACTGCTACTGTAACAGCTATTCCAAATGCTAAAGTCTTGGCAGTTGATCCTCTAGTTGAAGCTGGAGGGCTGGGAGAACCAATTTTGATTGATTATGTTCTTCCTAGGGTCACTAGTGCGCGTGAAGGTGTTGAGTTGATTGCAAAGACAATCGATGAAAAAGGCTCAGCAGAAGGGAATATTGTTATTATTGCTGACAAAAATGAAGTTTGGTACATGGAAATTTTGTCAGGACACCAATACGTTGCCATCAAGTTCCCTGAAGACAAGTATGCAATTTTTGCCAATACCTACTATTTGGGTCATGTTGATTTTACCGATACAGAAAATGTGATTGCATCTGCAAATGTAGAAGCTGTTGCTCAACAAGCAGATAATTATGTGACAGTTGATGGGCAGTTCCATATTGCTAAATCATATGGTCCTACAACTTATGCTGAAGCAGACCGTTCCCGTGTGTATGCAGGTATTAAATTGATGGATCCAGCATCGCCTGTAACCTATGAAGATGCTGTGTATGATTTGTTACGTCAGCCAACAGATCCAAGTCATCGCTTTAGTTTACAAGATACCTTTGCCTTACAACGTAACCGTTTTGAACATCTTCCAGAATTTCGTCCAGATGATGAAGCAGGCAAGGTAAAACAAGGGGATAATGGTGCGAATGACCAAGCGGCAGATGCGACTTATAAATACGCTCTTGGTAATGAAAACGTCATCGATGCCCATGTTTATCAGATCAATAGCAGCTTACCATCAGCCTTCGGTGGCACAGTATGGTTGGGCTTGGCTCAGACAAGGAATACACCGTATGTTCCATTTTATGGTATTGTGACTGATACTTATGAAGCCTTTAAAAATCGCTCAGCTTCTTATGACACGAATTCATGGTACTGGACGGTACAAAATATTGATAAGATGGCCATCTCACACCCAGAGTTATTTGGTACATCGATTCAAGAAAAATGGATTGCACTTGAAAGTGAATGGATTGCTGCACAGGCAGCTCTGGATGCTCAATATGCTGGACTTTCAGAAGATGCAGCCGTAGCTCTGGCTCCAACTGTAACTGAGGAAACCTTGGCTCGTTCAGCAGAGATTTTTGCCCAACTAAAAGCTGTTGAAGCTGAAATGATGGCAAAAATTGAAGCAGCAACAACTCCGTCATCCAGCAGCACCGACTCATCAAGTAGTACTGAACCATCATCAAGTAGTACTGAGACTACAAGCAGTACCGAACCATCATCAAGTAGTACTGACCCATCGACCAGCACTGAGCCATCATCAAGTGGTACCGAAACCTCAACCAGTACTTCAAGCAGTACAAGTCAGTCTACAAGTGCTTCTGATACAGGAGGAGTTACGGATACTTCCTCCTCAAGCGGAACAGTAGTGTCTTCTGATAAGAAAGTAACACCTACCAATAAAAAAGGTAAATCAAGTCTTCCTAGTACAGGTGAGCAAGTCAGCCTCTTGTTGGTGGCGCTAGGTGTTGCAGGAATTTTAACAGCAATTTTTCTTCATCGGAAAAAATCCAGTAAAGAATAAATGAATATGTAAAAGTAGGTTGGATTGATTTCAATCTACTTTTTTGAAACAACTTTGTTTACAAATGTAGTCGTATATTGTATAATTTGTTTACAGATGTAGTCGGAAAAGGAGTAACCTATGAAACAAGCAAGCTATCCCATTCAAGGTATGACCTGCGCTTCCTGTGCTATGACGGTTGAGAAAGCGGTTGGTAAATTAGCAGGAGTAGAAGAAGTCAGTGTAAACCTAGCGACTGAAAAATTGAGTGTTAGCTATGATGAAAAGATTTTGGGACTAGAGGACATTCGTCAGGCAGTTGAAAAGGCGGGTTATCAGTTAGTCGATAATTTGGTGACCGAGTCTTATGATATTTCAGGTATGACCTGTGCTTCCTGTGCTCTGATGGTTGAAAAAGCTCTGGGAAAACTAGAGGGTGTAGAAGAAGTCTCTGTCAATCTGGCAACAGAAAAGGCGACTATCCGTTATAGCCGTGATAGGCAAAATCCAGCTAGTCTTGAAAGGGCAGTTGAGCAAGCAGGTTATCAGCTGATTCGACCAGAAGAAGTAGAAGGGGCTGCGGACAAGGGACCGAGCAAGGAAGAAAAGCTGTGGCATCGATTTGTCTGGTCAGCAGTCTTTACCCTTCCCCTGCTCTATATTGCTATGGGTCCTATGTTGCCTTGGGGAGGGCTTCCATTACCAGCTTTGCTCCACCAACCGCTAGTCTATGCGATCAGCCAAGTCATCTTGCTCATCCCTATCCTCTATATCGGACGCAGTTTTTTCAAAAAAGGCTTTAAAACTCTCTTGCAAGGCCATCCCAATATGGATTCCTTGATTGCTGTTGGGACAGGGGCAGCCTTGGTTCAAGGTCTTTTGATGATTGCGTTTCTTCTGATGGGGAAAGAAGTGGCCATGCACGGTCACCATCCAGAACTGTATTTTGAATCAGCCGCCGTTATCTTGACCTTGATTACCCTAGGAAAATATTTTGAAGCTAGGGCTAAAGGTCAGACTTCTGAGGCCATTAAGAAATTGATGGATCTGACTCCTAAGACGGCTCAGGTCTTGCGAAATGGTCAGGAAATACAAGTGCCGATTGAAGAAGTGGTGGTCGGTGACCAGGTCATTGTTCGTCCAGGTCAGCAGATTCCTGTTGATGGTCAGGTTCTCGAAGGCCAGACACGTGTGGATGAGTCTATGCTGACGGGTGAGAGCCTACCAGTGAAGAAAGCTCTAGGTGATAATGTTTTTGGCGGTACCCTAAACCAGCAAGGTGCCATTACCATGCAGGCTACCAAGGTTGGTCGTGATACGACTCTGGCTCAGATTATTCGTTTGGTAGAAGAGGCTCAAGGGTCTAAGGCTCCCATCGCCAAATTGGCTGACCAAGTATCTGCCATATTTGTACCAGTCGTCATGGGCTTGGCTCTCTTTTCCGGTCTGGCCTGGTACTTCTTGGGTCAAGAATCATGGATTTTTTCATTAAGCATCACCATCGCCGTCTTGGTCATCGCCTGCCCTTGTGCTCTGGGTCTGGCAACCCCTACGGCTATCATGGTTGGGACTGGAAAAGGGGCGGAAAATGGTCTACTGTTCAAGTCTGGTCAAGCTATTGAAACCCTACAAGGTGTGAACACCATTGTCTTCGACAAGACTGGGACCATTACTGAGGGCAAGCCACAAGTGACAGACATCCACCTTTTGTCTACTAAAAATCGTGAGCAGGTCCTCCAGCTGGCAGCAAGTAGCGAACAATTTTCCGAGCATCCCTTGGCTCAGGCTCTCCTACAAGCAGCTCAGACAGAAAAGATTGATCTCTTGCCTGCCACAGATTTTCAGGCTCTTTCTGGTCGTGGTCTTTCGGTGGCAATAGCAGAGCAGACCATCTATCTGGGAAATGAACGGTTGATGTGGGAACAGGGAATTGATGTTTCCAAAGGAAGTGCAGTTGCGGAAACATTTGCCCATCAAGCTAAGACGCCTGTTTTCCTAGCCAGCCAGCAAGAATTACTAGCAGTCATTGCCATTGCTGATAAAGTAAAAGAGACCAGCCGTCAGGCTGTCCAGGCTCTGCAAACCATGGGATTAGAAGTGGTCATGCTGACAGGAGATAATGAAAAAACTGCCCAGGCCATTGCCAAGGAAGTCGGCATTGAGCAGGTGGTCAGTCAGGTCATGCCAGATGACAAGGCCAACCAAGTCAAGTTCTTACAAGAACAGGGCAAGACAGTCGCCATGGTAGGGGATGGCATCAACGATGCCCCAGCTCTAGCTCAAGCCCATGTGGGTCTAGCCATTGGTTCAGGGACTGATATTGCCATTGAGTCTGCCGACATTGTCCTCATGCATAGTGATATTTTTGATGTGGTCAAGGCTGTCAAACTCAGCCAGGCAACCATGCGAACCATCAAACAAAATCTTTTCTGGGCCTTTGCTTACAATGTGATTGGCATTCCAATCGCCATGGGTCTGTTACATGTATTTGGTGGACCTCTGCTCAATCCTATGTTTGCAGGTGCAGCCATGGCCCTCAGCTCAGTGTCAGTCGTTTTGAACGCTCTGCGATTGAAAAACTACAAACTATAGCAAAATTACCAGTCAAAAAACTGGTATTTTTTTACATAAACGCTTACAATAGATATATTAAGTGCAAGGGAGATGTTTATGACAACCTTTATTGGAAAACCGGTGACCTTGGTAGGTCCGCAGTTGCGAGTGGGAGACACGGCTCCTGACTTTGTCCTCATGGCCAATGACTTGAGCTTGAAAAGCCTGAAAGACTTTGGCAAGCAGACCAAGGTCATCAGTGTGGTGCCTTCTATTGATACAGGGATTTGCGATACCCAGACTCGTCGCTTCAATCAGGAGTTGGCTGACCGTGACAATACGGTTGTCATCACCGTTTCAGCTGACCTGCCCTTTGCACAGAAACGCTGGTGTGGTGCTGTAGGTTTTGAAGATGCCATCACCCTGTCTGATTACTATGACCATGCCTTTGGTAAATCCTACGGTGTGCTCATGCGGGAGTGGAATTTGCTGGCGCGTGCGGTCTTTGTCCTCAATGCTGACAACCAAATCACCTATGTAGAATACTTGGATAATGTCAACGAACATCCAGACTATGATGCGGCTCTAGAGGCTGTCAAATAAAAGAATATAACGGTGTCGGAACAGGCATCGTTTTTTGACGCTCAGTTATCCTGCTAGAAATTTATTGTGATGATACGTTGTGATAAGAAGGGATGTTCATGATTTAGTATGAAACGAGGAGATAACATACATATTCTGATACAGATTTCATAAATAATATGCAAATGGATATTTTTATTGTCTTTAAAATTTATAAGTGCTAGAATAGTTGTATAATACGAGTGAGGTAACAACAATGAGTATACAACTAGGCTCTAGGATAAAACAAAAAAGAAAAGAGATGAAATTATCTCAGAAAGAATTGGCAGAAGGTGTATGTAAACAAGGTCAAATTAGTAGAATTGAGAGTGGCGCCTATACTCCAGGCTCTGAATTGCTTTTTGAATTATCAAAAAAACTAAATGTTTCGATGAATTACTTTTTTGAAGACACTGTTTCTGAGCAGGAGGAGGAATTAGTAGAATTTAAAACTGTTGTCCGAAATTTCTTAGTCCATAGAGACTACCAAGGACTACGATATGTTTATGAATTGGAGTCTAATAATAAACATCGTTTATCGGTAGCAAATCAATTATACTTAGAGTGGATAGGTGGATTAGTCGATTTTTATTTTTATGATAAAAAGAAGGAAGCCATATCTAAAATGGAATATTTACTAGAAAAATTGGAGAGTTCTAATTTATTTTTTTTACAAGTATCAAATACACTCCTAAATTTTTATTTTGATGTTAATGATGAAGAATTATTTGATGTACAATTTGAAAGACTGATAGAAAAAACGGATAATTTCCAACCTATCACGATTGAAGAATTGGAAATAAAAATCAAGCTTCAATATAACATTTCACGTTACCTATGGCTAAAGAAGGATTACATTCAAGCTATAGCTAGCATCACAAAGGCCATCGAATTTTGTAGGTCACACAGAAGCTATTATTCATTACCCGATTTATTTTGTTTACTAGGTAATGTCCATGAAGAACTTGGAAATGCAGAGAGTGCGAATCAACATTTTCGTCAGGCATATTTTTTATATAAATTGGATGCTAACCGACAAATGGAATTGAATTTGGAGCGATATATAGAAGAAGATAAAATCTAGGAACTCTAATGACCAAAGATTGGTAAAAGTTGATAGTAGATAAAAATATTGAGTTGTACATATTTAAACGCAGGGAATTAGCCAATTTGCTAACATGATTTCTGCGTTTTTAATTTGCAAAATTCTTTTAATTATATCACTTAGAGAATACATATCTGCATATAGTTGTAAAATATATAGATTCTTTATAATATTTTTTGACAAGATAAAAGGGTTATGATAAACTATGAATGAAAGGGGTTACAAAAACCCTACCATGAGAAAATTGAAAATGAGAGAAAAAACAAAAATAACAGCTGGTCAAATTTGTCTATACTATTGGTATGGAATCGGTTTCCTTTGCTGGGATTAGTTTACATGGTTCCGTTCACCAAATAATTTAATAACTTGACTGGTCGATAGTTTGTCACTTTTCTATCGACTTTTCTTTTTAGGAGGTTGCTATGGCAAATACATTATTAAATGTTACAGCAGTATCCAAAACTTACGGAAAGCAAAAAGTTTTAGATAATATTAGTTTTGATATTAACTGTGGAGAAATTTGTGGTCTAGTAGGAGAAAACGGTGCAGGCAAGACTACTTTAATCCGAATTCTTACAGGCTTAATTTCGAGTAATTCTGGAGAAATAAGTGGTTTAGAGAGTCAAGCTGTTTCTTGTATTGTAGAGTCACCTGCTCTGTATCCCCATTTATCTGCAGGCGATAATCTTCGTGTTCAAATGATTGGCTTAGGAATCGGAACGGATAAAGACAAAGTCAAAAATCTTTTACGTATGGTTGGACTTGAGGGTGTGGATCCTAAGAAAAAAGTGAAAGATTTTTCTCTTGGTATGAAGCAACGTTTAGCAATTGCACTAGCGATTTGTGATTGGCCCAAACTACTTATATTAGATGAGCCAATAAATGGTCTGGACCCTGTGGGTATTAAGGAAATTCGTGAGATTCTTCTACTTTTGAAAAATGAGTATCGTATGACTATTCTAGTTTCAAGTCATATCTTGTCTGAATTAGACTTAGTCGTTGATAAGTATATCATCATGAGCAAAGGAAAAGTTTTGCAAATAATCCAAAAAGATACCTTGCAAAACCTACTCCAAACCAAACGGATTGTTAGAGTGGATAAGGAGCATGAAGCGCTTGAAGTGTTGCTTTCCGAGGGAATTGAGGCGATAGTGACCGACGAAGGAATTGAGCTTTCAGAAAGTGGAAAATCAACTAGCTGGATTATTGATTGTTTACGGAAAAATGAGATTCAAATCGAGGAAATCATTAAATTTCAACCGAGTTTTGAATCCTATTATCTATCTTTGATTACAAGAGAGGAGGTTCCTCATGTTCCATAAAGTGAAATCAGACTTTTATAGGGTATGGAAAGAAAGGAGTTTAATTTTTCCAGTCTCTCTGGTGATTCTTTTAGGAGCACTCTTTGCTTATTTAATGAGAGAGACTGATGGACAAGGAGGTGTTACGATGATTTTATCATCAGTGGCAGGATTTATACCTCTGTTCTTCTCAAGTGCCTGTAATCTAGTCTGGGGAGAAGAATTTACCAATCGCACCATTAACCATGCAATCATAAAAAGCTCCTCTCGTTTTTCAGTTTACTTTTATAAATTGTTTGAAACCTTGTCCCTGTGTTTTGCATATACGCTTTTACTATTTTTTACAGTAATTGTATGTAGAATTTTTTTGAATGGACAAGTAGATGTGGGTGAAGCATTTGACCTGCTCATTAAACAGTTGCCATTTCATCTCTGTTTTTCGCTACTATGTCTGTTTATTTTTCAGTATGTAGATAAGATTTATCAAGCCTACCTTATTTATACTATGATTGTCTTGATGTTTGATAATTTAGTCTCGTATGTAACAACAAGTCTCTTGGCAAATGATGTCTTTTCTCATTTCTTTCTTTTTAATCAGGTCAAGTTAATCACTAATCAAACAGAATTTTTTACTCCGTCTAGTCTGATTGCATTGATATTTAGTGTTGTCTATTTATTGAGTTCGTACTTACTTTTTTCTAGTAGGGAGTTTAAATAGTTTAAGGAGGGCACTTGTAATGAAAAAAATAATTCCATTTTTCATTTTAATCATTACTTTTTTAGGAGTTGCGATTTACCTAAGTTTAGAGAGTGACAAAACAGATGTAGAGATTGCTAAGTCTTGGACAGTAACAGGCAAAGAGATTAATACAATTGAAATCTATGGTAGTGAGCAACCTTTTGAACTTGAAATTGTGGAAACTGAGCAAGAAGTGACGACGATTAGTTTGACAGGGAAAATTTCTGAAGCAGCAATGTCAACACTTGAGAAGGCGGATATTAGTGAAAACGATGCTTATATACCATTGGGTAAAAAGGGTTTTAAGTTAGTTACCGTCGCAAGTGGGAAGAGTAGTTTAAAAGCAAAAATTGAATTGGCAAAAGGTGCTACGTTTAAAGAAATTTACGTTGATACATGGAATGGTACTGTAGATATTACTCTGCCTAGAAGTTACGATGGAGGCTTTGATGTCAAGTTGAATAGCGGGGCGAAGTTACTAGAAGTTCCTGAAGAAGGAGCTAATAAGGCAAGTATCCTCAAAATAGATGCCTATGCCGATGTTAGCATCAGAAAGGGTGATTAGGATGATTACTCATCATAAACAGGTATCCATGTTGGATTGTGGCTTGGCTTGTATCAAGATATAACGGTGTCTGAACGGGCATCGTTTTTTTTGCCAGCAAAAGGGAGTGGGACAAAAATCGGTAACCCGCAGGGTTCGATTTTGTAGTCCCACCCCTGCACAGTTGAGTAGGGCTGTAAAAGTTGATAAAATCAGCTAATTAGAGCCCACTCAACCACTGCGTCAAGTTTAACTATTGAAAAAAACGAAGGAGGCCAGGACTTTTGTCCTAGCCTCAACAAGTTTACTGACGCTCAATGGTTAGACTGATTTTGACGATTGGCTTGCCTGGCGTCCGCTTGCTCCACCAGTCTTTGATGTGGAAATAGCTGAGCAGGGCAAGTAGGACTGGATAGGCAGTTGACCAGACACTGATAAGCGAGTGGAGTTTTGATACCTGGATTACCAGTGATTCCTTGCTTGCTAGCAAGAGGCTGTTGTCACGAATATAATCTTGAATGCTGTCAAACAAGGCTTGCACATCACCGATTTTTGTCAGAGGAGTTTCAGCTATCAGAGCCTGAATATCTGCCCCAATCGTCTGAACATCCAGTTCTTGCAGGGCTTGGATATTTTTCCATAAGTCCAGACCAGTTGAAAGGCTAGTCACCAAACCAAAGATAATCAAACCGATTGATCCCCAGAACAAGAGGCGGTAGCCCCAAAGTATGAAGGTGTTAACCTTACCATCCAGGAGCTTGAAGGTCTTGATGAGCTTACCAGTCACTAAGTAGAAGAGTACGCATTCAACCAGACAGATGAGGACCATAACAAGTAGAAGCAGTATAGCTCGTCGCACCCAGCCCTGGACCAGCTGGTCTTGGATCAGATTGCTGATGTTTTCTAGGTTAAACTGGAAGAGGCCTTGGATTAACTTGTTAAATAGTGGCACTTGGAAGAAGAAAATCAACCAAGAAAGAGTCAGATAGATTGTACTCCAAGCAAATGGAGATAGGGATAGTTTTTTCAAATGTTCAAAACCTTTCTAAATGGTCGCGTTTGCGTACCGAGGTATTGTAGCATAGACTGCTCGAAAATTCAACCCAGTCAGTCTGAATAGACTTGAATATCTTTGTCTAATTTGATATACTAAATTTATCAAAAACAAGGAGGGTCTTTTATGGAAAAGACACAGGTTATTCAGGATGTTTTGGCCCTCATTCAAGACTTGAATCAGGCCTTTCAAGCAGATAAAGTAGGGACAGCTGATGAACAGCGATTGCAACATAATCTGACAGAGACGACTCGCATATTGTCGGAGGCCAAGTCGGCCACCAATACAGAACTGATTGCGATTGAGAAATTCTACCGTTCGACCAGTTTTTTGGTTGGACTGGGCGATTTGCGATTGAGTGAAACCAGCAGGCAGGCTTGGCGGGCATTTGACCGATATTACTACGAAACGATTAGAGAAGAACTCAAACTCTATGGTGGCTCTGCCATTGCCCAAGTGTAAAAGATGAAGGAGAGGGTGAAAACCCTCTTTTGTGCTATAATAAGTAGTAAGAATACAGTTGTTAGGAAGAGAAGAAGCGAGGTGTGCCATGTCCTACATCCAAGTAAAGAATTCGTCAAAATACTATCAAATGGGGGATGCGACCATTGTGGCCAATGACAGCGTGTCCTTTGAGATTGAGCAGGGTGAGTTGGTCATCATTCTGGGTTCATCTGGTGCGGGCAAATCCACTCTGCTCAATATCTTAGGCGGCATGGATAGCAACGATGGGGGGGAGGTTTGGATTGACGGTGTGGACATCGCCAAGCTGTCTAGTCATGAACTGACCAACTACCGCCGAGACGATGTAGGTTTTGTCTTTCAATTTTATAACTTGGTTGCCAATCTGACCGCCAAGGAAAATGTGGAACTGGCTGCGGAAATCGTCAAGGATGCCTTGGATGCTGAGGGAGTCTTGGAAGAGGTCGGACTTGGCCATCGAATCAATAATTTCCCCGCTCAGCTTTCAGGCGGTGAGCAGCAACGGGTTGCCATTGCCCGTGCTGTTGCCAAAAAGCCTAAAATTTTGCTTTGCGATGAACCAACTGGCGCTCTGGACTACCAAACAGGTAAGCAGGTCTTGCAAATCCTGCAAGATATGTCCCGCACACAAGGAGCAACGGTGATTATCGTGACCCATAATAGCTCTCTGGCTCCTATTGCAGATAGGGTCATTAGGATGCGGGATGCCCGTGTGCATTCTGTTGAGCTGAATGCAGATCCGCAGGATATTGCTAGTCTAGAATATTAGTGGGTGACATGATGAAAAAGAAAATCTACTGGAAGGATATGAGACAATCTCTGCTTTCTTCCAAGGGGCGTTTTTTGTCCATATTTAGCCTGATGATGTTGGGAGCTCTAGCATTGACAGGACTGAAAGTAACAGCTCCCAATATGGAAAAGACGGCCCAAGCCTATATAGCCAGTCATCGAACGATGGATTTGGCGGTAATTTCAGGTCTGGGACTTAGTCAAGCTGACCTGGACGAATTGGAGGCACTAAAAGGTGCGACAGTAGAGGCTAGCTATTTTAAGGATGTGGTGACAAGCAAGGAACAGTCGGCTGTCCGACTCTTTTCTGCTCCCAAATCCATTTCAACTTATAAGCTACTAGAAGGCCGATTGCCCAGTCAAAAGGGGCAAATTGCTCTGTCTCCTTCCCTACAAGCAAGTTACAATTTGGGTGACACCTTTCAGGTGACTGAGCCAGATAAGGATGGTACCATCCTGACCCAAACCACCTTTACAGTTGTTGGTTTTGTGGCTTCGTCAGAAATTTGGGACAATGAAACCATGGGACTGGCCACAAGTGGTGATGGACAACTGGCTGGCTATGGAGTTGTTGCGGAGGAAGTTTTTCAATCGGAAGTTTTTACAATTGCCAGAATTGTCTATGAAGATTTACAAAATTTACCTTACTACAGTCAAGCCTATCAAGAGAAACTGGACCAATATCAAGAAGACCTAGAAAAGCTATTAGAAGATAATGATGAACAGCGGTTGGAAGCCATTCAAGCAGAAGGGCAAACGGAAATTTCCCAAGGAGAAAAAGAAATTACCCAAGCTCAATCTCAGCTGAATCAAGCGGCAGAAGAATTGGCCTCTGGGCAAGAACAACTAGCAAGTGGTCGCAGTGAATTTGCGCGTGGACGGGCTAAGCTCTTACAATCAGAGGAAGAATTACGAGCCGTCCTTGCCCAATTGTTGCAAACCAAGTTTCAATTGGATGAAAGTAAAAAAGAGTTGGATAGTCGCAAGGGCCAACTAGACCAGACAGCTTCTTTTTTAGAAGGAAACCAAGAGTCTTTGGACAAAGCGGTTCAGCGTTTAGATACGGCAAAAGTTGAATTGGATAGGCAAAATGCCCAGCTCGGTCAAACAGCTTCTCAAATTTCAACTGGTCGTGCCAACTGGTACCAAAACCAACAAAATGTGAACCAGCTGATTGCCAATCAAGTTCAAGCTGGCCAAACCTTGTCAGACTATCCTGACTTATTGGCTAGACAGGAAGCCTTGGACGCAGAAAAAGCTCGCCTAGATCAACTTGAGGCTAACTATGAGCAAGCCAACCAAGACTATATCAATAACTATGATTATTACCAATCAAAAGTTGCAGAATATGAAGCAAGCCTAGCGGACTATCAATCATGGAACCAGGAATACCAGACTGGTTTGGCCCACTACCAGGCTGGTTTAGCTCAGTATGAGCAAGGTCTAGCAGCCTATCAAAAGGGTGTATCAGATTATGAATGGGGTGTCAGTCAATTGGAATCTTCTGACTTGACCTTGCGTCAAGAAGAACTGCACTTGGAAGCAGCTGACAAGGAATTGACTCAAGCTCAATCCCAATTGTCTGAAAAACAGGCAAAAGCCAATCAAGAAATCAGCCAAGCCAAAACAGATATTGCCCAGGCCAAGTCCGACCTGAGCAAGCTGGAAAAATCACCTTATCAAATTTACACCAGATCCAGCCTACCAGGTGGTGATGGCTACACAACCTATAGCAATGCGACCAAGTCCATTGCAGCAGTAGGCAATGTTTTTCCGGTAGTTCTCTACTTAGTCGCTGCTCTAGTCACCTTTACCACCATGGCTCGTTTTGTTGATGAGGAGCGGACCCAGTCAGGCATTTTCAAGGCCCTTGGCTATACCAATAGGCAAATCATGGCCAAGTTCCTACTATATGGACTCGCAGCTGGCCTAGTTGGTACTCTTGTCGGCATCTTTGCGGGAAATCTTGTCCTATCACCTATCATTTCGAGTATTATCACACAGACGACGGTGATCGGACCTGCCAAGCTACACTTTTATCCCCACTGGACTGGTTTAGCCGTGCTCCTATCATTGATTTCTTCCGTTTTGCCTGCCTATCTGGTGGCACAGAGAGAATTGACAGAGAAGCCAGCCCAGCTTCTCCTTCCAAAACCTCCAGCAGCAGGTTCTAGTATTTGGCTAGAAAAATGGCCTGCTATCTGGTCCCGCCTGAGCTTTACCCACAAGGTGACTGCCCGCAACATCTTTCGTTACAAGCTCCGTATGCTCATGACCATCTTCGGTGTGGCAGGAACTGTCGCCCTCCTTTTCGGCGGCTTAGGCATTCGCTCCTCTATCTCAGGGGTTGTCCAACGGCAGTTTGGGGAACTCATTCATTATGATCTGTTGGTAGTGGAAAATAGCAGAGCAGATGAGGAGGACTTAGACAAATTAACAGACTTTCTCCAGTCGGATCAAGTTGGTCAATCCTTGCCAGTGGCTTTTGAACAGCTTAGTCAAACAGTAGAAACTAGTGGCCAGAGAAAAAATATTTCCATTGGACTGTATATTTCAGACCGTCAGGACTTGGGAAATCTAGTCAGTCTTGAAGATTCTTCTGGTAAAGCTATCCAGCTGAGTGGCAGGGGCATTGTCCTCACGGAAAAACTAGCCCAAATCTACGGAGTCAGTGTCGGGGATAAAATAGGACTTACTCTGGAAGACAAGGAAGTGCAGGTCAGGGTCGCAGCTGTGGCGGATATGTACGCGGGGCACTTTATCTATATGACCAGAGGTTACTACGAGCAAGTGACCGGTCATCAAAAGACAGCTAATGCCTATCTGGTGCAACTGAAAAATGATAAGACAGGTCATGTACAGAAATTGGCTAGCCAGCTTCTAGCCATGCCAGCAGTCAAAAGTCTGGTGCAAAATACATCCCTCATGGCCATGCTCACTACCATTGCAGGTTCACTTCAGACCGTTATGGCCATTCTAGTTCTTTTGTCTGTCTTACTTGGACTATTCATACTTTATAATCTCACCATCATCAACATGTCCGAGCGGATTCGAGAACTATCCACAATAAAAGTTTTAGGCTTCCATAATCGGGAGGTGACCATGTATATCTATCGGGAAACCATTGTCCTTTCCATTATTGGAATTGTGGTCGGACTAGTAGGTGGGATATATCTGCACAGGTTACTCCTTGAAATGATTGGGTCTGATAGCATTCGATTTAATCCCGCTGTTGGACTGGAAGTCTATCTCATTCCTATCTTAGCCATTAGTGGAATTTTGGCTGCTCTTGGTTGGTACGTCAATCACCATCTGAGAAAGGTGGATATGCTGGAGGCCTTGAAGTCAGTTGATTAAAACAGTCTGGGAATAGACTGTTTTAACCTGAGCCTAAAAACACGAAAGCGGATAGTCTGTATTGTGAACTAATTTGAAATATGAGAAACACAGCTATAAAGCAAAAAAATCCTAGTGCATCTAGGATTTTTCTGTAAACACAAGTCTAGAAGTATGCTATAATCATCTCATGAAAAAAATAAGTGATTTAGGATTAACAGGTCGAAAATTAGTTGGAGAAGGTCTAATCTTAGTCTTCATCGGTATTGGATTTTTAATTGCTGGTTGGCAATTTCCAGGACTGATTCTTCGATTTGTTCACGCAGGTCTATTCTTTTTAGCTTTATATGAATTGAGCATGATATTTTTCAGAAAGAAGAAATCGAGTGAAAGTGTCATTGCGCTAGTTGGGAAGGCTGTTCTTTTCGGGATCCTAGCCAGTCTCGATTTAGCTGTTCAAATTCCCCTCTATTTCGCGGCTATTTTTGTTGGGATTTACCAACTTTTTACAGCTCTTATCAATTTCATTACTTTTTACCTATATCGAAAAGATGGGGTACAGCCACGGATTCGCTATTTAATAGATGGAATTTGGTTATCCTTACTAGGTTCAGCTTCCCTATTTGTGTCAGGCACACAGCTGGTTGTTCAAACTATTGTCATCGGAGGTTATCTGATCTTGTATGGACTAACTAATCTGCGTGATGGCTTCTTGTTTGAGGAGGCTATTGAGCAACAAAATCTTAAGCGCCATGTCCGTTTGCCCCTACCTTTATTTTTAGCAGCTTTGATTCCTCGTATGACCCTGCAAAAAGTCAATGATTACTTGGCGGATAATAAGGGACAAACGGCTAAATCTATCTATAACTGCCACAAAGAAATTGCGGAGCTTCCAGCATTAGAAGTCTTTGTACACGTTGGGGAAGAAGGGTTCGGAGCAGTTGGACATGTTGATTTGAGTTACAAAGGGCAGGTCTACGGTTTTGGTTCATATGATGTCCTGTCAGAGCGTTTGGGTGGTGCGATTGGTGATGGAGTCTTGTTCAAAGCAGAGCGCCAAGCCTATGTTGACTTTTGTAATCAAGAAGGAATGACCATGTTAGGTTACCAGCTGAGCTTAAGACCAGAGCAAGAAGAGGCAATAGAAACTCGATTGGCTGAAATTGATAATCTGCTTCTTCCTTGGAATCCAAGTCCTGAAAAAGTATCGAAAACGGTAGATGGGCAGCCGATTGAAATGTATGCCTATCGAATGAAAGAGGCAATACATGCGGAATTATTCAAATTTAGAAAGTCTAAATTTAAAACCTATTTTGTCCTGTCTACTAATTGCGTCCTTTTGGCTGATTCTGTGATTGGACAAGCTGGAACCGATATACTTGGTATGCGTGGATTTATCGCACCCGGAACCTACCAATCTTACCTAGATCAAGAATACGAAAAACCTCATAGTTTAGTAGTCGCAAAGAACATTTATTATCGCAAAGAAAAATCCTAGTCGCTGACTGGGATTTTCTGTTATTCCAGCCCTCCATCACCCACAAATCTTCTCCATCCATGCTATAATAGAAACATGAAAAAAAATAAATTATTATTAATCGATGGCTCATCGGTAGCCTTCCGTGCCTTCTTTGCACTCTATAACCAAATCGACCGCTTCAAGAATGCCAACGGTCTGCATACCAACGCCATCTACGGCTTCAATCTCATGCTGGACCATATGATGAAGCGGATTGAGCCGACCCACATTCTTGTGGCTTTTGATGCTGGAAAGACCACTTTCCGTACCGAGATGTATGCAGACTATAAGGCAGGTCGTGCCAAGACTCCAGACGAATTCCGTGAGCAGTTTCCTTTTATCCGTCAGATGTTGGATGCCATGGGAGTCAAGCATTACGAACTGGATCAGTATGAGGCAGATGACATTATCGGTACCTTGGACAAAATGGCAGAGCGGACGGACATTCCTTTCGATGTGACCATTGTCAGCGGAGATAAGGACTTGATCCAGCTGACAGACGAAAACACCGTAGTTGAGATTTCCAAGAAAGGCGTTGCCGAATTCGAAGAATTTACTCCAGCCTACCTCATGGAAAAAATGGGTATCACTCCCACTCAGTTTATTGACCTCAAAGCACTCATGGGAGATAAGTCCGATAACATTCCTGGCGTGACCAAAATTGGTGAAAAAACAGGTCTAAAACTCCTGACAGAATTTGGTTCTTTGGATGGTATCTACGAAAACATTGACAGCATGAAGGCTTCAAAGATGAAGGAAAACCTGATTGCGGATAAGGAACAAGCATTTCTTTCTCGAACCCTTGCTACCATTGATACTCAGGCACCAATCGAAATTTGTCTGGATGACATTGTTTATCAAGGTCCAAAGCTAGAAGAACTAGGACAATTCTACGATGACATGGGCTTCAAGCAATTAAGGGCTCAGTTAGGTACGACCAGATCGCAAGAGGAAGCGGTACTCGATTTCCAAATCGTAACGGAAATCAGCCCCGCTATGCTCAAACAAGACCAGTTTTTCTATTTTGAAATCTTGGGTGAAAATTATCACCGAGAGGATTTGGTTGGTTTAGCTTGGGGAGATAAGGAGAAAATCTATGTCGGAGGGCCTGAGCTACTTGATAGTCCAGTCTTGCGTGACTTTTTAGAAAACCAAACCATAAAAACCTATGATTTTAAGCGTGGAAAAGTTCTTCTCGACCGAAAAGAGATTACGCTACCTCCAGCTACTTTCGATAGCCGTCTAGCCAAATACTTGCTTTCCACCGTTGAGGACAATTCCCTAACAACCATTGCCAACCTCTATGGTCAGACCAGTCTTGTTCCAGATGAGGCAGTTTATGGCAAGGGTGCTAAGTTAGACTTGCCAGAACGCGAGATCTTTTTCCCACACTTGGCACGTAAGGTTCAGGTTTTGATTGAGACAGAAGAGCCGATGTTGACCAAATTAGAAGAAAATCAGCAATTAGATCTTTTGTTTGACATGGAGTTGCCGCTGGCAAATGTTTTAGCTAAGATGGAAATTGCTGGTATTAAGGTGGAAGCTGAGACTCTCAAAGCTATGCAATCTGAAAACGAAGTTTTGATTGACCAGTTGACCAAGGAAATCTATGAACTAGCTGGTCAGGAATTTAATATCAATTCGCCTAAGCAGCTTGGGACCATTCTCTTTGAAGAGATGGGACTACCATTGGAATATACCAAGAAAACCAAGACAGGCTATTCAACAGCAGTAGATGTCTTAGAACGATTAGCGCCAATTGCACCAGTTGTTTCAAAAATCTTGGAATACCGTCAGATTACCAAGCTTCAATCAACTTATGTAGTCGGCTTGCAGGATGCCATTTTAGAAGACGGCAAGATTCATACTCGATATGTGCAGGACTTGACTCAAACCGGTCGTCTGTCTTCGACGGACCCTAACTTGCAAAATATTCCTGTTCGTCTAGAACAAGGGCGCTTGATTCGTAAGGCATTTGTGCCATCGCTTGAAAATAGTGTCCTTTTGGCATCGGACTATTCACAGATTGAATTGCGCGTCTTGGCTCATATTTCTCAGGACAAGCATTTGATTGAGGCCTTCCAGCAAGGTGCAGATATTCACACTTCGACAGCTATGCGGGTCTTCGGTATCGAAAAAGCTGAGGATGTGACACCAAATGACCGTCGGAATGCCAAGGCTGTAAACTTCGGTGTCGTCTATGGTATTTCAGATTTCGGTCTATCCAATAACTTGGGGATTACACGTAAGGAAGCTAAAGCCTATATCGATACCTATTTTGAACGCTTCCCAGGAATTAAGAATTACATGGAAACCATTGTTCGTGAGGCACGTGATAAGGGGTATGTAGAGACGATTTACAAACGCCGTCGTGAATTACCAGATATAAACTCTCGCAATTTCAATGTCCGTAATTTTGCGGAACGAACAGCCATCAACTCACCAATTCAAGGTTCGGCTGCAGATATTCTCAAAGTAGCCATGATTAATCTTGACAAGGCTTTGACTGAAGCAGGTCTTGCGACACGTATGTTATTGCAAGTACACGATGAGATTGTTTTGGAAGTCCCAGTGGCAGAGCTAGAAACGGTAAAAGCCATGGTAAAAGAGACCATGGAATCGGCGATTAGCCTGTCTGTACCATTGATTGCGGATGAAAATGAGGGACCGACATGGTATGAAGCTAAGTAAGAAAGGAAGAGCATGAAAAAGATAGTTCTTTGTATTGGTCTATGTAGTCTTCTGCTAGCAGGTTGTGGAAAAACAGCGCAGAAGACTGAGAAAACACCAGCTTCCTCAGGGGAAGAGTTTTCAACCACTTTACCGATTTTGCAAGAAAAGCAGGATACCACGAACGAACAGTTCAATGTTCTAGCAAATGCAGAGCTTGTAGCTGTTAATAGTACACCACCTGCTGACGAAACACAAAAAGGCCACAAGATTTATGCGGCCAATAATGGTGTTGCTGAAAAAGATGAAAATGGGAATATCAAGGAATATTTCCGTTATTATGATGTGCCATCTACTTGGACAATTAATGCAGAAAATACTCAGGATGAGACAGTCGCTGCAGTCTATGATGTTAAAGAAGGTTCCAGCAATTACATGGTCCAACTCTATAATATCAATGCTTTTAATCAGTCTCCATTGGAAGACGGTCGCAATATGACGCCGGAGGAATTAGAAGCACGGATGCTTGAAACAAATCATTCTTTCAGTGAAAAGACGGTTGTCACAATCAATGGTCAGGAATGGCAGGTTGGGCGACAGTTATTAACAGATCAAAAATTAGCTCGTCTGACTTTTTATCGGATGGAATCAACAGCTGCTTATGATGACTCCGTGGTTGTGGGTTCAATCTATTATTCCTTAGATCCAGGAACCGATAAAGATCGGACCAACCTTAAAAAGGTTATCGGGCAAGTTAAGGATGTCGTGTACCAAATTGCTAAAAAATAATCAAGGTAGACAAGCTATAATCAGTAACGAGTTGAAATTGACAAGATTGTGGTATAGCACACCTTATTCATTAAACTTTTATTGATTCTAACATTTAATATACATTAAAGGAGGTCTCTATGTCTTATTCCTTCCAAAATCCTAGTCAGGACATTATCTTTGACTATCTGAAAAATGCTAAGACCATTGCAGTGGTCGGTTTGTCTAGTCGAGAAGAGACAGCAGCCTACCGCGTTTCCAAGCTCATGCAGGAAGCGGGCTATAAAATTATTCCAGTTAATCCCAAGGCTGCTGGTGGGACTATTTTAGGCGAGTTGGTCTATAGTAGTCTAGCAGAGATTGACCAACCTATTGATATTGTAGATGTTTTCCGCAGAAGTGAATTTTTACCAGAGGTAGCACAGGAATTTATCCAGTCGAACGCCAAAGTTTTCTGGGCTCAACTTGGTTTAGAAAGTCAAGAAGCAGAAAAACTATTGCGTCAGGCAGGTCGTAACGATATTGTCATGAATAAATGTATCAAGATTGAATATCTTGAAATGAAAGAACAATACTAATAAGTCGGGTATATTTATCCGACTTTTTTCATCGAAAAAGCAGTTCAATGAACCATTGAACTGCCGGATGACTCTAAGGAGGAGCACTTAGAATTGGAACAAATTACTACACATGGCGTAAAAAATAGAAAGGAAGAAATCTGCTCCAATACCAAGCAGGCTAAAATAGTCCTTTGTCGCTCCTCAGTTATAGTATAACACAATCCAAATGTTTGTACCAATTATTACTATATTTTTTTTTTAAATATAGACACAAAAGGCAAATAAAAATAAGAGCAGATATCGCTCTTATTTTTATACGTAACTCATTTTCTTAGCCTGATCATCTAAAATTTCTTCATGAAAGTGCATTTGTGCAGCATAGTGATACGGCCATACATATAAACCAGCCAGGCCAAATGTAATAATGACAAGGAGGAACCAGCCAATGAAGGATAAATCAAGTGTAAAGCGTTTAAACTTGTAACCTTTCATCAACTTTCGACTAGATTTAATGATTGAAAAGGCACCTGTATATTCTTTGCGTTCTAATTGTTCAAACAAGATATATTCTACCTGTGAATAAGCATAGAATTGTGGAATATAAAGAGCAATTCCTAAAACCATAAGTAGGATACCTCCCATGGCCATTAGCCCTAGTATGGCAAGGATTTCCATAGGAAGTGCATCAGGGTCCAAGGATTGACTGGATGCAGCTATGATTGTAATCATCGTTCCAGCCCCGATAAGTAAACCAATACCAAGGTAAAACAGTAGTCCCCAAAGGAAGAGCAAGAAACTTTTTAAAATGTAGGTTCGAAAGATTTTCCAGAAATCTTTATGATTGAAAACCATCAGCACATCTTTAAATGATGTGGAAGTTTTTACCCCTTTGATAAGATGAAATATAGTGCATATAATGGATAAGTGCAGTAGTCCTAATAGCAATCCGTAAAATAGTGGAAACAAGGAGGTAGAAATAAAGTAGCTAGGACTGGCAAGTTCCTCAGCTGTTACTCCAGCAAGGCTATTGCGAGAGAAAGAAATCAACTGAACGATAACAGAAATAGTGACGGGGATGATAGCCAATTGATAGATACCAGGTGTCTCGTTTAGTGTTTGGCGAGCCCGCTCACGTATATTAGAAATTGTAAACATCTACATAACCTCCTTACCCAACATTGTAACATAATTCTAGATGACAAGCTAGGCTTTTTTTGATAGACTGGAAGGTGCTGTGGTAATTTGTCAGTTTGTTGTGATGCGTCTGTCTATTTACTATTAAAAAAGTAGAAGACAAGGTAAAAATTGCTGAAATAAGAAGACATTCTGATGGATTAGACCATGCAAGATTGAGAAGCTGTATTTCCAGGTAAAGTGCTTTTATGGATGATATGAAAGAGCTGAACTGTGAATCCAGAACTAATATCCTAGGACTGTTTTTCCTAGCGGGAGGTAAATAAAACATGACAGATGTTCCAATCAAGTATCGCTTGATTAAGAAAGAAAAGCACACAGGTGCACGTTTGGGCGAAATCATTACCCCACACGGGACCTTTCCAACTCCGATGTTTATGCCAGTTGGAACTCAGGCAACGGTAAAAACCATGTCGCCTGAAGAATTGAAGGCGATGGGTTCAGGCATTATCCTATCGAATACCTATCATTTGTGGCTTCGTCCAGGTGACGAATTGGTGGCGCGTGCAGGTGGTTTGCACAAATTTATGAATTGGGATCAACCGATTCTGACTGACTCAGGTGGTTTCCAGGTTTATTCTTTGGCGGATAGTCGCAATATCTCAGAAGAAGGAGTGACCTTCAAAAACCATCTCAATGGTAGTAAGATGTTCCTGTCACCTGAAAAAGCTATCTCTATTCAGAACAATCTTGGATCTGACATTATGATGAGCTTTGATGAGTGTCCGCAGTTCTACCAGCCTTATGACTATGTAAAAAAATCCATCGAAAGAACAAGTCGTTGGGCAGAACGTGGTCTCAAGGCTCACCGCCGTCCGCATGACCAAGGTTTATTTGGTATTGTCCAAGGTGCTGGTTTTGAAGATCTTCGTCGCCAATCAGCCCATGATTTGGTTAGCATGGATTTTCCAGGATACTCTATTGGAGGATTGGCTGTTGGTGAAACACACGATGAAATGAATGCTGTACTGGACTTCACGACCCCTCTTTTACCGGAGAATAAACCACGCTATCTCATGGGCGTTGGAGCACCAGATAGCTTGATTGATGGCGTAATTCGTGGGGTTGATATGTTTGACTGTGTATTACCAACACGTATTGCGCGTAATGGAACCTGTATGACTAGTCGTGGACGTCTTGTAGTGAAAAATGCTCAGTTCGCTGAGGACTTTACACCGTTAGATCCAGAGTGCGATTGCTATACATGTAAAAACTATACACGTGCGTATCTCCGCCATTTACTTAAGGCCGACGAGACGTTCGGTATTCGTTTGACAAGTTATCACAACCTCTACTTCTTGATTAATTTGATGAAAAATGTCCGTCAAGCAATCATGGATGACAACCTTTTGGAATTCCGTCAAGACTTTATGGAAAAATACGGTTACGGTAAAAATGGACGTAATTTTTAGATAAAACAGCCTTCTTTGTGGACTTAGCCTTGTTCTCATACTCAATGAAAATCAAAATCAGACTATGCGACGCAGATGCAGATAGAACTGAAGTTCATCAAATCAAATCAACGACGTCTGATTTTGATTTTCGAAGAGTATCAGTTACATCTTCTCAAGATTTTGTTAGACACAAATACAAATAAATAGAGCATACGATTATGAACCCCCTCGGTAACATGATCGTATGCTTTTATTTTAATATTTGGCTTCACAGCACTGCTATTTAATGTTCTTTGAAGATCAAAATGAACAGTTGTCAACGAGCTTTGATGAGTGAAAAAACGATTGGTCCTCATTACCCTTCAAAATACAGTAATTCTTTTGGTGTTTTTGTAAAGACTTCAAAGCCATTTTTGGTAACGTAACCACAATCCTCGATACGAACACCAACTTTTCCAGGGATGTAAATACCTGGCTCGACAGAGAAACACATACCTTCTTCAATGACCAAATCATTGCCTTCCATAATAGATGGGAATTCATGGACACTCATTCCCAAACCGTGACCGAGTCGGTGGTTGAAGTACTCGCCATAACCTGCTTTTTCAATCACAGAGCGAGCGGCATAGTCAATCTCGCCAGCAGTCACACCAGGCTTAATCATATTGACCGCGGCCATATGAGCCTCCAGAGTCAAGTTGTAAATATCTTTTTTAAACTGATCAGGTTTACCGACAGCGACAGTTCGTGTCATATCAGACGTATAACCCAAAGTTTCCACGCCTAGGTCGAACAATAGCAGAGCGTTATTCTCGATTTTATTTGTTGAGGGAATACCGTGTGGATTTGCGGCATTGTCGCCTGTTAAGACCATGGTCTCAAAGCTCATTTTTGAGATGCCTTGTTTCTTCATTTCAAATTCAATCTGAGCAATAATATCAGTTTCAGTTACGTTGAGTGAGATATTGTTAAACCCAACCTGCATAGCCTTATCTGCAAACTCTCCAGCAACCAGCATTTTTTCAATTTCATCACGAGACTTGATCAATTTCATAGTATTAATCAGAGGCGTAATGTCTGAAAATGGTTGGCTAAAGATAGACTGAAGACCATGGTAGCGGGTTAAATTCAAATTATCAAATTCTGCACCGATTGCTGAGAAAGATTTTTGTGGCAATTTGCTCTTGATAATCTGCCATGGATTTTCCGAGTCCATATAGCCGGCTACAGGAAAGTCAACAGTCGCAACCGCACGCTCTACATCCAAGGCCGGAAGGAAGAGGAGGGAATCATGGTCAGGCATGACAAAGAGCATCATGTGGCGTTCATGCGGATCGCTATGATAGCCCGTTAAGTAATAGATGCTGACAGGATCTGAAAAGATGGCCAAGTCCATTTTGTTGGCTTCTAAGTAGGATTTAACATGATGTAATTTTGACATAGTGGAGCCCTTTCTAGCATGTAGTGGTAAAAAAAGTGAAAATTTCGTTTATTATATAGACTATTGTTCCAAAAAATGAAAAAAATTGCAAGTATTATCAAAAAAATAGAGTTTATCTCTTGAAAGTGGTTTCAAAAAGTGATACACTATACTTGAGTGAAAGCGTAATTTTCATAGAACTAGAACTATTGAAAGGGAGTATATAACGTATGTTAAACACTGACGATACGGTAACGATTTATGACGTTGCCCGCGAAGCAGGTGTATCCATGGCGACAGTATCGCGCGTGGTAAATGGGAATAAAAACGTAAAGGAAAATACTCGTAAAAAAGTATTAGATGTCATCGACCGCTTGGATTATCGTCCGAATGCTGTTGCACGTGGATTGGCCAGCAAGAAGACTACCACTGTGGGGGTTGTGATTCCAAATATTGCTAATGCTTATTTTGCAACCTTGGCCAAAGGTATCGATGATATTGCCGATATGTACAAATACAATATCGTCCTAGCAAACAGTGATGAAAATGATGAGAAAGAAATCAATGTGGTGAATACCCTATTCTCAAAACAGGTGGACGGAATCATTTTCATGGGCTATCATTTGACAGACAAGATTCGTGCGGAGTTTTCACGCTCACGTACACCGATTGTTTTAGCTGGTACCGTGGACTTGGAGCACCAATTACCTAGCGTCAATATTGACTATGCTGCTGCTAGTGTTGATGCAGTCAATCTATTAGCTAAGAACAACAAGAAAATTGCCTTTGTATCAGGGCCGCTTGTAGATGACATCAACGGTAAAGTTCGTTTTGCAGGCTACAAACAAGGCTTGAAGGACAACGGAATCGAGTTTAACGAAGGATTAGTTTTTGAATCCAAGTATAAATACGAGGAAGGCTACGCTCTAGCAGAACGTATTTTGAATGCCGGAGCAACTGCAGCTTATGTTGCAGAAGACGAGATTGCTGCTGGTTTATTGAATGGTGTCAGTGATATGGGTGTCAAGGTTCCAGAAGACTTTGAAATCATTACAAGTGATGATTCCCTAGTGACCAAGTTTACCCGTCCAAACCTGACCTCTATCAATCAGCCACTATACGATATTGGTGCAATTGCTATGCGCATGCTTACCAAAATCATGCACAAGGAAGAGTTAGAAAACCGTGAGGTAGTTCTTAACCACGGAATCAAAGTGCGGAAATCAACTAAAAAATAGTTTAGATAACTTGTCGCAAGAAAATTGTGGCAAGTTTTTTGTATCCAAATGTTCATAGAATAATCAGATAAAGTCAAAATAAATAGATAATTTTTGGCGATTTTTGACGAAAATACAAATATGATGATTTACCAAGAAAAAGATTGACTTTTTCGCTAAAATTTTATAAAATAAAAACTATAAACAAAATGCTTTTTTTTTTAAGTCTTTTAAAAAATTTTTAGTTTTCTAAAAGAATAAAAGGGTAAGAAAAATTATTTATTCCAAATTTGAAAGGACAAACTAGTGGATAATCTTCATAAAAATAAATATACAGAGGTTTCGCGCAAAAGCCGAGTAAAAATGCACAAGTCTGGGAAGCATTGGGTAAGAACTGTGATGTCACAGATTGGTTTTATTCATTTTGGGAAACATAGCGCTTCTGAAAGTTCAAAAATAAAATTAACTTCTGTGAATCGACAAGAATCTGCTACAAAGCTGTTGCGTGGATTGGTAGCTGCAGGTGCCGTGGTCGGTGGAGGACTAACTGCAGAGCAAGTTCTTGCCGAAGATACGGTAATTGCCTCTGAGATAACTACATTGGTACTGGCAAATGAAGATATTGTTGACATGAGTGATGTGGGAACGGAATCAGCTGTATCTTCACAATCAGTAAGTGAATCCGAGTCAACAAGTGGTTCAGAATCAATCAGTAATTCAGAATCTACAAGTGATTCGGAATCTACAAGTGATTCGGAATCTGATAGCGTATCAACTTCGACAAGTGAATCAATATCAGAAAGCGAGTCAATTTCATTTAGTGAATCTACTTCTTCAAGTGAGTCTAGTGTGCTAAGTGAGTTGACAATTGCTTCAGAAAATAGTCAGTCTTCATCAACAACATCAGAGTTATCCGAGAGTTCGATATCAGAATCAACAACATCAGAAGAAACTCCGCAACAAGTCTTGGAACAAGTAGTATCAGAAGGAGAAATTCTGATCAAAATTGCAGAATCTCAACTATCGACGGCATCGGATAGCGACTTAGCTGCTGCTCTCGCTGCACTACAATCAGATATCGTTATGGCTAAGCAGTTGTTAGGAAATTCAGCAGTAACACAGGCAGAGATTGAGACCATAGTGTCATCATTACAAACAAACTCTCTTGCCTTAGGGACAGAGTTGCTAAAAGATAAATCTGATAATATTCTCACTGTTTCGTTGAGTACTACTATCAATTCTACACAGACAGGATTTACTATTAGTGATTTTACAGATGGAGGAACACAGTATTATTGGTCAGGTGGTGACTCCAGTAAACTTCTTAATACAATCACAAGTATTTCAGCAATATATGATTCTGTAAAGGGGACAATTTCATGGACAGTTGTGTATGACCCTACAGCGGTTTTAACTTCAACTTATTGGAAGAACAATGGCGCTTATACGGGAATATACATAGATACCACTCAGGACTCGAACTTGGGGAGCCCAACAAATGTTTTAATTGATGGTAGTTCAACAACTTCAAAATCTAATCCATATGTTGGATCAACTTCTCAAGGGACTGAATATATTTCAACTAGTAAGTCAATAGGGATTACGACCCATACAATTACCTTTACTACGGCTTATTCTGGCTCAACATCGGATTTATCGACGTTAAAAATTAAACTGGTAGCAGCATCAAGTGTTGCAACATCGGTTTATGAAGATGCCTCTAATTTAAAATATGGTCGTTATAATTCAAATACAGCACCATATGTAGTCGCGAATGATGCAGGGACAGCGATTGGTGGATATTTTGTAAATGGAATAAATCAAGATTCAATCCCGTCGGATTCAACCAGCCAGTCCGTATCGCAGTCTGAGTCTGTATCAAAATCTGAGTCTGTATCTGAATCAGAGTCACTTTCCAATTCAATTTCAAACTCTATTTCAGAGTCGATTACTGAATCTGTTTCAGAATCAGTGTCAAGTTCAGAGTCGCTTTCAGATTCGATTTCAAACTCTATTTCAGAGTCAGTTGCAGAATCTGTTTCGGAGTCAGTGTCAAATTCAGAGTCGCTTTCTAATTCAATTTCAAACTCTATTTCAGAGTCAGTGCGCGAGTCGGTAGTCGAATCGGTATCAGAATCAGTCCGTGAGTCAGTAGTCGAATCCTTGTCGGAATCAGTCCGTGAGTCAGTTAGCGAGTCCCTTTCGGAATCTGTATCTGAATTTATCTCCGAGTCAGTCAGCGAGTCGATTTCTGAATCTACATCAGAGTCCATTTCCGAGTCAGTCAGCGAGTCGATTTCTGAATCTACGTCAGAGTCAATTTCAGAGTCAGTCAGCGAATCGATTTCAGAATCAGTAAGTGAATCTATCTCTGAATCAGTAAGCGAATCGATTTCAGAATCCGTCTCTGAATCTATCTCTGAGTCAGTAAGTGAATCAATTTCAGAATCTGTATCAGAATCTATCTCTGAATCCACATCAGAGTCAATTTCCGAGTCAGTAAGCGAATCGATTTCAGAATCTGTATCTGAATCTATCTCAGAGTCAGTAAGCGAATCTATTTCTGAGTCTACATCAGAGTCAATTTCTGAGTCTGTATCAGAATCAGTCAGCGAGTCAGTGTCTGAGTCCATCTCAGAATCAGTCAGCGAGTCAGTCTCTGAATCAATCTCAGAATCCGTTTCAGAATCAACTTCAGAATCTATCTCTGAATCTACATCTGAGTCTATCTCTGAATCAGTGAGTGAGTCAATTTCAGAATCTGTATCAGAATCTATCTCTGAATCTACATCAGAGTCCATCTCTGAGTCAGTAAGCGAATCGATTTCAGAATCTGTATCAGAGTCTATCTCTGAATCAGTGAGTGAGTCAATTTCCGAGTCGGTCAGCGAATCGATTTCAGAATCAATTAGTGAATCCGTCTCTGAGTCAGTATCAGAATCAATCAGCGAATCTGTATCTGAATCAATCTCTGAATCTACATCAGAGTCCATCTCAGAGTCAGTAAGTGAGTCAATTTCAGAATCTGTATCAGAATCAATCTCTGAATCTACGTCAGAATCCATCTCAGAGTCAGTCAGCGAATCGATTTCAGAATCTGTATCTGAATCAATTTCTGAGTCAGTATCAGAATCAATCAGCGAATCAGTTTCTGAATCTATCTCAGAGTCAGTGAGTGAGTCAATTTCAGAATCTGTATCTGAATCTATCTCTGAATCTGTATCAGAGTCAAT
>NZ_JANFME010000039.1:0-7160 GCF_029616525.1 Streptococcus suis | reverse complement strand
TTTGCCACGGCAATATTTGCCACGGCAATTTTTTCCAAATGTAAAATCATTCATCTGTATTGCCTGTTGATAACTCTTCGTCAAGCTTACTTTTCAAATATTCTTTGTACCCATCAGTAAAGGGCATATCTGAAAAAAACCTATGAAGCTCTATCCCTTTACCACGACCAAGTCTACGTTTAACAACCAGCATGTAACCAGATTTCTCTAGGATTTTGAAATGTCTATCTACAGTCCTTCGACTTATTTTTAAGCGTTTAGCAATTTCTTCTGGATATACAACCCAATCAGCCTTATTGGTAAGTATGACAGTCAAAATACCAATTGTAGCTGGTTCCAAGTCTTCATCTTTAGTATATGCATTATTCAAAGATGTGTAGTTTTCATGCGTGTTTCTGATGATGTACTGCATAAGCCATAACCATTCCTCCTAAACTTCAACAATTCCTCGCCGAAGCGTGTTATCAATCGCTGTCACGTTCGTCATATTCCAAGATCCTTTCTACATCCTCAAGATGTTCAGTGTCGCCCGTCCGAAGAAAACGGTCGTACGATTGAGTTATAAGTTCTAATCTGACCAGGTTATTCATCTCACAACCCCGCCTGTAATTTAGCTATCTTCAGTTCCATAGCCAGCTCATAGGGTGACATGGCTTGATAAAACTGTCGTGCTTTACCTGTGATATAGACAATCTGGTCGATAAGGTTTTCTCTGCCGATGCCCTCGTTAATTCGCATGTCTGCCCCACTTTCTAGCTGTGCGAACTGGTGCGTCATCTGTGTATTTGATTGGTTCCCAATTGGCAAGTGTTTGTTGCGCACTAGCTTTCCAAGCTAACCAATCAGCTTCGACAGCTCGCTCACAAGCCATAGCGATTTTGTAGTCGAGCAAAAGCTCCTGATCACGTTTCTTCCGCTCCTTCTCAGCCTTCCGCTGTTCCACAACGCCTACTGCCAATATCGGCAGGGCGAAAATTCCTAATGTTAAAATTGCTTCTGTCATGCAGAGAACCTCTTTTCTATTTCAATATTTTTCAACATTTCTGCCAATGTTTCTTTCTTCGGTCTGTATCGATTGCGACTTTTCCACTTTACAAATAGACCGAATCCTTTGTAATCAATAAACACAATCTTATGAGTAGGGTTAAAAACGTATTGTCTGAAGTCTGGATGCTCACGCATTTCTGCAGCCCAAACTTTAGCCGTTGTAACAGTCAATCCTTCCCAGATTTGGCAAAGGTGTGCATAGTCACCAGCTTCTGCCTTTTCAGATTGCTTAGCTGGTCTGTAAACTAATTCTGCTTTTGGCATAGCCATTCATTCCTTTCTGTGATATAATTTTGTTAGAAATTTTTGTAAGCTCCTGACCTCGTCATGGGGCTATTTTTATTAGCTTTTTGCTAATTCGTCCAGACTCACATCAAGAGCCTTGGCGATTTTTTTTACTGTTTCAAAGTGCAAATCTTTAACCTTTCCGTCACGAAGTCGATAAAGCATTGCTGGATCAAGTCCTGCATTCAATGCTAGCCTATAAACCGAAAAATTTTTTTCAGCCAAAATTCGTTCGATATTTTTCCACAACATATTGTTTTACTCCTTACCAATATTTATATAATTAGTTTGCTAGATAATTTACGCTTAATGTTGTTTAATTCTGAAGTATTAACTGCAACCTCACATCTCAACTTAGCAATCTCATCATGAGGTTGCTTTTTCATTTTCCCGCTATACGGATAACGTTTCGGTCTCATGTCATTCTCCTTTCTAGTTTGGTCGGTTCTCCTCCCTGTGCTATAATCGGTATATCAACACAGAAAGGAGGTGAATCACATGGAACCTAACTACTTCCATGTTCGATTCAAGCAAAGCGACAATGTGTCCTACTCAACACCGTCTGCTGAAGGTAGAGAAATCATCTCTATCAAAGGTGCTGAAGTGACAAAAATGCTCTTTGCTGACGGCAATGAATTATTGAGTGTTATTCACGATGGCTTCGTCGATGTCTACGCAACGTTCCCAATCGTTCTTAAACACCAATAATTCTCCATCTCTATACCAACAATCGCCCTCCACTGCGTTTGTTGGTTTTTTGTTTCCGTGAAAAATTCGATTCGGTCTCATAATCGTCTCCTTTCTAGTCCTCAAGAACTAGACGCTTAGTCTTGATGATGACTTCTTCAATACGAGCACGCTTCAAGCCTTCACTGATAAAATAATCAATAATAGCACTACGGCTCATTCCTGTACCAAGCGACAAGCTGTCAACCTCGTCGTAGTTCTCACGACTAATGACCACTGTGGGACGGTTATTCCCTTTCTGCCCTGTACTTGGGCGACCGTATCTTTGTTTTGACATGTTAGCCCCTTCCTAGTTTGGTTGGTCCTCCTCCCTGTGATATAATTGGTATACCAACAAGGAAAGGAGATTAGATATGACTGAAATTCATGCTTGCCTTTGTGGCAAATGGGTTAATCTGTCAGCGGATGCCTCTTGCAAAATGGGACCACACATGACGAGTCCGAATATTTGGTGGGAAGAAAATGCAGAACTCTACGCACCAATTACCAAGACCGTCGCTGATACCATGTATCAGCAAGATTATGTTTATGTCCACTATCAAGGTGCTGACTATCGAATTCACCCAATGTTCATTCAAGTTGTTCACAAATAACGTTCTAAGCGTTCTGTGATAACTTTCAAATCAAAGTCGTCCAGTTCCAGCTGGTCGGCTTTTTCATTCAGTCGAACTTCTACAGCACGATTTAATTCATGCCATTCGCGTTTAGTAAATTTCTTTCTAAACTCAAGAAATTGTTGTACATCCTTGTCCACGTCATTCTCCTTTCTAGTTTGGTTGGTTTTATGCGGTTAAACCGCAATGCTATCTAAAAAAATAATGTCATCTATAGACAATCCAAAATTTTCTGCAATTTTATAGGCTGTTTTGACATCTGGATTTGTTTTCCCTTTTTCCCAATTTGCCCATGTGTCAGCAGTAACACCTACCAGCTGACCAGCTTGTTTTTGCGTAAGATTGTCTCTGGCACGCAACATTTTTAGCGTCCATTTCAATACCCATCACCCCTTTCTAAATTTGGTATAATGTTTGTAAAAATGATTGGAGAAAATTTGTGAAGAAACACCGACCACGCCTTACGAAGCTAACGCTGTTTATTATTACAGCTATAATCACATGTGGCATGTTCCACTTAATGCGACTTTATACTGTTGATAAGTATGCTCTTAGTAGCTTGACAAGCATCGCCTGGGCAAGGCTTTTTATTCCACTGTTTATAATCTGGATTCCTCCATTTCTGGTTACATGCCTAATTTTAGAAATTTTGAGTGAATCGAGTGTTCCTAAAAAGCTTTCAACTGCAATAGCATTGTATGCAGGTGGGATTGTCTTTTCTATCTTTCTCCTAAGACATCTCCTGCTGGTTTTGACGATTGACCAATTCAATTTACTTGCGACCATTGTTGGATTTCCTACGACGTTTTTCTTTTTTAAGGTATTTAGAAAACTTTTCGATTAGCTGAATTTGGTAATACACCACGAATACAAAACCGTAAGCTGCAATGAGTTGTAAAAAAATGAGCAACCCAATAAGTACATTGATATCCATCCCTTCCATCCTTTCCATCCTTTCCATCCTTTCCGCCCTCATGGGCTTTTTATTCGGTCATTTCCCTGACCTTGATTATATTATACTGCGGTTAAACCGCAATGTCAAGAACTTTTTGCGTTTTTTTCGCATTTTTTTTGTTTTTTCTTGATTTTTTTGCGTTTTTGCCGTAAAATCTTTCATTAGAAAGCGAGGAAAAATGCTATGCCGATAGAAAACAAAGATATTTTCTCGAAAAATCTAAAATACTATATGGACAAAAAAGGGGTTGATAGAAACCAACTCTGTTCTGATTTAGATTTAAAGTATACAACTGTACGAGACTGGATAAAAGGTATTACATACCCACGAATTGGGAAAATCGAATTACTTGCAAATTATTTTGGAATTAACAAATCGGATTTGATTGAAGAAAAATCCACAATCCCTTCTTCTTCCATCCCTCTTCCCAACTTCGACCCACGTAAGACTATTCTGCTATCTAACTATGACAAGCTCAACGACACACGCAAGAATAAACTCCTAACAACCTCTGAAACGCTTCTAGCCGAAGAGCAAGGGAAAATCATTGACATATCAGAAAAACGTGCAGAATACGACGCTGGAAAGCGTATCAGCCTATCTGTACCAGGAAAGGTATCTGCAGGGACAGGCTACTGGCAAGAGGACGACTACGACACCATGGTTGACTTCTACGCAGACGACATACCGGACGAAAGCAAGTACGACACCGTCGCAGTTGTCGTTGGCCACTCCATGGAACCCAAAATCAAAAACGGCGACTTCCTCTTTATCAAACTCAAGGACCAGGTAGATCTAAACAAAATCGGTATCTTCCAAGTCGACGGTGAAAACTACGTCAAGAAACTAAAAAGCGACTGTTTAGAATCGCTCAATAAAGACTATGACAACATCCCAATCACAGCAGACACCGATTTCCGAACGATTGGTGAAGTGGTGGATATTTATAGGGGATAGGAGAGATAAAAACCACGGTTAATGGAACTACGGTTAGAGAAGAATATTTAAATTTAGTTGGATGAAAGGAAAAAAGAACAATGAAAAATTGCCTAAGATGCAATCACCCAAACGACGACCAAAATAATTATTGCATAAAATGCGGTGCTCCACTAAAAAACATTTGCACCAACAAAAGATGTTCAAATTGGGATCAGGATGTCCTTTTGCCTGATGAAGCAGCCTTCTGCCCTCTCTGTGGCTCTGAAACCCTCTTCAAAGCCTATGGATTAGCATCTTCCTCACTCGATGTATCCGATGAGGACCTTCCCTTCTAATGTATCTACTATACATTGATGAATCAGGTACCAAAGACTTACACCGAGGAGAAAATAACAAAGAGGGGAACTCGGAATACTTTGTTATGGGAGCTGTCCTTATTAAAGCAGAAGATTTGAGTGATATCGAGGAAGAAATCCAAGATATAAAATCCACTTGTTTAAAAGACCCTTACCAGGAATTAAAATCAACTGTTAAAGCAAAATCACTTAAAAACAATACGAATAGAGATGATTTTTTAAATAGCATCCACCAAGCCATTGCATCATCAAATTGCTACTGCTTTGGTGCTCAGGTCCATAAACCTACTTTACAGCAACAGGGCATCTTAGAAAATAGAGATCAAATTTATAAAATTTGTTTCCTGCATATCTTATCAGCTGTCAACAGCTATTTGAAACATGAGAACATCAATGAATCCGTGACAGTTTTCATTGATCGAGTTGATGCAGCAAACAACAAGAAAGTATATCTAGCCTATAAGGAAGCATTAGAAAGCAAATCCATCGACTTTATCGGTTTTGACAAAAAGCATTTTTCTCCATCAATAAACTTCGTAGACTCAGAGTTTACTATCGGAGTACAAATTGCCGATTTAATAGCCGGAGCTTTGTGGCGTGGTGTCGAGAAAAATAAAAAAACATACTCCCGAATGTTGCTCCCACGATTTCCCAGGGATAACAATCAAAAGTATGTTGGTTATAGCTATCAAAATTGTGAAGAATGGAAATAAAAAAACGAACAGGGTAGCAGTAATTTCAACTGCAAGCTGACAAGGCATTTCACCCTTGCCACCCAGGCTATTCGGACCTAGACCACTGTTCTTCCGTTAAGTTAATTATACAACACAAAAATTAACTTTGTCAACAAAAATCCCTACACTCTCCGTCGCCAAACCTTGAGTGTAGGGGAATTCCGTATAAGAAACAGCCATTAAATGGGCAGTTTTCTTATACCCATTTTAACAGAAAATGAGGTAAAAAACAATGTGGGATGAGCAACTTCCAGACGGTAGATATAAATTTTTTGAACGATTCAAAGATCCATACACTGGAACTTGGAAAAGAGTAGCTACTATTTTAACAAGCAATTCAAGCAGGGCACAAAAACAAGCTCAAAAAATCCTTGAACAAAGGATTGCGGAAAAATTAGCTCAGCTCAAAACATCTGAAATGCTATTTACAGACCTTTTCGACCAATGGTGGACTTTCTACCAACAAGAAATCAAACGTACCTCTATCGCTTCTCTGAAGGGCAATATTAAAGAAATAAGAGAGAGTTTCGGTATTGGCGTCAAAGTAGTCAATATTGACCCAAAATACGTCCAAAATTACCTTGACAACCTGGATTGCTCTAGGAACAAGAAAGAGCGTAACAAATCCATGTTGAACCTTGCTTTTGATTATGCGGTCGACCTGGACATTATCAAAGACAATCCTGCTAGACGAGCCAAACTGCCACGGATCAAAAAGACCTTGGAAGACTGGAAAAAGATTGAAGAAAAATATCTTGAGGAAGACGAAATAAAACCACTACTTGCAGAACTCTGTCGCAGACCTAGCACATACCGGATTGGGTTAGCCGGAGAATTTATGAGCTTGAACGGTTGTCGAATTGGAGAGTTAATCTGTATTGAGCCTGAAGACCGAAATTTTGAGACCAGGCAATTAGAACTCCATGGAACCTATGATCATACTGAAGGCTACCGCAACGGGGAGAAAACAACTCCAAAGACCGTCGCTTCATACCGTGAAACACTCATGACCAAGCGAGAAATGGAAATTATTCAAGAGTTTGAATTTATGAATGAGCTAGAAAAAAATACCAACCCACGATATAAAGATATGGGCTACATCTTTACAACCAAGAATGGTGTACCGATGCAAACTAACTCTTTCAACTTGGCTCTTAAAAAAGCGAATGAACGGCTTGAGAAACCTATACAGAAAAACCTAACCAGCCATATCTTCCGTCATACCCTTGTTAGCCGTCTTGCTGAGAATAACGTCCCTTTAAAAGCTATTATGGACCGTGTGGGGCATGCAGATGCCAAAACAACTATCCAAATCTACACCCATGTTACCAAGAAAATGAAATCAAATGTGGCAGATATCATGGAAAACTACTAAAGTTTTGCCCCTTATTTGCCCCTTAAACAAGAAAAAAGCCCGTCGGACAAGCTAGAAAGCTTGATATGACGGGCTTTTTCACGTTAAATTATTTTACCGCATCCTTAA
>NZ_JANFME010000038.1:0-8395 GCF_029616525.1 Streptococcus suis | reverse complement strand
TGAAATTGCTTTCCTTTAAAATGATTCATCGTCATTCCTCCTGCTATCTTTTTCTATTATTCTACCTTATTTGATAGTAGATTTAAAACTTTGCAACAGAACCTACAAAGTAAATAGAGAATCTTCCCTCTTTATCTACTTCGATAGTACTTAGCATGATATTACGTACAATTTTCTGCTGAATTTGTCGAGTCATTTCCTTGTAGGAGCGCAAAGATTCTTTGTAGTACTCGGAGACACTTCCTTTTTGTGCTGTTGAACGCGTCGTTATCACACCTTTCAACTGTTGCAGCGTATCTACCTCTTCAATCCAAGCTTCATCAATAGCCTTTAAAACTGCCAATCGATAAAATTCAGACATCCCCTCATGTGTTTGAACAATACGTGCTTTCTTCTCCATTTCTTTTTTAAAGATTAGAAACAGTAGGTCCTCAATTTGGGTATCACTAGCAAGAAGCAAATCTTCAGGTATTTTTTTAAATTCGTAGGTAAAGTTGTCCAAAATATAGCGTCTCAATTGATGAGGGCTACGTTTGGGATGGGTCTGTAAGAAATCTCCAATGACTTCAAATACAATTTTCTCTACCTTAGCCGACAGATCCACGTCTTCTAACATGAGTTTATCCCTAAGAGTATATACCTTATTCCGCTGGATGCGCATGCTCTCATCATATTCGATCGTAAAACGACGGGAACTAATCGCCCCATCCTCACTTTTTGTTTGAGCATGCGTAAGTGCACGTTTGAAGCGTTTCGATTTTAAGGGCTGTCCATAATTCCTTCGTTCGGTGTTGTTATTTTTCTTAAAGTACTTTTTAACCCACTCAGGTCCATTATTGACTAGCAACTCATCTTCCAATGAGACAAAAAATTGTGACATCCCCGGTTCACCCTGACGTCCTGAACGACCTCGCAACTGCCAGTCCATACGACTGTTGGGCATCCGCTCTGTTCCGATAACTGCTAACCCGCCAAGTTCAGCCACTCCTTGACCAAGTTTGATGTCCGTTCCACGACCAGCCATAATAGTTGCACAAGTTACAGTTCCATATTGTCCTGCTTCTTGAATAATAAGCGCCTCTTTGGCAACATTATTAGCTGTAAGGGTGCTATGCGGAATTCCTTCTTGCAACAACATCTTGGAATAAATTTGCGTGATTTCTACAGTTCCTGAAATTAACAATACAGGCTGCCCCTTCGCATGAAGTTTTTTTACCATCTCAATGGTGGCATATAACTTCTCTGGTAGGGTGGCATATATCTTATCCGGGTAGTCAATGCGCTGGGTCGGTTTATTTGTCGGAATGGAAACTACAGGAACATGATAAGTTTCAATCAATTCATCTTCAGCCTGATGTCCAGTTCCAGTCATTCCTGCGATTTTCGGAAACATGTTAAATAGACTCTGATAGGTAACTGAGCCCATCGCTCGACTTTCCTTAGTCTTCTTAACCTTTTCTTTCGTCTCGATAGCTTGGTGAATACCAGATTGCAAACGTGTTCCTTCTAACACCCGGCCTGTCCGATTATCCAACAGTTTGATTTCATCATCCTGCACGACATAATCAAAGTTTTTCCGATAAAGATAATGAGCGCGGAGAGCCAAGTTAATATGACGATTCAACTCCCAGCTTTCAGATGAGTAGAGTTCATCTATATCAAAATACGATTCTGCATAGTCATTCCCTTTATCTGTCAGATAAACTTCTTTTTTATCTGGGTCAAAAAAGAATTCCTCCCCTTCTTTTAAGGTTAGAATGAACTGATTACAAATATCAAATAGGTTTGACTGCACTCTTGGAAAACCCGAAATAATCAACGGTGTCTGAGCACTGTCTAGTAAGACAGCATCTGCCTCATCAACGATTACATAGTTAAAGTCTCGTAGGAATTTGCCTTCTGCAGATGACGCAAGATTATTAGAGAGATAATCGAAACCAAGTGTTGCACTAGTTGTATAGGTAATATCTGCCATATAGACACTTTCCCTATCTTCTTCTGAATCTTGATTCGTATCAGTATCTTCTTCTTCCTTCGCACCAATCCCAACGGTCAAGCCTAGGAACTGATAGACTTTTCCCATTTCCTCCCCATCACGAACAGCGAGGTAGGCATTGGTGGTTACTAGTATCGCTCCCTTACCCATTAGTGCATTTAGGTAAAGGGGCATTGTTGCAGTTAGGGTCTTTCCTTCTCCGGTACGCATTTCTGCAATACAGCCTTGGTGGAGGGCGATGCCTCCCATGACTTGAACTTCGTAAGGAAACTGCCCTAGTATGCGGTAACAGGCTTCCCTCACAGTTGCAAAAGCCTCTACCAACAAATCATCCAAAGTCTCCCCTTGTGCAAGGCGTTCTTTGAATTTTATTGTCTGACCAGAGAGCTCTTCATCGCTCATTTGGCGATACTCAGATTCTAGTTTAATAATTTTTTTAGTGATACGCCTAATTTTAAACAACCGATATTTGTTTATAATTGAAGTATTATTTCTTAACTTCATACCCCTTCCTCTTCTCTAGTATTTCGGATAAGGCCTGTTACAAATTCTAAATCCTGCGGATAACGATTTTGGCTGTAATACCCCCTCGCTTTTCTAGATTGATAGTGGGTGTCAATCTCATCCAAGACATATAATGCAATATCAGAAAAATAGACACGCTGACAGCCTGCACTGACTAAAGCCATATTATAAGTGAAGGCATCAGCAGGGTAAACAAACTCTTGCTCTCCATATTTCAAGATATCTAATCCAACAACCTCGCCTTGGCGATTAAAATATTGCAATTCAATGTAGGCACGACCTTCTGGTTCAACAGAATAGTTGTGTTCTATGCGATAGCGATAACCAGGACGTAAAAGCGGAAGATTCGGCGACTGACGATCCCCTTGATAATTGGTCCTAGAATGCCATCGTTTTATTGGTTTACCAGAAGCAAAACGAAGATTTTCAAACTGAACCTTTTTATCAAAATGATCAATTACAGAGCCATACAAATAATTTCCACCATTCGCTGTATCTCCCCAATAAATCTTTTGTATTAATCGTCCTTCCATTAGAGCTTCCTTCCAAAATCGTTCTTCAAGAATTTATGATACTGCGTCATGAACCACCTATTAATGGCTCTACTATTATCATTGTGACGTCCCTCATATCCCTTAGCATAGATATGTGTATCACTATCTGCCAGATGCTCTACCAAACGCTCCATAGCATGACCATCATAGTCATCCTGTTGCATGTAGGCAATGGCAAATTCCGTCTTATCAAAGTCTACCTTACCAAATTTATTCCAAAAATGCTGGTTAAAACGTTCAATCGCCGCTTCGTCTGATCCTCCAACGACATTTCGAATCATATCACCACTTGTTTCAAACTCATCCGGTCGCTTCAACTTCAAGTTAGCAACTGTATCTCCTAAATTTGTAAATGGTTTCCCAACAATGACAGCGTGCGGTTTGAAGTGAGAAGCATAGTAGAGACCACCAAATGCGCCCATCGACAATCCGGATAAAATCAATTGATCGGATGTGAAACCAAGATAGTCTAACGACTCCTGAATGGCATCAATCACATTCTTTTCCAATTGCTCTGTTCCAGAATAGAAACACCCACCTTCTAAACGCGGATCAGCAATTAACATAAATGGAGTTCTCATAGCTTTCATCATAAAGAACCCTTCGAAACCTTCCGCTCCACGGAAACCAGAAAAGTATACATTCAATGGTGGTTTTAAATCTCCAGGATTGAAATAGGTAAAAATCTCTTGTCTTTTTTCATCAACGTGTCGCTTTCCACCTAAAACAAACCGCCCAAGCCCTTCTCGAGAGTATCTCCAGTGAGTTACACCAAATTTTAGCTTTCCACTTCCTTTTACACTAAATGAAATAGAATAATGGCCAACTTCCTCATCTGTCCTTAAAATATATGGCTCTTTTAAGTCACATTCGTCAATAATCAAAGTTTTATACACATCGCCAAGCGATCCCTTGCGAAGGCAAACAATCTCCATTCGGAGTTGACAGTCGCCTTCTTTTATGAATTCTGGCCAAAGTTCCAATGACATAGAGAAAACAGGCAGATTATACCGAAATGTATATAGTGTTGTAAAGTCTTTACCAAAGTCGCCTTCAAAATTCACACCAACATTTCCATCGTATGATACTTGTCCTTTAAAGTGCGGATTTACATCAATTTCAGGAATCTTTAATTTTGCACCATATTGCCCACCAAATAAATTCCGATATAGATAAAGTATGGTGTCGTAATGTGATTCCTCAATTGGTAGTTCCCTCATTACCGCTCGTCGACACATTCCATCTACTCGCTGATCGAAAATCGTGACTCTCTTATCCTTAAATAGAGAGTAAGCATCGACATTAGAGGTAAGTTGCTCCAGCACTTCTTCCGAAATATCCGAAGTAACTACCACACCTGAAAAATGAATATGAACTTTTGTAGGTTCTTCCATTTCAGCTAGTCTTTCCTCGGGTATCTTGGCAATTTCAGCAGCTTTTAATCCCTCTAAGTAATCTTGTAGTTTATCACTTGGTGTGTATAACCACTCTATTTGTTCGGGAAGTTCTAGGTCTTTCGCCCAGTTCTCATCCCCTATCTGCAATAGTTTCATTTTTACTTTCCAATAATTCTTTCCAATGGGCTATGATTTTTCCACTAGTATAATCACCCATTTTTTGAACTGTATAAATAAGCGAGTTATTCCAATTGCTCAAGCCATCAAAATAATAACAAATAGCTTCCGAAATCCCTGAAACCTCATCAACAATCCAACCGTTTTCTGAATGGGTCACATACTCAGTTTTTATCATATTAATTTGAGGCAAACCAGCACTAATGCTTGCAATTTGAGTATATATGTGAGGTTTTTCACTCAAATCAATCACTAATCTTGTTGTATCCAATTCTTTTATAATCTGATTTTCATTTGTAAAATGTTTGAACTGGATAGCAGTTAACTCTATTTCCTCATCTTCTTCCAGTAAGTTCTCGCTTTCATTTTCCACCAAATCAGTGAATCGTTCTAATGAATAATTTTCATTAATAATCTGCAAGACTTCTTCTGTTACCTGCTCTTTTTTTCTACCGTTCTCATAACTTATTAAATGAAGTTCTATCAGTGGATTCTCCATCATTGTTCCTAAAATTTCATCTAAAGCTAGACGATAACGGGTTTGATCTATACCATCAATTAAGAAATAGATAATTAGTTCTTTAATTGTCTGGCTATGCCCTAAGCGAAGACGAGTATCAAATGGAGTAACGCGATTAATAAAACGATGTGGTAACTGGTGTTGTTCGATTTCTGCCAAAATCTGTTGTTCTGCTGCCTCAGTATCAATAATTACTAAACTTGCAGCCTCAATAACCAGCTTTAGCGCCTCAGTATTTTTTACATCAAAACGATCGCCAAAGAGAGAAAATACCTTTCGATACTCACCAAAATTATTAAAGATAAGATCATTATGACGTAAATCACTAGCTACCACCAAAAAATCATCCGGTTCCATCCACTCAGATTTCAGTAATTGTACACGTTCTTTAAACAATTCCTCCCAGGCATCATACGTTAATTTATGGAACATTTGATCGGCCGATGGATTGATTTCAATCACACTGTGCTTTCGAGTTAGATGTTCACGAACCTGCCATACCCCAAATTCATTTAAGTAATCCTGATAGCTAGGAACACCATCTTTTGAATATTGAATGCTCGACAAAAATCCTCTATCGTCAAAGTAATAGCGTCTAGCTTCTTTATTTTCTTCGTAAAAAATGACAAAGTGTAGGTTCCCATTTTCGGCAAAATGGATATCAGCAATCTTTTCGTTATCAACATATGCCAACACCATAAATGGGGAATAGATAAATCTAGTCCCTTCGGGCCATCCTAATTCTTTAAAAGGAATTGTCTTTGTTTCCTTTCTTTGAATGTTTTGAATATCATCAAAAAATGACCAATAATTCACATCTAATAAGCCTTGTTTGTGTAAATAATAGCGAAGTTGCGGGTGGTAGCATGTCAAAATAAGCGCAGCTTCTTCATGAGCAGCTTGAAACATCTGAATTTGGTTGATTGTATCATCAAAGCTCATACGCTCAAATACACGGAACCATAGCGGCGTTTCAACAAACCACTTACGATTTCCGTTATACCATGACGGAATAAAATAATACATTTTTTCTCCTTTAAATCAAGTCATCGTACTGTTTCCAAGTTTGCATTACACTTATTTGCTCTACAATCCCTAACATCAGAGTGGTCATAATATAAATGTTTTGTATAAGAATAGCAAAACTTATTTGCCCTGATTGGCTCCAAATAATCAGCATGGGAATACCACCCATTAAACTTGTATAAATTGCACCTATAATTGCCAATTTCCACAAATACGATCCGATGTATTTCTTTGTAGCTTCTCCTGGACGGACTCCTTCAATATAATCCCCACCTTTTTGCATTCCTTCAGCAATTTCTCCTGGATCCAAATTAAAGAACGCAAAGCCAATTGCCAGAATAAATAACAGAATAAGATAGAAAATTATTCCTACTAGCTGTGACATTGAGAAATGTTGTGAAAGATACTGTAGTGCTTCATTATCTGGGAAAAATCCGAGCAATATGGAAATAAATAACGGGGGTAGAGTCATCAAGGTCATCGCATACATAAACGGCATCCCACCTGCCGGAGTTAGTTTGAGAGGGATGTACGTCTCCTCTGCAAAGGAACTAACAATTGTTATTCTTCGAATAGGGATTCTATATTCTGCTCTAAAGACCCTAATCGTGATCCAAATAAGAATTGATGCTCCACCTAGGACAAACAGAGTAATCAGCAACCAAACCCAAATATCAAAACGATTCTCAGATACCAATCTAGCAATATTTACTAAAAATGTTAATGTCATATTCGAAATAATGATGACTGATGGTCCACCAACGCCTTTTCTAGCATTGACAGCCGCAAGCCACGCAAGAACATAACTCCCTGCTATCAGGATAACAATTGAACTGATTCTCAAAAGTACTTTACTTTGCGGTCCTAATGCTGGAATTTCGAAATAATCACTAACACCACTATACCCGTATGCTTGAATAAAAGCAATTATAAACATCAGTGACATCTGCCATAACTGAGTTTGTCGCTTCGTTGCCACTTTTACCACTTTAAACAAGCTCAAAAAACGCCACAGAATCATACTGGTCATCCAAGGACTTAAACCCAACGAAAATAGATTCTGCATAGAAAAATTCCCTCCAGATACCATCGCTAAAGTATCTAGAGAACTCGTTAAATCATACCCACCAGCACCTATTTCAGAATAAACTGGCAACGTCCCAATAGGAATATATTTCCCTAACATATAGGCAAAAATTATACCAACTGACCAAAGTATCCTTTTTAAAATTAATGAACTTCGGATTTTTTTCTTCATTGATGCAAACATTTTATACCCTCTTTCTATCATGTATTGTGAGAATACACTTCTCACAATACATGATAAATCGAAGCTATTCAAATAAATAGCTTCGAAATATCACTGTCGTTAATTACTATTTTTCTCGACATCTTCCTCTTCTTTTTTACGGCGTTTATACAAACCGCCAAGAAGGAGACCTGCTCCAAGGATTCCTGCCCAAGCTGATGATTGTTCACCAGTATTTGGCAACGCACCTTGTCTACGCGGAGTTTGAGAGTGACGAGACGGGGTTGATTCTGACTCAGAAATTGATTCAGATACAGACTCGCTTACTGATTCTGATACAGACTCAGAGATTGACTCAGAAACTGATTCGCTGATTGATTCAGATACTGATTCTGAAATTGATTCACTTACTGACTCTGAGATAGATTCAGAGACAGATTCTGAAATCGATTCGCTTACTGATTCAGAGATTGACTCTGAAACTGATTCTGATACAGACTCAGAAACTGATTCGCTGATGGACTCTGATACAGATTCTGAAATTGATTCACTTACTGACTCTGAGATAGATTCAGATACGGATTCTGAAATCGATTCGCTTACTGACTCAGAGATAGACTCTGATACAGATTCTGAAATCGATTCGCTTACTGATTCAGAGATTGACTCTGAAACTGATTCGCTAATTGACTCTGATACTGATTCTGAGATTGATTCAGATACTGACTCAGAGATTGATTCAGAAACTGATTCGCTGATGGACTCTGATGTAGATTCAGAGATAGATTCTGATACAGATTCTGAAATTGACTCACTCACTGATTCAGAGATTGACTCTGATGTAGATTCTGAGATTGATTCTGAAACTGACTCAGAAATTGATTCAGATACAGATTCTGAAATCGATTCGCTTACTGACTCAGAGATAGATTCAGATACGGATTCTGAAAT
>NZ_JANFME010000037.1:0-9391 GCF_029616525.1 Streptococcus suis | reverse complement strand
CGGGTTTTCGGTCTGTACTGAAATCAAGGTATTATTGGGAATCCCAGCTTAAATCATAGATACCGTAAGGGATTTTATTCTTTATTTAAAACTTTGCAACAGAACCATATTTAGACTATCATCAGACACCTTCGGGTGTCTTTTGTGTTATACTGGGATTAGAAAAGTGGAGGAGAAATACGATGCACCACGATACTTGAAAGGGAATTATTCTGCAGAAACAAGGTCTGTTAAAACCCCAGTCTGTTCAACAAATCTGCCAAAATCTCAATGGTTTGCAGGCTCAGTTTCAGCCCTATGTTCATGTCGGATTTCGTAACCGTATGACATCGGAGGATTTTCATGAGGGTAGCTGGCAGGAGGAAACGACTCGTCAGTGGTCCATTCGGCGAACGGTTCACGCCTATCTCAAGTCGGAAATTCCTCTCTATATCCACGAGGGGCGGCTGGCCAGCACCGATTACCTCAAGACAGAAGGACGGGACGGTTTTAGTCCTCAGACCAAGCAGAAATATCACCAGCTGATTTTAGAAGCCCTTGAACAAGGTCCCATGACCCGTGAGGATCTCAAGGTCCTTTGCCGTGGGGAAAAGATGACCCAGGAAGAGGAGAAACTGGTCTTTAATGCCTGGGGCGGTCTCTTTCGCTACATGGTCGAGCGTGGAGAAGTCTATCAAGAATATGGTGCCAAGCGTTTTCATCGTCTGAAAGACTTTCAGCCACTTTCTCGGGAAAAAGCAGAGCTGGAAATCGCTCGACGGTATTTTGCAGGTTTTGGGCCAGTCAGTTTAGCGGATGCTCGTTATTATTTCAAGGAAAATAAATCTACGGTCCTAAAATGGATGGAGCAATTAGATTTAAAAACCGTTGAGGTAGCAGGAGAAGAACGCTTTTATCTGGGAGAATTAGAAGAAGCAGAACTCCCTGACTGCCTCTTCGTTGCAGGATTTGACCAACTTTTACTAGGCTATGAAAAGAAAGCTAATCCCTTTTTTAATCCTAAATACATCCGTAATATCTATACTTTGACGGGTATTGTCAAACCTGTTGTATTTTATAAAGGGCGATTTGTGGCAACCTGGAAACGAGATAAAGGTACCATTTTGCTAGATATTTTTGAAGACATCACACAACAAGAAGAAAAAGAATTGGAGCATTACCGCCAAATGTATGAGAAAATTCTGTGACATTGACTAACTATGTTCGGAAAATCCGAAAATTGCAAATAAATAACTAAATTTTCTGAATATTCCAGAAAAACTATGATATAATACTTAAAATACGTAAGGAAGAGATAGATATGAATAAGTCTTACTTTTATTTGGACATGAGAACTCATGAATTAGATGTACCATTTACAGGAAGAAAACGTCGAGTCCGTGTTTTATTGCCGAAAGGATATGCTGAAAATACAGAAGAGACCTATCCCGTTGTTTATTTCCACGATGGGCAAAATGTACTCTACAGTAAGGAAGCTTTTTCAGGTCATTCATGGAAAGTCATCCCAACTATTAAGCGTAATCCAGACATTGCAAAAATGATCGTAGTGGCTATTGATAACGATGGTGCTGATCGCATGCATGAATACGCTGCTTGGAAGTTTAGTGAGATGGGGATTCCTGGGGTGCAGTTCGGTGGTAAGGGAACCTTGTATGCTGAATTTGTCATGGATGTCGTCAAACCATTTATTGATCAAGAATACCGGACAAAATCTGATAAAGTTCACACTGCAATGATTGGCTCATCCTTGGGAGGCAATATCACCCAGTTTATGGGATTGGCTTATCAGAACCAGATTGGCTGTCTAGGAGTATTTTCATCTGCCAACTGGCTTCATCAAGATGCTTTCGACCGTTATATTGAACGTCAACAATTAGACTCAGAGCAACGAGTCTACATCTACGTTGGGACAGAAGAAGCAGATGATACAGATAAAACATTGATGGCAGGTAATATCAAGCAGGCCTATATCAATTCTTCATTGACTTACTATCGTCAATTGATCGCTGGCGGAGTGGATTTGGACAATATCGCCTTGGAAGTCGTTTCAGGTGCGGTCCATAATGAAGAGGCTTGGGCGCTCTATTTGCCAGCTTGCCTACGATTCCTAAGCGAACATTGGTCATAAAACAAAAATATACAAATAGGAGGCTTTACTATGCACGTTGAATTTTTAAGTCATTGGTCTGGAAATCTTGGCCGAGAAATGAATCTAAATCGTTATGGTCACGCAGGGATTCCTGTTGTCGTATTTGCTTCATCAGGTGGTTCGTACAATGAATATGCTGATTTTGGTATGATTGAAGCTTGTCGTGGCTCTATCGAGGCCGGTCAGGTCCAATTTTTTACTCTAACTAGCTACGATAGTGAAAGCTGGTTGGCAGACTGGAAATCCATTCATGATAAGGCAGAGGCTCACCGCGCCTACGAGCGGTATGTGATTGAAGAAGCGATTCCATTTATCAAACATAAAACTGGCTGGTTCGATGGTATGATGACAACTGGTTGCTCAATGGGGGCCTACCACGCGCTCAATTTCTTCCTGCAACATCCAGATGTTTTTACGAAAGTTATCGCCCTTTCAGGTGTCTATGATGCTCGATTCTTCAACAACAACCATGATTATGGTCATGATGATGCGGTCTATCAAAACTCACCGTCTGATTACATCTGGAACCAGAATGATGGTTGGTTCATTGACAAATACCGCCAGGCTGATATTATCGTATGCACAGGTTTAGGGGATTGGGAGCAAGATGGTTTAGACTCTTTCTACAATCTTAAACGCGCATTTGAAGAGAAGAATATCCCGGCTTGGTTCGATACTTGGGGAACAGATGTGGCCCACGACTGGGTGTGGTGGAGAAAGCAAATGCCATTCTTCCTTCATTCTATCGGACTTTAAGTTAGAAAGGACTACCTATGAATTATCTCGTTATTTCACCTTTTTATCCAGAAAATTTTCAACCGTTCACCATTGAATTGGCTAAAAAAGAAGGCGTTACGGTTCTAGGTATCGGGCAAGAACCTTACGATCAATTGCCTGAAGAACTTCGTAATGCCTTAACAGAATACTTCCGTGTTGAGAATCTTGAAAACTTGGATGAAGTTAAGCGTGCAGCAGCCTTCTTAATCTACAAACATGGACCAATTGACCGTGTAGAATCCCACAATGAACATTGGCTTGAAAACGATGCAGCCCTCCGTGAACAATTCAACATTTTTGGTGCCAAGCCTAAACACCTGAAAAAGACCAAATTTAAGTCTGAAATGAAAAAATATTTCAAAAAAGCAGGTGTTCCAGTCGTTCCAGGTGTGGTTGTTAAATCGGAACGTGATTTTGGCAGAGCTTTGAAGAATGTTGGTTTTCCAATGATTGCTAAACCTGACAATGGTGTTGGAGCATCAGGTACCTTCAAAATCGAAAATAAAGAAGATTTTGATCGGTTTGTGGAGACATGGGATGGAGCAACTATTTATTTCCTCGAAAAATTTGTCAATTCAAGTATTATCACAACATATGACGGATTGGTCGATCGTGAAGGAAATGTTGTTTTTGAAACAGGTTTGACCTACGTTCATACACCGTTTGAACTCATGCAAAGCAAAAAAGATAATGCCTACTATATTGAAAAAGAATTAGATCCTAAATTAGTTAAATACGGACGTGCTATCATCAAAGCTTTTGGTATGAGAGAGCGTTTTTTCCATATTGAATTTTTCAAGGATGGGGACGACTACATTGCCATTGAATACAACAACCGCATGGCAGGCGGTTTCACAGTTGAAGCCTATAACTACGCCCATTCCATTGATCTTTTCCGTGATTATGCCAATGTCGCAACAGGTGGTACAGTTGAGGAACGTAGATTTGAACCACAATACTGCTTGGTCGCAACTCGCCGAGATACAACTGATTACGTTCATTCGGCAGATGACATTCATCAGAAATTCGCTGGTAAGATTAAGACCGTTAAACGCATGCCCGACGCCTTTGCAGAATTGCAAGGCAACGATGCCTACCTTCTAGTGACTGAAAGCAAGGAAGAGTTGGATGAAATGATTGCCTACATTGGTCTAACAAAATAAAACTAACTGTAAGACGCCAGAAATGGTGTCTTTTTTCTTTCCTTACAAAGCTGTAAGTTTTTTAATCAGAACTGTAAGAGAGTACAGGAGGAATATTTTCTATAATAGACTCATAAGAAATAGAAAGAAGGAAATCATATGTCATTCAAATTTTTACAAGCCAAGAAAATGGAAGAAGTGGTATTCTCAGAAAAAGAAAAGGCTGAACTCTTGGAACAGGCAGAATTCTTAGAGGAGTTATCTCATAATTTGCAAAGTATGCGATTTATGGCATACTAGAGGGAGGAAACTATGAAAAAGAAAGTATTTGGCTTGCTGGCTTTGGGCAGTATAATGCTAACCGCTTGCTCTTCCTCTTCAGCAGGTCTTAGCTTTGATGAGGGCTATCAAACTTTCCATTACAAGGGAAAAGACTATGCCGTTAGCAAACAGGAAGTTGCCGAAGATAGTATTCAAGGAACAGAAGTTCAGTTTATGGAATGGCCTGTTGTCAAAGAAGAAGGGGCAGTGAAAAAGACAGTATCCTTGAATACTATTTATGTAACAACTAACAAGGAATGGGCCATCGGTGTCCAGGATGGTTATTACAAGGTAGATTTAGAAGATAATATTGCTGAGTCAGACCGAATCGACTATCAAGCATTACTTGATGCAGTTGATTTATCCAAAGAAATCAATTAGGAGTTTATATGTTATTAGAAATCAATCATTTAGAAAAAGTTTACCGCACGCGCTTTTCAAAAGAGGAAACTCGTGCCTTGCAAGATGTGGATTTTAAGGTAGAAGAGGGCGAGTTTATTGCCATTATGGGCGAAAGTGGCTCTGGTAAAACAACCTTACTCAACATTCTTGCAACCCTGGACAAGCCAACTCGTGGCTCTGTTCTCTTGAACAATCAAGATATTACCAAAATCAAGGAAAGCAAGCTGGCCGATTTCCGTTTGCGTAATCTGGGCTTTGTCTTCCAAGATTTTAATCTCTTGGACACCCTGTCTATCCAAGACAATATCTTTTTACCTCTGGTATTGGCACGTACCAGCCATGAGGAAATGGAAAAACGTTTGAAAGTCCTGGCGCCAAAACTGCGGATTCAAGATTTGCTGAAAAAACGTCCCTTTGAACTATCTGGTGGACAAAAGCAGCGCGTGGCCATTGCTCGTAGTTTGATTACCCAGCCACAAATTGTCCTAGCAGACGAACCGACGGCTGCCCTAGATTATCGCAATTCAGAAGATTTGCTGAATTTGTTTGAAGACATCAACCTAGATGGACAAACCATTCTCATGGTGACCCACTCGGCCAACGCAGCCAGCCATGCCAAACGTGTCTTGTTTATCAAAGATGGTCGGATTTTCCACCAATTGTACAAGGCAGGTAAAAGCAATCAAGACTTTGCCAAGGAAATTTCGCTCAATATGTCTGCACTTTTAGGGGGTGAGTAGATGTTTTACCTCAAACTTGCTGGGCAAAATATCCGAAAATCCATGGGTGTTTTTGCTCCATTCGTTTTAGCCAGTCTTGTGCTATTTACTCTGATTTGTTCCATGTTCTTACTCATGCTAAGTCCAGTTATGGAGACCATGGGCTCTGGTGCCGTTTCTATCGGTCTTGGTGTTGTTGTTCTGACCATTTTCTCGGTCATTATGGAGATTTATAGTTTTAATTTCCTGATGAAACAACGGGCGAGGGAATTTGGTCTCTATAACATGCTGGGGATGAACAAGAAAAAAGTAGCCTTGATAGCCAGCCTAGAATTGATGATGATATTCTTACTGGTTGTGGTTCTTGGTTCTGTCTTAGCTGGTGTGTTTGCAAATGTTCTCTACTTGATTTTTGTCAATCTAACAAATTATAGTGATTTGCATTTTGGAATAGCCCCTTTGGCCTTTGTCATGACCGCCTTTCTCTTTGCTGGTATCTTCTTTCTCTTGGAATTGCTAGCCATTCGGACCATTGGTAAGACCAGTCCGCTGATTTTGTTCCGAGCTAGTGAGAAAGGGGAGAAGGAGCCAAAAGGCAATGTTCTTCTAGCTGCTCTTGGTGTAGTGGGACTGGGTATTGGATACTACCTATCACTTTCATCTAAAGCAGAAGGTGTAGCTCTTATCTTTCGGTTCTTTATCGCTGTGCTCTTTGTTATTGCGGGGACCTATCTGTTCTACATCAGCTTTATGACTTGGTATTTGAAGGCTCGTCGAAAAAACAAGCGGTATTTCTATACGCCAGAGCATTTCATTACGACTTCGCAGATGATTTTTCGGATGAAGCAGCACGCAAAGGGTTTGGCTAATATTACGCTACTTGCGGTCATGGCCTTTGTGACCATTGCAACAACGACTTCACTTTATACTGGCATGTCAAGCATGACAAGTGGTCTTTATCCAAAGGAAACATCTATTACCTACAAAGTTGCGGATAGAAGTCAGGGTGAAAGTGCCTATCAGCAATCGGTGCTCAGCCATTTTCCAGAAAAAGCGGAAGATAGTCTGTCCTACCTGACCTACCAAGCTGGTCTGGTCTATGATGGTGGGAAAGAGATTGTCATTAGTCCAGAGACTATTGCCAATCCAAACTTTAGCAAGATGGCCTTTACCTACTTCATCACCCAAGATGATTTCAGGAAGTTGGGCAATGACCTGCCAGAGCTGGCTGCCAATCAAGTTGCCTTTATGCGTCCGAGTGAAAAACCATTGCTGAAGAAGCTTGTTTTGGGCGATCATACCTTTGAGAATGTAGCCAATCTTGACCAGGCTATTTTCCCAGACATCACCAATACGCTAAATGCCGCCGTTATGGTAGTCAGTGATGACACTGTATTGAATACTGTTCGTGAGTATTATGAGTCCAATAATCCGCAAGGCTATCAGGTTAGCCTGGACTACCGTGTCTTTACCGACTTGACTGATGAAGAGGTTACTTCAATTGGTGAGCAAACTGGGGACTCTTATAATATCAACGATGCAAACGGAGAATTCCTAGGATATGCTATGCAAAAATCCGATTTCAACAATTTACTGATGGGCTTTAGAGGCGGTTTCCTCTTTACAGGTTTCTTGCTGGGAATTAGTTTCCTACTGGGTGCAGCCTTGATTATCTACTACAAGCAGTACTCGGAAGGGCATGAAGACAAGAAATCCTACAAGATTCTACAAGAAGTGGGCATGAGTGCAACAGCAGTCAAAAAGACCATTAACTCGCAAACACTTACGGTCTTCTTTATGCCTTTGGTCATGGCAACTGTGCATTTTGTAGTATCCTTGGTCATGCTGAAGCAAATGCTACTGACCCTTGGGGTTACCTCATCTCTTATGATTTACACGGTCAGTGGAATTACTTTGCTTGCAGTTGCCTTGATTTACTTTGTCATTTACAAGTGGACCAGTCGCACCTATTACCGCATTATTGAACGGTAGCAGAAGTCTCGCCTTGTGCGAGACTTCTTGCATTTTCAGGGAAATGGTGTTACAATGGTAATACCAAAGGAATACTAGAAGAGGTGAGAAAATGGCAGCTATTACATTAAAAGTTTCTGAGCAAGACAAGCTCTTTATGCAGGCTATGGCAAAGTTTGAAGGTGTCAGTTTGTCAGAACTCATTCGGACTAAAACCCTTGAAGCACTTGAAGATGAGTACGATGCCCGCGTGGCAGACATTGCTTGGGCAGAATACCAAGAAGACTTGGCGAATGGAATTGAGCCGATAACATTAGAACAAATGGCTGAGGAGTTGGGCATTGAGTTATAAGGTTATTTTGTCTGCTAAGGCTCAAAAACAAATTCGAAAGATGGATAAAACTGCTGCAAGTTTGATTTTGCGGTATCTTTACAAGCATATTGACGGGTGCGACAACCCCAGACAATACGGAAAAGCCTTGATAGCAAATCGTTCTGGGCAATGGCGGTACCGTATCGGAAATTACAGGGTGATCGTCAGTATTGAAGATGATAAATTGATTGTAACTGCCCTTGAAGTCGGGCATCGAAAAGAAGTATATAAATAAAAAGCCAAGACCAGTGTCCTGGCTTTTACAGAATGAAGATGATGAAAAAAGAGAAGATTTATATTGTTGAAGATGATGAGATGATTGTCCAACTCTTGAAGCAGCATTTGGGCAAATCTTATCAGGTAGAAAGTGTGCAGAATTTCCGAGCTGTCAGTCAGGAAGTGGCGGAAATCAAACCAGACTTGGTGCTGATGGACATTAGCCTGCCCTATTACAACGGTTTTTATTGGACAACGGAAATCCGTAAAACCATGACCATGCCCATTATCTTTATCTCTTCTAGCGATGATGAGATGAATGCGGTCATGGCTATGAATATGGGTGGGGATGATTTTGTGTCCAAGCCATTTTCACTAGGAATTTTGGATGCCAAAATCGGTGCCTTTCTGCGTCGGGTTAATCAATTCAGCAAAACAACCGATTTGTCAATTGACCAGTTTCAACTTAGTTTAGACGGACGATTTACAAACAAATCGGAACAGGTTCAACTTTCACCTACGGAAACCAAGATTTTGTCCGCCTTGCTAGAAAGACAAGGACAGATTGTCAGCAAGGATGAACTCTTGGAAAAACTATGGGAAAATGAAGAATTTATCGACCAGAATACGCTCAATGTCAACATGACCAGATTGCGTAAGAAGGTGAGTGAAGTCGGTTTTGACCGTATTCATACTGTTCGTGGCGTGGGGTACTTGGTCAAATGATAGCAAAATTTATCCGAGAATATAGGAGCTTTTATTTCTCCTACATTGTTCTGGCTACTAGTTTTATCTTGCTTTTCTTTCTCTATCAACTGCCCACCGAATTCCTGCAAAACGCTCTGCTATTGTCCCTAACCCTTATCATCCTACTGACAGTAGGCCTGTTCTGGAAGTTTCGCAACCGCATGAGAGCCTTGGAAGACTATGTCCATGAAGAAGCTCTGCCCCTGCTGAATAAGCCTGTGGACCTTGCCTATCTCAACTTGATTGAAGCGGAGAAGGAGGCGACGCGGGAGCAGCTTTTGGTCTATAAGTCACGAGAAGAAGACCTGCAAGCTATGGTCAAAATGTGGTCCCACCAGATGAAAGTGCCTCTGGCTGCCCTGTCTTTGATGAGCCAGACTGACAATCTCAATCAGCAGGATGTCGATCATCAGCTCTTGCGCTTGGATAATTACATGGCCAATCTGCTCAACTACCTCAAACTGACCGGTTCTGTTGCAAAGTTTTAAATCTACTATCAAATAAGGTAGAATAATAGAAAAAGATAGCAGGAGGAATGACGATGAATCATTTTAAAGGAAAGCAATTTCAGCAG
>NZ_JANFME010000036.1:0-10173 GCF_029616525.1 Streptococcus suis | reverse complement strand
TTCAGTATCCCTTTCATTCAAGGTTTCTAGGCTTTTATGAGCAGAGCGACACACTCAGCGGTTCGCTGTTACCGCATCACTATGTTCTGCGACAGCTATCGCATGGGCAGAACATCTGCTTTGACTTCGATGATGAATCATCTCGTACAAACAGTGATACTGCCTCAACGTGATGCGTATTCGGGAGTTCAAAGGTCCGGCGGACCTTTGAAGCAGCTTGCCAAAAAACAAGAGAGCAAGCTGGACAATCTAATTGCGTTTTTCTAATAGACTCACAACTTCAACATGTGTAGTCTGTTCCTTGAGAATACAATTTTTTATCCTCGTCACTGTTTTGAGGACACAATTTATCTGTTTCTAGTTTAGCATTTTTACGTTTACTTTTAAATTGTTTACCATCCTTGTTTTGAGTTTCACCTGTTTTGAATATTATGGTTAACATTGCAGGATCAATTTCTCCGTCGCTATTAACTCCACCTACAATAATTTTCTCAACAATACTTTCAAAAACTGCACGATCAAACTCCGTAAGCATTTTCTGTGAAGATAGCAAGTGCTTAAACTCAGTTAGTCTTTTCTTTACATCGATTTCTGATTTTAAGGTTGTTTCAATATTTACCTTCTCTTCTGCTAGAAACTCTTTTTCTGAGGAAATTTCATTGTACTTTTCATTGTATATGGTATCGCTAATTTTCCCTTCGAGCCTTAGATTTACAAGATTTTCCTCTTTTTTTAGTAATGTTCGAAGTTTGTTTGTAATCCTTTTTAGTTCCTTATTAAGGCTATTGTCATTCAATTCAGATTCAATCGTTTCAAGTAAGTCTGTCATTAAGTTTTCATTTGAATGATAAAGTTTTCTGTAAGCTTCCATGAAAGCCCCCTCAATAGCGAGCTCTTCTAATCCTTTACTATGCTTACAAAATTTCTTTCCTTTCTTTATCGATGTAACACAGTGCCACACAACCTTGCGATAATCTGAACGGCAGTGCCAACTTCTTCTAGATAATATTGAACCACAAAAACCACATTCTAACATGCTACTAAAAGCATACATTTTTGAATAGCGTTCACGCTTGCCATTTACATTTGCAGCAGTCTTCTTATTTCCTGCTCGACGAAGTCTTATCTCCTGAGCTTTCTCAAAGTCTTCTTTAGATATTATAGGTTCATGATTATCTTTGATGTAGTACTTATCTTCTTCACCAAAATTACTTAAACGTCTCTTGCTTATTGGATCCACTGTAAAAGTTTTGCCCATTAGAATATCGCCTTTATATTTTTCATTCTTTATGATTCCTAAGACTGTTGTATCATTCCAATGATCTAATCCTCTCGGCGATTTGTAACCTAGTTCATCAAGTTCCCTTGCAATTACTTTTCCTCCAATACCTTCTAAGTACCTTTCAAAGATATAGCGAACTATTTTGGCTTCTTTTTTATTGATTGAAAGTTGCTTGGTTTCTACATCATAGTCATACCCCAAGCATCCTTGAAACCCTATCAATTCACCACGTTGCATCTTCATTTTTAATCCTTTTTTCACATGAGCAGATGTATTTTCTACTTCTTGCTGTGCAACGGAGCTTAGAATAGTCAAAAGCAATTCTCCATCCATTGTTAGGGTATCTATATTTTCTTCCTCAAAATATACTCCAATTTGCATATCTTTTAACATTCTGACATATTTCAAAGTATCTAGGGTATTCCTGGCAAATCTAGCAATTGCCTTTGTGACAATGTAATCTATTTCTCCATTTACACAATCATTTATTAATCGTTGAAAATCTTGTCTCTTTCCTACTTGTGTTCCTGAAATCCCCTCATCTGCATAGATACCTGCCAGTTCCCAATCCGACCGCTGAGAGATATAATCTTTATAATGTCTCACCTGAGATTCATAGCTGTTCTTCTGATCTTCGCTATCAGAACTAACTCGGCAATAAGCAGCAACCCTTTTTGACTCTCTTTCGAAATTGTCGCCTCTACGACGAACTAAAGAATCAGCTTTTATTATTTCAACATTATTTTTTTTCATACTGAAATTCCTCCTTTTGATTCTATATTACCGCGTTCAAATCAAAAGGTCAGCTAATTTGTGTACTTAATGCGCAGTCTATTTTTAATTTTTTCATATTCCTTTTTAGTCAACATATTTCTGGAATATAAAAAATTAAGCATTGAAAGTTGCATACTATATTTTACTACTGATTGTTCCAAAACTTACCCTCCTGATAACATGTTACTCTTAGTTATTCTCTGTGGGTATGACTGGTTATATCAATCATGGGAATTTCACCCGCTGTCCTTTTACGTTGGCAGCCTGAACGGTCAGAAGTATCATTATCATTATTTGTGTCATGGCAGATAGGTCACCATCCTATTTTTGAATAAATGATTTCCGCTCATTTCCTGGCGCATTACATTCTATTGCTCAACAAATAAATAAAGTCCCACCTAGAATTATTCAATTGTCAAAGGGCAAAAAGAGACTAAAAATTCCTCTCACTATAAAGAGTGAATTTTTTAGTCTCCTGTTTCCTTATTTTTCAAAAAATTTTCGTAGGTTGTCCAAAATTGTATTTCTCATCCGAAATAGACTAGTCGCAGACATCTCATGCTCTATTGCTACTTCTCTGATGGTATGCTCTCTAAAATACAGAGCATCAATGATTTTAAACTCTTTATCAGATAAGGTTAATAAAGCCTCATTTAGTTGCTCAATAAGGAGCTTGTTTTCTATAAAACGTTCAACATCAACAGTTGTATCAGGCAGTACATTTGCTAGCAGTAACCCATCTACTTCAAATGATGAAAAAGGTAATACTCCAAATTTCCTATCTTTTCTATTCAGATACTTCTCGTGATTGACCAATTGCCAGTAGCTTTTATAAACCGTTTCTGTTACGGGGATTTTACTACCTCTAACGTGAATATAATATTTCATTTCAGCCTCCGTTTATGATTTTTTCTTAGTCATAAAAGGAGGGCTCCTTATCTCAACCATAGCTATTTCTCACTTTTATCAAATCAAGGAGTTCTCCTCACTATAAGAGTGAAAATATGGTGCTCTTGTTCCAAAAAAAATTATATGTACCAAAAAACAGCAAGCTCTTCTGAACTTGCTGATCTATATTTTAATAAGTTTCTGTTTAGTAGGTAACAATAAGATATTTTGCTATATAAGCAATGTAATACCTAGATAATCTATAATTTATTCTATGCGTGCTATTCTAAATTCATTATTAATCTCAACAGCTATGGTTCCTTCTTCTGCTAACAAATAAACTTCTCCGTAATCCCAAACTTCTCTTTTTTCATTAGAATTAGAACCAGAATAATCTATTTTATTTAGTTCCGATTTAGAAATTTCTTGTCCCGTATTCAAAATAAATGTTTTTGAATCTGCTATTACTCCTAGAAATTCTTTTAGTTTATCATCAGATACAATATCAGATGAAATACGAAATTTTTTATTATTAAATTTAACTATCCTACAATCAGATGGATCAATTGCAAGTTCCCCACCTGCTGAATTATTATTGAACTCTTCCAAGCTCAGCATTTCATTATTGGATTGCACATCCGAACTCAAAGAAACCTTATAATAAGAATCATTTATAGAAATAGCTAAACCATCACTAAAATTATAGAGCCCACTATATGCTAATGATACTGTATCACTATTACTTTTAGTAACAACTTTCTGGCTATTTCTATCAATTACTAATGTTTTAAAAAAAGATTCCTTCACAGTACCTAGATCATTTTCATCAACAATTTGATTCATGATTGTATAATCATTTCCTTTATATGTAAATTGATTAAATGATTGATCATGAAACTCTATTGTTTTATTGTCTACCAATCTACATGCAACTAAAGTACAAATTCCAATAAGAACAACTAAGCTAAATAAAATTTTCCTCATGCTACTTCACCTCCTTTATAACATCATCAAATAATAATCTTTAGATTTCAAAATATGCTGTCATTCGCTTTTTATCTATTGAATTTTGTTGTATTCTACTCTTTTAGTGACCTCTAACCAATTTACCTCTTTTTACATATTTTTTGAATTTCAACATTATTCATAACAGCTAAATTACAAAAATACGATAATATGATAAAACCAATTAAGTATACTAGAATCATAAAAATTTCATTTTTCCCAATTTCTAGGATCATATTAACAGGTAAAACGATAGGCAACCAGAAGTTATTTAAAAATACTTTATTGGTTGCAAATATAATAAACAGACATTCGATAAAAGAAATTACTAGATTCCCTCCCTTTCCCATGATAAGACTAAGTAACATATGGAAATGGTTAAGTAAGACTAATAATAACCAAGTAATCACACCAACATACGCAAAGTAAGAGAGTCTATTAAATTCAACTCCTACCACTATCCAAACTGGAACTCCCAATAAAACCATAAGTAAGTCTGTCGAAATAAGCTTTATTCCCCAAATAATTCCACTATTTTTTTCGCTTTTAATATTTTGAAAGAAATTTGCTTTTTCCTCTTGTTCATGAAGAAAAATAGAGAAAATTGATGCTAATATACAATATCCTAACATAGGTAAAAAAATGATATTTTCAATTACAACTGAATTATTTGTAAACTGTAAATAAAGAGGAATTGTGAATAATTGAATAATTGATAAAATTAAAATAAGATTTAAAGTAAGAGAGCCTTTCAACTTTAGCAACTCACTTTTTAGAATTTTGTTCATTAGTTATCCTCCACTTCAACAAACTAAGGAAACTCACAAAAACTAAGATTGAAAGAGATACTGATATTAAAATTGTCGATATTTCAACTCCACTTAATGCTGCCTCTAAATCACCTGAGGGTTTTAAATGTAAAAGAGCATAAGCAATTTTATAGTGATAAGTATAAGGAAATATGAACCAAACCGATGTCTGAGCTATTAGAGGAGCAACTAATAAGCAAATAAGAGAATTTGTAGCCAACAACAAGTAGGGATTTATCCACTTTGCTAGAAAATATAATAGTGGTAATACCCAAGCAGAAGAAACACCAATAAGTAATAAACAAATCAAATCTTTACCAATGTCTACTGATATCACACCTGAAAAAAGAAATGAGATGCCATAAAATATTATCGTAAAAATAAAGGTTGAAATCAAAACATCCTTGAACTTCAACAGTATCTTCGCTAAATAAATAGTAAACGTATATCTACCCAAGCTAATATTTTGAAACGCACCTGCATTCTCCTCCGCGCTATAATCAGCTAAAAACAATAACCCAAGGAGAGTGAAAAGGAATCCTCCCTCCCACCAATAAATTGAAAAACTTTCTAAATTGAGAGGTCCTGCTAGTATGAAAGCTATAAAAATTGCTAGCAAAGGAATAAGGATTAGTAATTTTTTATCAGAACTAGATTTTTGCTTCAGCCACTCAGATTTAAAAATATTAGTCATTTCCATCACCTCCATGGACAATTCTAAAGAATAGTTTTTCTAAATCATTTGAATTCTTATTAATATCATCGTAAAAAATCTTGCCCTGATTCAGTATAACGATTTGATCCGCAATTTTGCTGACTTCACTTAGTTGATGGCTGGACAAGAGGACTGTCATTCCAGATTTTTTTAGATCCCTAATTAAATTTAGCAATTCTTTTATCCCATCTGGATCTAGACCATTAGTTGGCTCATCTAAAATTAATAAATCAGGATTGGTAATAATTGCCATTCCTAAACCAAGTCGTTGCTTCATTCCTAATGAAAAGTGCCCTGCCTTCTTTTTTCCAGTATCAGATAAACCAACCAACTGAAGTACCTCATAAATTCTTTCATCTGGAATATCATGTAGCAATGCTCGTGTTTTTAAATTGTCAAATGCAGAAAGATTCAAATAGATAGCAGGAGATTCTATCAACGCTCCAATATCAAATCTATTTTCTTCTACAATATCCTTATGCTTTCCATTGAAAATGACTTCTCCACTATCAGCTCTTTCTAACCCAAAAAGAATTTTCATAATGGTGGATTTCCCAGCCCCATTTACTCCCAGAAGACCACAAATAGTACCTTCTTCAATTTTAAATGAAACGTCTTTTAAAACCTCTTTGTCTTTATAGCTTTTTCTTAGATTTTGAATGATAACTTCCATTTTTTCTGCCTCCATTTCTTTTATTATAATACAAAAGAAATTTCAGTATTTGTTCAGAAAAAAATTGAGCAAAAAGTCGATATCTCTTTGATTTTTTCAAATTTTCGAAATAAAAAATCGCATAAAATCAACGTTTTTAAATGAAAGATTTCATGCGGTTTTGTTTATATTAGGCTTTTTGACCAGCCCCTAAAATTTTTTAATTAATAAAGTGACCTGTGCACCACCATTTTGTGGATTTGAGAGTATTAATTGACCTTGATGTCTCATAGCTATCTTTTGAGCAAATGAAAGTCCTATTCCGTAATGCTTATCATTTCTTCCTTTATTCTCTGTGTAAAAAAGTTTTCCTCCATCTTTAAGAGACTCTTCTGTAAATGGTAAACCATTATTCCAAATCTCAAAACTGATAAAGTTGGAACTTTCAGATATAGTCAGTACCACCTTGCCCTCTTCTGAACAAAATCTAGTCGCATTAGATAAGATATTTATCAAAGCTCGATCTAAGTTGAGACGATTTCCTTTAATCACTCTGGTATGGGATTCATTAACTATTTGAAAATTAATTTTTTTTGAAGACATAATATCTCGACATTCTAATGATAATTCATCAAGAAATTTTGATAATTCAATATCTTCCTGATAATTCTTATCCTCAATTAGCAATCTTGAGTAATTAACCATTGAATTAAAATACTTTTCAAATATACCAACACTATGATTCATTGAGGACATAAAATCTAATTGTTTTTCATCTAGATTAGTCATCTCAAGCAACTCGATATTCCCCTTTAAAACAGTTAATGGTGTTTTAATATCATGTGCTAATGCAGCAACTTGAAATGACAAATCTTCTTTATCTTTTTTCTCCATTTCTAATAACTTTGTCAACTCTTCGTCTTTTTGATAAAGCGTCAATAAAATGTTATTACATTCTAAGATTGCAGTTTCTTTACGTCCAATATCCATTCCTGGTATTCCCATATTCAGAGATATTTTTTCAATTAGACGAAAATTTTTTGTAAATTCTCTTAAGAGCCTAATAACAGAGATAGAGATGAGTAATAATTCTAGCACTATAAAAAACAAATAAGAGACTAAATTATAGGAAATATGTCGAAAGTTTCGATTTACAAATTCGGGCATTGTTGGTCTTCTAATAACCAAAATAAAATCTGAGTTTTCATATTTTGTAAACAATATAGAACCCTCGCTAACCGAACTTCCAGTATCAAAAACTTCTTTATAATGTTGTAAATCCTGTTTTTGATAATTTCCAGAGACCAATTCGCCATTATCGCTATCAAACAATACATAATCAAAGACAGAATAATCCATTTGATTCTTAATACCGTTAGCAGATTTACTATCACTAATTGAAATATGATAGTCTGTTCCATATGTGTTCAACTGACCTGTAAAAATAAGAACGTAGCTCAATACAAGCAACATAATAACATTTGCAACTGTACCAATCACGATTTCAAGAACTGTCCTTAAAATCCGCTTATTAATTGAATACCTTTTCATCATTCCACTTATATCCCATCCCCCTTATTGTTTTAATGGGATTAATTCCATAGGGACCAAACTTGACTCTAATTTGATAAATGTATTCCGAAATTGAACGAAATAATGCATCTGCTTCATCACCATAGACACATTCATAGATTTCTTCTCTTGTATAAACCTTATTTGTCTTACTAGATAATAGCTCTAAAATATCATATTCCCTTTTAGTAAGAGAAATAGCTTCACCATTAACACACACGAGTTTTTCTTGAAGGTAAAATGTTAGTGGAAATAATTCTCGAATAACAGATTCATTAGATTCAGCATTTCTATAGCGTTCTTCTCGTTTTAAATGCGCTGCAACCTTAGCAACTAGTTGATTAACACTAAATGGCTTTGTGATATAATCGTCACCACCGAGATTTAAGCCAGATACAATATCATCTTCAGAATCTTTTGCACTGACAAAAATAATCGGAGAGGATACTGATTTACGAATCTGTTTACAGATTTGCAGACCATCAACATTTGGCATCATAACATCAAGCAATATTAAATCAAATCCATCAAAATCACTTATTTTTATAGGAAGCCTAACTTCTTGATAAGTCGTCACATTATAGTTTTTCATTTCTAAAATTGTTCGCATCAATTTTACAATTTCAAAATCATCATCAACTACCAAAATCTTATACATACTAGGTACCTCTTTTATCTCATACTACTATTTTACACTATTATTGCACAAAATTTGTAATATTTAGTAGCCTAATTTGTCCATTGTTTCCATTATTACTAAGAAAACAATTATCATATAAAATTCGAATAGCTTCATCTGGTTGGTCCTTCAAATTATACTTTTCTATAATCAATCCTAAAGCTGCAGAGACTTTAGGAGTCGAAATTGAAGTCCCATATGCATATGTATACTTTCCTTCAAGCGTTGGAACAAGAATCCATTCTTTTTCATATAATTTATCAGCTACCCATTTATCATATCCTACTTTAGAAAGCGCTTGACTTCCACCTCCTGTTGCATAGATATCAATGTCGCCATTCCCTTGATTTGAGAAACTAGATACAAGATCATTATCATCTACTGAACCAACTGTAACAACATTGTCTAATTCAGCCGGAATATCTTGTACAGTTCCATCAACTTGACTATAATCTTTTCCTCTTAAACTACCAAGATAGTTTTTTAATTCATCTTGATTCTGTAAATCCATCCCTTCATCACCTACTGAAGCAACGACAACGGAACCTTGATTATGAGCATAATTAATTGCCCGTTGATAGATATTGATCAAAGCTGTATCATCATCTTCATCAGTGGAATCTCTTAACAAATATTCTCCTAAACTAAGGTTAATAACATCAACATCATCTTTTGCTGCTTGAATGAGCGCTTTGAGAATCCATTGGTCTTGAGCATTCCCTTCATCAAAAACACGATACATTCGTATTTTCATGTCAGGTGCTATCCCTAAATATTCTCCACTTGATGAAATTTGTCCCACAACAGAGGTCCCATGGCCAATTTTATCTACAACATTTTGGTTATCAACTATTCCTGTTTCCAAATCTGATGTGAAATTTTGTACTGAAATAATGTGTGAATAAATATCTGGATTATCATATGTAATACCAGAATCTATTACACCAATTGTTGCTTTACCAGAAGACTTATGTTGAAATTTACTTCCAGTACTAATACTCTTTTGCATATCCCACTGATTTCCCCAAAAATCTAAATTAGTATTTGTATAAACCTTGTCCCCATACAAATAAGTAATATTAGGCTTTACAGTCATAGTATTATCTATAACTATGTCATCAATATAATTAGAGTTTTCTTTTTTTATTGTATCTTCACTTTTTTCGGTAGAAATAGTTAAAAAATTTATTTCAAGTGATTTGTGATTAATCACTTGTGATTTGTGATAAGTGATTTGTGATTAATATATAAAAGCCCTCTTTAAAGGGCTTTTATGCTTATTTTGAAAAAGAGATAAAATCAATATATCCCTTTTCTCCGATTTTTACAACGGCATTGTAGGACTTTCTATCTTTCGTTTTGATTCCTTTTACCAGGGTTTCTTTTCCCTCTAGTAATTCTTTTACATTTGTTTTGGTGAGTTTTTTCTTTCTAAAATGTTCAGCTAAAGTGAAGGTACATTCAGGATAATTTGAACAACCATAAAACGATTTTTTTAATACAATATTGTTGCCACACTTAGGACATTTTCCTACAAGGGGTCCCGAGCGCTTAGTGGGAATTTGTACCCCTTATCGATACAAATTCCCCGTAGGCGCTAGGGACCTCTTTAGCTCCTTGGAAGCTGTCAGTAGTATACCTAATAATTTATCTACATTCCCTTTAGTAACGTGTAACTTTCCAAATTTACAAAAGCGACTCATAGAATTATTTCCTCCCGTTAAATAATAGATAACTATTAAAAATAGACAATACTTGCTCATAAGTAACGGTACTTAAATTGTTTACTTTGGCGTG
>NZ_JANFME010000035.1:0-10727 GCF_029616525.1 Streptococcus suis | reverse complement strand
AGCCTTTTTATTTTGTCCAAATAGCCACTATTCTGGCAAAAAGACGGACTATCAGACCAATAAACAGAAAAAGACAAACATCAAGCGAGATGTTTGTCTTCATTCTGCTAGTTTTCTTTATTTTCAGTTGTATTTCTTTGGAAAAGTTTCCGCCAATCAGGCAGGGAGATTTCAGGGCTTGGAATGGAAGTGCTAATATTGTCCCTCCAGATTTGATAACGGGTATCAAAGAGGAGCCGAATGAGTTTGTCCACCATTTCGGCTTCTTCTGGAGCTATTTCTTTTCTTAGTCGGTCAATTTCTTGTAATTTCTGTAGGGGATTTACCGTGATGTCGCTAAAACGTTCAATTCCTGCTTTGATGAAGATGCCGAAAAACAAATCGAAGAAGTCTCGTAATTCATCGTCTGTTAGACTAGCCGTCCAAGTTTTTAAGGCTTGGTCTGTTTGTAGGCTATCGCTGGTCAGGGCAGGGGCTAGTTTGAAGTCGCTTCCGTCAACCTCCCAAGAAAAACTGATGTGTTGTAGAATGCCGAGGGTATTACTCTGGACAATCTGAGCATTTTCTGGTGTTTCTAACATCATACCGACGATTGAATTCTGGGGAATGACAGGGAAAATCCGTTGGTGAATAGCTTGGTAACTAGGTGCTTCCAAGTGTTTTTTGTGTAAGCCAGGTGAATCAAAGGGATAGATAGCTAGAATTCTATCCTGTTGGTCTGTAGCTTGCTGGCATGCTGCATAGAGGGCTAAATTTCCGCCTTTCGAATGACCGGCCAGATAAAAATGGCCCCCCTGCTGCATCATAAGTTTTTCTAAGTAGCCACTTGCTGCACGTTGGGCAGGAATTTCATCCATATAGGTCATGTGGAAATCTTCCTTCCAACCGATAATAGTATCATCTGTCCCTCTGAAGCAAGTCACAATCGTTTTTCGGTCAATGCGATAACTAATTGCTGAAAACTGCTTTTCCTGTTCCAACTGATAATCGTCAATGAAGCCAAATGCCTTGATAGATTTGAAGCGTTTAGATTTGGCTAGAAGTCCTAGTAAGGCTAGGCGGTTTTTGGTCACCATAGAAAAGGGAGGGAAATTATTTTTGTAGGTCTCTTCAAAGGTCGCTGCCAACCAATCAAGTCGTACACCATTTTCTGTAAAAGAGTAGGGAACCAGATTATCAAAAGGGAGGTAGGAAAGTTCGGTCAGAGCCAGAATATCTAGCTTATTGATAGGTTTATCATAAAAATTATCGTATTGAGTTTCTTCAATATAGGTTAATAAATTCGGCATAGCAGTCCTTTCCTTTTTTATCTAGTATAACGAAATACGATTGGTCTGACAAATCTGCACCACTGATGACCTGGTTTTATAGTCTACTTCTTGTGTAAATGTATAAAAATACTCAAATTTGTTCCAATGTAAGCTATAATAAATAGTAGTGATATGAAAGGAGATAGTTATGCAGAAAATTCTTCTTATCGAGGATGATAAAACGATTAGCCAACTAGTTGCTAAAAACTTGATAAACTGGGGTTACCAGGTGCAAGAGGTCAAGGATTTTCAGATGGTTTTGGAACAGATGGAAGAGTTTCAGCCCCATTTGATTTTACTGGATATTGGCCTGCCTTTTTTCAATGGCTATTACTGGTGTCAGGAAATTCGCAAGACCTCCCGTGTGCCCATTATGTTTCTGTCTTCCCATGACCAGCCAATGGATATTGTTATGGCGATCAATATGGGGGCGGATGACTATGTGACCAAGCCCTTTGAAATGACGGTTCTCCTGGCCAAAATACAGGGGCTTCTTAGAAGAACCTATGACTTTGTCGGCGAACAAAGTTTGCTCTGGTTTGAGGAGATTTCTCTAGACTTAAAGACCATGCAGGTGTCCTATGGACAGGTTGTGGAAGAACTGACGCGAAATGAATTTCAGATTTTACGCGTTTTATTTGAACATGGCAAGGAAGTGGTCAGCCGCGAGGAGCTGATGAGAGAACTCTGGAATAGTGATATTTTTGTGGATGACAATACTTTATCGGTTAACATCGCTCGCCTGCGTAAGAAATTGGCAGAACTGGATCTGCCAGATGTGATTGCGACCAAGAAAGGAGTAGGCTACGGCCTGGTGTGGACACATGAATAAGGATGATTTTGGCTCATTAGTACCAGGATTTTTGACCTCATGGCTTGGTCATCGCTTGATTTTTCTGATAGCCTACGCCGTTTTTGCTGTGGCTATTCTGGCTTATAGTAGCCTCTTTGACATCCAAAGAAACTTGGTTTTCTACGCCCTCACCCTGCTCACTATCTGCTGGATTCTCGCCCTCCTCTGGGATTTTGTCAGGGAATTTTCCCGCTTTGGAAAAATCTGGCGTGGACAGAAAGTGACTACTGGGACAGCCAGTGAGCGTTTGTTGCAGGAAAAAGTGGAGCGACTAGAAGTTCAAAACAAGCTCTTGATTGAAAAACAGCGTCAGGAACAGACAGAATTAGATGACTACTACACCCTTTGGGCCCACCAGATGAAAACACCGATTGCAGCCAGTCAGCTCTTAGTTAAGGAAGTAGATAGTAGTCCAGTCCGTCATCAGCTAGAAACAGAACTCTTCAAGATTGAGCAATACACAGGTCTGGTCTTGAACTATCTCCGCTTACAGTCCTTTCATGATGATTTCGTTATCGAATCAGTCAATTTGGATGAACTGGTCAGAAATCTAGTAAGAAAGTATTCCCTCTTTTTCATTCAGGCCAATACCAGCTTAGACTTGGGGCAGTTGGATAGGACAGTAAAGACCGACAAACGCTGGCTGGGTCTCTTGATTGAGCAAATTTTATCCAATGCCCTCAAGTATTGTCAGGGGGGAAGCGTTTCGATTGTTTTGGATGGGGATGATTTGGTCATTCGCGATACGGGAATTGGGATTGCAGAGAGTGACTTGGAACGGGTCTTTGAGCGTGGTTTCTCAGGTTTCAATGGCCGCAGAACCCAGCAATCTTCGGGGCTGGGGCTCTATCTCTCACGGAAAATTGCTGCGGAGCTGGGCTATTCCCTAAAGCTAAAATCAAAAGTAGGTCAGGGAACAGAGGTGCGAATCGGTATCAAAGAAGTGGAGTTGATTTTTGACTAATCTTACAAAACTGTCACGTAAATGAAAGCTAAGGCTATGGTAGTTTATCTTGGAACCGTGTAGAATGAAGCTAGAAAAAGAAAAGGAGTCAAGTTATGTCAGTTTTAGATGTTCAACACGTTCAAAAGATATACAGTTCTCTCTTTAAGGCGGGACAGGTTGAGGCTTTGAAGGATATTCATTTTACAGTGGAAAAGGGTGAGTATGTCGCTATTATGGGTGAGTCTGGTTCTGGAAAATCCACCTTGCTCAATATTTTGGCAACCCTTGATAAGCCAACGCAGGGCAAGGTCTTGCTTAACGGATTGAATACCCAGTCTATCAAGAGCAAGGAAGCGGCAGCCTTTCGTCGGGAGAAATTGGGCTTTGTCTTCCAAGATTTCAATCTCTTGGATACCCTCTCTGTCAAGGACAATGTGCTCTTGCCTCTGGTTTTGTCTCGCTATCCGATTGATGAGATGAACAAGCGACTCATTCATACGCTCAATAGCCTGGGAATTGCGACCTTGCAAGACAAGATGCCCTACGAGATTTCGGGTGGTCAGCAGCAGCGGGTTGCGGTGGCGCGTGCCATCATCACCCAGCCAGAAATTCTCTTAGCGGATGAGCCGACTGGGGCCCTCGACTCCAAATCAACGGCAACTCTTCTAGATATTTTTGAAAAAATCAACCAAGAGGGGCAAACGATTCTGATGGTAACCCACTCGACAGTAGCAGCTAGTCGTGCCAAACGGGTTCTCTTCATCAAGGATGGCATCCTCTACAATCAAATCTACCGAGGTGAGAGAACCAGTCAGGAAATGTATCAGTTGATTTCAGATACCTTGACACTTATGGCGAATCGAGGTGAGTAGTATGTTTGGACTAACCGTTCGATTGGCTCTGACCAATCTCAAAAAGAACCGCAGACTCTATTTTCCCTATGCCCTGATGACCATTTTGTCCACAGCCATTGCCTATATTTTTGCATCGCTTGCCTTTCATCCTGATTTAGGTCAGGTCAAGGGGGCCGATGGGGTAACCATGGTGTTGGGCTTCGGTATGATTGTGGTCATGTTGGCGGTTGCCATCATGGTCTTCTATGCCAATAGTTTTGTCATGAAGCAACGGTCAAAAGAGTTTGGTGTTTATAGCATTCTTGGTCTGGAGAAAAAACATCTCTTCTTGATGACTTTTCTAGAAAATCTGGTCTTTTCAGTCGGTACCATTCTAGCTGGCTTGCTCTTGGGACTGGCTCTAGATAAACTCTTCTATGCGCTCTTGCTGAAAGCAATGCAGATGCCTGTGGTCCTGGCTTCAACCTTCCAGTTGAAAAGTCTAGTCACTGTACTTATCTATCTCTTTGGGATTTTTGCCTTGGTCAGCCTCTTTAATATTGGAAAATTGGGCTTGACCGACTCACTCAAACTGGTTCAAGGCAAGAAGCGAGGGGATAAGAAAACTGGCTTCCTCTGGCTACAAACTCTCTTAGCCCTTATCCTATTGGGGGCAGGCTACGCCATTGCCCAGCTAGTGACCAATCCGCTGCAGGCTATTCCAAGTTTCTTTGGAGCAACTCTTCTGGTTATCTTTGGGACCTACCTGCTCTTCCACGCAGGTGTCATCAGTCTCTTAAACTGGCTAAAGAACCGTCAGACCTATTATTATAAGCCAGATAATTTCATTTCTGTATCCAACTTGATTTTCCGTATGCGGAAAAATGCTCTGGGCCTTGCGACCATTACTATCCTCTCTAGCATGTTTTTGGTGACCATGGTTGGAGGACTCAATATTTACATCGGTGGCAAAGATTATATCGCCAATCAAAATCCAAATGACTATTCGATTGATGTTGGTATGCAACCAACCACTTCAAAAGATCAAACGGAGGAGTGGGCGGAAGCTATCTTAGAAGAGACAGATATTCCTGTTGAAAGTAAGGTAGTCTATCCTTATCAGCAAGCCTATTTTTCTGAGGTGACAAATCAGCAAGTAAGATTTTTGACGGATGAAGAAGCCGCTGGTATGAATTTCTCTGACCGAGTTGGGATCGGTTTTGTCCTTGATCAAGCCAGCTATGAAAAGATGACGGGAGAAAAACTCCAGTTGGCATCTGACCAAGTGGCAATTTTTAGCAAAGTAGTCCAGTATCAAGCTGGTCAAACCCTCACCTTTGATGAAAAGGAAATGGAAGTTGTCCAAGTCTTGCCCAAGAATGTGACTTTAGGACATCTACCAGACCATGGTTCCTTCCTTCTCAGCCAGTATCTGGTCATTGTTGTTCAAGACTTGGCTGTTTTTGAAAATCAAGCCGAAAATCGCTATTATATGGGATTTGAAAGCAGTCTATCAGAAGAAGAGCAGGTAGATAGCCATGACACCTTTTTATCAGGAAGTTTTGAAAGTGAGCTTTGGGAGTCCAATATATTACCGAATGGAACGAACGCCATCAGTCTCGCCTATCGTGCCTATGCCATGCGCGGTTTCTTCAGTTTTGCAGGTTCACTTTTCTTCATCGGCCTCTTGCTATCACTCATCTTTTTGATGGCGGTGGTGCTGGTGATTTACTTCAAACAGATTTCAGAAGGCTATGAAGACAGAGATCGCTTCGTCATTATGACCAAGGTTGGTCTGGATGAGGATCAGACGAGACAGTCCATTCGCAAGCAATTGCTGACCGTCTTTTTCCTGCCTATCCTACTTGCTTTTGTCCATCTTGCATTTGCCTACAAGATGCTCTCGTATATCTTGTTGTCTATTGGTGTGGTCAATGCAGGGCTTATGTTGCAGGTGACTGCAGGTATCTGTGGTGGCTATCTCCTCCTCTACCTAGTGGTCTATGCCATCACGACACGGTCTTACAAACAAATTATTTCCTAAACTTGGGGCAACCCAAGTTTTTAATTTTTTTTGAATATTTTTCACTATTTTGTTTTACATACTAGCTACCTTGTGTTATACTATAGATACAAAGCTAATAGGTAAAACAAACTAGTGATAGAAGATAAAGAAAATCACTTTTATTTTTATCAAACTAGTTGGTATTACAAACTAGGTAGGGAGGCAGTATGAAACTGGAGAAGAAAAGTCGGGAAAATTGGAAACTAGCAGGCATCACGCTTGTGACGGCCATTATAACTGGCTGGGCTTTGGATTCTATTTTGATCTTAGGCATCCTGTTAGCATCAGGCTTACTGTTTGGATTTTTTACAGATGATGAGGAGGGCTTATGAAAGAAACCCAAATGCTCAAAGGTGTCCTAGACGGCTGTGTCTTGCAGGTCATTGCCCGACAGGAAATCTATGGTTATGAGTTGGTCCAAGAGCTGAGGAAGCAGGGCTTTGAAAACATGGTCGGAGGAACAGTCTATCCTCTGCTCCAGAAGTTAGAGAAAAATAGCCTGATTTTTAGTCAGAACAAGCCCTCGCCAGATGGACCCGACAGGAAGTATTTTTATTTGACAGACCAAGGGCAGAGCTACTTAAACGATTTCTGGGTCCAATGGGGAGAACTCGTCGAAAAAGTAGAGAAAGTGAAGGGAGAGTAAGATGAGCAAACAAATGGAATACCGCAAGCAGATTGAAGTGATTGAAAGCCAGCTGACCAAGGAAAACAAGGAATACATGGGCCGTATCAATGGTTATATGATGATTGCTTCTGTTTTTCACAGGCAGGAAGAAGCAGTGACTGCCCAGCTTTTATCCATTTACCAAGATGTTCTTGAAGCCCAAAAAGACGGGCTTTCTGCGGAGGATTTTTTGGGCAAGGACAGCAAGCAAATGGCAGACGACCTACTCAGCTACCTCCCTCCGATTGGTTTCATAGAAGTCGCAAACCTGAGTGGCCTCATGCTCATCATCTACCTCGGCAGCCAATGGCTGATGGATTTTGCAGGGACAGGCACCATTTCCATCAACTGGCTGGGCTTGATCTGCGACGCGGTACTTAGCCTCCTCCTCCCCTCGGGGATTTTTCTCATCATTCGCGGTCTCATTTACCAGACCAGCAAAATCAAGGTCTGGGCAAGCTTTCTCTGCATCCCCCTTCTTTTTCTCCTGATTTGTGGACTTCGTCTCTGGGCAATCCCCAAGGAACCTGACCTAGTCTTGACTGGCTGGGGGCTTCTAGTGCCACTCACCTTGCTCGGTCTCGCTCTGCTATTTTTCCAAAAGGAAAAATTAGTTCGCTATGTCTTTTTACCGACCTATCTCTTTATGATTGTTGGCGGTGTGGTAAATATGGTCATGACCGTTCCCGTTTGGTTCAATCTGATGTTGGTGATTCTTCCAGCTATGGCCTTTTGGATTGGAACTGCAGTTTTGTTGGTGAGAAAGGAGAAGTAAGATGAACAAGCAACAGAAAAAATTGAACGCTATTAGCAGCTTACAGAGGATGTTGACCAAGGAAAACAAGGCCTACATGCGTAAACTTCATGGATATATGATATTGGCTTCGGCCTTTCATGAGCAGGAGAAAAGGGCGACAGAACTATTGCTTTCTATTCACCAAGATGTCTTGGATGCCCAAACAGACGGTCAATCCGCTGAGGAATTTTTAGGAAAAGATAGCAAGCAGATGGCGGATGAACTCTTGTCTGACCTACCGCCCATTCGCTGGTACTATGGTTTGCGATTAACAGGATTGATTTCCTTGGTGTATATGAGCTGGTTTTTCTTAGGTGTATTTGGGGTGAGCGGTGAGATGGTGGTAGAATGGCAGGGATTACTCTGTGATTTGCTCATTGCACTCATCCTACCCAGCTCTGCCTTTTTCATCCTAAAGAACCTAGTCTATGAACCGTCAAAAATCAAGTCCTATCTGATGATAGGGACATGGGGCGTCAGCTTTGTTGTGTTGATTGTGTTGCGTTTTTGGATTAGTCGTCAGTTTTTCGAAGGAATGTCCATGCCCTTGTGGTCTAGCCTATTGGTGATACTAGGGATTGCAGTAGGTCTATTTTACTACCGCAGTAAGTTAGCCTTGGTTGATACCCTTATTCCAGCTTATGTTTTAGTTGTTATTAGTGGACTTAGTCAGGTCATTGCGGCTCAGTTTGGCTACGGACCGCAGGACTGGACAGGTTGGTTGCCTCTGCTCTTTATGGTTCTTGCCTTTTTCTCAACGCTTGCAGGCACATTTTTCCTATTGAAAAAGGAGAATATGGGGTAGAAATACAATCAGGCAACTCTTTAGAGTAGTCTGATTTTTTGGTATAATGAAAGGAGCATAATTAGGAGAATGTATTGTGAACGAACAACAACAACGAAAAGAATTACACCAGAAAATTTGGGCTATTGCTGACGATGTCCGTGGAGCTGTGGACGGCTGGGACTTTAAACAGTATATACTTGGCATTTTGTTTTATCGCTTCATTTCAGAAAATATTGCGGATTATTTTGATCAGGCAGAGCATGCGGCTGGGGATAAGGAATTTTCTTATGCTTTACTGACTGATGAAGAAGCAGAAGAGGATTTTAGGCAGGGGACTGTTGAAGAAAAAGGATTCTTTATTTTGCCCTCCCAACTATTTATCAATGTTGTAGCTAAGGCAAGAACCAATGAAAATTTGAATACAGATCTTGCGACTATTTTTGAACAAATTGAAAAATCTGCTATGGGGCACGAATCTGAAAATGATATTAAGGGCTTGTTTGATGATGTGGATACCCGTTCCAATCGTCTAGGTGGAACCGTAGCTGAAAAAAATAAACGTCTGGCAGATATTTTGCTAGGTATTTCAGAAATTGATTTTGCAAATTTCCAAGACAATGAAATTGATGCTTTTGGAGATGCCTATGAGTATCTTATCTCCAATTATGCTTCCAATGCAGGTAAAAGTGGGGGAGAATTTTTTACACCGCAAACGGTATCCAAACTTCTGGCTCATCTGGTAATGGTTGGAAAGGACAAAATTAATAAGGTCTACGATCCTACCTGCGGTTCAGGTTCCTTGCTTTTACAAATGAAAAAGCAATATGAAGAACATGTTTTGGAAGAGGGATTCTATGGGCAAGAAATCAATATGACTAACTACAACCTTGCTAGGATGAATATGTTTCTACACAATATCAACTATAACAAGTTTAATATTCAGAGAGGCGATACCTTATTAGACCCAAAACATTTGGATGAAAAACCCTTTGATGCGATTGTATCTAACCCACCGTACTCTATCAAGTGGATTGGTGATGCAGATCCGACGCTGATTAATGACGAGCGATTTTCCCCTGCTGGAAAACTGGCTCCTAAGTCTAAGGCAGATTTTGCCTTTATTATGCACAGTTTAAATCACTTATCTAACAAAGGACGAGCAGCCATTGTTTGTTTTCCAGGGATTTTTTATCGAGGAGGTGCTGAGAAAACAATCCGTCAGTATCTTGTTGATAATAACTTCGTTGAGGCTGTTATTGCCTTACCAGACAATCTTTTCTTTGGAACATCTATTGCAACCTATATATTAGTTTTGGCAAAAAATAAGTCAGAAGCTAAGACGCTTTTCATTGATGCAACAGCCTTTTTCAAGAAAGAAACTAACAATAATATTCTATCTCCGGAGAATATTGACACAATTTTAGAGTTGTTTACGAAGAAAGAAGATGTCGCATACCAGTCGATGTTAATTGATAATGCTAGTATAGTTGCAAATGATTATAACCTGTCTGTTTCGACCTATGTAGAAAAGGAAGATACGCGTGAGAAGATTGACATCATTCAGTTGAACAAAGATATCGCTGAAACTGTGAAAAATATTGACCGTCTGCGTGCTGAGATTGACAAGATTGTGGAGGAGTTGAGTCATGACCAATGATATTATCCTCTACACAACAGATGACGGCAAGGCATCAATCGAACTTCATCTGGACAATGGTACAGTTTGGTTGAATCAGTTGGAGTTGGCAGAGCTTTTTCAGACTTCCAAGCAGAATATCAGCAAGCATATTAAGGCTATTTTTGAGGACGGAGAACTTGATGAAAAAGTGGTTGTCAACTACCAGTTGACAACCACTCAACACGGGGCAATGGCGGGCAAAACCCAGAGCCGAAAGACTGCTTACTACAATCTGGATATGATACTGGCTATCGGCTACCGGGTACGGTCACCTCGTGGGGTACAATTTAGAAACTACGCTTCAACGGTTTTAAAAGAGTACTTGATTAAAGGTTTTGCTATGGACGACGACCGTTTGAAAAATTTGGGCGGCGGGTCTTATTTCAAGGAACTCCTTGACCGCATTCGAGATATTCGTTCAAGCGAAAAAGTGTTTTATCGTCAGATTTTAGAATTGTTTGCGACCTCAAGTGACTATAATGCAAGAAGTAGTGAAGCCCAGCAATTTTTTGCAACGGTGCAGAATAAGTTGCATTACGCCATTCATCACTATACCGCAAGTGAACTGATTTACACTAGAGTAGATAGTGAGAAAGAATTTATGGGCTTGACGACCTTCAAGGGTGAATTGCCAACCTTGTCGGAGGCTACGGTTGCCAAAAATTATCTGACCGAGCAAGAGTTGCAAGGTCTCAATCAGTTGGTATCGGGGTATTTGGACTTTGCCGAGAGGCAGGCCCAACGTCAGATTGTCATGACCATGGCAGATTGGATCCAGCACGTGGATCGGAT
>NZ_JANFME010000034.1:0-11364 GCF_029616525.1 Streptococcus suis | reverse complement strand
TTTGGTTGAACACTTTTCATTATAGGTCATATGGGACTTTTTTCTATACTCAAAAAGGCTCCATAATTTCCATGGTGGATTTACCCACTACAGAAATTATAGAGCCCGAAAAGCTAACACCTAGAGAGGACGAAATTCGTTCTCTCTTTTTTATCTCTTTCTTATTTCTAGGAGATAAGCTGAAAAGGGCTCTCCCCAGCTTTTCACTGTTCAAAGCATCAAAATCCGTTTCATCTTCCTGAAACCAAAGGCATTTTTTTAATGACTTTGATGAGATTGTTAGTTGTTTCTAATTTGGTGTTGGAATTGTTGTTGGAAAATGTGAGTTTTGTTGTCTTTCAGTGTAGGTCATAGGGGATTTTTTCTACACTCAAAAAGGCTCTATATGACCATAGTGGGTTTACCCGTCATAGTCTTATAGTGCCTTTTATTTTTTGCTTAGTTTAACAACCGCCTCGGTCCGTGCTGTGTGGGGAAACATGTCGACAGATTGAATGTATTCTACCTTGTAGGCTTTGCTTAGCTCAACAAGGTCCCTTGCAAGAGTGGAGACGTTGCAGGATACATAAACCATTTTAGCTGGTCTGTAATCCAAAATGGTTTTGAGGAGCTTTTCGTCGAGTCCAGTTCGTGGGGGATCAACTACCAAGGCATCGGCCCTGTAGCCTTCTTGGTACCACTTTGGAATGATCTCTTCTGCTTTACCTGCCTCATAGTGGGTATTGGATAGTCCCATTCGCTTAGCGTTTGCTTTAGCATCCTCGATGGCTTCTGGAATAATGTCCATACCTCGAACAGATTTGACCTTTTTAGCAAAGGCGAAGCCGATTGTGCCCACGCCACAGTAGGCATCAATCAAGTCTTCATCTCCTGAAATATCCAAAGCCTTGACGGCCTCGCCATATAGAATTTCTGTTTGTTGGGGATTTAGTTGGTAAAATGCCCGTGGAGATAGCGAGAATTCGTAATCTAAAACAGCTTCATCGATAGCTTGTTCGCCCCATAAAATTTCTGTTTTTTCACCATAAATATCACTCGTTTTCTGTCTATTCCAGTTTAGAGCAATAGTGATTATACTTGGAAATTGACTGGTGAGTTCATCAATTAATTTAATAAGATTAACCTGACAAGCGGTGATAAAGATCACTTGAACTTGACCTGTTTTTCGAGCCTTGCGGACCATAACCGTGCGGATTCCATGTTGCTTGCGCTCATTATAAATAGGAATACGGTGCTTGGTGAGTAGCTTTGCGATTCCGTTGATAATCTCTTGTGTTTCGGCATCTTGGACGTAACAATTCGTAATTCCAATCAAGCGATGGGAATTTTCCGCATAGAGACCAGCTTTGACTTGATCTTTGTAAGATCGAGTCTGGAACTGTAATTTGGCACGATAGTGGCTAGGCTTATCCATACCGATTGTTGGATAAATAGTGTAGTTTTCGTAGCCAGCTGGTTTGAACTTTTTTAGGGCCTGCTGTAAGAGAGCTTGTTTGAAGTCTAATTGTTTATCATAGCGGAGGTGCATGATTTGACAACCACCACAGGCTTGATAGATGTCACAGGCAGGCTTGACACGGAATTTTGATTCCTTGTTGATTTTTAACAATTTTGCTTCAACGAAATTTCGTTTGATTGAGGTAATTTGACAAAAAATTTCTTCCCCCTTAAGGGCACCAGGGACAAAGACTAGCGTTTTTTGATAAAATCCGATGCCTTCTCCGTTGATGCCCATTCGTTTGATTTTTAAGGGGATTCGTTGGTTTACTTGTAGATTCATATTATTATTTTACCGAAAAATCCTGTATAATGAAAGAATGAGAATTACAAAAATTGAAAAGAAGAAACGTCTTTATTTACTTGAAGTGGATGGTCAGGATAGTTTATATATTACGGAAGACACAATTGTTCGCTTCATGCTTAGTAAGGGAAAGGAAATCACGGAGCAGGAGTTTCGTGAGCTTCGCGATTTTGCTCAGTTTTCTTATGGGAAAAATCTAGCACTTTATTACCTTTCCTTCAAGCAACGTACCAAAAAAGAAGTTAGTGATTATCTAAAAAAATATGAAATTGAAGAAAACAATATTGTCAAGATTGTGACGGTATTAGAAGAGGAAAAATGGCTAGACGATGAGAATTATGTTGATAGCTATGTTCGTCAGAATGCTCTAAATGGAGATAAGGGACCAGCTATGATTCGTCAGAAGTTGATGCAGAAAGGAATTCCTAAACCGCTGATTGATAAAAGGCTGGCAGAGGAAGATTTTTTAGAGCTTGCTAGGAAGATTGGGGAGAAATTGGTGGGTAGATACCAAAGAAAATTGCCTCTTCGAGCTTTGCAAGATAAAGTTGTACAGGGATTGATGGGCAAGGGTTTTTCTTATGAGACGGCCAAACAAAGCCTGGGTCAGTTGGAACTTGTGGCTGATGAGGAAAATGAAGATGATTTAATCGCCAAGGAATTGGATAAGCAGTATAGAAAATATAGTCGTAAATATGAAGGCTATGAATTGAAGCAAAGGTTGATACAGGCTTTAGCTCGAAAGGGTTATGACTTTGATCGGATTCAGGCTGTCCTTCGTGATTATTTGTGAAAAAATTTAGCCTAGGTTAGAAAAATATGATATAATAGTCAAGATAAATTGTAATTGTAGAAAGTTGGTAACAAAGTGAAATTACCAAAGGAAGGCGACTTTATTACAATTCAAAGTTATAAGCATGACGGTGAAATTCATCGCACTTGGCGTGACACCATGGTATTAAAAACAACGGAAAATGCTATTATTGGAGTCAATAATCATACCTTAGTGACTGAAAATGATGGTAGGCGTTGGGTAACAAGAGAGCCAGCAATCGTTTATTTTCATAAAAAATACTGGTTCAATATCATTGCAATGATTCGTGAAAACGGAGTTTCCTATTATTGTAACCTTGCTAGTCCATATGTTCTCGACAATGAGGCACTCAAATACATTGATTATGACCTAGATGTTAAGGTCTTTGCTGATGGTGAAAAGAGACTGCTGGATGTGGATGAATATGAGCGTCATCGTAAGGCGATGAAGTATTCGGATGATATTGATTTTATTTTGAAGGAAAATGTCAAGATACTGGTTGATTGGATTAATAACCAGCGCGGACCATTCTCTCCAGCCTACGTTAATATCTGGTACAAACGCTATTTAGAACTGAGAAGTAGATAAAGTTAGAAAAGAAAATCCTGTTTTACAGGCTTTTTTCTTATTGTAAAGGAGGGGCTTATGGCCTTTGAACAAACAAATGGGCGCTATGCAAGTTTTGGAGTTGTGACCTCGCTTCCTGGGGAAGTGATTGATAGTTTCTGGTATGTTATTGATCACTACTTAAAAGGGGTTATTCCGTTAAAAAGTGTAATCCGTTTTTCTATCAAAAATCGTCGTGGTAAGATTACGCTGGTCTTTTCGCAGGAAGGTTATAAAAATGTACTGGCTGTAGATCTAAGTAGTCGTTTTGATCCTTTTTATCCCTCAACAATCTTGGTAATGGACAAGCAGGGAAAAGAGACCATTACTTTGCCAGATGAGGTGACCTTGCTTTAGCTTGAAGAGCTGGTATTTCATTACCTAAGATGTTGTTAATATATGAAATTTGGTGTAAAATAGATTTGTAAGCTTATGTGGGCTAGAAAGGAGGAGTCTATGGTTAGTCAAACTGTTGAAAAACCTCTCTATTTGCAGTTGGTTGATGAATTGGAAGTTGCAATTCGCGAGAGGATGGCTCCGAATGACAAGTTATTTTCAGAGCGTGAGTTGACACAGGTTTATGGTGTCAGTCGTATTACAGTTCGTTTGGCTTTGCAAGAATTGGAAAAACGTGGCTTAGTCTATAAGAAGCATGGTAAGGGAACCTATGTATCTGAGATTTCAGATACTGCAGTTGATTTGTCTCAGGCCTATAGTTTTACTGAGCAAATGAAAAAAATTGGGAAAGTACCAAGGACATCGATTTTATCCTTTGAATTGGTTAAGGCGTCGGACTATATTGCGCAGCATCTACAACTTAGTCAGGGTGAGGAAGTGTTTGAAGTTGAACGTTTGAGACTTGCAGATGAGGTTCCGATGATGTTGGAAAGGACATATGTTCCTGCCTCGCTATTTCCTGGATTAGCTGCTCAGCAAATGAAGTCAACTCCCTTGTATGAAATTTTTTCAGAGGATTATCATCAGGTGATTCGTTTGGCAGAAGAAGAGTTCTATGCAAGTATTGCTTTGGATAATGAAGCTAAGATACTCGGAATTCCAAGCAATAGTCCAGTGCTTCATTTGGTAAGAAAAACGTATAATGATAAGAATAGAATTATCGAGTTTACGTTTAGTATTGCTAGAGCGGACCAGTTTCGTTACAAGATTACCCATCAACGGGGATATTAGAATCAATACTCTTCGAAAATCAAAATTATTCGTTGTCAAGAGCCTTGATGAAATCCAGTTCTATCTTCGGTTTCGTTTCCTAGGCTACTTTTGATTGTTATTGGGTATGAAAAAAACGCGGACGTTAGTCTGCGTTTTTTTAGCGATGATTGGCTGTAATTTCAAATTTGTAATACTTCCAGTGTTTGTAAGTTTCAGTATATTCCATCACTTCACCGCTAGTACTGTTAGTAGTTGTTTTGTTTTGTAGTACAGCTGGTTCAGTCGCTTTTAATTTCAAATGAGAGGCAACCTCTTTTGGACATGGGCTGACAATTTCATTCGTTTCTACAAATGGTTCTTCGGACATGTGGATATTGTAGTCCAGTTTGAAGCGTTGATAGATTGATTGATAGTGCTCGAGTGGAGCATCTGGATTCTGGATATATCGTTGAGGGATATATGAATTGTGGAAGATGTATGGAGTGTCTTCTGCTGCGCGGACGCGTACAATTTTATAGTAAAACTCATTCTTATCAAGATTTAGTTTTTCAAGGATATCGGGTTTATTGCCTTTTTCGCACGAGAGAACAGTAACCTTATCCTTATCCATCGGAAAAATCTCAATATCAGAAAATTCTACAAGACGTCCTTTGCGTGAACGGGATACAAAGGTTCCTTTACCTTGTTGACGAACGAGGTAGCCGTCTTTAACTAGTTCGTTTACTGCACGAATAACGGTAATAGAGCTAACGTTAAATAGTTTTGTTAATTCAGATTCTGTGTAAAATTTGTCGCCATTTTCAAATTTACCAGAAATGATTTGCTGACGTAAGTCGTTTTGTATAAGCTGGTACTTAGGTACTTTCATACTTATTTCCTTCCTTTCCATGGCTTATTATACTAAATTAATTGATGAAAATCAAAAAATATAGCTGAAATCCATAAAAAAATAGATGTAATCCCTTTCGGAGTAAGGAAATAGAGGTGTTTGTAAAAAAAGTAAAAAATTTTTAAAAAAGTACTGGACATAACCACAAATAAGTGTTAGTATATTAATAGAAAGGTAAACGGTTACATCGGAGGAAGAAATGAAAGAATTTTATATTGGAGACCAATTTTATTTGGACGGTGAACCCTTTAAGATTTTATCAGGCGCGATTCATTATTTTCGTGTCCATCCTGATGATTGGTACCATTCTTTGTATAACTTAAAGGCCCTTGGTTTTAATACGGTTGAAACCTATGTCCCTTGGAATATGCATGAACCTCGAAAGGGTGAGTTTTGTTACGAGGGTATATTGGATATTGAGCGATTTTTGAAATTGGCTCAAGAATTAGGGCTTTATGCGATTGTACGTCCTTCCCCTTATATTTGTGCGGAGTGGGAATGGGGTGGCCTCCCTGCTTGGTTGATGAAGGAAGAGCTTAGAGTACGTTCGAGTGATTCGGTGTACTTGCAGCACTTAGATGAATATTACGCTTCTCTTATTCCTAAATTGGCCAAGCTCCAACTCGCACAGGGTGGAAATGTACTTATGTTCCAAGTGGAAAATGAGTATGGCTCTTATGGTGAGGAGAAGGAGTATCTAAGATCGGTGGCTGGCTTGATGCGTAAACATGGTCTAACTGCTCCCTTGTTTACCTCGGACGGTTCTTGGCGAGCAACATTACGTGCAGGAACACTGATAGAGGACGATGTATTTGTAACAGGAAACTTTGGTTCTAAAGCTAGAGAGAATTTTGCAAATATGACGGCATTCTTTAATGAACATCAGAAGAATTGGCCACTCATGTGTATGGAATTTTGGGATGGTTGGTTCAATCGTTGGGGCGATGAAATTATTCGTAGAGAGCCGGAGGAAATGGTTGATTCGGTTATGGAATGTATCGAATTGGGCTCCTTGAATCTGTACATGTTCCATGGTGGAACAAATTTTGGTTTCATGAATGGTTGCTCTGCTCGTGGTCAAATTGATTTGCCTCAGGTAACTTCTTATGATTATGATGCTATATTGGATGAAGCTGGAAATCCTACTAAGAAGTTTTATATTTTGCAACAACGTTTGAAAGAAGTCTATCCTGAATTAGAGTATGCAGAACCGCTTGTAAAAGAGGCAAAAGCTTTTTCAGATGTGTCGCTTCATGATAAGGTGAGTCTATTTGCTACTCTAGAAAATGTAAGCGATTGCGTAAAAGGGTTTTATCCTAAGAATATGGAAGAACTTGATCAGTCAACAGGTTATATTTTATATAGAACAGAGTTGGAGCGGGATAGGACAGAAGCGGAACGTTTCCGAGTGGTTGATGCGCGTGACCGTATCCAAATTTATGCAGATGGAAAATTCGTTGCAACTCAGTATCAGACAGAGATTGGTGACGATGTTGAATTGGATTTTAAAGATGACAAGCTAACATTAGATATTTTGGTAGAAAATATGGGACGTGTCAATTATGGGCACAAACTAACGGCTCCTACCCAGTCTAAAGGGCTTGGTCGAGGTGCTATGGCTGATTTACATTTTATTGGTCATTGGGAAACCTATCCTTTGCATCTTGAGTCAGTTGAGGACCTGGATTTTAGTAAGGGCTGGGAGGAAGGTCAAGCTGCTTTCTATCGTTATCAGTTTGAACTGAATGAACTTGCGGATACTTACTTAGACATGACAGGTTTTGGTAAGGGAGTTGTTTTCGTTAACAATGTAAATATTGGACGTTTTTGGGAAAAAGGACCAATCCTCTATCTCTATATTCCAAAAGGATACTTAAAGAAAGGAGCGAATGAAATAATTGTCTTCGAGACAGAAGGAAAATATAGAGAGAAGATTCATTTTTCACAAAGACCCGTTATAAAAGACTTGTAGAAATTTTAATCGGTTTCTGCCTAAAAGATTTATGAAGAAAAGGAGAACACTGTATGGCAATTATTGCTACGCGTATTGATGGTCGTTTGATCCACGGTCAGGTTGCTAACTTATGGACGACGAAATTGAACATCGGTCGTATCATGGTTATCGATGATGCTGTTGCTCAAAATGACATTGAAAAACAAGGACTGAAATTAGCATGTCCTCCAGGCGTAAAATTATCGATTTTACCGATCGAAAAGGCTGCTAATAACATTAAGGAAGGGAAGTACGATAGCCAACGTCTTTTGATTGTTGCCCGTCGTCCTGAAAACTTCCTACGTTTAGTTGAATATGGAGTGGAATTGGCAGAATTGAACGTAGGTAATATGTCTCAATCACCAGAAACACGCTCTGTAACACGTTCTATCAACGTTGTAGATAAGGACATTGCAGATTTCGATGCCTTGGTTGCTAAAGGAGTTAAATTGATTGCTCAAATGGTACCAGGTGACACACCAAAAGACTTTATGCCACTCTTGGATAAAGTTAGATAAACTTTGGATATTTTTGAAAAATTTTAAAGGAGGATCACTATTATGCAATGGTGGCAAATATTACTTCTAACGCTCTATTCAGCTTATCAAATCTGTGATGAGTTGACGATTGTATCATCAGCTGGTTCACCAGTTTTTGCTGGTTTCATCTCTGGTTTGATCATGGGTGATTTGGCAACTGGTTTGACAATCGGAGCGTCTCTTCAATTGATGGTACTCGGCGTGGGTACTTTCGGTGGTGCATCTCGTATCGACGCAACTTCTGGTGCAGTTCTTGCAACAGCCTTCTCAGTATCACAAGGTATTGATCCAGAATTAGCTGTAGCAACAATCGCGGTTCCAGTAGCAGCACTCCTTGTCTATACAGATATTGCTGGTCGTTTCTCAACCACTTACTTCGCACACCGTGTGGATGCAGCTGTTGAAAAATTTGATTACGCAGCAATCGAACGTAACTACCTTCTCGGTGCTATCCCATGGGCACTCTCTCGTGCACTCCCTGTATTCCTTGCTCTTGCATTCGGTGGTGAATTCGTAGATGCAATGGTACAAGCTATCCAACAATATCAATGGGTTGCAAACGGTTTGACATTGGCTGCACGTATGCTTCCAGGTCTTGGTTTCGCTATCTTGCTTCACTACCTTCCACTTAAACGCAACCTTCACTACTTGGCATTTGGTTTTGTCCTTACAGCTATGTTGACTGTTCTTTACGGTAACGTATCTGCATTGGGTGGCGCTGTAGCTGGCATCGTTGGTACACTTCCAGAAGATTCTGGTGTAGCATTTGTAAACAACTTCAAAGGCTTGTCAATGATTGGTATCGCAATTGTTGGTATCTTCCTTTCAGTTTTACACTATATCAACAGCCAAAAAGTAGCAGTAGTTGCTCCATCAAATTCAGAAAGTGGGGAAATTGACGATGACGAAATCTAATTACAAATTAACAAAAGAAGATTTTAATCAGATTAACAAACGTAGCTTGTTCACTTACCAACTTGGTTGGAACTATGAGCGTATGCAAGGTTCAGGTTACCTTTATATGATCTTGCCACAGCTTCGTAAAATGTATGGAGACGGCACTCCTGAATTGAAAGAAATGATGAAATTGCATACGCAATTCTTCAATACTTCACCATTCTTCCATACCATCATCACAGGTATTGACTTGGCTTTGGAAGAAAGCGACGGTGTTGCTTCTAAAGATGCGGTTAACGGTATCAAGACTGGTTTGATGGGTCCATTTGCACCGATTGGTGACTCAATCTTTGGTTCATTGGTTCCAGCAATCATGGGTACTATTGCAGCAACATTAGCTTCTGATGGTAACCCAATTGGTATCTTCCTTTGGGTAGCAGTTGCAGTAGTATATGACATCTTCCGTTGGAAACAGTTGGAAATTGCCTACAAAGAAGGTACTAAACTGATCACAACTATGCGTGATAAGTTGACTGCCCTTGTTGATGCTGCATCAGTAATGGGTGTCTTCATGATGGGTGCTTTGATTGCAACTATGATCAACTTTGAAGTATCTTGGGCTCCAGCAATTGGTGAGAAAACAATCGATATCCAAGACTTGCTTAACTCAATCTTCCCACGTTTGGTTCCAGCAATCTTCACAGGATTTGTATTCTGGTTGCTTGGCCGTAAGGGCATGACTTCTACTAAAGCTATCTTGATTATCATCGCACTTGCAGTTGGACTTTCTGCTATCGGTCACTTCGTATTCGGTATGGCGTAAGATATGGCTAAGAATTTAATTTTAGTAAGTCACGGTCTCTTCTGTGAAGAGTTGAAGAAATCTACTGAGATGATTATGGGTCCTCAGGAGGATATCTATACAGTAGCGCTTTTACCAGAAGAAGGTCCAGAAGACTTCCAGAAAAAATTTGAAGAAACAATTGCTAATCTAGATGACTTCGTTGTCTTCGCAGATTTGTTAGGCGGTACACCAGCCAATGTCGTATCACGAAAATTGATTGAAGGCGGACAGTTTGACCTCTATGCAGGTATGAACATGCCAATGGTTATCGGTTTCTTGAACGGTGTCCTGCTAGGTGAAGCAGTTGACTATGTGGAATTCGGTACAAGCAACCTTGTTCACGTCAATAGCCTACTAACAAGCGATGAGGATGAGTGAAAAACTCCAGTGGAGTTTTTCAGCCCGAGCCTAGAAATAGGAGAGCGAGGGAAGTTCAAGTGACTGTTTCAGCCCGAGCTTAGAAATTGGAAAATCGAGGACAATTCTAAAGTCTAATCGTAAGATATACAAGTTAGTCATCTATTTAGATAGGCTTTAAGTATCCTGAGGGAGTTGCAATAGTGACTCCCTCATTTGGCTTATGAGGAAAAGAAATGATTGAAGTAAAAGAATTTGGTCAAAAAGCGAAACTCTATTGCTTGAAAAATAAAAATGGTATGCAGGTCACTCTGACGGATTTTGGTGCCAGAGTGGTGCAAGTACTCTTGCCGGTAGACGAAAATGCCGGTCTACGGAATGTCAGTTTGGCTGCTAAGTCGGATGAAGATTACCGCAAGACAGATTTGTATCCTGGTTCAACAATTATCCCAGTAGCGGGGCGTATTTCAGGTGCCCAAGCTGAGATAAAGGGAACAAGCTACCATTTCACAGAAAATGAACCTGGTAGGACTCTACACGGTGGGGTTGACACGGCAAATGAACAATACTGGGATGTTGCTCTTGACCATGAGAGAAATCAAGTGACCTTTGGTATGGTCCTAAAAGATGGTTTTAATGGCTTTCCTGGTGATGTGAGGGTCAAGGCTATTTATTGTTTGACGGATAAAAATGAATTGACAGTTGACTACCAGGCTGTATCGGATAAGGATACGATTTTTAATCCGACCAACCATGTGTATTTTAATTTGACCGGCGATTTTACGCAGTCGGTGGCTGACCACAAGTTGATCATCGCGGCTAGCCGTTTTGCTCCCTTGGGCGAGGACAATCTGCCGACCGGCGTTTTGCAAGAAGTGACGGATACACCGTTTGATTTCCGTTCTGGAGGGACATTTGCTCAAGGATTTGATAGTGATTTTGCCCAGAATGTTTTGGTCAAGGGGTATGACCATCCGTGGCTATTGGATGAGGTAGATGTGCCTGTGCGCGTGGTCAGTCCAGATGGGAAAGTCGAACTCAGTGTCCGCACCAATCAACCTTCTGTCGTCATTTATACCTACAATTATCCTGTGGAGGAATTGGCTACTTTTCACGGGGCATTCAGTCTGGAATGTCAGGCTCTACCTAATACCTGCAACCAAGAAGGGTTTGGTTCGATTTTATTGGAAAACGGACAGGATTACCTGTCACAAACGATTTACCAGTTTAGATGGTAATGGTAAGAGGCTGGGCAAAAAGTCCAGGACCACTACTCAGAGTTTGTATCAACATCTCAGCGCAGTGGTTGATTGGCAGATTTGTTCGTGTTTTGCACTCCAAATCTGGCCTCTACGACTGATGCGAACAGAGTTCGCCTTATCTCCAACCTCAAACTGTCTCCCAGACAGTTTGAGCTGTGCGGGGGTGGGAGTGAAACAGTCTGGGGATAGACT
>NZ_JANFME010000033.1:0-12185 GCF_029616525.1 Streptococcus suis | reverse complement strand
TTTGGTTGAACACTTTTCATTATAGGTCATATGGGACTTTTTTCTATACTCAAAAAGGCTCCATAATTTCCATGGTGGATTTACCCACTACAGAAATTATAGAGCCTTTTTTTAAAAATTTCTTGACAATATCGACAATAAATGATATATTAACATCTGTTAATATCAATATTGCTCCCCCTACCTTCTCGACTGAGGAGGTATTTTTATATTTTTAAGTTAATAGAAGGGCAGAATTTTGAAAGAAATGTGTGACAAGGAAGAAGTAGTGTTAGATTGATTTTGATAGCAGAGAATAAAGAAGTGATTTTGAACTGTTATCAGGGCTGTGCTATAATAGATTTATGAACTATACACAAGAAGAAAAAGAATATTTTATGACTCAAGCATTGCAGGAAGCTAGAAAGTCGCTAGAAAAGGATGAAATTCCAATTGGTTGTGTGATTGTCAAGGATGGACAGATTATTGGCCGTGGGCACAATGCGCGTGAGGAACTCAACCAGGCCATCATGCATGCAGAGGTCATGGCCATCCAAGAAGCCAATCGAATTGAAGGGAATTGGCGACTGCTGGATACGACCCTCTTTGTCACAATAGAACCCTGTGTCATGTGTAGTGGAGCTATTGGCCTTGCCCGGATCCCTCAAGTGATTTTTGGTGGAAAAAATCAAAAATTTGGAGCTGCAGGTAGTCTCTATGACATTTTGACTGATGAGCGCTTGAATCATCGAGTTATCGTTGAGTCTGGCGTTTTAGAGGAAACCTGTATCGAAATGATGCAGGAATTTTTCAGGAAACGAAGAAAACAAAAGAAAATCAATATAATAACCACATAATTCTTGAGATTTAAGAAATGAACTTGTATAATAGTAGTGTGAGTGGTGAGCGCTTACAATATTAATCATAAAACTGGAAGGAGTTTTATTATGAAAAAGACAGTCGTTTCTCTTGCAACGGTTGCTTTTCTAGGAAGCTTGGTAGTTCCTGTTACAGCTCTAGAGCCGGGTACTACAGTAGATCCTAACAACCATTCTAAGATTGAGGCTCCAACTGCAGAGCCGCTTCCAACTTTAAATATTGAAGCATTCTTAGAAGATGGAACTGTTGAGATTACCCAAGTTCCTTCGGAAGCACCAACAGCTCCAGCTCAAACATCTGATTTGATTTACTCTGTCAAAACAGATGAAGAAACTGGAGAGCAGTACATTGTAGCAGTTCCTGCTACTGCACCAACAAAAGAGTCTCTCAACCTCAAAGGTGGAATTGACGAAAATGGTGATGGATATGTTTATGGCATTACTACAGATGTCGAAGTACCAACCGTACCAAAACCACCAAGCTCACCAGTAGTGAAGACTCTGCCAAGTACAAGTCCAGTACAATAAGACTTGATTGGCCAATAAAGTTGCCTTTTACGGCAACTTTATTTTTTCTGGGAGGTTGCTAATGAATAGAAGTGAAAAGCATAAGAGAAAGAATCCTCGATTATTACAAATTTTGTTAGGGATACTTGTCGTTGTTGCAATGGGGATTCTTGGGAGGACAGTCAGCCACTTCTTGTGGGATCGTGGGACTGAGCAAGTAACTGTTCAGACAACTAGTCAGTCAACTAGTTCCTCTAGTCAAGAAGTTGTAGTACCTAGTTATCAGGTTAGTCCTGAGGAAAAGGCGGTAATGCAGGCACGATTTACAGAGTTGAAGGGTATAAACCCAGATACTGTAGCCTATATTTATGCACCAGGAACACCCTTGGACGAGCCAGTAGTACAAACGACGGATAATGAAACCTACCTTGACAAGACATTTGAAGGGGGATACCAGCCTTATTTTGGGACCGTTTTTATGGATACTGAAAGTAAAAATGATTTTAGTGATCCCCTGACTTGGATGTTTGGACATGTCCGTGGTCCGTTGGTAGACGATGAACGAATTTTTCAAACTGTGACCTACTATGAAAACCAGGCTTATTTTGACCAACATCCATTCTTTGTCGTTCAGACTCCAGAAAGAATTCTCTATTATCAAGCTGCTTTTACAATTGTTATCCCTGAAACTACTCACTATTACAAACATGATTTTGCAGATGGGAAAGAGTTCGTTAATCTATTAGCTCTGGCTAGTCAAGAAGCAGTCGCTAAAAATCCAAATTTACCAATCTTATCAACTGATCACTATCTAGTCTTGGCAACTTGTCGTGCTGAAGATTTAACGACAAGGGCGGTATTATTCTTAAGACAGATTCCAGATTCAGAGCTAGAGGGTTTCCTTGAGCAACACGGTTCGAGTTTGACCTATGTACCAACTCGCTAGACCTGTAGAATAAATTTGCTATTTTATAAAAAAGTGTTATAATAATAAACGGAGCAACATTCGTGCGTGAAGCGGGTCAGGGGAGGAATCCAGCAGCCCTAAGCGAGGTCGAATGTGTGCTCTTTTTGCGTACAGTCTAAAAACCCTTTGAAATCAGGATTTCAGAGGTTTTTTCTTTGGCTTATTTTTAGAAATGAGGGGCAAAATAGGGGCAACTTAAGAAAACTTTTTGGATGCTCTGCTATTCTACTGAGGAATAAGGAGGAAAGCCTATGTTTTTATTTGCCTTTCCAGGTATGGGAAAAACGACACTTGCTAAGAAATATACAGATGTTGTGGACTTAGAAATGTCTGACATTAAGTACGATAATAGCAGTGTTCGTCATTTAACGAAAGAGGAGCGAAAATCCACCAAACGTCCACTGAAGGATAAACGCTATAAAACAATCTATGTCAATAAGGCCTACACTCTTCATAGACAAGGAAAGACAGTCCTAGTAGCGCTGAATTTTCTGATGAGAATGTTGCTGGCCATGTCTATACGCGGTGGTGTGCCATTTCATATCTATATTCCCCACCCTTCTCTCAAAGAAGAATACCGCCAACGTTACATTTCAAGAGGCAACAACAACCGGTTCATCTTTGAAGTCATGTTCATTTGGTATCCTGCCCTCATTCCGCTTTACCTACTATCTAAGATTCTCCCGAAATGGATTACAGTAACCCAGTCAGGAGAGACTTTGGAGGATTATCGCTTGAAGAGTTTCTCCATTAGAAAAGACTGTTACCATAAAGGACTTGTTAAAGGAAGGGTATTATAGTAAAATGAGGTGGAGATTAAATAGAAATTAGGAATCCTTTATGAAAGTAGCCTTCTGTGTAACTGATTCACATATTGACTATGTTATTACCACTATTGAAGCCATTTGTACTTATCATTCCACGGTAAAAGTAGCCATTCTTTCATCTGATTTATCAGATGTATCTAGGAAAAAGTTAAATCGTCTTCCAATCGAAGAACTAAGACTTTATACTGAGCTAGATAGAGGCAAGGTTGAGAAACTTCCAATGACAATGCACCATATCACATTGGAAACTTATTTTAGGTACTTTTTACCAGAATTGCTATCTGACTGGGATAAGGTACTCTATTTGGATAGTGACTTACTAATTGCGGGAGATCTGACAGAATTTTGGGAAACAGATCTTTCAGATGCCTACTTAGCTGGGGTATCAGAATTGGATATTGTCCGACATTATGCGGCCTACAAGAAGAGTATTGGTTTTGAATTAGATGAACTTTATGTGAATGCAGGTGTCTTATTGATGAACCTAGAAGCAATGAGACGAGATAATATCACAAATCTACTTTTCGCAGAAACAGAGCGTTTGACGGGACAGATTCAGTTTCAGGACCAAGATGTTATTAATATTGCTCTGAAGGGTAAAATCGTAGAGGTACCATTACGATATAACTATACTGCTGAGGCTATGCGACAAAATCGTTTACCTATTGAAGAAGTAGCAATATTCCATTACAATTCTGCTCATATTAAGCCTTGGATAAAATGGGATAAAAATTGGGAATCTCCTGTAGGCGAGATTATTTCTCTTTGGAGAAATAATTATAAGGAGGTAATGAAAGCGTACGGTGGTGTCAGTGTCATCGTAGCTTTTCGGAACCAAGAGGAAACATTAAGTCACACCCTATCAGCTCTTGTTAACCAGGCTTTTCATAATATTGAAATTATATTAGTTGACGCAAACTCCGATGATCAATCTTCGACAATTTGCCAAACTTTTGCTCAGAGAGACAGTCGTATTCAGTATCACTACCAGGCTGCCACATCATTAAACCAAGCTAGAGAGAGGGGATTACGGGCAGCAAGTAGACCATATATTCTTTTTGTTGAAGAGGGTGATTTTGTTTTTGATGAAGGTATTGCTGTTCTATATAAATTAGCAGAGTCAACCGAGTCGGATGTGTTAGTAGGTGCATTTGCTAGATTTAGAAGTGGTCGTTTTCAATTCCTCCCCTATCCTGCATATAGATTGGCACGTAAGTCACTCTCCACAATTGCGAATGAAATGCAGGCATCGAGTGCGCGCCATCTATTTTATACAAAGGTCTGGGGAAATCTCTATCGAAGAAATATACTGATGGGGCTTCGTTTTACTGGGGATGACCAGCAACAAGAAACCTTTGTCTGGGGAGCTCTTCAGCGAGCTCAGAATATTTATGTTTTAAACCAACAAGTCTATGTTTGTCGAGTAAAGGAATAAGCTGTCATAAAACATTTCATGAAAATAAATGAAAATTGATAAATTTCTTGAAAAAAATATGATAAAGCGTTATCATATTATGGTACATAAATGGAGGAATGACATGACACATATTACATTTGATTATTCAAAAGTCTTGGGCCAATTCGTTGGAGCTCAAGAAGTAGAATACATGCAACCACAAGTTACACTAGCTGACCAAATGCTCCGTCAAGGAACAGGTCCTGGTAGCGACTTTATCGGCTGGTTGGATTTGCCAGAAAACTATGACAAAGCAGAATTTGCGCGTATCAAGGAAGCTGCAGCTAAGATCCAAAATGAAAGTGAAGTTTTGGTAGTTATCGGTATCGGTGGTTCTTACCTCGGTGCTAAAGCAGCTATTGATTTCTTGAGCAACTCTTTTGTTAACTTGCAAACTCGTGAAGAGCGCAAAGCTCCACAAATCCTTTACGCTGGAAACTCTATCTCATCAAGCTATCTTGCTGACTTGGTGGATTATGTTGCTGACAAGGATTTCTCAGTTAACGTGATTTCAAAATCAGGTACAACAACTGAGCCTGCGATTGCTTTCCGCGTCTTCAAAGAATTGCTTGTGAAGAAATACGGTCAAGAAGAAGCTAACAAGCGTATCTATGCGACAACTGACAAGGCAAAAGGTGCTGTTAAGGTTGAAGCAGACGCAAATGGTTGGGAAACCTTTGTTGTTCCAGATGATGTTGGTGGCCGTTTCTCTGTCTTGACAGCAGTTGGTCTTTTGCCAATCGCGGCAGCTGGTGCAGATATTGATGCCCTTATGGAAGGTGCAAACGCAGCTCGTACGACTTACACATCAGATAAAATTGCTGAAAACCAAGCATACCAATATGCAGCTGTTCGTAACATCCTTTACAGAAAAGGCTATGTAACAGAAATCTTGGCAAACTACGAGCCATCACTTCAATACTTCAGCGAGTGGTGGAAACAGTTGGCGGGTGAGTCAGAAGGTAAGGACCAAAAAGGTATCAACCCAACATCTGCTAACTTCTCAACAGACTTGCACTCACTTGGACAATTTATCCAAGAAGGAAACCGCAATATCTTTGAAACAGTAGTTCGTGTTGACAAACCAAGAAAAAATATCTTGATTCCTGAAATGGCAGAAGACCTTGACGGTCTTGGCTACTTGCAAGGAAAAGATGTTGACTTTGTAAACAAAAAAGCAACGGACGGAGTACTTCTTGCTCACACTGATGGTGGCGTACCAAACATGTTTGTAACTCTTCCACAACAAGATGAGTTCACACTTGGTTACACCTTCTACTTCTTCGAGTTGGCGATTGCTATCTCTGGTTACCTCAATGCGATTAACCCATTTGACCAACCAGGTGTAGAAGCCTACAAGAAAAACATGTTTGCTCTTCTTGGAAAACCAGGATTTGAAGAACTCGGTGCAGAATTGAACGCACGTTTGTAAGAAAATCTTTCCACTAGAGATAGTGGTGCGTCTAAAGAAAACGAGACGATTTGAACGATACCAGGGTGTCGTTCTTTTTTATAGATCTAAATCGCTATTTGGAACTGTTGGTAAAAAAATGTTGGTACATTTTTTAGCTGTTTTATATGAGTAATGCGTCTTGTGCTAATATGTTGAGGTATTTGTTGTAAGAATTCTATTGAAAATCTATGTTTTTTAGTTTTTCTATTGACGAGACTACCTTGGACTAGATATAATAGTTACAAATATAGTTTTAAAAAGAGGTATTTATGGTAAAGTATGCATTGTTCAGTTATTCGACAGAAAACATCGGTGATGAAATCCAATCTATTGCGGCGAGTCGTTTCTTGCCACAGATTGATTATTATATAAATAGGGATTATATGAATGATTTTAAACCAGACACCGATGAACAAATTAAACTGATCATGAACGGTTGGTACTCTCATAGACCTCAGAATTTTCCACTAAAAAATGAACAGATTACTCCGCTATTAATTTCAATGTTTGTTACTGGACGTGCCAAAGTACCATTTTCATCAGAGGAAAACGTTGCGTTCTTTAAAAAATATGGTCCAGTTGGTGCCAGAAGCGCGGATACAAAGGAGTATATGGAATCTTTGGGAGTAGAGTCTTATTGGTCTGGCTGTATGACTCTTACCCTCCAACCAGAGAAATATATTAAGAAACAAGACTTTGTGCTGGCTATTGATCTTCCTGAGGAAGCTTGTCAAAAGTTAGAGAAAGAATCGAAATTACCAGTTATCCGACTAAGTGTTTATACAAATCATAAATATATGTCTGATACACGTAGAATGAAGTTAGCGAAATATTATCTTTATTTGTACCAATCAGCCCGTTTGGTTGTTACTACACGACTTCATGCGACTCTTCCGTGCCTTGCTCTAGGAACTTCTGTTTTAAATATCGAATTGCCAAATTTTGAACCAGAACGTTTTGGTAGTTTACGGGAACTTGCTAATCATATGACCTTAGATGAATTCATGTCGGGTACAGGTGATTACGATATTAATAATCCTAAAGAAAATCCAACGGAATTTCTAGAAGCTAGAAAAAATCTTGAAGATAGATGTCAAGCTTTTACAGGATTTAAGAATAAAAAAGGTTTCTTAAATGGACAGCCTGTCGCAGAATTATTACGAGATCCAGAGTTAATCCAAACTTTTGCAACAGGAGTAGCGTCTGCCTATAGAGAGTATGGCACTGGTTTTTAATCAATCATTTTAGAAGGATTGGGACTTGCTCCTAATCCTTATTTCGATTCAATAAGGTAAGGGAGATAGAAAGTAAGCGGAGATAATATGAAAAAAGATTTTTTTGTAATCGGCGATGTCCATGGAAAATTTGAACTTCTACTCGATATTTTGAAGAAATGGAATGAAGAACGACAACAGCTGATTTTTCTTGGGGATTTGATTGATCGCGGAGAAAATTCCAAAGCTTGTTTGGAGTTGGTCTGGAGCTTGGTGAGGGAAAAGGGCGCGATTTGCTTAACGGGCAATCATGAACGGATGTTTCTGGCCTGGTTACGTGATCCGATTGACCGCTATGACCACTATCGGAGAAATGGTGGAGATACGACCATTAATTCCTTACTCGGTCGTCCTTTAGATGCACCAGTTGATGGTCTGGTAGATGCTAATGCAGTGATGGAACAATATGTGGACCTGATTGATTTTGTCAAATCTTGTCCCTATCATATGGAAACGGAAGGATATATCTTTGTTCATGCTGGTGTGGATCTAACCTTACCAGACTGGCGAAAAACTAGTAATCATGATAAGGTTTGGTTGCGTACCCCTTTCCATGAGGCTGAAAATACCACAGGGAAAATGATTGTCTTTGGGCATACCCCTGTTTATAATCTCTACCAGACCAAACTCCGTATCAGCCAAATTTGGACCAGTTCAGATGGGAAAATGGGGATTGACGGAGGAGCTGTTTACGGCGGAGTTCTGCATGGGATTGTACTGGATGATACGGGTCTGGTACAGGATTATATCGTCGGAGCTGTCAATCCCAGAAAAGAAATTGAAGATTAGATAATGATTGAAAATTAGGAGGTAAAACTTCTAATTTTTTTATTTTACTACTTGACAACCGATATATATATATATAATGGTTTTATAAATAATTTTGGAGGATTATATGGCAAAGAAAATTAGAGATGAACACGGTAATGTTTATGTACAAAAGAAACCATTTTACAAGCGAATTTGGTTTATTGTGTTGGTTGGATTATTTGTTATTGGTGGGTTGCAAAGTGTATTAGGTGGTGGAAGTAATTCTTCAACTTCTTCTAACCAAGCTACATCAACCACTAGTCAAACAACAACAGAAACATCAGTAAGTAGCTCAGAAAAATCAGAGGAAGTTACTTACAGTATTGGACAGGAAGTTCCAGTTGGAGACGTTGTTTACCTTGTCAATTCAAAAGAGGTTACCACTAATGTAGGTGGAGAGTTCGGCAAAACTGCTAACGGGGTCTTTCTCGTACTGAACGTAACCGTGAAAAACAACGGTAAGGAAGCTATTACAGTAACGGATGATTTCTTTACATTACTCAAAGGTGATGTGGAATACAAGTCGGATTCAACGGCAGGAATTTATGCTAACCAAGATGCAAAATTCTTCTTAACAGAGGTAAATCCTGAAAATTCTGTTACAGGTAATGTTGTATTTGATATTACAGAAGAAACAGCAAATGACCCAAGTATTCAATTAAGAGTTCAAACTGGTTTTTGGGGAACAGAAACTGGTGTAATTAATCTTCAATAATGTTTAGGAGGCTAACTTAGCCTCTTTTTCATTTTTTTGCATTTCTTCCCAAATTTTCAGAAAATTTTGATATAATAGAAAAAATATTATTTTTAGATTGGAAACATTATGACTGCACAAAAAATGACTGCACAAGAAATCATTGCTTTTATCGGCAATGCTGTGAAGAAGACAACTGTTAAAGTGACTTTTGAAGGTGAATTGGCTGGTCCTGTTCCTGCTGAAGTGACAAAGCTTGGCAATGTCCTCTTCGGTGATTGGAAAGACGTCGAGCCACTCTTGGCAAACTTGACTGAAAATGTAGACTACGTGGTTGAGCAAGACGGCCGCAATTCAGCTGTGCCTTTGCTTGACAAACGTAACATCAATGCCCGTATCGAGCCAGGTGCCATTATCCGTGACCAAGTGACCATTGGCGATAATGCCGTTATCATGATGGGTGCTGTTATCAACATCGGTGCAGAAATCGGTCCAGGAACTATGATTGACATGGGTGCTATTCTCGGTGGCCGTGCAACGGTTGGTAAGAACAGCCACATCGGTGCAGGTGCGGTCCTTGCGGGTGTTATCGAGCCAGCTTCTGCCGAGCCAGTTCGTGTTGGTGACAATGTCTTGGTTGGTGCCAATGCCGTTGTCATCGAGGGTGTGCAAATCGGCAGCGGCTCTGTAGTGGCGGCGGGTGCGATTGTGACCCAAGATGTTCCTGAAAACGTAGTGGTGGCAGGTGTACCAGCCCGTATCATCAAGGAAATCGACGCTCAAACCCAACAAAAAACAGCCTTGGAAGAGGCATTACGGACACTCTAAGAGGTAGCTATGCTAGATTTAATCGCGACACGCCGGGCCCTCCACCAGATTCCAGAGCTGGGCATGGAGGAGTTCAAGACCCATGCCTTTCTTATGGAAACCATTAAAGGTTTACTTCAAAATTGTACTTTTGCTCAAGTCCGCACTTGGAAGACAGGTATTCTAGTCTATTTGACAGGCTCTGCTCCTGAAAAGACCATCGGCTGGCGGGCGGATATTGACGGCCTGCCGATTGTGGAGGAAACGGGCTTGGACTTCAAGTCCCTCCACCCAGACAGGATGCACGCCTGCGGACATGATTTCCACATGACCATTGCCTTGGGGCTTTTGGAGAAAATGGCAGAGCAGCAACCGAGAAACAATCTGCTCTTCCTCTTTCAGCCTGCGGAGGAAAATCTAGCAGGTGGCATGCTCATGTATGAAGCGGGTGCTTTTGGGGATTGGTTGCCAGATGAATTTTATGGGCTCCATGTCCGACCGGACCTCAAAGTCGGTCAAATGGCCACCAACCGTGCGACCCTCTTTGCCGGGACCTGTGAAGTCAAGATACGGTTTACAGGAAAGGGTGGCCACGCAGCATTTCCCCATACCGCTAATGACGCCTTGGTGGCGGCTAGTTACTTTGTGACTCAGGTGCAGTCGGTGGTCAGCCGTAACGTTGATCCGATTGAGGGGGCTGTGGTCACCTTCGGCTCCATGCACGCGGGTACGACCAATAATGTCATTGCGGAAACGGCCTTCTTGCACGGCACCATTCGGGCCTTGACCCAGAACATGAGTCTTCTGGTGCAAAAGCGGGTGCGTGAAGTTGCAGAAGGAATCGCCCTGTCCTTTGGAGTAGACTTGGAAATTGAGCTCAATCCTAGCGGTTATCTGCCTGTGGAAAATAATCCTCAGTTGGCGGATGAACTGATGACTTATTTTGAACAGGTTGACGGAGTGGAGATGATTGACTGTCCACCTGCTATGACGGGTGAGGACTTCGGCTACCTGCTCAACAAGGTACCAGGTGTTATGTTCTGGTTGGGTGTGGATACGCCTTATCCCCTTCACAATCCTCGTCTCAGTCCCAAAGAGGATGTGCTTCCCTTTGCTGTGGATAAGTTGAGCGATTTTTTGAAAATGAAAGCAAATTAGACTGGTTTTTCCAGTCTTTTTCTGAAAAGAAAGGAGTTTCTGTGGATAAAAAGAGCATTCGGCAAGAGGTCTTGCAGAGTTTGAAAGACCTGACTAGTAGTCAGCGAGCCAGATGGAGCCAGCAGTTAACGGAACGCCTCCTTGCTTCTGATACTTATCAGGGCGCAAAGTCGCTTGGGACTTACCTTTCCATGCCCCATGAGTTCGACACTTCTTACCTGATTGAACAGGCTCAAAAGGACGGCAAGCAGATTTTCATCCCTAAGACCTATTCACAAGGGCGCATGGATTTTGTAGAATATAATCCTCATGATTTGGTGAAATCTAGGTTTGGAGTTTGGGAACCTGGAACTTATTCACAACCTGTGGATAAGTCTGTGGTTAAGTTAATCCATGTGCCTGGTTTGGCTTGGAATCAAGTGGGTTTTCGAGTGGGCTACGGTGGTGGTTTTTATGATCGCTACCTAGCAGATTATCAGGGGGAGACGGTATCGACCTTGGCAGACTTTCAAGTCTATGATTTCGAACCAGATGTATTTGATATTCCAGTGAAGGAGTTGTTGATTTTTGAAGAACTTTTTTGATAAGCGCTACCCTGTAACCAATGGCTTGTTGGCAGTCACGGCTCTTGTTTTTCTTTTGATACAAGTATTTCGCTTTGGGCAGACGACGGCAGCCTATACAATTTTTGAATTTGGTGGCATGTATGGTCAAGTGGTGCGTTATGATCCGACTCAGTTGTGGCGCTTGATTTCCCCTATCTTTGTCCACATTGGTTGGGAACATTTTATTTTTAACAGTATCACCTTGCTTGGTTTGGGTTACCAATTAGAAGGACTGTTTGGCTCAAGGCGCTTCTTCCTCCTCTATCTCTTGTCTGGGATTATGGGCAACCTTTTTGTTCTCTTTTTTACACCAGATGTAGTTGGTGCAGGTGCATCGACCTCGCTCTTTGGTCTTTTTGCGGCTATGGCACTGTTGAGGAAATTTAGTCGTAGCCCCTATCTACAGGTTCTCGGTCAACGATATATGGTCCTTTTGGGATTGAACTTGGTTTTGGGACTTTTTAATCCAACCATCAGCATGGCAGGGCATATTGGAGGAGCTGTTGGAGGCTGCTTGGTCGTGATGTTCCTTCCACCTCTTGTGGAAAAGGATCTCTTTACAGGAAAACAGATTTTTTTCAGCTTCATTGGCTATATGGGCTTGTTCGTTTTTCTACTAGGGATATTCTATTTGATGTAATAAAAAAAAACTAGTGATTGCTAGTTTCAGAATGAAGACAAAGTCGTTAGAATTATATTTCTAACGGCTTTTTCATATGTAAAGTAGTATAATAGAGATAGGAATACTAGCTAATAAGCAGAGGGAGAAT
>NZ_JANFME010000032.1:0-12959 GCF_029616525.1 Streptococcus suis | reverse complement strand
TTAAAACAAAGATATATATTGCTTTAAACATCAAAAATGAGAGAACGAATTTCGTCCTCTCTAGGTGTTAGCTTTTCGTCTACCCACTACAGTTGACAAAGAGCCGGTTTTCATAACTGCATAGGCAGAAGTATTTTCAAAGGGACTGCTGCGCGTTTGAGGATAGAGAACAATCCACTCTTTCTGGAATAGATTGTCAGGTTTAGCTATTTTCAGTTCCTCCTCAGAAGCTGTACCAATCCGCTAGCTGATAGCAGTAGTGTCATCTTGCTGAAAGAATCCAATGATACGCGGATTTTGCGGACCACCAATGGCATCAATTTTTGTTCCCAGATCATTAATAATGCGTATGTTCAAGGCATGACACTGCTCATTTAATAGTCTATTTTGCTCTTTTCCGAGCCAGTAGATTCCGATACAAGATAGACCAGTGGCAATAAGCAAGACTAGTAACAGCACTTTCGAGTATTTCAGCACAGCCATCACACCTTTCTAAAACGTTTTCAGTCACATATTATCATATAAAAATATCAAAAGCAACTATTTTAAGGTACCGCATTAAACGGTTGCACAAGTATATAAATTCTAAGTTTACGACAGGAAAGGCCTTAGTTAGCATATAAATACTAGCTAAAGCCTTTTTTGTACTTTCTATTATGATTGGAGAGATTTTATCATCAGTAAAATGATTTCTTCCAGTTCTTCACGTTTCTTGATTGGAAGTTTGTTTAACTCGTTCAATACATTGTAATTTGTTGTTGAATCCACTACTTGAAAAAAATCAGATACTTCAATTTCAAGAGCAGAAATGATTTTTTCAAGTGTATCAACTTTTATATTTGAACCTTTTGTTTCGAGATTGGAAATATAGTCTATTCCGACCTCTGCTTTTTCACTTAACTGTTGTTGACTCAGATTTTTCTCTTTTCGTATTTGTCGAACACGAGTACCGATATATTGTTTTAATGTCATTTGATTTCACTCCCTCACTACTATATAAATGATACGAGGAAATGAAATCGAATATAACCAGTTTTTAGACTAAAAATAATAAATAAATTTGTCTGTAAACTAATTTTGTGTGCTATAATAGTCTTAAACAAATATTTTTTGTTTACATTAAAAAAGGGGAATCATATGAGAACACAAAGAAAAGTTGTAAAATCACTTGCTTTAACTGTCGCCCTTGGAGCATCTGCTACAAATCTTCAGGTGAAAGCTGATGAAGTAATTACTCCAGTGGCTGAATCTACGGAAACAGTCGTAACAGTAACACCAACCACTGTCTCTGCTGAACAAGTAGAACAAGCTAAAGAAGTGGCATCTGCCGACGCACAAGCGGTTGAAGCTCAAACAACTGTTGATGCAGTTGCAAGCCAAACGCTTGCTACTGAAACTCAAACAGTAGAAAAATTGACAGAAGCCGTAGCACAAGCATCTACTGCACAAGAAGCTCTTCCAACAGCTGAAGCTGAAGTGGCTACTCAAACTGAAGTGGTTGAGCAAGCTCAAACAGCAGCAGATACAGCTCAAGAAGTTGTCACATCAGCGAATGATGAAGTTGCAACAGCGCAAGCATCTGCGGACACAGCAAATGCAGTTGAAGCTAAAGCATCAGCTACTTTGGAAGAAGCAAAAGCACAACCCGTAGTAACTGCAGAAAGTGTAGACGCTCAAATTGCCGAAACTAAGAGCACTATTTCCGAAAAAGAAGCTGAAGTGGCTCAAACAGCTGTAGCTATTACAGCCACTAACAGTAAAATTGCCACAGCCCAAGAAGCGGTTGATAGCTACAAACCAACTACAGTTACCGAAACAGTAACATCAAGTAATTATGTTGAGTTGACAGCGGCGGATAAAGACCTCGAAGATGTTTTGGGTGATGACGCGTATGCACGTCAACATGAAACAGTCATCTTTGACGGTGAAGATGTCAAAACCATTTCGCTAACAGCAGAACAAGCTAAAGAATTAGCGGAAACAGGTTCATTCACGTACACTTTCGATGCTAAAGCTGTATCAGAAGAAGTGGTGAATATCATTAATGAATTGCGCCGAATCAATGGTATTACATTAACACCCCGTTATGGTTTGACGCAAGAAGATATTGCATTAAAAGTGACCGATAATATGCTGAACTTGGCTGAAGCGCGTGCTCAAGAATTAGTGACAAACTTTTCACATAGTAGTAATGTCAACACTGGAATTGCTCTCGAGTCAATTGCTCAAGAAAATTACAGATTCGTAAGTACCGTAGACAATAAATCAAAATCATTATCACACGCTGAAATGGCCTATAACTTGGTCTTGGGTTGGTTTAGCGAATATGCCAATATCCGGGTGAACTTTGGTCATAGATTACACCTATTGAATGATGCAACCTCAGAACTTGCAGTTGGCATGGCGACAGATAATGGCATGTCATATTTCGCATTACTTACTGGTGGACAGGCTAAAGCATTACGCTTCGAACAATCCACAGTAGATGGTAAGTTAACACAAACTTACAACGGTGAGCGTTTGAAATTCTTGCCAAAACGTACATTTAACTATGTTACAACTACAGTGGTAGACGATAGCCAAGTGCTTAAAGACGCAGTCGTTGCCCTTGAAGCTGAGAAATCAGCCTTGCTTGCGCAACAGTCACTTGCATCTGACGCCTTGAATCAAGCAGTATCCGCTCTTGCTACATTGGAGCAAGCTAAGACTGATATTACTCTTGCAAATGCGAAACGTACTGCCGCAATTGCAGAAGCACAAATGGAATTTGACAGTGCAAGTGCTACAGCGAAAACAGCAAACGCTACATTGCGTCAAGCTCTAGCATCACAAGAAGAAGCTCTTGCGAACTTGGAAACAGCTAAGGGTGAACTTACAGACGCACAAGGTAAGTTGGCAACAGCTAAGGCTAAAGTTGCTGAATTGAAATCATTGCTTGCGACACAAGACCAATTACTTGCTGATTTGGAAGCTGCTAAAGAGCGCCTAAGCGACGCTGAAGTTGCAAAAGGTGAGTCAAGCGCATTGCTTGCTGAATTGGTAGCGAAAGCTGCCGCATCACAAGCTGAAGCAGACCGCCTTGCAGCCTTGTTTGCATTGCACGAAGAATTCAACACAGTGATTACTGAAGATGAAGTAACAGCAACACCAAAAGATGCGCCAACAGCACCAGCATTACCAGCGGTAGACTTCAATGATTTGTTCACCAAACCATCCGAAGAACCACAAACAATCGACGTGGTAGCACCGAAAGATGGTAATAAAGGTCAAGATTTGAATGTTATTGACAATATTGATAATGAAAAGACAGTTGTCACTCCGACAGTTTATAAGCCACAGGCAGGAATTACTGTTCAACAAACTGCTACTGGAGAAAAAGTAACTTATTCACGTGTTGAACGTGCTCATACGTTGCCAAATACAGGCTCAGAGGATAACACCGTTTTGATGGGCATTGGATTTGTCTTAGCTGGTCTAGGTCTTGCAGGAGCAAGAAGACGTAGACATGGGTAATCCATTATATAATAAAAATCTTCTTACTATTTGTAGGAAGATTTTTATTGAGTAAAGTTTTTCAAAAAAACGAAGCCCAACCTTGAGCTTCGTTTGGAGACAATTTGGAGACAGTTCAAACCAATTTATCTCATTTAAATGCTTTGTATAGGAGTTAGAATGCTGTTAAATCAAGGATTCTTAGCTAAAGTTACTCTTATATATTATTCCCACTCAACTGTTGCTGGTGGTTTACTTGTTATATCATAGACGATGCGGTTGACGTGGTCGACTTCGTTTACGATACGGACAGATATTTTTTGAAGAACATCCCATGGTAGTTTGGCAAAGTCAGCTGTCATTCCATCGACAGAAGTGATAGCACGGATGGCGATGGTGTAGTCGTAGGTACGACCGTCTCCCATAACACCTACGGAGCGAACGCCAGTATTAACCGTGAAATATTGCCACACATCGCGGTCAAGACCCGCTTTGGCAATTTCCTCCCGCAAGATAGCGTCAGATTCGCGAACAGTTTGAAGTTTTTCCTCTGTGATTTCACCCATGACACGAATAGCAAGACCTGGTCCTGGGAATGGTTGGCGCCATACAACTTCATCCGGCATACCAAGAGCAGTACCGAGCGCACGCACCTCATCCTTAAAGAGAGTATTAAGCGGCTCAATCAACTTGAACTGCATATCTTCTGGCAGACCACCAACGTTGTGGTGTGATTTGATAGTTTCAGCAGTATCAGTTCCTGATTCGATGATGTCGGTATAAAGAGTACCTTGAGCTAAGAATTCGACCTCAGTCAACTTGCTTGCTTCGTCGTCGAATACGTAAACAAATTCATTACCGATGATTTTACGCTTCTTCTCAGGGTCAGATACGCCAGCAAGTAGGTCTAAGAAACGCTTAGCAGCATCGACGCGAATAATATTGAGGCCAAATTTACCGCCCAACATTTCCATAACCTGATCGCCTTCATTCTTACGAAGAAGACCGTGGTCAACAAAGATACAGGTCAATTGGTCACCAATAGCACGTTGAAGAAGCACACCAACAACAGATGAATCCACACCGCCTGATAAACCGAGCAAGACTTTCTTGTCCCCAACAGTCTGGCGGATTTTTTCAATTTCTGTTTCGATGAAGTTTTCCATTGTCCAGTCGCCTTTGGCTCCACAGATACCAAACGCAAAGTTTTTCAAAATATCGTTTCCATATACGGAATGACGAACTTCTGGGTGGAACTGAATCCCGTAGATACGGCGTTCCGTGTTTTCAATGGCCGCGTAAGGGCAGTCAGCAGACAGACCAACCAGGTGGAAATCAGCAGGAATTTCAGTTACAGCATCCCCGTGGCTCATGAGTACAAGCTGTTCTTCTGGTGTTCCAGCAAAAAGCGCTGATTCAGTCTTCAGTTGAAGATTTGATTGACCATATTCACGATTTCCAGCCTCACCAGCAGGAACAACCTTACCTCCCAATTTATGGGTAATTAACTGCATACCATAGCAAATCCCTAAGATAGGAATACCCAATTCAAAGATTTCTGGATCAATATCAAAGGCATTTTCTGCGTAGACAGAGTTTGGTCCACCTGAAAGAACGATACCAATTGGATTGATAGCACGGACTTCCTCAGCTGTAATTTTATGGTTTTTCAATTCTGAAAAGACACCAAATTCACGAATTCGACGTGAAATAAGTTGGTTGTACTGGCTACCATAATCCAATACAATAATTTTTTGGACATCTTGTTTTGTCATGTTTTTCCCTTTCGTTTTGAAAAAAATTCAAATACTAGTAGTTATTTTAACATAAAAGCGAACATTTTCCAAATTTTATTTGTTAAATATCTGTTTTGCAAACTATAAGTGATAATAAAAATGTTAGTGTTCGTATTTTTATTGTTTTTGCTCACTTTATTTTAGGTAATCTAACTTCATTGTTTGCCTAGGAGAATTTTACTAATAGAGTGTGGCCTGAATTAGCCAAACGCCTTTATTTTTGGTAAACTAGAAAGAAGAGAAAGGCTAGATAAATGAAAGCAGCATATATCACAATTCACGATAAAATTAAGGAACAAATCGATAACGGAATCTGGAAAATTGGTCAACGTTTACCAAGTGAACGCGATTTAGCAGATGAATTTGGTGTTTCTCGTATGACGCTCCGTCAAGGAATCACACTTTTAGTGGAAGAAGGTATTCTACAACGCAAGATTGGTTCCGGTACTTATGTCGCCAGTACACGGGTTCAAGAAAAGATGCGAGGCACGACTTCCTTTACTGAATTAGTACAACTCCAAGGAAAGACGCCAAGCAGCAAATTATTGTCCTATACACGAACCAAACCTAATGAAAAAGAAGTTGAACAATTAGGTTTATCCCGTGGCGAGTATGTTATTCGAATGGAGCGGGTCCGCTATGCAGATAATGTTCCCGTCGTGTATGAGGTTGCCAGCATTCCTGAACGCTTGATAAAAAATGTCCCTAAAGAAGATGTTACCAACCATTTCTTTAAAACACTTATGGACAATGGTTATCGAATTGGAACGAGCAAACAAACCATTTTTGCGCGTTTAGCCAATGAAAAAGTGGCTCAATATTTACAAATTTCTAAAAACCAGGCTATTCTCGCACTAAAACAGGTATCTTATCTCGAAGATGGTCAAGCATTTGAATTTGTAAATAGTCAGTATGTTGGGGAACGTTTCGAATTCTATTTAGAAAACAATTAACATAAAAATAATTATGTAAAACATTTTTAAAAATCCGTAATCTTTCTAGTGATGACGGATTTTCTTATTTATAAAATATGGAATTTTTGATATAATAAAGTTTATGGAAATTGAAAAAACCAACCGAATGAATGCCTTATTTGAATTCTATGCAGCCTTGCTAACAGACAAGCAAATGAACTACATCGAGCTCTATTATGCCGATGATTATAGTTTGGCTGAGATTGCTGAAGAATTTCAAGTCAGCCGTCAGGCGGTCTATGATAACATTAAACGAACAGAAAAATTACTGGAAGACTACGAGATGAAACTACATATGTATTCTGACTATGTAGTGCGTAGCCAGATTTTCGATGAAATGCTGAATAAGTATCCAGAAGATGCTTATTTGAAGGAGAAAATCGCCATTCTAACCAGTATTGATAATAGAGAGTAAGAGGAGAAGTATATGGCTTTTGAAAGCTTAACAGAACGTTTACAGAATGTTTTTAAAAATCTGCGTCGTAAGGGGAAAATTTCTGAGAGTGATATTCAGGAAGCAACTAAGGAAATTCGTCTGGCCTTACTAGAAGCCGACGTTGCTCTTCCAGTTGTAAAAGATTTCATCAAGAAAGTACGTGAACGTGCCATCGGTCATGAAGTTATTGACACTCTGAACCCTGCTCAACAAATCATCAAAATCGTTGATGAAGAATTGACGGCTGTATTAGGTTCTGAAACTTCAGAAATTATCAAATCACCAAAAATTCCAACTATCATTATGATGGCTGGATTGCAGGGTGCGGGTAAAACAACTTTCACAGGTAAACTGGCCAACAAACTCAAGCAAGAAGAGAATGCTCGTCCTCTCTTGATTGCTGCCGATATTTATCGTCCAGCTGCCATTGACCAGTTGAAGACCCTGGGTCAACAAATTGATGTACCTGTATTCGAGTTGGGCAATCAAGTCCCTGCCCTGGAGATTGTACGCCAAGGTTTAGAACAAGCCAAAGCTAATCATAATGACTACGTTCTGATCGATACAGCAGGTCGTTTGCAGATTGACCAAGCCCTTATGGCCGAATTGAGAGAAATCAAAGAGTTTGCTCAGCCAAATGAAATCCTCTTGGTCGTCGATGCCATGATTGGTCAGGAAGCTGCCAACGTTGCGCGTGAGTTCAATGATCAACTGGCTATTACTGGTGTGATTTTGACCAAGATTGACGGTGATACACGTGGTGGTGCAGCCTTGTCTGTCCGTCACATTACTGGTCAGCCAATCAAATTCACCGGTACTGGTGAAAAAATCACAGATATTGAAACCTTCCACCCAGACCGTATGTCCTCGCGTATTTTGGGCATGGGCGACATGCTGACCTTGATTGAAAAAGCCAGCAAAGAGTACGACGAGAAGAAATCACTAGAACTCGCTGAAAAAATGCGTGAGAATACCTTTGATTTCAACGATTTCATTGATCAGCTAGACCAAGTTCAGAATATGGGACCAATGGAAGACCTGCTGAAGATGATTCCTGGTATGGCTGGTAACCCAGCACTTGCCAACTTGAAAGTTGACGAGCGTGAAATTGCACGAAAACGAGCTATCGTATCTTCTATGACACCAGCCGAACGAGAAAATCCTGATTTGTTGACACCGAGCCGTCGTCGTCGTATTGCTAATGGTTCTGGAAATAGCTTTGTCGAAGTCAATAAATTTATCAAGGATTTCAACCAAGCGAAAACCATGATGCAGGGTGTCATGTCAGGCGACATGAACAAAATGATGAAACAAATGGGAATCAACCCAAATAATCTCCCTAAAAACATGCCAAACATGAATGGTATGGATATGTCTGCTCTTGAAGATATGATGGGCGGTGCAGGCATACCTGATATGAGCCAACTGATGGGAGGAGCTGGTATGCCAGACATGTCCCAAATGTTTGGAGGCGGTTTGAAAGGTAAAATTGGTGAGTTTGCTATGAAACAAGCCATGAAACGCCAAGCCAATAAAATCAAGAAAGCCAAAAAGAAGAGAAAATAATCTCTTCTTTTTTACTTTTTATTCGAAGAAGTAAGATATAGCGATAAAAATAGAAGTAGCAAAGCAGAAAAAATGATTTTTGAACTCCAACACTTTCCGTTGTAACAGAAATATTAAAAAATTTCCTTTTTAGTGGACAGTTTTTATATTGTCCGTTATAATGGAAATATAATAGAAATTGGAGGACAAGTTATGAATTATATCGCAATAATAGGAGATATTGTCAATTCAAAACAGACTTCAAACCGCTCTAGTATTCAAGAGCGGCTAAAACAGCAGCTAAATAGAATCAATCATTCCTTCGCTCAGGACTTCGCATCGCCATTTACCATTACAAAGGGAGATGAATTTCAAGCCTTATGCAAGCCTAACCCTTATATTTTTTTAATAATTGACCAAATCCAACTAGCCTTTCGTGATGAGGTGGAGATTCGATTTGGAATTGGTTTGGGTGAGATTCTAACAGCTATCGATCCCAAGCTAAGTATTGGAGCAGATGGTCCAGCTTATTGGGAAGCACGCAAGGCTATTGACTTCATTCATGACAACCATGACTATGGCACCAGCAAAATTGCATTTTCATCTGAATACAAGCAAATCGATCGTGTGATTAACCCCTTGCTAACTTCTAGCGATTTCATCAAAGCTGCCTGGAATCATTCGCAAACGGATCTGTTTGAGACCTTAATCTCCCAAAAAATCTATCAAGAAGATTTCACACAAAAGCCAATTGCTGAGAAAATGAAACTCAGTCAAAGCGCCTTTACCAAACGTTTGAAATCCAGCGGAATCAAACTCTACCTGCGTAATCGTCAAACTGCCATGAATTTGATTCTCCAGCTCAGTCAGAAAGAAGGATAAAGCATGTCATTTTCAGTTATTTCTAGCTATCTTATTCAACATCCAGTTTTAACCGCCTTGCTTATTGCCCACTTTTTAAGTGATTTCATCTTCCAAAGTCAAGCACTGGCGGATGCTAAAAAACTGCATTTGAAAGCTCTTTTCATGCACCTTTTCATTGTTGCTATCCCTCTTCTTATTCTAGCCTTACTTACCCCCGTTCAAAACGGAGATTTATTTTTTCAAGTTTGGCTGAGCCATCTTACGATTGACTATGTCAAATATTTTCTCAACAAACACCATTGGATAAAGGACTCCTGGGAAGCTGGAGCATTCCTAGCTGATCAATTGCTACATATCATCTCAATCATCATTCTTTATCACACTATCGGTGTTAATGTCGCTTCACACTCACTCTGGATTGAACCAAATTATATCCTCCTGCAAATCCTTTTTATCCTTCTGATCAGCAAGCCCGTCAATATTCTTTTCAAACTCTACTTTAGCAAATATCAGGTAGCGGAAGGAGAAGAAGATCAGACTGTGACAGGTGCAGGAGCCTTGATTGGTCAATTGGAGCGCCTCATAATGGGAATTTTTCTACTTCTGGGGCAATACACAGCTATCGGACTGGTATTTACAGCAAAGTCCATCGCACGCTATGATAAAATCTCCAAAAGCCAAGCCTTTGCTGAATACTATTTAATTGGTTCGCTATTTAGTATCATCAGTGTACTAGTATTGTACGTTTTATTGATTTTATAAAAGAAAAAAAGTTTACATAATTTATTTTGTGTAAACTTTTTTTGTAAAAATAGAAAGGAATACTGTATGATTATTTGGTTAAATGGCCCATTCGGTGTCGGAAAGACTACTTTAGCAAATATATTACACAAACGAATAGAAAACTCATATCTCTATGATCCCGAGTTACTAGGTGATTTCTTACAACATCAATTACCTAAGACTGTATGTCCTGAAAATTTTCAAGATTATTCCGTTTGGCGACAGAGTATTTATAAAATAGTATTTGATTTAGCGACTAAAACTGATAAGATTATTATTATTCCCATGACAATCTATAAAAAAGAATATTATCAGGAGATTATTCAGCAATTGATAAAGGATAAGATTCCTTTGGAACATTATATTTTGTTAGCTGACAAAACAACCATTTTAGAACGTTTAGACAATCGAGTCAATGAAGACAACATCTGGGCCAACAAACATCTTGATGTTTGTTTAAAAGCTTTTGAAAGTCATATTCCAGGGCAAAGGTTAAACACAGACAGTTTGAAGCCAGAAGAGGTTGCGAAGGAGATTCTAATGCTCAGTAAGTTTACTGTGAAATAATGTAGATTTTTGAAATTTTGGGCGTGAAAAAAATTTCTAGTTATATAGCAATTCTTTGGTTATAGCTACAATATCCCTATGCACATCTTTCCGAAAAACTATAATTTTCTTGAAACTTATATAAGGTTATGCTATACTACTCATATAGCAAAATTCAGGAGAAAATGATGAGACGCGAGTTATTATTGGAAAAAATTGATCAACTAAAAGAAATTATGCCTTGGTTTGTTCTGGAATATTATCAATCAAAATTGGCTGTGCCTTACAGTTTTACAACCTTGTATGAATACTTGAAAGAATACCGTCGTTTTTTTGAATGGTTACAGGATTCGGATTTGGTATCTGTGGAACGGATTGCTGACATTCCGCTGGATGTTCTGGAACATCTGACAAAAAAAGATATGGAAGCTTTCATTCTTTATCTGCGGGAGCGTCCCTTACTGAACGCCAATACCACGCAGAATGGTGTGTCGCAGACCACCATTAACCGTACCCTCTCGGCCCTTTCTAGTCTCTTCAAGTATTTAACCGAAGAAGTGGAAAATGAGCAGGGCGAGCCCTACTTCTACCGCAATGTCATGAAGAAGGTGTCCACTAAGAAGAAGAAGGAAACCTTGGCAGCGCGGGCAGAGAACATCAAGCAAAAGCTCTTTTTGGGCGATGAAACCATGGAGTTCTTGGACTATGTGGACAAGGAATACCAAGTCAATCTCTCTAAACGTGCCCTCTCCTCCTTCCAGAAAAATAAGGAGCGGGATTTGGCGATTCTGGCGCTTCTCTTGGCTTCTGGCGTCCGTCTGTCAGAAGCGGTGAATTTGGATCTTCGAGATGTAAATCTCAATATGATGATGATTGAGGTGACGCGTAAAGGGGGCAAGCGGGACTCGGTCAATGTGGCAGGGTTTGCTAAGCCCTATCTGGAAGCCTATATGGGCATCCGTCAGCAACGCTACAAGGCTGAAAAAACGGATATGGCCTTTTTCCTGTCAGAATACCGTGGTCTACCCAATCGCATTGACGCTTCTTCCATTGAGAAAATGGTGGCTAAGTACTCTGCGGACTTCAAGATACGCGTAACCCCCCACAAACTCCGTCATACATTGGCAACTCGCCTCTACGACGCCACCAAGTCGCAAGTTCTAGTCAGTCATCAGCTGGGGCATGCCAATACCCAGGTCACCGACCTCTACACCCATATTGTCAACGATGAGCAAAAAAATGCCTTGGATCAATTGTGATTGTGCGTAATATAAATTATGTAAAACAACACGAGTAAGTTTGAGCTTACTCGTGTTTTCAATTATAGCAATTCTTTCAATTTTTCCTGATTAACTGCTGGGTACTGGTCCAAAAAGGTTGAGAGTGTACGCAGAACAGCAGGAATATAGCCAGCCTGGTCATTCTCCACCTGCAAGACCAAGAGTGGCTCGTGGAGGCTCATACGGAGCAAGAGCCAGCCGTCACCATAAGGCTCGGTCAGGTCAAACCGCACTCCTTCTTCGTTTTCTGGGTTAAAAGCAAAGCCTTCGAGACTGGTTTGGCGGAGGTCAGCAATGACCTGTTCACCAAGTGCTCGATAGTCTGCCGCTTCCAGTTTGAACCGCACTTCTTGGGTTTCCAGCGGTTGTTTAAGCTGGGCAATCAAGTCGTCTAAGGACTTGCCTTCCGCTTGCAGTTTGGGTATGAGCATAAGAATCTTAGCCGCCACATAGGTTCCGTCATCAAGGAAATAATTTTCCTTAAAGGCAGCGTGTCCAGAGGTTTCGATAGCCAATTGGCAATCAACTCCCTCTTGGTTTGCTAAAATAGCACGGTTGATGACATTACGGTAGCCTGAAATATAGCGAATTTGTTTGCCTCCCAGGCTTGCTATAAAGACCTTAAGGTGTTCAGTCGTTGGGGAATTGGTCACAATGCTGGTTCCTGGATGCTCAGCCAGGACAATCTGGCTGAGAACGGCAATCAGGTTGTTACGATTAAGAATTTGACCTGACTTGGTCACTAGTGCAGCACGGTCAACGTCGGTATCAAAGATAATGCCTAGGTCTGCACCTTGCTTCAAGACAGCCTGACGAATGCTTTCCATAGCTTCCTTGTTATCTGGGTTTGGAACATGGTTTGGGAAGGTGCCATCTGGGTCTAGGAATTGTGAACCAGTGGTATCTGCTCCCAACTCTGCCAAAACTTTCTCAGCAAAGAATCCACCCGCACCGTTTCCAGCATCGACGATGATATTAAGACCTGTCAGTGGTTTTTCTTGTCCACCACAGGCGGTACGAATTTTACCAACCAAGTCTTGGGAATAAGGCGTAATCAGGTCTGCACTGGTGATACTTCCAAGGGAAGAAGCTGGCAAGTCTTCACTATGTGAGAGGATAAAGTCAATATCTTCATGGGTTCTGTTGCAAAGTTTTAAATAAAGAATAAAATCCCTTACGGTATCTATGATTTAAGCTGGGATTCCCAATAATACCTTGATTTCAGTACAGACCGAAAACCCGA
>NZ_JANFME010000031.1:0-15191 GCF_029616525.1 Streptococcus suis | reverse complement strand
GAGTGTGGTTGCTTTTCATTATAGGTCATATGGGACTTTTTGTATATACTCAAAAAGGCTCCATAATCTCTACAGTGGATTTACCCACTACAGAAATTATAGAGCCTGAAAACCAGTATCAAGGCCGACTGGGTCCATGTGACTACTTCGTCAGAGACGGAATTAGATATTTTTTATGAGAAGGCAGATGAAAGCTTGCTGACCTTGGAAGACTTGGTACAAGACAAGGAAAGTTTTCGTGCTACACTAAAAACAATCCTAGTTTCAGCTAAAAATGAGGCTGAAATTCAAGTTCAAAAAGATATTTTAGAAATGTTTGAGAGTGATGATTGGTCTGCTATTCCCTTTGCTTACACTGAAAAATCTCTGATATTGGAGAAAGCTGTCATTTCAATTTCTGCATTTGTAGATAGTCTAAATCCCTACTATTTTTCAGAACAACCCCTTGCAGATTTGCGTTTATCAGAAGAATCGCGCCAGGCTTTAGAAGATTCGGTAGATAAGACAATTATCACCTATCCTTGAATAAACGGTGGGAGTGGGAAAGTCGTCATGGATGTCTTTCCCAGCTTCTTTATATTTTTGTTTAACATATTAAACATTTTTGTGGATTTGAAAAATATTTTTTGTTATACTTGTGTTATGAAAACATCAACACTTGGAAAGTTACTAGAATTACCAAATTTTCACCACTTCTACACCGTTCCAATTAGAGAAAATACGGAGTCTTCTGGAAATTATATAATTGTTTTTGAACAGGACAAGCAACCTGTATTTGTTGATTTGAAAAATGAGACTGGTCACACTCGTGAGGTACGCTTTGCCAGTCATTTTGACAGCGCCGGTCTTCTGGTCGGATTAGGAGCCATTCCTATCAATTATTGGTCTACCTGCCAGATTCTTGGTGTGAAGAAAAATAATAATCGACGAGGACTTAGTCTATCTAGTCTGATGGATGGTTATGGACGTCTACCTATTTTTAAGGAAATGGCAGAGCGTTATAGAGCGCGTGGACAATCAACCATTTATGACCCCTACCGTTATTCGTATACTATTGATGAAAAGAAGGTTATTAAGGATAATCAATTAACCCTTATTCCAAAGAAAGAATACGAAAAGATAAAAGATTTCCATCCTTTTTTGCAAACAAAGCATGGAAATGTTTATGCAGTTCCTTGTTTCTATCAAGACAGAAAACGAAATCAGATTACTAAAATCTATATTATGGGCTGGTACTTTTATGAGAAGCAATTAAAAATATCTTGGAAACCTTCTCACTCTCGTAAAAGCCGCTGGCGTTCTTCTCTTGTTTCAGTTGATAAATTATCAGACCGCTTCTTCTTTCAAGGAGAATTGTATAAAAAAGGAACCTATCCAGTGTTCCTGGAAGATCTCACAATAAAAAATAAGGCCTACCAACATCGCCTGGATAGGGAGTTTGCAGCCTTTTTAAGTATTATTGAAGAACAAAAACGGAGAGCACAGCTCCGTGTTAAGTAGAAAATGGTTAGGTTGGTAAATTACCGACCTAACCATTCTTACGATTATCTTTTAGTTTTACAACGACTCGAAACTGGCGATCAGGATGATTTTCTGTATTGGACATCTGAATACGTGCTTCTAGAATATCGCCGTGTCCAAAATAGATTAAGCGACTGATTAGTGAGTTTTTATCCGATGGGATATATCCTAACTTTGTGCCCTGATAAAAGATTGCTACAGCTTCTGAGTCATGTGGGTTTGAAGGCTCTCCGACTAGCTGAACAGGTGTTCCTGGCTTGAGTTGGTCGATTACATCTAGTCCATCATAGTAGGCAAAGGCTGCCAAATGAAAATCTTGAACATTGCGTGTTGGTTCAAATGATGTGAATGTCATGTCTAACCTCCTAGAGAATCATTATGGTTGATAAACAATTTGATAATCTGCATTGATAATAACACCGTTTTGGTAAATAGTGTAACGGGCATTATCATCGCCTTCCAAAATATTATAAGGAATAGATTCGGTGCGCGTGTAGTTACCTTCAATGACGCGCCAGTTGTTTTCGCCTAAAATTGAGTTGGCATAATCAATCGTTTTTGGTCCACTATCCAACTGGACGCCTGTTTCAGTATTTTTTAATGGGTCTATACCGCTAGTAGCTGAATTGGTCAAGCGATAATAGACATCTACCACGTCTGCTGTTGTTTCTTGGCTTATTACAATCATTCTATCGCGCGTAGAGTCAGTAGTGTCTGTCTCAGTTGTATTTGCTTGTGTTCCTTTGGGAATCATTAATAGTGTTACATCGCCAATCGTTGCGTCTACATAGCCTGTTTCAAAAATTCCGTCAGTTATTTTTCCGCGGCCAAGTAAGGATTGGCTATCTGCTACTAATCCTTTGCTATTGAAGACTAGTGAATTTCCTTGGCTATTTTGCCAGGTGCCTAGTATACTATCGTAATTGCCTTGCATTAGAGCATCTATATCCATAGAACTAAGAGAAATCTCACGTTGGATTGTTGATGACGTGCTTGTATTGGCATTAGAAACCTGGGTATCAGCAGTTGAAGTACTTGCGGAACTGCCCTTCTTTTCAGTTTGACAGGCAGAAAGCGACATGATAGTGAGCAAGCCAAGAGCGAGTGCTAAATATTTTCTTTTCATTCTAGCTATCTCCCCTCTAATCTCTATGAATAGTAAAGCCAGTTGCCTGTTTGGTTGCCATAATGGTCATATCAGAAATCTGCACATGTGCAGGTTGATTTGCAACAAATAGAGTACAGCTGGCAATATCATTTGCTTGAAGAGCATCAATTCCTTGATAGACTGTCGCTGCTCTCTCTTTATCTCCATGAAAACGGACTTGGCTAAAATCAGTCTCAACGATACCGGGTTGTAACGTAGTTACCTTGATATTTTTATCAATCGTGTCAATACGGATCCCGTCTGAAAGCACCTTGACAGCTGATTTGGTTGCAGCATAGACAGCAGCTCCTGCATAGGCGTAAATACCGGCCGTTGATCCAATATTGATAATATGACCCTCATTATTTTCAACCATTTGTGGCAATAACTGACGTGTCACAGTTAGTAATCCTTTAATATTGGTATCAATCATTGTCATCATGTCAGTCAAATCATAGTCTTGGAATTTATCCAATCCCAATGCCAGGCCAGCATTGTTTACCAAAATATGAATTTGTCCAACTTCTTCTAAGATTTTTTGACAATTTACAATCGTTTGTTCCATATTCGTAATATCAAATGAATGAACTGATACCTGAACATGGTATTGCTTTTCAATATCTTGCTTAATTTCTTCTAGTTTGTCCAATCTTCGTCCTGTAATGATGATATTATCACCATTAGCAGCAAACACATAAGCGATTGCTTTGCCAATGCCACTACTTGCACCTGTAATCAATACATTTCGTTTCATCACTCTGTCTCCTATTCTCTTTATTATACTACAATTTTACCTAGTTTGTAAAAATGCTGTAGTTAAAAACTCATCAGATTTCCGATGAGTTTGATAGGTATTAAAATAAATTAATGAGGCGCATCAGGTGCATATTAAAACGAACCTGTCTAGCATAGTAGATATTTCCACCATTTACATATAACTTCCCACCATTTAGCAAAGCCAAGGGATGAAAATAGGTATATGTTTCTTCTGTAGTATTCCCTAAGCTTGGTGCTACTACTGTTCTGGAGTATTCTTTAGCTAAAGAGAGTGTATGTTCTCCACCATGCTCGGCAATATAGTCGATGTAGGCTGGACCGAAATTATATGCCTGAACTGCTGTCCAAACCTCTACTCCTTTTTCTTCAGCCAACCGTAGGTTTTCTGTCAGGTAGATAATTCCTTGCCTGATACTCTCTCTACTATCGGTGATAGTGTTAGCATAGCCAGTAGCGGACTCACTTGATTGCATGACATCTGCTTCTTGTCCCTTGGTTTCTGTGTAAATCATTGCTAGGACTAGTTCTTCATTAGCTGGTGTGTCGTTTTCAGCCAATACTTCTTGTACCATAGTTTGATAGGTCATCACTTGCTTGACTGCACTGTAGGTTTGATAGAATTTGTAACCGAGAAAAATCAGCAAAAGAAGTATCAGCGTACGTATCAGTTTTTTCATTTACTTGCTCTTTATGTCTTCAATATTTTTGATAAGAATAGAATAGGTCCCGTTGTCATTTTGAATAAACTCAACCGATTCTGCATCCTCATAGATTGCATTTGGCACAATCAACTCAATTCCGTTTGATAAAGATAGCTTCTGATTTTCAAATTTCTTAAGTTGACGGCTACTATCAATTTCATCGAAGGAAATCTTATCAGGTATGACCTCTTTCAGTTGATCGACGAAATTTAAACGAGCGGTCAGGTTGTTATCGAATAACTGATCAGCCAATTTTTCGGGTGAAAGCTCATTATCTTCTTCCAAATTGTTGAAAATAGCTGACTTGACTTTCGATTGAAATTGAAAATCGCCTTGATGGAAATTGTCAGCAATCTTCTGTGCAGTTTGCTCTACTGTTTTGATTGATTTTTTTGCAGAAATAGCTGGTGTAACTTGCAGAAGATTATCTGAGAAATAATTGAGGAAGGTTCCATTGTGTTTGATTCTTTTCTCAATCAAATGATACTTCCGCGTTTGAAGATTGACAATCAAGGCTTCATCAGGTGCTGAACCTGCTCCAGGTAAATTATTCTGGGTGATTTTTAAAGGACTTCCGCTTTCCAGACCAACGTGGGCGAGATTTTCACGCAGTGAGATTCTCAAAAAGGCAAAATGTTCAACACCATTTCGTTCAAACTCTATGAAAATGAGGTCATTGGTTTTTAAATTCTCAGAAATTGAAAATTCTTCTTTCCATAGATTAGCAATCTTGACAGAGTTGGTCAGTAGGTCACCATCTAAATAGTCAAGAAAAGGATTATCGGGGTTAAATTGTCCTGTTTTTGCTTCATCAGAAAAGACACGTTCAATCTTTTTACGCAAATATTCTTCTATTTTTGGGCTAACAGTCAAAAGCTGGTCGGAAAGGACCAGCTCTGTATCATCAGGACTAAATTGATGTATGATGGCTTTTTTTACAAATATATCCATTATAAACCTTCGTAAAGTGGGAATTGATCTGTCAAAGCATGCACTTCTTGACGGACTTCCTCAAGAGCTTTTTCATTTTCTGCATTTTCAAGTGCTTTGATAGTTAGTTGTGCAACCTTGCGAGCTTCCTCTACTCCAAAACCGCGAGCAGTAATGGCCGCAGAGCCAATACGGATACCGCTTGTTTTGAATGGTGAGAGTTTTTCGTAAGGAATTGAGTTTTTATTGAGAGTAATATTTACTTCATCCAAGAGATGCTGAGCAACTTTACCATTTTCAACAACTTTGGTCACGTCAACGAGGAAGAGATGGTTGTCTGTTCCTCCTGTGATGACTTTAAAGTTAGGGTTTGCAAGGAAGACTTCGGCCATGGCCTTGCTGTTCTCAATCACTTTCTGAGCATAGTCTTTGAAAGCTGGGTCCAAAACTTCTTTGAAAGATACGGCTTTTGCAGCAATGACATGCTCTAATGGACCACCTTGGATGCCTGGGAAGATGGCTGAGTTGATTTTCTTGATGAGCTCTTCATCATTGGTCAAAATTAAACCACCACGTGGCCCACGAAGAGTTTTATGAGTCGTAGTTGTTGTAATATGGGCATGTGGCACTGGGTTCGGATGAAGACCTGCTGCTACAAGACCAGCAATATGAGCCATATCCACCATCAGTTTGGCACCCACTGCATCTGCAATTTCGCGGAATTTAGCAAAGTCAATTGTACGTGCATAGGCTGAAGCACCTGCTACAATCAATTTTGGCTGTACTTCTTTTGCTTGTTTTAAAATTGCATCGTAATCAAGCAAGCCAGTTTCTTCGTCAACATTGTAAGCTACAAAGTTGTAAGTTTGTCCTGAGAAGCTAACTGATGCACCGTGAGTCAAGTGACCACCTGCAGCTAAGTCCATCCCCATAACAGTGTCTCCTGGCTCAATCAAGGCCATGTAGGCAGCACAATTGGCCTGGCTTCCTGAGTGTGGCTGAACGTTAGCAAATTTCGCACCGAATATTTCTTTAGCACGTTCAATAGCTAAACTTTCAACTACGTCAACGCATTCCGTACCGCCATAGTAACGACGACCTGGGTAACCTTCTGCGTATTTATTGGTCAAAATAGAACCTTGGGCTGCCATAACAGCTTTAGAAACAACGTTTTCAGACGCAATCAATTCGATATTATTTTGTTGGCGTTTTTCTTCAGCTTGGATAGCTTCCCAAACTTCTTTATCAAATTCTTTGTAGTTAACTTTGTCAAAAATCATATACGGTACTCCTTTGTATTGGGCTAAATGTGCTTGATAAAACGCTTCTGCATTTTATCGGAGTGATAGCCATTCTTTTCGTAGAAAAGATGGGCTTGGAGACGACTTTCAGCAGAATTGAGGCGAATAAAATGGTAGCCCTCTTTCTGTGCAATTTGCTCAACGGCTTTCAGCAGGCTTGCTCCAATCCCTTGTCCTTGATGACCAGGCAAAACAGCTAGTCCGAGAATATTGAGGCCTGTATCCGAATAGAGACTTTCATAGACTTGTGCGTGAATGTAGCCTTGCACTGCGCCACTTATGTCATCTATATAGACCAACAAGATATGCCCCAATGTACTCGTGCATCTAAAAAATTGTCGCTCAGTTTGTTCCAATGAACAATCATACCCTAAGGATTGAGCATTGATTTCTCGGATGACTACCAAGTCACTTTTCTCAATGGGACGAATCATAAAACCACCTCAAATTCTATTTCGGGAATGGCTTTCTGAATCTCTTCGCGGCTGATAGCACCTTGGCGCAAAATCCGCGCTTTCTGTCCAGAAAGGTCCAAAATCGTTGAATCAATGCCTGTCAGAGCTTGGTCATCCTCAATGCCAGGCAAATCAACTGAAAATTGTGCCTGGATGTCCGAAAACTTCTTGCCGCTTTCGTTTCCTGAAATATTGGCGGAAGGTCCAATAAGTGGGCCAGTCTCTGAAATCAAACGTAAGGTTTGTTCGTGATTGGGAAGACGAAATCCAACAGTATCCAGTCCAGAATTAACCCAAAAAGGAACGTTTTCGTTCGCTTTCAGGATAATCGTTAGTGGTCCTGGCATAAATCTATTATACAATTTCTCCAGAAAAAATGGTGTATTTTGACTGAAAAAATAAATATCGTTCAGATTTGAGACATTTAAGTTCATCGCCTTGTCCCTCGGACGCTGTTTCAACTGATAGACACGATTGACTGCATCTTCATTCAAGGCTTGGGCAAAAAGCCCATAGACTGTTTCAGTTGGAAGGATAACAGCACCACCATTTTCAAGAATTGTTCGGAGTTTATCCATTGTCATCCGCTATGACCTTTCTATCCTGTCCAAATTGGTCTTTGAGGACTCTAATTCGCTTTTTGGGGAAATGCAGAGCGAGTAAGTCAGTTAGGTATTGCCCTTGCTTGTAGCCAATTTCAAAGTAGAGTTTTCCATTTTCCTTCAAAAATGCCCCTGCTTGCTCCGCAATTTGTCTATAAATAGCCATGCCATCTTCTTCCGCAAATAAGGCAAGATGAGGCTCAGAAGTCAATACATTGAGTCCAACTTCATCTGTGTCATCTGGTGAGATATAGGGCGGATTAGAAACAATGATGTCAAATTGCCCTGTCACAGCTTGCAAGACATCCGATTCTAGAAAGTGAACAGAGACTTGGTTGGTTCTTGCATTTTCCTGAGCCACTGCTAGGGCATCCTTTGAAATGTCAACCGCTACCACTTCCCAATCAGGTCTAGCTTTTGCAAGGGAAATAGCTATGGCACCGCTTCCTGTACCGATGTCTAAGATACGCAAACCTGCTCCGCTATTTTCCTGCAAAATCAAATCAACTAATTCTTCCGTTTCAGGTCTTGGAATCAAGACTCGCTCATCCACCGCAAACTCCAAGCCATGAAAATTAGCCTTTCCGATAATGTACTGGGCAGGTCGGTGCTGGGAAAGTTGTTGAAAAATCGCATCAATCTCTTTTTTGTCAGTCGGTGTAACTTCCTGACGCAGCAGGAGGAGAAATTCCGTAAAGTTCAATCCCTTTAAGCCACGAAAGGTGAAGGACAGGGACTCTGCCTCTTCACCAATTGCGACTAATTGTTCTTCGTATGCTGCAAATAATTGAGCGTAATTCATTATTTGTTAAGCTCTTCTAGTTTTTGCGTTTGATCGTAGAGAACAAGGGCATCTACGACTTCGTCCATCTTACCTGACAAGATAGTATCCAGCTTTTGCAAGGTTAAGCCGATACGGTGGTCTGTCACACGGTTTTGTGGGAAGTTGTATGTACGGATGCGCTCTGAACGATCACCTGTACCGATAGTTGATTTACGCTCAGCATCCTGCTCATCTTGGGCAATCTGTGCAAAGTGATCCGCAACACGGGCACGGATAATCTTCATGGCCTTTTCACGGTTTTTCTGCTGTGTCCGTTCTTCCTGCATTTCTACCTTGATATTGGTTGGCAAGTGAACGATACGCACGGCAGTCGCAACCTTGTTGACGTTCTGACCACCGGCACCAGATGCGTGGTAAATATCGACACGAAGATCTTTTGGATCAATGTCGTATTCCACTTCTTCAACTTCTGGCATGATGAGGACAGTTGCTGTCGAGGTGTGGACACGACCTTGGCTTTCTGTCACAGGGACACGTTGGACACGGTGGGCTCCTGATTCATACTTGAGTTTTGAATAAACGGATTGACCAGAGACCATGGCAACCACTTCCTTGATACCGCCGACACCGTTATATGAAGCCTCCATAACCTCAAAACGCCAGCCTTGACCTTCTGCATACTTTTGATACATGGTCAAAAGGTCTCCAGCAAAGAGGGCAGCTTCATCACCTCCTGCGGCACCACGGATTTCCAAGATGATGTTTTTATCATCATTAGGGTCTTTTGGTAAAAGAAGGATTTTCAGCTTTTCTTCGTAAGCTTCTTTATCAGCCTTAGCTTGTTTGAGTTCTTCCTTAGCCATTTCCTCCAAGTCAGCATCACCAGAAGATTCTTTAATCATCTCTTCTGCATCGACAATGTTTTGAAGTACAGTCTTATATTCGCGGTAGGCTGTTACTGTATCACGAGTTGCAGCTTCTTCCTTAGACAACTCCATAAAACGCTTGGTATCGCTGACTACGTCAGGGTCAGACAACAATTCACCAAGTTCCTCGTAGCGGTCTTCCACCGCCTGTAATTGATCATAGATGTTCATAAGATTAAGATACAAAGCCCGTTAAGCAAGCACAGTCAAAATAGGAATTTTGACCAAGTGTTACAAACACTTGGAGAAATTATCTTTTTGACTGTGCTTGTAGGGCGTGTTCAATTCCTTTCTGTAATATGTAGGTCATGAAACAGGCACAGTTCGTAGCCCGAATTCAGTTCCTTTCGTAAGATACAAAGCCCGTTAAGAAAGCAAGAGACAAATAGGAGACTGATGCAGTGTGTTTACACACAAAACAGTCTATCTTTTTTCCGTAGCTTTTAGGGCGTGTTCAATTCCTTTCCAAGATAGTAAGGCCGTTAAGTGACTCAAAGGAAATTAGGAATTCTGACGTAGAGACTTCGGTTTCTAGGAAGAATTATCTATTTCCACAGAGTCGTAGGCATATTCAGTTCCTCTCTGTAATATAGTGAACATGAAACAGGCACAGTTCGTAGCCCGTATTCAGTCATTTTCTAAGCAAGGTAATATTACCTACCGCTTATTCCTTCAAATGGAATGCATACCAGTCTAAATTACTTAAATCAACAGTCCTAGAAGCATCTAAACCGGACAACGCAACAGGATCGTCACCTGGAATTCGAACATCTATCTCTTGTTCTTTCAAGATATCCGTAGAGCCATTTGCTAAATAATAAGTCGTAGCAGTTCCATATCCGGTACCTGGTGACCAAGTCGTAAATAAAATTGCTCCATCATCAAATAAGTTATAGCTACCTCTATAAGTACCTTGATAGGAATAGAGCTGAAATAATCGCAAATCCGATTCTTCTCCCGATTTTTGAAAGTCTTCATCCTTATGAAGGAATGTTGCAAGATAAACACTTCCATCCGTTTGCAAGGATCCGATAAGAATTTCTTCAATGCCATCATTATTTATATCATAAAAAGCATATTCAGAATACCTAATTCTAGGTTCTGGATACTCACTCTCACTAGGGAAAGTATCGTTTTCATAAGCAGTAATAAAATCATCAAATATTTCTGCACCTGTGGCAACAGTTGATTCCTCAGAAGATGAGAAAGTAGTTGTTTTATCCACATCATTAGAAGACGAATTGTTATTTTCTTTTGATGAAGAAGAGTCAACTGGGCTTAATTGAGAATTGCTTTCCTTATTCAAAGCACTACAAGCTGATAGCAAGGTGGTAGTAAGCAAAAAGAACAAAAGTTTCTTTTTCATCTCATTCCTCCTACAATTCTGGTGAAAAATAGTGTCTGCGGCAGACAGGAATGTAGGTCTCGTTGCCACCGATTTGGATCTGTTCACCTTCATAGGTTGGTTTTCCGTCTTGTGTCCGTAGCACCATAGTCGCCTTTTTAGAACAATACTGGCAAATTGTCTTGATTTCATCCAGCTTATCAGCCAAAAGCAACAAGTGTTTGGAGCCTTCAAAGAGCTCATTGCGGAAATCATTTTTTAGACCAAAGGCCATAACTGGAACATCCAATTCATCTACCACTCGTGCCAAGTCATAGACATGGTGGCGTCGAAGGAATTGAGCTTCATCAATTAGAACACAATAGGGAAGAGGCTTCATTCTCTCAATAAATCCAAAAATATCCATTTCATCATCAATAGCCACCGCTTCCCGACGCATGCCGATGCGGCTAGATACAACACCGAAAGCATCTCGCGTATCCAGGGCAGAGGTCATAATCACAACTGGCTTGCCTTGCTCTTCGTAGTTATGGGCAACTTTAAGAATTTCAATGGTTTTTCCTGAATTCATCGTCCCATATTTATAATATAATTGAGCCACTTTTCTCTTTCCAATCTTAAAATTTCACTCCTTTCATTCTATCATAAATTGACCATTTAGGAAATAGAAAAACAAGCCCGTTTTGAGCTTGTTTGATATTAAGGTCATGGTAAAGAGAGAAATTCTCCAATACATCGGAAAATGATTTTAGCTGCCATTGGTTTCCACTTGTATAGCATGACACATCCATAGATTAAGCTGAAGAAGGAGAATGAGATCAATAATGGGCCTTGCCATATACTTTGGGCAAAAACAGTTGCCACTAGATACAAAAATAATCCAGTGAGTAGGAACGATAAAATCATACGGTATTTATAGGTCATGAGTAATCCCTCCTTATAAGAGTAGTATAGCATGCAATGTAAACGTTGTTAATGTTTTTTTACTCGCACCCAACTCCATCTCCATCACGGTCTAAATGACTACCGTAACCTGGTTCTCCACGATAGATCGGTGCAGCTCCTGCTTGTCTAACTGCCTTACAATTTGGATAATATGTGCTTTGAGATGGTGTAGCAGCAAATTGCTGAACTTGGCTTTGTGCTTCTGCTTCTGCTACTTTTTGCGCTTCGGCGGCGAGACGTTCTTCCTCCTCTTTACGTGCTTTCTCAGTAATAGCTTTTTCAGCATTCCAATATTTGATAATGACTTTGCTATCTTTTTTGATGACCTTATCGTTCATCTCGTTAAAAGATTTTCCATCAATCTCGACCGCGATGATTTGTCCGTTTTTAGCAATTTCATTTGTCTCTGTTGCTACTTCAGATACTTGAGAAAAACCACCGTCGGTAAACAATTTTTTAGTATCTGTAGCTGTTTTCGTTGAAATGGATGATGGTAGTTCAGCGAAGCTAGAGAAATCGTAGTAGGTAATCACAATTGGGGTTGATTTTTTGCTGATAATCTCCTGTTTGGTGGGCAATTGAAGCTCTGCGCCACCTAGATTAATTTTTTGAATTTTTTCGTGCTTTGCTTTATCCTTGTCTGCAACAGCAGTCCACTTGATGTCTGTAAATCCTGCTGTTTTTAGTTGTTTTTCGAGCTCTGGTTTTGTTTTAGCCTCTGCTAGATTTTCTGGTAGTTTGATGTTATCTTTGCTAACGTCAAAATAGGTTAATGTGACAGGGAGACTAGTAGAGTAAAAATGATTGGATTGATAGGTGTGATTTCCGATTTGAAGGCGATCAATTTTATCTTTTTTGTCCGCATTGCCTTCTTCTACTAGCAGAACAGGAGTTAGTTCGATTTGCATAAAACCTGAATCTTTCAGCTCTTTCTCGACATCTGCTAAATTTTTAGAAGCTGGTAGGTTGAATTCAACGGCATCTTTTTTGGGAACATGGTAGGAGATTGTAATTGGGATGTTTTTTAAAGCACGTCCTTCCTTCCAATCTTCTCCGTCAATAGAGACGAGTTCGACAAGATTGCTTTCACCTATTTTTCCAAATTCTAAATCAGTGATTTCCACCCCCTGAATATTTTTAAAACCTGCTTCCTGAAGATGTTTTACGACTGTTACATACTGTTGTCCATAAAGGTCATCTTTTTTCGGAAGCTCAGCAGTCATTAATTGTGAACCGATAAATGTTGTAAGTAGGACGCCACCAGTTATTCCTGCTGTTTTCCGATTAAGAAACTTTCTAGATTTTTTAATTGACGTTTCGCTAACTATCTGAGTTGCTTTTTTCTTAAACATAAATCATTCTCCTTATTGTTTATTGCGATATTATTATAACAAAATATAAATATATTTTGCAATATATTATGAAAATATCCTTGGAGAATCATAAAAACTATGGTACAATAAACGAAAAATAAAGGAGGAAATATATGCCATTTGTACGTATTGATTTGTTTGAAGGACGCACAGAAGAACAAAAGATTGCCTTAGCACGTGAAGTTACCGAAGTTGTATCTCGTAATACTAATGCGCCCAAAGAAGCCATTCATGTCTTCATCAATGATATGCCTGAAGGGACCTACTACCCACAAGGTGAAATGAAACGTAAATAAGAGAAAACACTCTTGCAATAAAATGCAGGAGTGTTTCTTTGTATCAAGTTTATTTCTTATCGTCTTCATCCATGCTGAGAACGCTGAGGAAGGCTTCTTGTGGAACTTCGACAGAGCCGATGGCTTTCATCCGTTTTTTACCAGCTTTTTGTTTTTCTAGGAGTTTGCGTTTACGGGAAACGTCACCACCATAACACTTGGCCAAAACGTTCTTCCGAAGAGCCTTGATGTCGCTACGGGCAACAATTTTCTGACCGATAGCAGCTTGGATTGGCACCTCAAACTGTTGACGCGGAATGATTTTCTTGAGTTTGTCCACGATAATTTTCCCACGTTCATAGGCAAATTCCTTGTGGACGATAAAGCTGAGAGCATCGACCTTATCGCCATTGAGGAGAATATCCATTTTCACCAACTTGGATGAACGGTATTCAGAAATCTCATAGTCGAAGCTGGCATAACCACGAGTGGATGACTTAAGCTTATCAAAGAAGTCAAAAACAATCTCCGCAAGTGGAATTTGGTAGATGACATTGACACGATTATCATCGATGTAATCCATAGTCACAAAGTCACCGCGTTTGCGTTGGGCCAATTCCATGACTGCACCGACGTATTCCTGTGGTACCATGATTTGTGCCTTAACGTAAGGCTCTTCGATAGTGGCGATCTTGGTTGGGTCTGGGAATTCGGATGGGTTGGCTACATCAATCATTTCACCGTCCGTCATATTGACATGGTAAACCACCGACGGTGCTGTCATGATGAGGTCAATGTTAAACTCACGCTCAATCCGTTCTTGGATAACATCCATGTGCAGGAGACCTAAGAAGCCACAGCGGAAACCAAATCCGAGTGCCTGTGATGTTTCAGGTTCAAACTGCAAGCTGGCATCGTTTAGCTGGAGTTTTTCCAAGGCTTCACGAAGGTCATTGTACTTATTGGAATCAATCGGATAGATACCTGCAAAGACCATTGGGTTCATCTGCTTGTAGCCCGCTAGTGGCTCGCTGGCAGGATTTTCTGCCAAGGTCACTGTATCACCGACACGGGTGTCGGCAACTGTCTTGATAGAGGCTGCAATGTAACCTACATCACCAGTCGCCAAGTAATCACGACCGATTGCTTTTGGTGTGAAGATACCAACTTCCGTCACATCAAAGGTCTTGCCATTGCTCATCATCTGAATAGTATCGCCAGGTTTTACCACACCGTTGACAATACGAACTTGCAGGATAACGCCTCGATACGGATCGTAAACCGAGTCAAAAATCAAGGCTTGCAATGGAGCTTCGACATCACCAGTCGGTGCTGGAACTTTCTCTACGATTTGCTCCAAGATTTCCTCGATACCAATACCCGCCTTAGCTGATGTTGGTACTGCTTCTGAGGCATCCAAACCAATCACATCTTCGATTTCCTGACGAACACGTTCAGGGTCTGCTGCTGGTAGGTCAATCTTGTTGATGATTGGCAAGATTTCCAAGTCATTGTCCAAGGCCAGATAAACGTTAGCCAAGGTTTGTGCTTCAATCCCTTGAGCCGCATCCACCACCAAGATTGCTCCTTCACAAGCTGCAAGAGAACGAGATACTTCATAGGTAAAGTCCACGTGTCCTGGCGTGTCAATCAAGTGGAAAATGTAGGTTTCACCATCTTTAGCCTTGTAGTTCAACTGAACAGCATTTAACTTGATGGTAATCCCACGCTCACGCTCCAAGTCCATGCTGTCCAGCAACTGGGCCTGCATTTCTCGGCTAGAAACTGTTTCTGTTTTTTCAAGAATGCGGTCAGCCAAGGTTGATTTTCCATGGTCAATATGGGCAATAATAGAGAAGTTCCGAATCTTCTCCTGTCGTTTTTTCAAATCTTCTAAATTCATGTTTCTTCCTCTACAAGGGTATTACTCCTCATTATATCAGATTTAGTGATAATTTTCCATAAGAAAAACACCTAGAAAACTAGGTGTCTGCTCTGCTATTTTGGCTCTATAATTTCTGTAGTGGGTAAATCCACCATGGAAATTATGGAGCCTTTTTGAGTATAGAAAAAAGTCCCATATGACCTATAATGAAAAGTGTTCAACCA
>NZ_JANFME010000030.1:0-16891 GCF_029616525.1 Streptococcus suis | reverse complement strand
AAATTTTTAGCATCTAATTTAACTTCAATTCCTATTATACAAAATTTTAAGATAATGCACTATCAACACACTCTTAAGTTTGCTTCTAAGTCTTATTTCCATAACTTTAGGGTTAACCATACGCAAGACCAATCACTCTCGGACAATACTCATGATTTTAATGATAAAATCCATGTTAAACCCATAGATAAGAAATACACCTGCAATAACCGTTACCTGTTTGTGCCAATTTAAAAATGCACCACTTTTTTATAATTAAAACGGTTGAAAACTGTACCACTAATAACTCACAATAGAGAGATGTCACCGTCAAGTTAAATGTACAAAATAACAGCGAAATTTTTAAATCTATTTCTTATCGATACAAATTCCTCGTAGGCGCTCGGGACCCCTATCTAGCGAACTTTTAGAAAAGATATAAAACATCAGAGTATGGACAGTTGCGGATGTACTTCAGAAAAGATTAGATGTCTAAAAAGCTTGTAGTTAAAGCTTTTTAGACATCTAAATCTAGGTACTAAAACAATTCATCCAGTAAAATATAATATTTTATTTTCTCCCAATCAGGCTTGATCCCCAGTAAGTCAAAAAATAGCTCGACATACTGTTCTTCCCCGATATCCTCCCTGATCGACCGGACGCAGAAGGCAATGTCATACCACTTGTCCGCCCTGCCGCTTCTCCCAAGATCAATAAAGCCACTTACTTTGCCATCTTTCACAAAGATGTTGCTGTCTCCCAGGTCGCCGTGGGAAAAGACAAGTTCCTCTTCGGGCTTTTCCGTCTTTAAAAAATCATACAGCTCGCGCGGATCTTTAAATGGAGTGTCTTCTTCCCAGTTTTCGCAATCCACATCGGCCAGATCGTTATTCAGTAAGTAATCCAATTCGGCTAAGCGGCTGTCTAAGCTATTCGTATAGGGACAATCCGATATGTCGATGGAGTGAAAGAGCCTGATGCACTCCGCATACAGCTCGATAATCTTTTCAGGGCTTTGTTCATCTTCATACTCTTCCGAGCAAAGGACGCCATCGGCCTCACTCATGAGCAGATTGCTCCAGCCATCATGCCGTTCAAAGTGCAGGACCTTTGGAACAGGCAGCTTTCCTTCCAGCCATAGCATCATGTCCTTTTCCCGTTCCACATCATAGGTGGTCCCTTTATACCGGCTGTCCGTCATTTTTAAATATAGGTTTTCATTTTCTCCCACCAGCTTATATACCTTAGCAGGAGACATTCCTTCCGTATCTTTTACGCAGCGGTATTTTTCGATCAGTTTTTTCAATTCCGGTGATATTCTCATTTTAGCCATTTATTATTTCCTTCCTCTTTTCTACAGTATTTAAAGATACCCCAAGAAGCTAATTATAACAAGACGAACTCCAATTCACTGTTCCTTGCATTCTAAAACCTTAAATACCAGAAAACAGCTTTTTCAAAGTTGTTTTCAAAGTTGGCGTATAACATAGTATCGACGGAGCCGATTTTGAAACCACAATTATGATAGAATTTACAAGCTATAAGGTTATTGTCCTGGGTTTCAAGCATTAGTCCATGCAAGTTTTTATGCTTTGCCCATTCTATAGATATATTGATAAGCGCGCTGCCTATGCCTTGCCCCCTGAAATCCTTACATACGGCGATATCTTCTATATAAAAGATATATTATCTTATCAGTATTGTCAATATATTCAAGGCAATCTGCCTCCTCATCCTCTTCATCCTCTTCGTCTTGGTAGCTTTTTAAATATGGCGCTTCATAGAGTAATTCTGTAAAGGTCCAATTCTCGTTTTCATACCTCGGTATAATCTTACCTATCACCTCAAATGGTTCGCTGCAAGGCCTTCTGAAACTCAGCCTCACTAAATTCTTCCAGTCTCATTAAGCCACCACCCGATGATGCACCATGTCTAACATCCGCTCTATACCATCTAAATAGCCATTGTAACGCTCTATTTCATCGAAAGTAGCGACAAGGTAAATTTTCGTATTGATCAATTCGGCCAAGTCATCACTCATCAAAATCCAAGGATTAGATTCATCATCAAAAACAATATCTTGACTATCCTGGTATCTATAAAGCTTTGATAAAATGGCTGCTCCACGTTCTTTTATCACTTCTACTTTTAAAGTCAGATGGTAATCTTCGACAGGTGTTAACATCTTGTCCTCTCCTACAATATCGACATAAGAAACGTTAAATTTCTGACAAATACGGTCGATGAGTTCAGTTGAAACAGTGCTGGTACCATTTTCGTAGCGACTCAGGCTATTGCGTGAAATCCCAACCATTTTCGCAAATTCTGGCTGTGTTAAATCGTGTGTTCGGCGTAGTGATTTTATATTGTCTCCGATCATAGATAAAGACCTCCTCATATTTGCTTTCATTATACCATAAAAAACGGATAACGCACCATATTTGGTGCATTATCCGTTTTTAGGTTTCTTCGATTGCTTAAACTCCTCTATTCGCTTCTCCAACTGCTCAGTATTCAGTTTATTTTTCGCTTCTTGGATTGACTTATCAAGAATTTGTTCCTCATCGGTTATAATGTCCCTAGATATTTCCACTCTCTCACTAGACTTGAAACTTGAATCAAAGACCACATCTAGGAGTTGCTCTACTTTGGTTAGTTCACTATCTGACATCTCTGATAGTCGATGAATCAGTCGTTTAAATTGATCCTGGTTCTGTTTTTTCTTTTGAAAAAATTTCATTATCTTCTCCTTCAATTATAAGTCAGGTAGCCCGCATAGGACTACCTGACTTATAAATCATCAATGGCTACTGAAATAGCCTGCAACTTTTTATTTTGGATTTTCTTTTCATCAATCAATTGATGAAGTTCTTCAATTTGCTTCTGACAGGCGGAAATATCCTTGTTGTTTTGTGCAATAGTGTCTGCCAAGTGTTGTTTATAGTCGCTTGTGATATTTACTTTCTTCGGCTGGCTTTGTTTAACTTTTGATTCGGGCGTCTGTACATCTTTAGATTCTGACTCCTTTTGTTGCTGTTCAAAAGCAGCCACATAGTCTACTTCTTCAATTGGTTTTTCATCTTGTTTATGGAAAAGTGCTGCAATTTTTGCTCGTTCTTCATGGGATGATGTTGGTTTCACATCATCTAGTGGCTGATCAAAATTCCATGTTTTACTCATTCTGTATCCTCATTTCTGTAATTTGGGTGTAGTGTGGTTTCTTTACCAAAGGCTTGCTCTAGTGCTTCATGAAATGACAACTGACTAGATTGTTGCCGTTTGATAAAGGTACTGTACATAGCTGTTTGTAGTTGGTCACGATAGTGTTCCAATTTCTCCGTCTCACGTGAGACCTTTTCTTCTTGTCTAGCTACTTTTTCAGCCAGACGTTCAATCACACTCATAGGGTGTCCTCCTTGTCACATTCTAGATTATGATAGCGGACTTGATTTTGTTATCACATCAAAAGTGTGCTCTCGTTTAGGTGGAGGATGATCTCTAATGACTTTTGTTTGGGCTGACTGGATAAGATCTCTTAAAGATAATTCCTTTTGTCGTTTCACAATATCATTCCAATCTAACTTTGTTTCAAGTCCTTGCAATGGTGGTAAATCTTGAGAAAGCGGAAGTCCTTTATCTGACAGTTTCTGACAAAATTCTCTTCCTGCCTCATCGTTATCAACAGCCAATGTTAATGCATTTGAATGAGTTTGGAAGAAGGTTGTCGTCTCTTGTATTGCCTGAAGATAATGACTAAGTCTGCTTGGATTTACTGTATCTAGAAATGCCAATTTCCCCTGTTCCTCTGCTGCTAGACGCAAGGTCTGATAAGCAATCACAGAAAGTTTTAAACCTTCCATTGAAATCAGGCGAACATCGGATAATTGCTTTTGGTAAAGCTGATAATAACTCATCATATCGATAACTGATTCACAAAAAATGAGTCGCTTAGGATTCCCAATATCGAAACTAATACCGACATAGCCATGAGATCCTTTCATGATTTTTTTGAGATAACCTCGATCGTGTTTTTCTTCATTTTTGACGAGACCTTGAAGGCTTGCGGCCTGTAAGGTCCCGTTGTGGTCATAGCTTTTTAACACTAATACGGGCTCCGATTGATAAGTAGCGTGAGCAAGCAATCCTTGTCTGCCAAAGGTATTAATAGTCTGATCACTTAGGCCACGGACGACTTGCAAGTAAGTACGTGCTTGCTGAAAGGGTTCTTCATGCAAATAGTATTGAAATGGTTGATAAGTTTCTTCTATCAACTTAACTTGTTCAAAATCCCCAGTTTCAAGATAGGATACAGCCTCTTTGAAAGAAACACCTGTCACTAATTGAACAAAGTCAATTACATCTCCTTGTATATCTCTTGAAAACCATTTGAAAGTATTGGTATCGGCAAAAATCCGAAAGGAATCATGGTCTGGGTGTTCATAAATGTGTCCTGATAAACGTCTGAAGGAACAGCCCAGACTCTCAGCAACATCTAAAATGGCCTTTTGTTTTACTGCTTTAATTCGTGTCATCTTTCCTCCCTATCAAAAAAAGCAGAAGACTGTCTCCTGCTAGTTGTTCTCGCTTGTCGTAGTTCAGTCGGTCATTTTTTGCGGACAGTTCATACATGCTATCCTTTTCTGTTCTCTGCTCCTGCGTTTGCTCTCGTTTGATTTCTCCCTCCGTATCTTCTTGGCACAAGCAGGACAATACCTTGATGCACCAGAGCCCGGGACATATTCAACGCCGCACACCGTACAATTTTTAGCGGGCATTGCTGCCCACCGTTTTGTAGGTATGATATGTAATTCATCGACAAAGCCGATGAATTTATAGTAAATCTTGATTTCCTGCTTCACTGTTCCGTCTGCCATCTTCTCACGCTCCGAAACAAGTATCTTGTCTATGAGTGCGTTTATAACTGTTGCATCCAGTTCTTTTAAGCCTTGATAATTTCGGATAAGGGCGAGGAAGTCACGGATTCCCCGTGATTTCTCGTAGCTTTCATTAAGAGTTTCCGTCACCTCTTTCAGCCTTGCTTCAATTTCAAGCTGCTCTTTCTGGTATTTCCCCGACATCATCTCAAAATTCCGCTCGGTAATACGCTCCATGACCTTATCCTCGTAGAGAGAGGAAAACAGCCTGTCCAGTTCCGCAAGGCGTTTGTTCAGCTTCTTACGTTCTTTCTCTAATGCTTTCGCCCTGCTCTGGTCTGTTTCCGTGAGCCGCTTTTCTATGGCCCTGACCGCCTTTTCATCATTCACTGCCATATCCGCAAAACAGTTGATGTCGGCAAGAACGGCATTGAATAAATCCCTTGCTTCTATATTGTGGGCACTACACTCGCTTCTTCCGTTTCTTGCATAATTATTACATGAATACTGTACACAGTCGATAATCTCTGGGCGTTTCCTCCTGTGTACGTTCATTGCCCGCAGAGCACATCCGCAGTCCACACACTTGATAACGCCTGCAAAAATATTTACAAATCCTCCCTTGTTCTGTGGAAGCCTACGACTTGTAATAAGCTGTTGGACAATATCAAATTCCTCCTGCGTGACTATTCCCTCATGGGTATTGGGTATCACTTCCCATTCTTCGGGCAGCTTAGAGGGGCGTTTCTTGCTTTTCATATTGGCGGCAATCCGTTTGTAGCCTACAAGATTTCCCGCATATATCGGGCTTCTTAAAATGCTCCTCACGCTGTTCCCACTCCAAATATAGCGTTTGTCCTCGTTCCCCTCAAAATGACGTTCAAAGCCTGTTTCGCCACGCTCCGCCGCATAAGCGGCAGGGCGTAGGATATGCTGTTTATTAAGATGTCTGCAAATTTTGGCAACTCCATTCCCTTTTAATGCAAGGTCGAATATCTCTTTTACAACATGTGCCACTTTATCATCTATCAGCAGATGGTTGTGGTCGGCAGGGTCTTTGATATAGCCATAAGGGGCGGTAGTTCCCATGAATTTCCCCTGTTGAAACCTCGCCCGATATGCCGATTTTATCTTAACAGATATGTCAGCGGCATACATTTCGTTTAAAATGTTGCGGAAAGGCGTGATGTCCATAGCAGATTTATTCAAGGTATCTACGCCGTCATTGACCGCTATATACCTCACGTTATGCTCTGGGAAGAAAACTTCCAGATATAACCCACAATCAAGATAGTTTCTCCCCAGACGGGATAAATCTTTCGTAATCACGCAGTTTATCAGACCGCTTTCAATGTCTTTTATCATATTCTGGAAACTTGGTCTTTGGAAATTTGTACCAGAATAACCATCGTCCACATACGTTTTTGCTATGTGCCATCCCTGCTTTTTCACATAATCCGTGAGGATGGATTTCTGTGTCGCAATGCTCGCACTCTCGTTATCCGTACCATCGTCTTTAGATAAGCGGCAATAAATGCCGACTAAATAGATTTTCTTTTCTTCTTTGATTCCTGCCATACTGTAAAACCTCCGTATCTGTCCTATCTGTTTTCATGTCCCATTGCGTACATTCTAAGCGGACAGCCCCTCATTGTCGAAGGTGTCGCCCTCGGCAATCTTCTTCCGAATATCCTCGGAGATAATCGGGACAAACGCTTCTGTAACGGTCTGTGTGCCGACATATTCACGGCTGATTATCATCTGCACTGGTGCTTTTGGCACGATACGCTTTCTCTTTTTATCTGCTTTCTTATCCTCGCCCATACTTAAATCTTCCTTTCCAGACAGGGCAGGGAAGAGTTTGGAAATGTCCCCGCCCTGCCAATCAGATACCATTAATCCTCGCTGTTTAATTCTTTCTGTAATGCTTTAAGGAGTGCCGCCGCTTCATCAGCGTTCAGCGTGATTCCCTTGCCGCACTTTTCACGGTTCGGGGAAAAGCTGCGGATGTCATACTTCGGCTCTTTCCCATTCCATGAAATGAGATTGATTTCCTTTGTGTAGCCACTGTCGCCCGTAGACAATACTGCGATTTCCTTTACGATTTCATACTGGATTTCTCTCATTCTCCATACCTCAACTCTCTGTATTTACTTCCCGAAAAAAGAAGATTAGCGGCTGTCACGGTTGCGTTTCCTCTGCAACTCACGCTCCAAAAGTTTGATGATGGTTTCCTCCATCTGCTTCGGCGTTGTGTTCTTCGGAAAGTATTTTTTCAGCTTGCTTGTGTTGATTTTCAAGGTTTCTTTCTGGTTGCCCTTTTCCTCCGTCATAATCGCAAATATCGTATCCATGTCAAGCCGCCCGCTCTGGCTTAACTGTTTCATCCGCTGTGCCTGTGAGAGTGAGGGCGTTGCTTCTTCGCTCTCCATCGTGGCAAAGAGGTTTTCCTGCTCGTCTTTCTTCAAGAAGGACAGTTCCACCGCAGGCGTGAGGGCGATTTTCCCCTCGTCCACCATCTGCAAAATCGGCGGTATCAGTTCCGTCAGGCGGATAAAACGCTGCACGGTCATCCTGCCCACGCCGAAGCCCTGTGCCACCTTGTCGTCCGTCCGCAACTTCGTCACAACTTGTGACGAGGTTAAGTCTGTGCGGAAACCCTGCCGCTTCATGGCTTCGGATTTCATCTTGTAAGCAAACGCCCGCTCCGATGGCAGGATATTCTCACGCTGCAAATTGCTGTCTACAAGGGTGATGATGGCTCGGTCACGGTCTAAGGGCAGGACAAACGCAGGCACGGTATTTATCCCTGCAAGTTCAGAAGCACGGACACGCCGCTGTCCTGCAATCACTTCATAACCGTCCCCGTCCTCTTTCGGGCGTGTGATTATCGGCGTGACAATGCCAAATTCCTTGATGCTTTCCGCTAACTCTGACAGTGTTTCATCTTCTGCCACATGAAACGGATTGTCGGGGAACGGGTACAAGTCTTTGGTCTTTAACACCTTAAAATCCTGTTTCTTCATTCACATATCTACCTTTCTTTCGCTCTGCTTCTATGATTTTTCTGCAATTCTTCCAACACTTCGGGCGGTATTTTTGACAGCAGCCGCCCCATCTGCTCGTTGGTTCTCTGCAATTCAAATATCTTCTGATTCGCTTTCTGCACCTTTAGTTCCTGCTCGTACTTTTCATCACGCATACGCCCCGCATAGTCTGATTCCTGCCCAATTCTCTCTTTCAAACTGTCGATATACGCCTGCTGTTTCCCGATTTCCTTAGAGAATTTCTCCACGTCTGGCAGCCATGCAGAGAGTAAATCTAACGCTTTATCCCTTTTCTTCCCTGCGTTAAAGGCGTTGATGTCGGATAGGGCAGACACGATTTCTTCATACTGTTTATCAAGCCTGCCGCCTAATTTATAGAGCCATGTGGGGACGTGTTTCCGCTTGGTTTCCATTGAGGACTGCCCCCGTTCAAGCTGATTCCACCGTGAGGACATCCGCTCATGGTAGGCGGTCTGCCACTCGGATAATGATTTCTGGTTGCCTAAGATAGCTTTCGCTGACAGCTTATTGTCTGGCGTAATCGGCACAAAGCAGAGGTGCATATGGGGCGTTCTCTCGTCCATATGGACGACAGCGGAGAGGATATTCTGCTTTCCAACACGCTCCGAAATGAAGTCAAGAGCCGTCTGGAAATACGCTTTTTGTTCTTCGGGCGGTAACTGGTTCATAAATTCTGGTGAAGCTGTGATGAGCGTTTCCACCATCATCACGCTGTCTTTCCTTGTCCTGCACCCCGCTTCGGCTACCATGCGGTTAATCTCTTTCTTGTAGGTGTACTTTGGTGGTGCTATGAGATGGTAATTGTTTTAGAGCGTTCCATATCTATATCTGGGTTGCTTTTGTAGGCTTCTTTCTTCCGCTCGTTGTGGCGTTCACAAGCCGCAACGCCGCCCGCTTTTCGTTTCTGGAAACGCAGGATTGCATAAGGCATAGGCGGATTCCTCCTTTCTTTCGGCGGGTGACCGTCCTTTGGGGTGACAGCGGTGACGGTGGTGACAGCAGTTTTGGGATACCCCCTGCCGACTGCCGCAACTGTCACCCTCACCCCCTGCATGACGGTCATGTCGATGATGACGGTGTTTTTGGGATACCCCCCTCGCAAGAGCCGTAACCGTCATGCCGCCGTTCTTTTATCCGAAGCCGCAAGGCGTAGGATAGCAGGGCGTAAGACCTGCCATAAGGGAGTCCAGAGGGAACGTCTGGCACACGGCTCTTTGCAGGGCAAAGTGTAGTGTGTTACACCCTGTAAACGCAGTCGGAAAAATCGGAGAGATTTTTCTGACCGCAGGGGTGATTTTACACGCCCGAAAAGGGCGGGTGAATCCCACGCCTGCATTTTGCGTTTGCGGGGTGTTCTCCCGTAGGGATGACAGCGGCAGGGTATCCTAAAATCACTGTCACTGCCGTCACCGCTGTCACCCGCAGGGCAGAGCCGCCAACTTTACATGGCTTTAAGCGTCAATGACAGTAACAGGGGGTATCCCAATATCGCTGTCACCGCCGTCACCGCTGTCACCCGCCCTCCTTGCAAGGGCAATCTGCCTGCCGTCTTTCCTGCGGCTGTACTGGTAGCAGATACGGTTCTCGCTTAAAAATGTGGTGTGATATTCATTCAGCCATTTCGTAATCACCGTGGGTATGGTTTCCGTTTCCCCCATAGCGGCTAACAGCTCCGTTGCCGTGCCTGCCCATTCTTCCTTATCCCTCATAAAATCCACCAACCGAAAAAGGACATCTGGTATCGTTTCTTTCGCAAGCTGCTCCTGCGTTTTCCTCTCCACAAGTTCCCAACTGCAATCACGGAAACGGAGCGTGTATTCCTGATAGGGCGTGTCCCTGCCCGTTACATACAGCTTGGCGGTGTCAGATGCCCGTTTCTCCTTTTCCAGAACAAAGGTAGCGTCCGCACTCCCCGTTAAGCCTGTCGTCCCAGACACCTTGTTGAACACATCGCTGTCATTCTGCTTTCGGATGTGGTGTACGACAATGACCGCCAGAGAGTGCCTGTCGGCAAAATCTTTGATTAGGGAGATGTCCCCATAGTCGCTTGCATAGGCGTTGTCTTTTGAAGCTGTACGGACTTTCTGCAAGGTATCAATGACAATGAGCCTGCTGTCTGGATAGTCTTTCAGATAATCCTCAAGCTGCACGATAAGACCGTCTGACAGCTTGCAGCTTGCCACGGCAAAATGAAGCCGCCCGCTCGCTTCGTCCGTCAAAACGGAACAGCCTGTCCTGTATGCGGCAGAACGTGTCCTCAAGGCAGAGGTAAAGCACATCGCCCTCCATTGTCGGCATATCCCATAAGGGGATTCCCTGCGACACGCATAAGCACAGCTTCAGCATGAGCCAGCTCTTGCCTATCTTCTGTGAGCCGCAGAACAGCGACAAGCCTGTGGGGATAAGGCTGTCCACCACAAAGGACGGCTTCTCAAGCGGCTCATAAAGGAGCGTTTCGGCGTTGACTGTCTGTAACTTCTGCATGGGTTTCCTCCTTTCGGGCAGTTATCTTGTTTTTGTTGCACATAGGCGTTGACCTCCTTAAAAATAGATTTACTCCCACGAAAAAAGTGAGAGTATGTAATACCGCCAATCCCACACAAATAAAAAACAGATTTCTTTTTCGGGCGGTGTCGGTCATGGTTGGAGATATTTCCTCATTTCCGCTTTTACTTTCTTCTTTGCAACAGCAACGGATTTCTGTATTGCAGAAGCGGTGCAATGCTCCATAGCGGCGATTTGGTAAAAATTGAACTCATACTCGTAGTAGAGCAGGAAACGTCGCCTTTGTATCTCTGGCAGTCTGTCAACCGCCTTACAGAGCAGTTCCGCCCGTTCTGCTTCAATCATTTGTTCCTCAATGCTCTTAGGCAGCTTTAACGCCCGCCTGTTCAGCGTTTCGTCCCATACTTCCGAAAACTCCCTGTGCCGCTCGTCCCATTGGAGAAGATTCCTGTTCCTGCGTTCCATCTGCCGAAATTCAAAGAATAACTGCTCGGATACTTCCAGTTCGTGGTGTTCCCCCTGCCCGTCCTTAAAACTGATAAAATACCTTATACCGCTTTCCGTGGATTCCTCCCGAAGCGTGTACGCCTTAGCTTTATATGCCATCCCGTTTTCCTCCTGCCAAAAATAAGCGGGGAGATTCCACTCCCCACCCAGTAGCCCGCAGAATAATGGGATGTATTAGACGCTTACAAAATTTTCCGAAGCTTCTTCCGCAGATGGTCTAACCTCGCATAGATGGCACCAGTCGTCAAATGCACAAGTGGGGCAATCTCCTTTGTGGAATACCCCTGCATTTTCAGCAGGACGATTTTCAAGGTACGCCCGTCCACCGTGACTAATACTTGATAGAGATTTTCGCTCTCAATCTCGTCCAGTAACTCCGCAACTGTATTCACCTCCGCTTGCCGCTCCCTGTCTGCCATGTCCTCAAGGTATTCCGCAACGTCATTCGTCCATCGGTAAAACCGCCTGTTGGAATTGAAGTCTGCCCTGTCCGCTATGCGTATCTGCTCAATGGTCACTTCATCAACGCCGCACTCACGCAGCAGCTTTTCCTCCGCTTCTTTCCAGATACGCCATTTCCTGTCCTCCCGTCCGTGGTTGTATGCCATTCTTTCTTCCTCCAATCAGAATTGATTGAGAGGGCAGAGAAAAGCCCCCTCATTTTCCCAAAGGAAAAAACAAGGGGGCTGAACGCCTTAAATTTTAATTTTCTATTATCTTTCTTAGTTTTCTTAGGATTCTGGCTTTGCGTTTGTTCACAACGCTCTGGGTTATGCCTAACCTCGCCCCGACTTCACGCTCGGAAAGTCCGTCAAAAAAGATTGCCTGTATCAACTCCTGCTCACTATCCGACAACAAAGGCAGGGCGGCTTTCAGCCTGTCCACCATAACAGCATTGACAACGGTTTCTGCAATGTCCACCGCTTCATCAGTGATAAAGTCCAGAGGATTCCCCTCGCTGTCCGTAAATCCGTCGAGAGATAGCAGTCTATTCTTTGTATCTAATTTTTGCAGATAACGCCACCGTTCCTTGTCACGGTAGAAGTCTGTGTATTGCTCCCTCACGACTTCAAGCAGACAGCCTTGAATGGGGATAAACAGCTTGTCCATATAGGTCTGGTCGGATTCCCTGCAACGGCAGAACTCCGTGTAGGATAATTCCACATAGCCGCCACTTTCTCTGATATATACCTTTCTTGGTGCATATTTCACCATAAATACCTCCCATCTGAATTTTTGAAATGTAAAAAATCCAGATGGAGAGGCGGAGAACGACACCGCATATCAGAAACAGCCCTACGGCACTTTCCAACAAAAATCGACAAAAGAAAAACCGCAAAGGCTCTGTGACCTTTACGGTTATAGGAAATAGTAATTCTATTGTATGGAGATTGTACTTCTACTTTCAAGGTGAGAAGTACCGTTGCACTGGCAGAAATTTTTTTAACTGGTTTCCTGCCGTTCTCTGATATGCTATGTATTGATAAATTTTGCTTCGTATGAGCAGATAGATAACTGCCCGAAAAAAGGACATAAAAAAATCCCTCCAAATTTAAAAACAAATTCAGAGGGTAATTTAGGGTATAACAAAATAACCCACCCGAATCGGGAGCATTCGTAAAACAGTTTCAGTCCCGGCAGTAATGTCTGCCGGGACTGTTCTTGTATAAATTGAAGCCGTATGATATGATTAAACAGACCGATAAACTTGAATAGGTCGAATAGATAATAATTTATGGAGGTTGTAATGGTAAGAATAGCAACTGTAAATGATGCGGAGCAATTAAACATCTTAAACAACGAATTTAATGGTGAGGGCGATACAAGCATAGACAATATTAGAAATTCCCTTATGAATAATAAACAGGAAGTTGTTATCGTTGCTGATGAAGATGATATGTTAGTTGGATTTGTTTGTGTTCAGCTTAAAAAATCGTTCTGCTATGATGAATATATGCCTGAAATTACAGAAGTGTATGTTAAACCAGCATACAGAAAAAGAGGCTTAGCGAGTGAGATGATTACTTTTGCAGAGGCTTATTGCAGTAAGAATTATCCACTTGACAAATATGAACTTCTAACAGGACAAGAAAATCTTGTTGCACAAACTGTATATAATAAACTTGGATATGTAGATGATAATGAACTTCATTTATCAAAAAGAGTGAAGAAGTAAGTCAAATTAAGATTTGTCGAACTGATACTAAGGGCGCACTTCTATACGGGTTAAACCCGTATGTGCGCTCTGCGAGACCGAACAGCTCGGCCCCCTGAATATCTGGGGTGCGTCACTGCGTTCCGTACAAGGGGATCCATCCCTTGCGCCGCTATGCGGCTATCCTTACATGAAAAAAGGCGTGATCACTTTCGTCACGCCTTTTGCCTATTTAACTGTCTTACGAACACCCCGCTAATATCGTTTTTTTTATTTGGTGAGTTTGTTCTTTCAAATACGAAACAAAAAGAGCCGATGATTCGTGAATTGTTCCACAATTTCATCGGCTATGCGTCTTAAGCGTCTGGCTCTTTGATGACAGTTATCTTCAAGTTGTCAACTTTAATCAATCTTTCTTGTCTGCATTTTGGACAATAAAGGGGATAATTCTCCAAAACAGTGTCCTTCCTAATTTTATTACGGGTTTTGCTCCCACAAACAGGACACAATATCCATTCGCATTTCATCATAATTAGTCTCTAATCCTTTCAAATCTCATTTTATATGACTTTTGCAAGCTGTTAAGCTAACTTGTGGAACATATGCCGAACCTTATCTATACGGCTATTCGGGCGGCGGGGTTGGCAAATAAATTTACCAATAGCTGGCTGGTATCCTTTTAACTCTGTCAAGCAGACTCCCTGCCCATTTGTGAAATAAGTTAAATCGTTCCTGTATTCTTGAATACATCTGGCAGGGATTTCTCCTTTCAGAATGACCTCGTCATTCTTTATCTGAGTACTTACAATATCTGCACAATACCTTGGGGCATCATGATACGCCCGTGAGAGATATTCCTGCGGTGCATAAATTTCAAAGTGGAGATATGGCTCTAATAGTTCTGTCCCTGCTTTTTTTAAAGCCTGCTCCAATACGATAGGGGAAAGCAGCCGAAAGTCTGCGGGGGTACTTACAGGACTATAATACAATCCATATTCAAAACAGATTTTACAGTCTGTCACTTTCCATCCATACAGCCCCTGCTCGCAGCCATAAAGAACCCCCTCCATAACCGCATTTTGGAACGATTGATTTAAATATCCAAGTGAAACTCTGCTTTCATACTGCACTCCGCTTCCAATAGGGAGCGGCTCTATGGACAACCCGACAGAAGCCCAGAAAGGATTTGGCGGGACTTCTATGTGGATGGTATATTCTGCTTTTCTAAGCGGTCTTTCCATATATATAACAGTAGGCTCTTTTATTTCTGCCTCCACATGATATTTTTCCTCAAGGATGGCACAAATGACTTCCATCTGCACATTCCCCAAAAAAGAAAGTATAATCTCATGCGTTGTAGTATCCACATAATATTTTAAAAGAGGGTCGCCATCTGAAATTTCTGTAAGTGCCCCAAGCAATATTTCCCGCTGTTCAGATTTCTTTACTGCAATCGTTGTTTGGAGCATAGGGAGAGGATTTTCAATAAATTTTCTCTGCGGCAACAGTATTTCGTTCCCCAAAATACTGTTTAGCTGCAAAACATCATTTGGTAAAATTACAATATCACCAGAGCAGGCTGTATCGGATGAATATAATTCACCGTTTGTCGGAACACACATCTCTGTGATTTTTATTTTCTCTTTTTCAGATATTTTAATAACATCCCTCAAATGCAATGTTCCGCTATATATACGCACATAAACAAAACGCCGCCTTTTCTCTGAATATTCAATCTTAAAAACCTGCCCGCATAGTTCAGATTGACCTTCAGGCGTTGATGAATAAAACTTACTGGCAATCACTTCTATAAGCTGCCGAATCCCCAGATTGTTTTTAGCACTTCCGTGATAAACGGGAAATAACGTTCCGTTTTGGAATCTCCTGTTTTCTTCCTGTTCCAGTTCTGACATTTTAAACGGTTTCCCTGACATATATTTCTCTAATAGTTCATCGTTTCCCATAATTACCGCATCCCACTGTTCCATATCGTCATTGTCCGTTACATTTATATGGGGATGCTGCCCAACCTTTTGCTTCACTATAATTTCCGAAGAAAGCTTTGCTTTCATTTCTTGATATACCATTGGCAAATCAATCCCCTCTTGGTCAATTTTATTGATGAAAAAAATTGTCGGAATCTTCATTGTCTGTAGTGCATGAAACAGTATACGGGTCTGTGCCTGTATGCCATCCTTTGCAGAAACTAATAATACTGCTCCGTCTAATACGGATAAAGAACGGTATACTTCCGCCAAAAAATCCATATGGCCTGGCGTATCTATAATGTTGACTTTTACATCCTCCCACTGAAAAGATGTCACTGCTGTCTGGATAGTGATTCCCCTTTGACGCTCCAAATTCATTGTATCTGTCCTTGTTGTGCCTTTATCTACGCTCCCTGGTTCTGCAATTGCACCACTGGTATACAATAAACTCTCCGTTAATGTTGTCTTTCCTGCGTCAACGTGAGCCAGAATGCCTAAGTTAATTATTTTCATGTGATTTTCCTCCTATCAACACCCAAAAAAGGGCATAAAAATACCCAGTGATAAATACTCCTATCACTGGGTAAATAACTCCAATAGCCCCAAAACACTTATATGTTTTCGGGCATATAAAATTACATGATAAAAGTATTATTAAACTGGGTACAAAAAACTAAGCCCCATATTAAAAGTGAAACGGGACTGCTACTTTTTGTTCCCACTATCAAATTGACAGTTTATTTAAGAATACCTTGCCGCATATTTATTAACTCCTTGTATAATACTGAATCTAATTATATTCCTTAACCCTTTATTTGTCAAGCTGACAAACTAAAGCAGAAAAAGCGGCAGGATTTCCCCCTGCCACTAATCATCTGTTTATGCAAAAATAATTTCCTTTTCCACAATCTCCCTCGCACAAGCCCTTATGTTATTGAGGCATCCTGTCCATTCTAAGGCGTTTTCTGCCTTTAGCTGTTCCGTTATGCCCTGTGCCTGTTTCATACCCTCTATGAGCCTTTCAAAGCGTTCCTGTGCCTGTCTGTCAATGTCGGCAAGGTAAGCGTTAAGTCTGCCGCTTGTAAGAAGATTGGTGTATGTAACTTTGCAGTGATGCTTCAGATAATCCAAATGCCGCTGTCCCCAGATGCCTATCGGCTGTTCTTCTTCGGCGGGTACAGTTAAGCACGGTATTAAATAATCGCCTTGCCTTTCGTATTTGCCGCCCATTTCCTCAAAAATTGTCTTTGCCATTGTCTGTTACCTCAAAAGCCCTCTTTAAAGGGCTTTTATGTTTATTTTGAAAAAGAGATAAAATCAATATATCCCTTTTCCCCAATTTTTACAACGGCATTGTAGGGCTTTTTCTCTTTGTTTTTGATTCCTTTTACCAGGGTTTCTTTTCCCTCCAGTAATTCTTTTACATTCGTTTTGGTTAGTTTTTTCTTTCTAAAATGTTCAGCTAAAGTAAACTTACATTCAGGATAATTTGAACAACCATAAAACGATTTTTTTAATACAATATTGTTGCCACACTTAGGACATTTTCCTACAAGGGGTCCCGAGCGCTTAGTGGGAATTTGTACCCCTTATCGATACAAATTCCCCGTAGGCGCTAGGGACCTCTTTAGCTTCTTGGAAGCTGTCAGTAGTATATCTAATAATTTATCTCCATTCCCTTTAGTAACGTGTAACTTTCCAAATTTAAAAAAGCGACTCATAGAATTATTTCCTCCCGTTAAATAATAGATAACTATTAAAAATAGACAATACTTGCTCATAAGTAACGGTACTTAAATTGTTTACTTTGGCGTG
>NZ_JANFME010000003.1:0-154299 GCF_029616525.1 Streptococcus suis | reverse complement strand
TAAAAAACGGATTTTGATTGCTTTGAACATAAAGAAAGAGAGAACGAAGTTCGTCATCTCTAGGTGTTAGCTTTTCATCTACCCACTACAGTTGACAAAGAGCCGCTATTTTCCCAGCCAAAGACCGATTTCTCGTTCGGCTGCTTCTGCACTATCTGAGCCATGAACGACATTTGCCACAATTCCCTCAACGGGCGCTGTCGCAAAATCTCCACGAATAGTCCCAGGTAGGGCATTTACTGGATTGGTAGCTCCCATCATATCTCGCCAAGATTTGATAATTTCTGGCCCTTCTATAATGCCAGCTATCATCGGCCCGCTCGTCATATATTGTACTAATTGCGGGAAGAAAGGTTTATCTGTCAAATGATCATAATGTTGACTGATTAGCTCTTCTGTCGCTGTAACCATTTTTAAATCTCGGATTTGAAATCCCCTGCGTTCGATACGTGAAAGAATTTGTCCTGCAAGTCCACGCTTAAGAGCATCTGGTTTGATGATGAAGAAAGTACGTTCCATGATTTTTCTCCTGAACTGTTTATTAGATGTTACTTAAGATAGCATCCCATGCCTGATCGTATCCGTGACGAGTCTCAGAAGAAAAGATAACGAATTGATCATTTTTATCAAAATCCAATTTCTTTTTAATCATCGATTCGTGCTTATTCCACTTTCCTCGTGGGATTTTATCAGCCTTCGTTGCCACAATAATAACAGGAATTTCATAATATTTCAAGAAATCATACATTTGAACATCATCTGCTGATGGCTCATGACGCATGTCTACTAAACTCACCACAACACGTAGATTTTCTCGTGTCGTCAAATACTCTTCAATCATTTTGCCCCACTTAGCGCGCTCCGTTTTGGATACTTTAGCATAGCCATAACCTGGAACATCTACAAATCGAATTTTATCATCTATATTATAAAAATTAAGTTGTTGAGTCTTTCCTGGTTTTCCTGACGTACGTGCAAGATTTTTTCTTCCTAGAAGAGTATTGATAAATGAGGACTTTCCAACGTTAGATCGCCCGGCAAGGGCAATTTCTGGAATGTCATCGCCCGGATACTGGGCTTTTGAAACAGCACTGAGCAAAATCTCAGCATTATGTGTGTTGATTTCCATTTTATACCTTTCATAAATAAGGGTAGAAAACAATCAGTTTCCACCCTTTATTTTTTATGCAGTTTCTAGTAAAGGCTTTTCTTTACCGTCTACTGCTGCTTTTGTTACACGAACGCGTTTAACGTTATCTTGACCTGGCACCTCAAACATGACATCCAACATCGTTTCTTCAATGATGGAGCGAAGTCCACGAGCACCAGTTTTACGTTCAATTGCTTTTTCTGCAATTGCTAACAAGGCGTCCTCATCAAAGTCAAGCTCCACGTCATCATAAGACAAGAGTGTCTGGTATTGTTTTACAAGAGCATTCTTCGGTTCCGTCAAAATGCGTACCAAATCCTCTGTTGTCAATTGGTCCAAAGCTGCGAATACAGGCAAGCGACCAATCAACTCTGGAATGATACCGAATTTTTGAATATCGTCTGCAATGATATGTTGCATGTATGATTCTTTTTCATCAATAGCACGATTATTATGACCAAAACCGATGATTTTTTCACCGAGACGCTGCTTGACGATTTCTTCGATACCATCAAATGCACCGCCAACGATAAACAGGATATTTTTGGTGTCCACGTGAATCATTTCTTGGTTTGGATGTTTGCGTCCGCCTTGTGGTGGTACGCTGGCCACAGTTCCCTCGATAATTTTTAGGAGAGCTTGCTGGACACCTTCACCAGATACATCGCGGGTAATGGACACATTTTCACCTTTTTTGGCAATTTTATCAATTTCATCCACATAGATAATTCCTCTTTCTGCACGGTCGATGTTAAAGTCTGCAGCCTGCAAAAGTTTGAGGAGGATATTTTCTACGTCTTCACCAACATAACCCGCCTCAGTAAGAGCGGTCGCATCGGCAATAGCAAACGGGACATTCAAACTTTTAGCCAAGGTCTGAGCTAGGAAGGTTTTTCCTGAACCAGTCGGGCCAATCATGAGGATATTTGATTTTTGCAAATCAACATCGTTCTCATCACGGCTATCTTGGAAATTGATACGTTTGTAGTGGTTGTAAACGGCTACTGCTAAAGCACGTTTTGCACGATCCTGTCCGATGACGTAGTTGTTCAGGATATTGAGTAATTCTTGTGGCTTTGGCGTATCGGCCAAGTCTGTCAAAACTTCTTCTGCCAGTTCCTCACGAATGATTTCCTGTGCTAGTTCCACGCACTCATTACAAATGAAGACATTGTTCCCTGCGATAATTTTTTTAACTTCTTCTTGATTTTTTCCGCAAAATGAGCAATAGATTAGCTCATGTGTATGCTTAACAGCCATGTGTTTCCTCTTTCATATCTCTTATCTAAATAAAAATCCATAAATGGCGTGAATACTATTGACCAGATTGGTAAAAGCATTCAGTAAAAATAAAATTGCTAAACCAAAACGTTTCTTCCGAAAGGCTTGAATCGCACAAAGAACACAAATCCCACAGAGAAATGCTGTAAATAAACCGAATAAACTTCTCTCCATGCCTAACCATCTCTTCTTTCATAGGTTTTTATTGTAAAATCATACGGGTTTTTCTCGTCTTTTGGACGTAAATTGGCGCTTTGTAGCTGAAATTTCTCCATAGGAAATGCTTTCGGAAAATACACATCGCCATTAAATTGACCGTGAATATCTGTCACTATTAAAGCTTCAATGTAAGGTGCAAAAGCAGTAAAAATTTGTCCCCCACCAAGCACAAATAGAGTATGCTCCTGTTTGTTATACCAATCTAGGACATCTTCCACACTGTGTAAAATGGTAACATGTTCATTCTCTAGTTGATAGGTTTTATCTGTAGTCAAAACGATGGTGTGACGATTGGGAAGAGCACGTTTACCCATGCCGTCGAAGGTTATACGTCCCATCACCATCGTGTGACCTGTTGTCGTTTCTTTGAAATGAGCAAAGTCAGCTGGCAATGACCAAGGAAGTCTATCACCTTTTCCAATCAATCCATTTTCATCTTGAGCCCAAATGGCAACAATCTTTTTAGTCATTTTCTCTCACTTTCCGTCCTATCATTCTATCAAAAAAACATGAAAAATGCACTTACCAAGTAGGCCAAGCGCAAATTTTTATCATGTTGAAACTATCACCGACTCCTTCCTCAGAGATAGGGAAGATACCGAGATTCGTAGAATGTGAATCTCGCTGGTACTGGAAAGCCCCCCTCATCTTAAATCGCTAAGTCAAATTTGAGTTGCGTTTTAACTGGCTTCGAAAGTCTGAGTATAGACTGTTGAAGGTTGGAAGTGAAACAGTTCGGGGAACTGTTTCAGCCCGAGCCTAAAAATAAAGAAGCGAGGTAAAAGAACGAAGTTCTTCACTGCTAATCCAGTTAAATTGCTAAATCGAATTTTAACTGCGGTTTAACTGGATTGTAGTCCACCAATTCAAAATCTTCTGCCCGAATATCAAAGAAATTGGTACCGTCAGGAACATTTAAGACCAAACGTGGCTCAACTTCAGATGGTGTACGACGGAGTAATTCTTCAGCCTGTTCAAACTGATTGTCATAGATGTGAAGATTGTTGATGAAATAGAAAAACTTTCCAACCTTCCAGCCAAAATGTTTAGCAATCATCATCTGAAGGGCTACATACTGCATAGCGTTGATATGATGGGCTACCAACATATCATTTGATCGTTGAGTTAGAGTTGCATCCAGATAAATCTCCCCATCCACTCGCCGAACGTCAAACATGGTCTGAAAGGCACATGGCAAAAGACCCGCGGATTGGTCAAATGCTTCATAATCCCACAAAGAAATCACATTACGGCGGTTCCATGGATTTTCCTCTAATTGCTTGAGGATTTTTGAAATGATGTCATGCTTTTTCACGATAGCCCCATAGCGTTCACCGATTGTGCCTGTTCCATTTACTTCCCAGTCATTCCAATACTGGACACCGTATTTTTCCTGCAAAACCGACAAATCATTGGTCTGGTCTTGGTAAATCCAGAGAATTTCCTTAATGGCCGACTTAATTGGAATAGGTCTAAGTGTTGTAATAGGAAACTCCCCCTTAGACAAGTCATACTCAGCAAAGGCGCCTGTAACGTACTTGGAATTAGCTACATTTCCATCCTTGTAACGTGGGCGAGCATTTTCTGAAAAAACGCCCTCTTCCATAATCTTACGAATGTTTTCTTTAAAAATAATATCTGCTTTAGTCATGGTTTTAGTATAGCAAATTCTAGCAAAAAACTCCAGTTTTGCACCGGAGTTCTCATTTGAAAAAGAATGAATAAAAATTAAGTTGGAACAAACCGGATAGGGCAGTTATTAGGCTGAACAGTATAAAATACAAAGCAACCAAGATAACACTCAACAATATCTGACGAACATTTTTAGTGTAAATAGCCGTTGGTAAGCTGGCTAGTCCGAAAAATGGAATGATGAAAAATGTTAGTTTAAAATTCACATTTACAATATCAAACCATTGCCCTATTGGTAAAAATAGCATAGCAATGAGAAAAGCAGCAATGCTATAGAGGACAATATTTAGCCGTCTTAATAGGGTCATATTCATAAATAACTCCTTCTAGGGACCGAAGAGAACATAGCCCAAGCCAAAGAACAAGGGGAAAGAAATGATCAATAGAATACTGATGATACCTGTCCAAAGTTTTTTGTAATAGATTGACAAGATGAGAATGAGTGCCCCGAATATTGGCAAAATCAGCATAGTCGCTACAGAGCCCCAACTAGACGGGAAAAACCAGTCACGAATCCAGTAATCAAGGAAAAAGGCAGACAGTAAAATCAAAAGCCCGACTATAGTTAGATAGTCAATTAGTTTAGGCATACTTACTTGTTTCATACACCAACACTCCTTTCTCTTTTCACTATGATTGTACCCTTTTATTAACCAATATTCAATATATGTATATAAAGAAAGTGTGACAGCGGAATTGAAAAAAAGCAGAGTTGCCCCTGCTTCAGTTATTATTTCAAAACTAGTGATGCGGCACCTAGGACACCAGCATCATTGCCACGAGTTGCTAAAACAATTTGCGTGCTTTCCTTGATTTGTGGGAAGCTATTTTCAGCAAAGACCTTGCGAACGCCATCCAACAGGAACTCACCTGCAGCTGATACACCGCCACCAAGAACGATGTAGGCTGGATTGAGGACTGCAGCAATGTTTGCACAAGCAACACCTAGGTATTCTGAGAAATGACGGTAGACAATCAAAGCCAAATCATCGCCTTCTTTTGCCAAATCAAAGACATCTTTAGCCGTTACATCTTGGCCATCATCAATCATTTGTTTCAGTTTTGCATCGCCTGCGTATTGGTCCGCATAACGACGGCTAAGGTTGACAATACCTGTCGCTGAAGCCACGGTTTCCAAGCAACCTTTCTTACCACAAGTACATGCAAATGGCTCATCAAAGTCAACTGTGATATGGCCCAATTCGCCACCAGCGCCTTTGACACCACGAATCAAGTTTCCAGCAGCGATGACTCCGCCACCAACACCTGTACCAAGCGTCATAAAGACAACGTTTGGATTGTTGTTTCCAGCACCAACCCACTGCTCACCTAGAGCTGCTACGTTTGCATCATTGTCGATAAAGAATGGTAAACCGAGCGCAGATTCAAACTGATCTTTAACCAATTGCAAGGTCTTCCAGTTGAGGTTATAAGCTCCGATAACAGTGCCAGCTTCACTATCAACGACACCAGGAGACCCCATACCAACACCCAAAAAGTCATCTTTTGTCAAACCATGGGTTTCAAATCGCTGCTTGATACTGTCAATAATATCAGGTACAATGTGACTTCCCTCATCCAAAATATTGGTCTTGATAGACCATTTTTCTTGTATCTCACCTTCCGTTGTGAGAATCGCCAACTTAACTGATGTACCACCTAAGTCAATACCAATAATTTTTTTTGCCATAATTTTCTCCTTACGTGTATATTTTCTTTATTATACCATAACGCAAAGGTTTGCGTAAAGCCTTTTCATAAATTTGTACGGATAAAATAAATTGCTCTATCGAAAGAGATAGAGCAAAATTAAAAATTGAATATGTAAGATAAACCTTCCAATGGAAAAGAGCATAACTGTCGTAAAATTACTACCTTCTTTCGTTCCATTATAGAGAAAAAGAGTAGAAATAAAGGTAAATCCCAGAGCAAACCCCACCATCTGCAAGTCGTGATAAGACTGACTATAAAAATACAAGGTGCTTGTCAGCAATATCATGGATAGGATAGTTAAAATCAAGCGCAATGTATTCATTTTTTTGGTCTTTAGATAGCTAAACAAAGCCGCCCCCAAGGTCACCAAGAGATAGATGACCATATATGACATGACAAGAACTTTCATCTAGCCCTCCAGTTCGCTCAGATACTCATACCGCTCATATTTTTCCAAGAGCAGGTCGTTTTTCTCATCCAATTCCTTCTGCAAATCGGACAATTTTGTAAAATCACTACCACAGGTCAGCATTTCCGCCTCGATTGCCGCAATCCGCTCCTCCAAGCCAGCAATATCCTCTTCGATGGTTGCCCATTCCTGCTTCTCAAAGTAGGACATCCGCTTCTTGGTTTCTTTTACCTTCTCGGATTTCTCCTTTGGTTTTTCCAAGGAAATGGCAGAGCTGGAAGCCAGAAAGGCCTTCTCATCCAGATAGTCTGTGTAGTTACCAAAAAAGGTCTGAATGCCGTCGTCCTCAAAAGCCAAGATTTTATTAGCTACCTTGTCTAGGAAATAACGGTCGTGACTAACGGTAATGACTGGACCAGTAAAGCCCTGCAAGAAATGTTCCAAGACTGTCAGAGTCGCTATGTCCAAGTCGTTGGTTGGCTCATCTAGTAAGAGAACATTGGGTCGTTGCAAGAGAATTTTCAGCAAATAAAGTCGCTTCTTCTCCCCACCTGACAATTTCTCAATCAAAGTACCATGGGTATTACGTGGGAAGAGGAATTGCTCCAAGAGTTCTGCGATAGAAACCATACCAGATGTCGTCTTAGCTTCTTCTGCCACTTCCTGCAAGAAATTGATGACCCGCTTGATTTCGTCCAAGCCCTTGATGGTCTGAGAAAAATAACCGATACGGATGGTTTCACCAATATCTACCTTACCACTGTCTGCATGCAAATCACCTGCAATTAGATTGAGTAAGGTAGATTTTCCTTTACCATTATCACCAACAATACCGATGCGGTCCTTGTTTTGAATGAGCAGGTTAAAGTCTTTTAAAATGGGATTGTCAGGATAGGAAAAGCTGACATTTTCAAAGTTAATGACTTTTTTGCCGATACGAGAGGTTTCAAAATTGATTTCCAGTTCGCTATCGTCTATCTTGTTGGCTAAATCGCCTTTGAGGTCATGGAAACGATTGATACGAGCCTGCTGCTTGGTTGCACGAGCTTGAGGTTGTCTGCGCATCCAAGCCAACTCCTGCTTGTAGAGTTGTTCCTTCTTATGGCGAAGAGCGGCATCTCGCTCGTCCTGTTCTGCCTTTAAGCGAACATAGTCCTGGTAATTTCCCTGATATTCGGTTAAGCTGGCGCGGTCCAATTCAAAAATCCGTGTCGCCACATTGTCCAAGAAATAGCGATCGTGGGTAATAAAGAGAACAGATTTTTTAGTATTTTTCAAAAAAGTCGTCAACCACTCAATGGTATCAATGTCCAGGTGGTTAGTCGGTTCATCCAGTAAGAGCAAGTCAGCATTGCCAAGGAGAACCTGGGCCAATTGCACTCGTCTACGTAGACCACCCGATAACTCAGCAACGGTTTTGTTGAGGTCTGTTAGCCCAAGTTTCGACAAGACAGTCTTGACCTGGCTTTCAATCTCCCAAGCATTGAGAGAATCCATCTCTGCCATGATTTTCTCCAGTCTTGCTTGACTGGCTTCATCGTAATGAGATAAGAGCAGCTCGTATTCACGAATCAGCTGGGTTTCACGGAGGTCAGAAGAAAGAACGGTGTCTAAAACTGTCTTACTTTCATCAAAATCAGGTTCTTGGGTCAAATAGGCGATTTTATAAGCATTTTTTGTACGAAAAGGTGATACATCTCCGTCAAAACCGATACGACCTGACAAAACATCCAACAAAGTCGTCTTTCCTGTACCATTGACCCCGATAATACCGATTCTGTCGCCTTGATGGATGATGAAAGACAGATCAGCAAAGACCGTTTTATCTCCGACAGATTTAGTCAGGTGTTCAACGATAAAATCACTCATTCTCTAAGATTCCTTTCACAAATGTCATAATCGCTTGCTCTTCGTTTTCTAGCTGTCCTTCCACGATTTGGAATTCTACCTCATTGAGCAAATTACCCAATACTGGACCTGGTTTGAGGTCAAATGCCTTCATCAGATGTCCTCCATTGACAACAATTTCATGCTTGTCATGAATGGTCAATGCTTGATCGATCCGCTCAATTGCTACAAAATCTGTGACAAGACCTTGTGCCTGACGGAGTTCCTCTACCAAGTACAAGAATTCTTTACCATACTTGAAACAGATTTGTTTGGTGACAGGCCCTGCTTGGCGAAGCTGATAAATCTCTACCAACTTGACCACGCTGCGTTGGAAATCATTGCTGGTTTTCCATTTTTTCAGGAAGGACTTGATGTTCTCGATACCTAGGCAGACAAAGAGCATGGCCCAAGCCTGTTCAGAAGTTGAAAATCGGAAGTCCTCTGTCAGACCTGTTAGCATGGCCTCTAATTCATCACTTTTTCCAGCTAAATCAGGCAAGAAATTGTAAGCCTTAGAATCAATCATAGCGCGCAAGCCTTTTCGCCAAAAATCCGCCATCAAGAGTTTATCAAACTCGATAAAGCTACGTTCCACCGAGATTTTTTCCAAAAGCGGTGCGGTTTCAACCATAGCTGTGAAGGTAGTCGGCTCAATCTCAAAGTCCAAGGTCGCCGCAAAGCGAAATCCACGCATGATACGGAGAGCATCTTCGTTAAAACGCTCAGCCGGGATGCCTACAGCCCGTAGGGTACGGTTTTCTAAGTCAGTCATCCCATCAAAGAGGTCAACAATCTGTGCTTCTTCATCTAGTGCAAAGGCATTGACAGTGAAATCGCGACGCTTGAGATCCTCTTCTAAGGAACGCACAAAAGAAACCTGACTCGGCCTACGGAAGTCGACATACTCTTCCTCTGTCCGAAAGGTGGTAATTTCATACTCCTTTTTACCCTCTAATACTAGCACCGTACCGTGTTCAATTCCGACATCAATAGTCCGTGAAAAGATTTGTTTCGTTTCCTGAGGGTAGCTGGATGTCGCAATATCGACATCATGAATAGGCCTACCGAGAATGGCATCACGAACGGAACCGCCAACGAAATAAGCCTCGTAACCAGCTGCTTTAATTTTCTCTAAAATCGGCAAAGCCTCCTGAAACTCAGAAGGCAGATTGTTTAATTTCATAATAAGTGTTCCAAACCATAAACGAGTTGTGAGCGTTTGACTGCCTCTTTAATGCCGAGATTGACACCGCCCATAAAGGAAATACGATCGTAAGAGTCATGACGAATGGTCAAGCCTTCGCCCTGTGCCCCAAAAATCACTTCCTGATGGGCAACAAGGCCTGGCAAGCGTACTGAGTGGATACGGAAGCCGTCAAATTCTGCACCGCGAGCGCCAGCAATCAGTTCTTCTTCATCCGCTGCACCTTGTGTCTGTGACTGACGGACTTGTGAAATGAGTTCGGCAGTTTTGACAGCCGTACCACTCGGTGCATCCTTCTTCTTATCGTGGTGTAATTCAATGATTTCAAGATTTGGGAAATACTTGGCTGCCTGTGCTGCAAATTGCATAAGCAAGATAGCGCCAATAGCAAAGTTAGGAGCAATCAAGCCGCCCAAACCCTTCTCAGCAGATAAGGCAGTCAATTCCTCGATTTCTTCAGGGGTAAATCCTGTCGTTCCAACCACAGGTGCGAAACCATTTTCCAAGGCAAAACGGGTGTTTTCATAGGCAAATTTTGGCGTTGTAAAATCCACCCAGACATCAGCTTCTAGGCTGGCAACTTCTTCTTTGGTCTTGAAAACAGGAACACCATCTACTTCTGTTTCTGTCGCAAAGGGATCCACCAAGGCAGCCAAACTAAGTTCTGCGTCGCCTTTGACCATCTCAACAGCCGTTGAGCCCATTTTTCCTTTGAATCCTGCGATAATTACCTTAATTGTCATGCAAACTCCTATTCAATAATGGGAGAAATACCAAAGGCCACTGCCCCTTCTCCCAAGTGCGTACCGATGACCGAACCAAATGACACGATTGGTAAATCGCTACCAACACCTGCTTCTTCCAACTGCTGTTTAAAGTTTTCAGCCTTCTGAGGTGCGTTGGCGTGTATGATAGCAATCTGATACTGTCCTTCGGTCGTTTGTTCTTGGAGGATTTCCAAGAGGCGTTTAATGGCCTTTTTCTCCGTCCGAACTTTTTCATACACTTCTATCTTACCCTCACCTGTAAAATACAGAATCGGTTTGATGCTCAAAAGATTGCCAAGCAAGGCTGCCCCATTGGACAAGCGACCACCTTTTACCAAATGATTGAGGTCATCAACCATGATGAAGGCTGTAGTCTTCCCAATTTCTTTGTCCAATTTCCCAGTAATTTCTTCAAAACTAAGTCCTGCATCAGCCCATTTGAGAACATTTTCGACCATCATGCCTAAAGGAGCCGATGTGATTTTGGTATCTGGAAAGGCAACGGTTAATCCTTCAAATTCATCAGCCAAATATTGAATATTTTGATAAAAACCTGAAATACCTGATGACAAGAATAAGCCAAGTGCGTGTGTATAGCCTTTCTCTGTTAATTTAGCCAGAATTTCTTCTAGTTCCATCAAACTCGGTTGACTTGTTTTAGGTAATTCTTTCGATGAAGCCATTTTTTGATAAAACTCTTCAACCGTCAAATTTTGCCCTTCGATATAATTTTCCCCATCGATGCTGACTGGAATACTTAGGACAAACAGGTCATCCCGCTCAATACTTTGAACATTCAAAACAGCCGATGAGTCAGTTATAACTGCTAATTTCATATTAAAACTCCAAATTCACTCCTGGTGCATCAAAGGCGATTTCAGTAACCTCATAAGTCATTCGTTTTAAAATGTCCAAAAGAGGCTCTACCAAAACACGTTTTTCCTCATCAGTAAATTCAGTTGGCTCTTCTACCAATCGATTTGGCAAGTGAACGGCCTGACTCATGGCACCTGAAATCACAAAATGATCTAGTACAATCATAAAGCGCAAAATGGTAATCATCGATGTTCGATTTTCCGCACGATTTTGCTCAATCAATTGAAAGTCAACTTTCAATTTTGTTTCCGGAATTCCGTTCTCTTTTTCCCACGCGTGATTGCGGGCATCAAAATGATACTGATTGACAAATTCTTTATCGCGAATGATTTCCATTTCAAGACTCCTCTAATAACAATAATACTCACATTATACCATAATCCTCGTGAAATAGCTAAAAAACCTTGCCAGAAGCAAGGTTTCAATCAAAATTATTTAGCTTTACGAAGTGCTCCGTAAAGGACACCTGATACAATCGCACCGATCAAAACATAGGCGATGTAAAGCAATGGATTAGATGTCAAAGCGATAACGAAGATACCACCGTGAGGAGCCATCAATTGGATGCCTGACAAACCAACCAAGGCACCTGCAAGGGCAGAACCAGCGATAAAGCTTGGGATTGCACGAGCTGGGTCAGCAGCACCAAACGGAATCGCACCTTCAGTGATGAATGAAAGACCCATAACAATGTTTGTCAAACCTGAGTTACGCTCTTCCTGTGTGAATTTGTCTTTGAAAAGAAGGGTTGCAACGAATACTGCCAACGGAGGAACCATACCACCTGCCATTACCGCTGCCATGGCAACAGAACCACCATCTGCAACAGTTGCTGCAAGTGTACCTGTACCGAAGACATAAGCTGCCTTGTTGACTGGACCACCCATATCGACTGCCATCATACCACCGAGGACAAGGCCGAGGAGAATAGCAGAGCTACCTTCAAGACCTGCAAGGAAGTTGTTCATGCCTGTGTTGATAGCTGCCATTGGGATGTTAACGAAGAACATCAAGAAACCAGTGATAGCTGTTCCCAAAAGTGGCAAGAGCAAGATTGCATTCAAACCTTGGAGTGATTTTGGCATGTTACGCAAAGCATTGCGAAGAACAAGAACTACACCACCGGCAAGGAAACCACCAACAAGGGCACCCAAGAAACCAGATGATACAGCTTCCGGAATTTCTGAAGTAGCAGCTTCGTATGGAATTTTACCGAACGCAAGACCGCTGCTAGCGATTGCACCAGCTACGAAACCTGCAACCAAACCTGGTTTTTCAGCGATTGAGTAAGCAATGTAACCTGCTAGAAGTGGCAACATGAAGCCAAAGGCCGCTTGACCAATCTTCATGAACATTGAGGCGATTTCATTGTAAGAACCAAGGTTGCCGAGTTGATCACTTGGAACACCTAGTAAATTATCAAATAAGAAGGCAAGGGCAATCAAGATACCGCCACCAATAACGAATGGCAACATTTGAGAAACACCGCTCATCAAGTGTTTATAGAATGCTTTACCAAGGCTAAGTTTTTCTGAAGATTCCACAGTAGCTGCTCCTTCTGTCGCTGTGTAGGCTGATGCTTTACCATCCAAGATGATGTTAATCAATTCTTCTGGTTGTTTGATACCAGCAGCAACTGGACGAGATACCAATGGTTTACCATTGAAACGAGGCATGTCAACAGCCTTGTCTGCTGCGATGATTACACCTGCTGCATTCTTGATGTCTTCAGCAGTCAGTTTGTTACCAACCCCAGACGCACCGTTTGTTTCAACCTTGATGTCAACACCCATCTCAGCAGCCTGCTTCTTAAGGGCTTCTTCTGCCATATAAGTGTGAGCAATACCAGTTGTACATGCTGTAACTGCAACGATAAATGGACGGTCGCCACTTGGAGCGGCAACCACTTCTTCAGCCGCTTTATCTGCTGCTTCAGCTGTATCGAAGACTGCAATCACTTCTTCAGGATTTGTTGCCGCACGAAGTCTATCAGCAAATCCAGCTTTCATCAAGTATTTAGACAATTCCGCAAGGGCAGCCAAGTGTGTATCGTTAGCACCTTCTGGAGCTGCAATCATGAAGAACAAGTCAGTTGGTTGACCATCAAGACTTGCATAGTCAACACCATTGTTTGATTTTGCAAAGAGAACAGTCGCTTCTTTTACAGCCGCATTCTTAGCGTGTGGCATTGCGATACCGTCACCAAGTCCTGTTGTCGTTTGTGCTTCACGGTTCATGATACCTGTTTTGAATACGTCAAAATCTGTAACATAACCTTTATCAACCAAACTAGCAATCATTTCATCAATAACTGCTTCCTTGCTTGTCGCTTGCAAATCAAGCAACATGACATCTTTTCTCAAAACGTCTTGAATTTTCATAGTGTTTCTACCTCAACTTTTTCATAAGTTTCCTTAATAAATTCGATACTTGCCAAATCATCTGAAAAGGCTGTTGCCGTACCGCAAGCAACTCCCCATTTTAGGGCTTCAATTGGGTCTTGTGAGCGAACGTATTCGCCAGTGAATCCTGCCACCATGGAGTCTCCGGCTCCGACAGAGTTTTTCACTGTTCCCTTGATTGGTTTGGCAAAGTAAGTAGCTGCTGGAGTGACCAACAAAGCCCCATCCCCTGCCATGGAAATGATAACATTCTGAGCGCCCATTTCTAAGATTTTCTTAGCATAGGTCTCGATGTCTGCCATACCATTCAATTCAACATTGAAAATAGCTTCCAATTCATGGTTGTTTGGCTTGACCAAGAGTGGTTGGTGAGCTAATGAGTCCAGAAGTGTCTGACCTTCAAAGTCACAGACCACTTGCGCTCCTGCTTTTTTCGCCACAGGAATCAGTCTATTGTAGACTTCATTTCCGAGACTAGCAGGTGCTGAACCAGCAAAGACAACGGTGTCTTCTTTGGTCAATCCTGCTAAGACCATTTCTAATTCGGCCAACTGTGTATCTGTCACAATCGGACCCAAACCGTTGATTTCTGTTTCTTGGTCAGCCTTGATTTTCACGTTAATCCGTGTATCTTGGTCAACTTGAACAAAATCAGTATCAATGCCTTCAGCAACCAATCCATCTTTGATGAACTGACCGGTAAAACCGCCTAGAAATCCTGTTGCTGTGTTTGGATAGCCTAAACGCTTCAAAACACGACTAACGTTAATTCCCTTACCGCCGGCATACTTATCGTCGCTCTCCATCCGATTGACACTGCCTGTTTCAACTCTATCAAGTCGAACAATGTAGTCAATCGCTGGATTGAGCGTAACTGTATAAATCATACCTCGATTACCCTCGTTTTCTCTTTTATGATATCCAACAAACTGCTTTCTGAAGATTGGCAGATAATGTTGGATTTTTCGATTGCCGCAACTTTAACAAAGGAGAATTGACCAATTTTAGAAGCATCTGCCAAAACATAGCTTTCTTTAGCATTGTCTATGATAGTGCGTTTGATGGTCGCTTCTTCAATATCTGGCGTTGTAAAGTAGTTTTTATCAATACCATTCATTCCCAGAAAGGCCTTATCAAAATTGAGCTGTCGAATTTGTTCCAAAGCTACTGCTCCAACGGAAGCATCTGTTGATTGCTTAACAAAACCACCTATAATGATCGTTTTTATCTTGCGTTCAACCAGCCTCACTGCGTGGTGAATAGAATTGGTAACGACTGTCAGATTTTCCTGCTGAAGATAATCAATCAGTACACCGGTTGTTGTACCTGCATCTAAAAAAATTACGTCTCCGTTAACAATCTGTCGAGCAGCTCTTTCCGCAATCTCTCGTTTTTCTTGAACGTTTTTGACAGATTTTTCTAGAATAGACTCTTCGAGTTGCAAATTCCCTGGCGCTTCAGCACCGCCGTGTACACGACGAAGCTTACCTTCGTTTTCCAACTCGTCCAAATCCCTACGTACAGTAGATTCAGATGTATTAAGAACTTCGATTAATTCCTCTAGCCGAACAAACTGTTGAGAGTGTATTCGCTCCAATATAATCTGTTTTCGTTCTGATTTGAGTATGTTCAACACCTCCTGCAATCGTTTACAAAAATCATTATACACGATTTTCTGCCATTGTCAATCATTTTCTATCATTTTCTTTCAAAAATACAAAAAAACTAGCAGAAATCTACGCTTCCACTAGTTTCTCAATCATTTTTTTCATCATATCCATTTCTTCTGGACGACCAATAGATAGGCGAATATGCCCCTCTAATTTACCTGTTGGATAATATTTGAAATTCCAATCCTGTGCCAAGGCTTGCTGATAAAATTCTTCTGCCCACGGTGCTTTAAACGTTACAAAACTAGCCTGACTAGGAAGAACTTGACAGTTATCTAACCCTTGCAAGAATAAAATCATTTCTTCTCGCAAATTCTGAATTACTCCCACTGTTTCTAAAACTTTGTCTGTATGATTCAATGCAACGGCTGCCATTTTTGCAGTCAAGTTTGACAAGCTGAATGGGGGAATGACCTTGTCCAATTCATAAATTAACTCTTCGCTTCCTACCGCAAAGCCAACTCGTAAACCTGCAAGTCCAAAAGCCTTTGATAAGGTCCGTAAAACTAAAACATTGTCAAATTGTTGTAGAAGACTGATGAAGCTTTCGACATTTGCAAATTCAATGTAAGCCTCATCTACAACGAGTAGCCCTTTAAAAGAAATAGCCAATTTCTCCAAATCTTCTAGCGAATAAGCTACTGAAGAAGGGTTGTTAGGATTGGAAAGCATGATTATCTTTGCCTTCACCTCCTCCGCACGCGCCAACAATTTCTCTACTGGCAGGACGAGTGTATCGTTTTTTTCTTCTAAATCAATGGTTTCAAAACGGCTACCATGCATGTGATTATAGGTTTCATACATGAAGAAGTCTGGATTGACAGTCAAAAAAGTATCATCCTTTTCCATAAAGGTGGAAACAATCATGTGAATAAGGTGATCAGAGCCCACACCTACTGTTACTTGTTTGGGATTCACTCCAAGATAGGTAGCATATTTCTCAATCAGTTCGGAGTAAGTGTTATCACCATAAAAACTTAATTGATTGACATCCAAATTTTCCAAGGTCTCTTGTGGCAAAAAAGCCCAATCAATGATACGATTTTCGTTATTTCCTAAATCAAATCTTGCCTTTTGTTTGATTTTATAAGGTTGGTAATGTTCAAATACCTTGCGTTTCATCATTTCTCCTTCTAGCAAGAAAAACACAGTCTAATCAACTGTGTCTTCTGCTTTGATTTTTTCAAAAATAGTTAACTCTTCAGCTGTAAAGTTGTAGTTTTCTAACAAGTCTGGACGACGTTGATAGGTTTTGCGTAGACTCTCTTCCAAACGCCATTTACGAATATTTTCATGGTGACCGCTCATTAATACATCTGGAACTACCATTCCACGATACTCGTATGGTCGGGTGTATTGAGGATATTCCAATAGCCCTGATGAAAAACTATCATCCGTATGACTGACTTCCTTGCCAATAACCTCTGGAATCAGGCGAACGGTAGCATCAATCATGGTCATAGCCGCCAACTCTCCACCTGTCAGGACATAATCTCCGAGAGAAATTTCATCTGTTACTAAGGTCTTAATCCGCTCATCATATCCTTCATAGTGACCGCAAATGAAAATCAGCTGCTCTTCCTGTGCTAATTCTTCGGCATAGGCCTGATTGAAAGTACGCCCAGCGGGATCCAATAGGATAACACGTGGAGTGGTTTGTTCAATGCTATCCATGGTATCAAAAATTGGCTGGGCACGGAGCAACATGCCTTGTCCTCCACCATAGGGTTCATCGTCCACATGGCGAGCCTTTTCAGCATTCTCTCGGAAATTGTGGTAGTTGATTTCTAGCAAACCCTTGTCACGCGCCTTACCCACAATAGAGTGTTCTAGAGGTGCAAACATCTCAGGGAAGAGGGTCAAAATATCAATTCTCATCGTCTAGGCCCTCGAGCAATTCCACATCGACACGGTTATTTGGAATATCAATGTTCAAGACAACAGGTGGAATATATGGCAAGAGCAGGTCTTTCTTACCTTTTCGTTTCACCACCCAGACATCATTGGCACCTGGCTGCAAGATTTCCTTGATTTGTCCGATCAGAATATCATTCTCATAGACATCCAAGCCGATAATTTCATGGTAATAAAACTCACCATCTTCAAGGTCAGTCAAGTTTTCCTCGGCAATTTTTAAACTAAAGCCCTTGTACTTTTCAATATCGTTGATATGGTACATGCCCTTAAACTTGATAATATCAAAGTTCTTAGCCTTACGGTGACTAGCAATTTCCACTTCCATGACAAACTGATCCTTGTCATCAAAAAGTGCAAGCTTTGCCCCTTTTTTAAAACGTTCTTCTGCAAAATCGGTCACAGACAAAACACGCATTTCCCCTTGTAGGCCTTGCGTGTTAACAATCTTTCCTACGTTAAAATAATTCATAATTTCTCCATTTGATTTTCTATCCTTTTATTTTAACATGAGCAAGATATTTTCACAAGAGAGAAAAAGCCGGTTGCCTCCGACTTTCATAGTTAATTTATTTCACGGACAAATGAGAATGAGCTATTTTGATCAAGCGCAAATTAAGAGCTATTCCGCAGACAAAAATCCCTGAAATAAGACCGATCCAATAGGCTTCTGGACCCATTTGGAAAAATCTTTCAAGCAAGAATGCGACTGGGAAGGTCATGGACCAATAGGCAACCAAACCAAGTATAAATGGAACAGTCGTATCCTTGTAACCACGTAAAATCCCCTGAATAGGTGCTGTAAAGGCATCTGCCAATTGGAACATGAGGGCAAAGCTCAGGAAATGCGAGGTCAGACGGATAAATTCTGCGTCATTACCATAAAGGTAGGCAACTTTGGAGCGGAAAAAATAAAGGAAAGTGAGTGTTAGGCCTGCAAAACCAAGTGCAACCAAGCGTCCCAGACGGCTGTAGGCTTTCACATCTTGTGGTCGTTTAGCCCCTACTTCATAAGCAATGACAATAGCTAGGGCTGAAGAAACTGAGGCAGGAAAGGCATATAATAAGGTTGCAAAGTTCATAGCTGACTGGTGGGCTGCTATAATCTGGGCTGAAAATTTTGCCATGTAGAGCCCTACTACTGCAAAAATTGCTACTTCTGCAAAGACTTGTAAACCGATGGGAAGACCGATTTTCAATCCTTCTTTCAGTAAAGCCCCATCAATCGGACTCCACTGCCAAATCTGATAAGATGCAATGGTCTTATTTTTGCACATGACAATGACGATTACTAGCAATACCGCCCAGTAAGCTAAAGCAGTACCCAATCCAGCTCCAGCTCCGCCCAGGGCCGGTAGGCCCATTTTTCCATAAATTAAGAGATAGTTAAAGAGGCTGTTAAAGGGAACCAAGAGCAACATAAGGTACATGGATAGCTGAGTCAAGCCGAGAGCGTCGAAAAAAGAGCGACAGACACTAAAGAGCAAGAGAGGCAGGATGCCAATGGAAATAAAATAGAGGTACTGTCTGCCAACTTGAAAAACAGATTCATCAAGTCCAAACTGAGCCAAGGCGGGAACAGCGATAAATAGGACCGAGCACAAGAGTAAAATGGTTAATCCGATAGCTAGATAGACAAACTGATGAAACTCCTCACGAATCTTATCTCTTTCACCTTTTCCTAAATATTGAGCGATGATTGGGACCAATGCAGATACAATCCCTGTTAGAAATGAAAAAAGCGGATTCCAAAGACTTGTTGCCATGGAAACACCTGCCAAATCCATAGTACTATACTGACCAGTCATCATGGTATCGATAAAGGATGCGGAGTAATTAGCAAATTGGTAAATTAAAATGGGCAAAAATATTTTGATAAAGAGCCAGAGCTTCTCTTTGTTATTTCTTGTTTGGTACATACTTATTCTCTTTCAATTTTATATAAATATTGTAACAAGAAAAGGACCTGCATTGCAAGTCCTCTTTGACTAGATAGAGTCACCATTCCAGATAGAGTTTTTCACGATAACATAGTCCACATGCTTCAAGCTGGTAATGTCACGTCCTCCTGCATAAGAAATAGATGACTGCAAATCTTGCTCCATTTCAACCAGAGTATCTTTCAAATGTCCTTTGGCAGGGAGTAAGATTTTCTTGCCTTCTACGTTTTTATAGGCACCTTTTTGATATTCAGATGCAGAACCGTAGTACTCTTTGAATTTCTCGCCATCAACTTCAATTGTTTTACCTGGGCTTTCAATGTGCCCGGCAAAGAGCGAACCAATCATGACCATGCTTGCACCGAAGCGGATGGATTTGGCAATATCTCCGTGGGTACGGATACCTCCGTCCGCAATAATTGGTTTACGGGCAGCTTTTGCACACCAACGAAGGGCTGCCAACTGCCAACCACCTGTACCAAAACCAGTCTTAACCTTTGTAATACATACTTTACCTGGACCAATACCAACTTTTGTCGCATCCGCACCAGCATTTTCTAGTTCACGAACTGCTTCTGGAGTACCGACATTACCTGCAATGACGAATGTCTCAGGCAGTTCTTTCTTGATATGTTGGATCATCTTGATAACACTTTCTGCATGGCCATGAGCAATATCAATGGTGATAAACTCAGGAGCATCAGCTTTCAAGCTAGTCACAAACTCATATTCATATTCTTTTACGCCAACAGAGATAGAAGCAATCAAACCTTGCTCGTGCATGCGTTTGATAAATGGAATACGACCAGCTTCATCGAAACGATGCATGATGTAGAAATACCCTTCTTTGGCAAGCATTTCTGCTACATCTTCATCAATAATAGTCTGCATATTAGCTGGAACAACTGGTAATTTAAAGCTATATTTCCCAAGAGTCACTGTTGTATCTGCCTCGGAACGGCTATTGATGATACATTTATTTGGAATGAGCTGAATATCTTCGTAGTCAAAAACTGGAGTTTCGTTGAACATGCTTCTACCTCTTTTTCTTAACATTGGAACAGAAAAACGGTTTGTTTTTCGTATTTTTTCCTTATTACAAGATATAGTATAGCTTATTGTTTGTGTTTTGTCAATAAAAAAGAAACCTATCTAGAGAATATTCGGATATATCACTTTTTAGGCTTGTTTATAAAATATAACATTCGTATAATTCTTTTCTGAGTTACTATTCTTATAAAATTTAAAAAAATGTTCAGAATTTACTCAAACCATTTTACATAAAAACTAAAAAAATCTTCAAAAACAGAAGATTTTTTAGTCAAATTCATATAATTGTGGGAATTTTTCGCATTCAGGGTTCTTAGGATGGCAAACCTCACGACCAAAATAAATCATAGCTTGATGAGCAGGGAGCCAGAGTTCAGGAGGTAAGACTTCCATGACTCGTTTTTCTGTTTCCAGGGGTGTAGCCGATTTTTTGACAATATCGTGGTGTTTACAAATCCGTCCCACGTGGGTATCAACTGCAAAGGCGGGAATTCCGAAACCGACACTTAAAACAACATTGGCCGTTTTTCTTCCCACTCCTGCCAAGGCTTCTAATTCCTCACGAGTTTGAGGAACAATACCATTATGCCGTTCCATCAACTGCTGGGCACAGTCTTTTAAAAACTTTGCCTTGTTTCGGTACAAACCCAAACGAGAAATATAAGGCTCAATATCCTTCACTTCTGCTGCCGCCATGGCTTGGGGCGTAGGGAAAGCTGCGAACAAACCAGGTGTTGCCTTATTCACCGCAGCATCTGTAGTTTGAGCAGATAAGAGCACTGCACATACCAACTCAAAGTGATTTCGAAAGTCCAAGCTAGGCTTAGCATCAGGATATAGAGCGATGATTTCTTCAATAACTTTTCTTGCACGTTTTTTTGATAATACCATGAATTCATTATAGCATGAAAACTTGGATTTATCTAAAATCTGGATTGTCATAAACCTCATTCCACGTGGTATAATAAAAAGAAAAGGGGGAATAAGTATGGACTTACAAGAACTCTGTAGAAAGGTCATTCAAGCAAGGCCACGCAATAGCCATAAGGGGAGCTATGGTCGAGTCTTGCTGATTGGTGGACTGTATCCCTATGGTGGAGCGATTATCATGGCCGCACTAGCAAGCGTCAACAGTGGAGCAGGCTTGGTAACTGTTGCTACTGAAAAAGATAACATACCAGCCTTACATAGTCATCTGCCTGAAGCCATGGCATTTTCATTTGACGATCAAGCCTTGCTGATAAGCAGCTTAGAAAATGCTGACTTGGTATTGATTGGTCCAGGTTTGGGGGAAAATAGCAGAGCTGAACAGTTATTGGACTTTGTTTTTGAACATTTATCTGACCAGCAGATTTTAGTTCTTGACGGCTCAGCACTTACCTTAGTCGCAAAGCAAAACAGAAAGAACTTCCCGTGTAAACAAGTCATCCTGACACCCCACCAGAAAGAATGGGAACGGTTATCAGCCATTCCGGTTGCTGACCAAACAAGCCAAAGAAATCTTGAAGCCTTGCAATCTTTTCAAGAAAATACAATCCTTGTAGCTAAAAGTTCTGCTACTCAAATCCTAAAAAACCAGCCAAACCAAGTCACCCCAATAGTAGCTGGTGGTCCCTACCAAGCAACAGGAGGTATGGGAGATACTCTTGCAGGTATGATTGCAGGATTTGCTGTACAATTTCCCCATGTTCAACTATATGAAAGAATCCTTGTAGCAACCTACCTCCACTCCTATATCGCTGACCAACTGGCTCAAGATTATTATCTTGTAAAGCCAACTGATGTCTCAAGAAACATCCAAAAGACAATGCTTCAATTTCAAACACAAACAACCGCCTAATCAATGATTAAGCGGTCTTTTATATAACAAACTCGTGATTAAAGCCTGACAAATGGTAGAAAATGCTACTCAATGCAAATCAAAAGTTGCCTAGAAAACGAAGCCGAAGATAGAACTGGAGTTCATCAAGGCAAGTTGACAACGGATAATTTTGATTTTCGAAGAGTATGACTAGATTTTCTTAGACTTCTTCTTTATGACGTCGTTTGCTTACCAACAGAGTCCCTAGCCCAATAATGACACCAAGAACAAGATAGTATCTCGTATCATTGTCTCCAGTATTTGGTAGTTGAGTCACTTGTATTTCTTGATTAGGGCTAGATAGACTAGCTTGCAAAGTGACTGGACGAGGTAAAGTTGGTTGAGGGTTTGGCTTCTGAACTATCGGTACATGCCCTGAATTCCCAGTATCTTTTACAGGAGGTGCCTGTACATCAACTTTTTCTGAGTCTATAGGTGGAGGCGTTACAGTGCCTTCATCTTTTTTGTCAGTGGCAGTATTTGCTGGCTCTTTGGCATCATTTGTTGAAGTAGCAATGCCATCCAGTTCTGCCTGAGCACTTGTCAGAATAGCTAGAGCTTGATCGACACTTGCTTGGCTTGCAGATTCATCAGCTAGAATCGCTTTCGCTGCTTCAACTGCCTGGTCATAAGCTTGTTTCACGTTTTCAGATGCATTGAGATACTTAGCATCTGTCGCTTTTAATACGGAAGAAACGGATACTGCGCTACGAAGGGCTGAAATATCAGTCTTTTGACCATCTAAGTTGGCTTTCGCCGCTAACAAGTCCGCCAACGCTTGGTTGACAACTGCCTGTGTTACATTCTCTTGGTTCAATACAAGTTGTGCTGAACGAACAGCTGTATCATAGGCAATTTGTTTGGTATTTTCAGCATTGTAATAAATAAAGTTTGCCTGAGTCGGTGTGTAGTTTGATACTTCAGCAATTAGTTTTTCCTTATCGGTAGCCTGACCGTTTAGCTGCTCTCTCGCCGCCACAAGACTGGCAACCGCTGAATCTACTTGTGCCTGATTGTGTTTGTTGGCATATACTGCATTGGCATCTTCTAATGCTTTAGCATAGGCAGTTTGAAGTTCTGGACTAGCATTGTAATAACGCGCTGTTTCTTCAAGTCCCGCAAGTTCAGCAATCAGTTCTTTCAAAGCAACTTTATTAATCAAGGTTAATTTCTTAACATTTGACTGGTTTGCAAGTACTGCTACGTCTAATTCTTCCAAAAATTCATAGCCTTCTGGGAGGATTGGAAGGATAGTGTAGGTACCAACTGGTACAAATTTACCATAATCGGTCTTAGAATATTTAGCATTTGGTAGCTGAACAGTCTGGCCATCAGCAGTTACCAGTTGGATGGTTGAACCAGAAGGTAGTAATGCATCAATATCTACCAGCAAGTTGGCCTTATCTTTCAAAGTCACATAGAAATTCACCTCGGCAGTGCTATTTTCTTCCGAAATCGTCACGACTGCTTTGGTTTCACCTGCTAGGCTTGACCATTCTGTATCATATAAGAATAAATCAAAGGTGTAAGTACCAAATGGTAGCTTAAGAACGCTAGTATCGCCGGCATATCGTGGTAATTCTGCAACAATCTTGCCTGTTTCATCGGTGACTGAGTAAGAGAAAAGTATTGGTACAGGACTATTTGTATCTTTATCAAGAATATTGACTGTTACCAACCCTTTTTCATTGCCGATACTGATCAGATTCTCTACTTTTTCATAGCTGATGTTACCAGCATAATCCTCTACTGTGTAGTAGAATTTTGAAATATCTGCAAGGTCAAGAGGCAATGTGAAGGAACCATCGTCGTTTTGTGCCACAAATACCTTGTTATCAGAAACGGTTACATCACCATTTTCTAATAAGGAAGGAATAGTTGTCACACCGCTTGCATCTGCTACAAGGTAGAATACTTGCTCGCGATATAGACCGGATTCTCCTTTTTCAATGGCTGGACGAGGGTTAAATGTAAAGTTTGTTTCATCATAGGTAGCTGTGGTGATAACTGGTGATTCTCTATCGATGATAACATCGAAAATCATAGTTTGTACTGCTGCACCTGGAACTTCAGATGAGTAGGTCAAAACGTATTGATACTTACCATCTGCTAAAGCATTTCCCTCGCTGTCTGTCCCATTCCATTCAGTAGGGTAAATAGTGCTTGATTTTGGATTTTTAGGATCACCACTATAGAAGTTCTTATTGCCTGACTGTGGTTGACTTTCCCAAAGTGGATTTGTTCGTTCGGTATCATCTGCAGCATAGACGCTTGCGACTAAATCCGTATAATTTCTCAAGAAGACACCTTTGAAAGCGAGCGAATCTTGGTTGTCATCCCCATTTGGCGAGATAGCTAAATGAGGCTTACCAGACTCATCAAGCTCTAAAACAAAGTATCCTGCTTCATTTTTAAATGTACCTAGAGTCTTGATCGCAAAGTCAGATCGTTTGTCTGTAGAATAGATTAACTCCGTACTTCCTGTAACAAGACCTGTGTAGTGATGGCTGATGTCAACAGTATCTGGTTGTGCTGTAACAGGTTCAAAGTAGAAGCCCCCCTTACCATCGGCAATAAGATTGTAAATCGGCTCTTCTAGAACGGTTAGATTTTGGAATTCCCCACGGAAACCAACGTATGGAATGCTGACAATATCACCGCCATCGGCTATGTCTGTAAATCGAACAAAACCTTCAAGATAGTAACCGTTTTTCATTAAACCTGTCAATTCTTCTACAAAGCTTGATGCATCGACATTAATTGTAACAGTTGTACTTGAATTGGCTTTCACAGTCACCTTACCGCCAGGAATCTCTGCTAATATACGCGGAGCCAAGGTGATCAATCCGTTCTGGACAGTATCCGTTGTTAATTGCGTTGAGTAGTTTAAAGTCTTATCTTCGTTTGTAATGTTATGAAGTGTGACCGTAAAGCTGAATGTATCCTCAACATTTCCCAAGGTAATGCTGCCATAACCGTCTTCGCCAGTCAAATATAAACCTGTAGAAATAGCTGCCGCAGTATCGATGATACCTGCACCTTGTTGGCGAGGGGAAGTGTAGGCTGTTGTTTCTTTGTTCACATGTGCTTTAGCAGTAGACATAAGCAAGTGTTTTACTAAGGCTTCGATTTCTTGAGGGGACTTAGTAGGGTAAGTTGCCTGTAAATATTGTTTTACTAGTACGGCTGCTCCTGCTACGTGTGGTGAAGCCATACTTGTTCCCTGCATGTTGGCATAGTCATTATCATTGATGGCTGCATAAATAGCACCACCTGGAGCAGCTAAGTCTGGTTTTAGCTCGCCATCCGCTGATAGACCCCAACTTGAAAAATCTGAAAGAAGACCTACTTCTGGGTTAGGGCGAATATCTGTGTCGTTATTGAACGCAATCTTATATGAGTTAGCTGCCAAAGCTTCACCAAATTCCAATGGAATGAAGACAGATGGAATTGCAATAGCTGTATCATCAAGTTGCATGCTTACATTGGCTTCACCTGGACGGCTATTGAAAATGACCACCCCTACTGCACCTGCAGCTGTTGCATTGGCTATTTTTTCTGAGAAGGTAATCGTTCCACGTTTGATGAGTGCAAGTTTTCCAGTCAAATCTAGACCATCAAAATCCGAAGCTTGACCGATTCCCACATAGACATATTCATATTCTTTCCCGATTTCAAATGGTACGGGACTTTTCTCTGGATTATCAAACGAACTCTTACCGTAATTCAAGTCAGCATTGTTTTCTAAGCCAATGATATTGATTACTTTACTACCAACCGTTGTGTTATTGTAAGAAGCGACAGAAATTGCATCGCGAGCTGTTGAAGGTGCACCGACCAAGCCATAATCTGGATAATCGGCTGACGGATTAGAATGACCTGAACCAAATGTTCCATCATTACCAGCTGCAATAACAACAGAAACCCCTGCACGACGAGCAGCCTCGATTGCTGCAGTCACATTTTCATTCATGTTAACAACAGAGCCATTAGCTCCTCCCAGGCTGAGGTTGATGCTATCTGCACCTAATTTTACAGCATCTTCAATCGCCTTTACATACAATGCTGCGCCTGTTGTAGCTTTGAGGTCTGAGAATACACGCATGAACATGACTTGCGCTTCAGGAGCTACACCATACATTAATTGTCCAGCGACTGGTTGTGTCGGATTTCCTGTGGCAATACTCGTTACGTGCATACCGTGTGAGCGTTTGTCTTCTTCTTTCAAGACAGTATTCACATCAACATAGTTATAACCAAATACAACCTTATCGTTAAACCATTCACCGTAGGTAATTCCTGCTGCTTCTTTAGCTGCTTTTATCTCTTTTTCTGATTTATATTTTGCAGTTGAGAGATCTGAAATATGCAATACATCGTGGTCAACGTCAAGACCTGAATCTATGATTGCAACTACTGTTCCTTCGCCCTTGTAACCACTATCCCAAACTTTAGGTACTGTAATGATCGTATTACTATCAATGTTTTGTGGTTTCGCTTCTTCCTGATTAGTAATAGCAGTAGTCTCATCTGCTACGGCAAGCTTCTCCTCTTCTTCTACTTTTTTCTCTGAAATAGCTGGAGTTTCTACAGCTGGTTGAGTCGCTTCTACTTCTGTATTTGTGATGTTTTCAAGAGCTTCTGAGCCAAGTGTTTCCTCTACATTATCTGTAGTGGTTACATCAGTTGGAGTAGCCTCCACAGAAGTGTCAACTAACTCCTCGACAACGGGACTTTCTGAGGCTGATTCGCTGACGATTACGTCAGGAACAGTTGCTTCCACCTTAGTCTCTACAAGGCTTGTCAATTCATCTGCAGCTACCGATGGTGCACCTGCAAACAAAAAAACTGCACCCAAAAGAACAGACACAGTTCCAATTTTATACTTCCGAAGTGAGAAAGTTTCTTTCTTTTTCATAACTTTTCCTCCTAGTTTTTCTCCTTCATTATTGGCAAAACCAATAAGTATATTAAAACATAAAACTATCAGTATTGCAAGTATATTCTGAAAATTCAGTTATTTATTCAAACTATAACTAGGTATAGTTAATATTTATAACTGGACTCTGTGATACTGAGTGTATTAAATGAACAGTAAAAAGCAACCACTATTTGCGGTTGCTCATACTATTCTGGCTCGAAAACTAGATATGGATATTCAGACTATTTCCGATACATCTTGAATTGGAGATAGAGGTCATTATACATTCCAAGCATCTCTGGTCCAAGATTATCATAAACTTCCATCTTCTTCATCGTTTCTTCTGAAGGATAGAAGGCTTCGTCGTTCTGAGTCTCCTCATCCAGCATAGCCTTGGCTGCAGGAATTGGTGTTGAGTAGCCAACATATTCTGCATTGCGAAGCGCATTTTCAGGACGAAGCATAAAACTCATAAAGGCGTAAGCTCCATCAATATTTTTTGCTGTTTTTGGAATGACCATGTTATCGAACCAAAGGTTAGAACCTTTTGATGGTACAACATAGCGCAGATTTTCATTTCCATCTAACATTTCACTCGCCTCACCTGAGAACGAAACAGCAATTGCTGCCGCATCTTGTATCATATAACCTTTTATCTCATCAGCAACAATTGCTTTGACATTTGGAGTTAAATTATAAAGATGTTCGGCTGCCTTTTCAATCTCGGTAGGGTTGTTGGAATTGAGACTATAGCCCAGTGATTGTAGACCAAAGCCCATGACTTCACGCACACCATCAATCAACATGATATTGTCACGGTATTCTTCAGACCACAAATCTTCCCATTCTTGAGGAGGATTTTCGACCATGGTTTCATTATAAACAATTCCCAAGGTACCCCAAAAATAAGGGATGGAATAATCATTGTTCTTATCAAAACTCAAGCCCATAAATTGTGGATCGATATTTTCCAAACCTTCAATTTTCGACTTGTCCAATTTGATGAGCATATCTTCTTCTGTCATCTTGGAAATCATATACTCAGATGGAATGGTCAAATCATAGGTTGTACCACCCTGCTTTATCTTGGTATACATGGATTCATTGGAATCAAAAGTTTGGTAATCCACCTGAATACCTGTTTCAGCAGTAAACTCTTCCAGTAATTCTGGGTCAATATAATCTCCCCAGTTATAGATAACCAACTTATCCGTCGTTCCTTGAGTTGAATCAGCTTCTAATTTACTAGAAATTCCCCAAAGAATGAGAATAATGGCAATAATTCCTAGGAAAAATGAATATAAACGTTTCATTAGTTGGCCTCCTTTTCACGTGAGATGAAATAATAACCCACTACCAATAAGATAGAGAAAAGGAAGACAAGGGTTGATAGGGCATTGATTTCCAAAGAAATCCCTTGACGAGCCCGTGAGTAAATCTCTACAGATAGGTTTGAGTAACCATTTCCCGTAACAAAGAATGTCACGGCAAAGTCATCCAAGGAATAGGTAAAAGCCATGAAATAACCTGCAATAATGGCTGGTGTCAAGTATGGCAACATGATTTCTTTCAGCATTTGTGGCTGAGTTGCACCCAAGTCATAGGCTGCTGAAATCATGTCGGCATTCATTTCCTTCAAGCGTGGCAACACCATCAAGACCACGATAGGAATGGAAAAGGCAATGTGACTGAGCAATACTGAAACAAATCCAAGCTGGAAACCAATCATGGTAAAGAGAATCAGGAAGCTCGCCCCAATCATGACATCTGGTGCCACCATCAAGATATTATTGACAGACAAGAGCGCATTTTGAAAACGAGGTGTTGCCTGATAGATATAGATAGCACCGAAAGTTCCGATAATGGTCGCAATCAAAGAACTCAAGAAGGCCAACAAGAAGGTTTGAGCCAGAATCAGCATTAGTCGGCTATCGCCAAGCATAGATGAAAAATGCTCCAAGGTAAAGCCTGTAAAGCCGTTCATATCTCCACCTTCATTGAAAGCGTAGAAAATCAGATAGAAAATCGGCAAATAAAGAAGAAGAAAGGCAACTGTTAAGTAAATGTTTGCAAATTTTTTCATTATTTCTTCCTCTCTTTCGTCATCCACATAATCAAGAGCATGGCTAAAATCAAGACCACACCTATGGTTGAACCCATTCCCCAGTTTTGCGTAGTAAGGAAATGTTGCTCGATGGCAGTTCCCAAGGTAATCACTCGGTTACCACCAATCAAGCGGGTCAACATAAAGAGGCTCAAACTTGGAATGAACACCGCCTGTACACCAGAGCGAACGCCATTCATGGAAAGAGGGAAAATAACTTTTGTAAAGGTCTGCCAAGGAGTTGCCCCCAAATCACGACTGGCATTGATTAAGTTCTTATCCAAATCATCCAGCGCGTTAAAGATTGGCAAAATCATAAATGGAATTTCAATATAGGCTGCGACAGCAATAAAAGAGAAATCCGTAAAAAGAATTTGCTGGGCACCCAAGCCAATAAACTCTAAGAATTGGTTGACAGAACCATGTTGACCAAAAATACCGATAAAGGCATAGGCTTTCAACAAGAGATTGACCCAGGTCGGCAAGATAATCAACATGAGCCAGAGTTGTCTATGCTTGAGCTTGGTCAAGAAGTAGGCAGTTGGATAGGATACCAGTAGGGTGACTAGTGTAATAATACCTGCGTAAAAAATGGAGTTAAAACTCATACGCAGATAGGTCATATTTGGCGAGTTAAAATAAGTTTGATAATTGGCTAAAGTGAAATTACCATGAATATCAAAGAAAGACTTGAAGATAATCAAGGCAACGGGCGCGAGTACAAAGAGAAAGACCCATAGGGCATAGGGAATTGCAAAAAGCCTAGAGGTTTTCTTCATTGCGTTCCTCCTCGATAGCGTTAATCAAGCCATCTTCCACTTCTTCCACTTCCACATACTCTTCGATACGTGCATCAAATTCTTCTTCCGTTTCATTGAGACGCATGATATGGATATCTTCTGGCTCAAAACTTAGTCCAATCACTTCTCCCACGATAGCCTTACGAGTTGAGTGAATCATCCACTCATTTCCAAGGTCGTCATAGGCAATGATTTCATAGTGAACGCCACGGAAGAGTTGGGTATCTACTTTTACCTGCAATTTCCCTTCTTCTGGAAGTGTAATCTGCAAGTCTTCTGGACGGATGACGACTTCAACTTCTTCATTAGGACGCATACCGCCATCGACAGCTTCAAAGCGTTTGCCGTTAAACTCAACCAGATAGTCTTCTATCATGCGACCTGGAAGGATATTGGATTCACCGATGAAGGTAGCAACAAAATGGTTAATTGGTTCATCATAAATATCCACTGGGGTTCCTGACTGGACAATCTCACCTTCATTCATGACAAAAATCCAGTCACTCATAGCCAAAGCTTCTTCCTGGTCGTGGGTAACAAAGACAAAGGTAATTCCTAGGCGTTGTTGCAATTCACGCAATTCGTACTGCATTTCTGTCCGCAGTTTCAAGTCCAAGGCAGACAATGGTTCGTCCAACAAGACAACGCGAGGCTGATTGATGATGGCGCGAGCAATAGCGACACGCTGGCGTTGACCACCAGACAATTTCTGAATGGAACGTTTCTCGTAACCAGAAAGACGGACCATTTGAAGAGCCTCTGTCACACGGCGTTCAATTTCCGCCTTGTCAACCTTACGCAATTTAAGAGGAAAAGCCACATTCTCAAAGACAGTCATGTGTGGGAATAGGGCATAGGATTGGAAAACTGTATGGACATCCCGCTTGTTGGTCGGGACATCATTAATCCGTTGACCGTCCAGATAAATATCACCTGAACTTGCATCCAACAAACCAGCAATAATGTTCAAAATCGTTGATTTACCTGAACCAGAAGCTCCTAAAAGGGTATAAAATTTCCCCTCTTCCAATTCAAAACTAATATCCTTTAATACAGTTGTTCCACTGTCTTCAAATACTTTTGAAACGTTCTTAAATTCAATAATTGGCTTTTTCAATTCTCATAAATTCCTTCTTTTTTGTAAGAGCCTGATGGCTAGAGTGTATCAGCAGGATCGCCGATAATACGCACTTCTCTCTCCAGAGTAATTCCTGAAGATTTTTCAACAACTTCGATCACATGGGCAATCAGATTTTCATAATCCTTTGCTGTACCATTGTCGACATTGACCATAAAACCTGCGTGTTTTTCAGATACTTCAACACCACCAATACGGTAGCCTTTCAAACCAGCTTCCATGATCAACTGACCTGCAAAATGACCAGGAGGACGCTTAAAGACTGAGCCACATGATGGATATTCCAGAGGTTGTTTCAATTCACGCAAATGGGTTAAACGAGCCATTTCATTTTGGATAACTGGGTGATTACCAGGTTTTAGGGCAAATTTAGCAGAGAGAACAATCGCTCCATTTTCTTGTAAAATTGACGAGCGGTAACCGAAGCGTAACTCACGATTATCAAGGGTTTCTACATAACCTGCAGGAGTCAAAATCTGAGCAGAAACAAGAATATGTGCTATCTCTCCACCATAGGCACCAGCGTTCATATAAACTGCTCCACCGATACTACCAGGGATACCACAAGCAAATTCAAATCCTGTCAAGGAATGAAAAAGCGCAACCTTAGTCGTTTCAATCAAATTAGCCCCTGCTTCTGCTTCAATCGTATAGCCAGAAACTGTAACAGAATTGAGCTTGTCCATCCGGATAACAAATCCACGAATACCACCGTCCCGAACGATAATATTACTGGAATTGCCCAGTACCTGCCAGGGAATATTTTCACGCTTAGCAAACTCAACAATACGGACAATTTCATAACGGTTACGAGGAAATGCTAGGTAATCAACAGCACCTCCAACTTTTGTATAAGTATATTCTTTTAAGGGCTCATCGAAGCGAATATCAATTCCTTCTAATTCCAACCTAATTTTATCTTTCATAAACTTCTCATTTCAATTTAAAATATACAGGTCATATTATACCAAAAATCAATATAAAAAACGAATATAAATTGATTATTTTCACACTCTCTCGCAACATAAGAAAAATCAGCTCAAATGGAGCTGATCTTTAAATAACTTGAATCCCTTTTGTATCTACTTGAAGGCGGTGGACAGTTCCGTCTAGATTTAGTTCCTCTAATGCTAGAACAATAGCATCCTCCCTATCTTTGGGCGCTAATACCATCACTGTTGGTCCAGCACCTGAAAGATAGGTTGCATAGGCTCCCAACTCTTGTCCAGTTTGCTTAATAGGGCAGAACTCCTTTACCAACAATTGACGGAAGGGTTCGTGGAACATATCTGACTGAATGGCTTTACCAGCCTTTTCCAAATCACCAGCCATTAAACTAGCAATAGCCACATTGGCAATAGCACTGGCCGCAACAGCTTTTTTGTAGCCCATTTGTGAAGGCAACACTCCACGACTTTCTACTGTGCGCAGTGGGTAGTTTGGAATGAAGGCAACAAAACTTGCATCTGGGAATTCTGTTACAACTGCCTGTACTTTCTTATTAACATAGCTGGAGATAACTAAATTTCCAAAAATCGCTGGCGCTACATTATCAGGATGTCCTTCAATTTCTGTAGCCTTAAGCAATTTTTCATCTGCAGTCATATTCAAACCCGCTAATTGATTAGCCAACTCAATACCTGCTACAATGACAGAGCTAGATGAACCCAATCCACGCGCCAAGGGAATGTCACTGGTCATCTTGATCCGATGTGGTTGCAAATTCTTAGCCACTTTTAGTGCAGTCTTAATCAAAAGATTGTTTTTGTCTGAAGGAACATGTTCAAGATTGTGTTCAATTACCCAATCCTCTGTTTGTTCCAAAACTTCAATAGTCAAATATTTTGAAAGGGCAACACCAACAGAGTCAAAACCTGGACCAATATTGGCTGATGTTGCTGGAATAATGATTTTCATGTCTTATTCTCCCAATACCTTGAAGGTATTCAAGACTGTAAAGTCTGTTTCCTGAGCCAATTTAGCTGTTACATTTTCCAATTGAGTCTTGCTCATTTCATGGGTTACAATGACTAAGCGAGCAGTTTCGCCATCTGCAGCTTGTTGCAAAATCTGTTTGAAGGAAATTTCTTCAGAATTGAAGATTTCTGCTAAACGAAGCATTTTGCCATTCTTATCAGGCGCATCAATTGAGAAATAGTACTCGCTCTTAACATCACTTGGAGCAGCCAGTTGAAGTGGGCGGCTATATTCGTTAAAAGCTTTGCCGATAGTATTGTCTTTCAAGCGACGAACGATACGGATAATATCAGCCATTACACTTGTTGCTGTTGGCTTCTGACCTGCACCTGGTCCATAGTACATAGACTGACCGATACCGATAGATTCGACAAATACAGCATTCATCACACCATTGACACTAGCAAGTGGATGATTTTTCGGTAGGAAGGTTGGAGATACTTCGGCAGCAATACCAGAGGTGGTTTCTTGAATATCGCCCACAAGTTTGATGACATAGCCCAATTCTTGAGCTACTGCTACATCTTCTGGCGTGATGTTTGAAATTCCCTTGTGTGCCACATGGTCAAAATCAACAGTCATGCCGAAAGCAAATTGACTGAGGATAACTGCCTTGTAAGCCGCATCAATGCCCTCAACGTCATTTGTTGGGTCAGATTCTGCATAGCCAAGCTCCTGCGCTGTTTGAAGAGCTTTTTCGTAAGTCCAGCCTTCATCAACCATCTTAGTCAACATGAAGTTTGAAGTGCCATTCAAGACACCGAGGATACGAGTGACCTTGTCAGCAGCCAATGAGTTGACCAAGGTGCGCAAGATTGGAATACCACCTGCAACTGCAGCTTCATAATAAAGTGCAAGACCTTTCTCTTCAGCCAAGGCACGTAATTCGCTACCATGAACAGCCAACAAATCTTTGTTAGCAGTTACGATATGTTTACCAGCTTCAAGAGCGCGTGTAATAAAGGTTTTAGCTGGTTCGATACGTCCCATCAATTCAACGACAATGGCAATGTCCTCATCCTCTAAAATCTCATCAATATTCGTAACAAAATTGTAGTCATGACCTGCAGCCAACAAGCGTTCTTTCTCTGCATCATCTTTTACTAGAACCTTTGCTACTTCAATGCTGTCTTGTGCAGCCTTTTCAATCTTTTCTGTATTCTCAGCTAATAAAAACGGCACGCCACTTGCAACTGTACCAAAACCTAATAATCCAATCTTAACTACCATGTGTTCTCCTTTAAAAAGTATTTCTCCTATTATATCAAAATGGCTGACTATTTGGCAAAAAATTTGATATAATTGTTTTAATATATGATTATGGAGATAAGATAATGAAACATTCAAGAAGAGCCCGTCGAAGTCGCACACAAAAGAAACAACTTGTGCCACTGCTACTTGGTATTGCATTATTAGTAGTGACTCTACTATCTATTTTTCTAATCTTTCTAAAACAGCCATCTAAGCAACAAAGTGATTCCAAAGCTTCAACGGTAGAGACAACAGCCACTTCAAGTGTTATGACTTCAGAAAGTAGTGAAGTACAAACAGAAATCATTTGGGAACAGCAAACTGAACCTATCAAACTTCCAATCCTCATGTATCATGCCATTCATGTAATGGCTCCTGATGAAGAAGCTAATGCGAATCTTATCGTAGATCCAACGACTTTCGAAAGTCATCTAAAAGCATTGCAAGATGCAGGTTACTATACTTTATCACCTGAAGAGGCTTATAAGGTATTGACAGAAAATGTCCTTCCTGCTGGCAAAAAGGTTGTCTGGCTAACCTTTGACGATAGCCTCTGGGATTTTTATAGTTATGCCTACCCATTGCTTAAGCAATATCAAATGAAGGCAACCAACAATGTCATTACAGGGTTTACTGAATATGGACAAGCAGGGCACCTTACTCTTGATCAAATCAAGGAAATGCAGACCGCAGGGCTCTCCTTCCAAGGGCATACCGTCAACCACCCTGATTTAGAGTATAGTTCTATCGAGGATCAAACAAATGAACTTACTTCCTCTAAAGCCTATCTTGACAGCCAATTGAATCAGGAAACCATCGCTATCGCCTACCCTGGTGGACGATACTCAGCAGATACAGTAGCCTTAACTGAACAAGCTGGCTACAAACTTGGTGTGACTACTAACAACGGCTTGGCTTCTGCTAGTGACGGATTACTGACTCTCAATCGTGTCCGCATCCTCCCAACCACTACCGCTGAGGGACTATTATCCGAAATTTCCTATTAATTTTTACAAACATGTATATGAGAAAACTCCCTGTCACTGACAAGGGAGTTCGTTTTTTATTTGGATTCACTAAACTGACTTTGATACAGATTATAATAGAAACCTTTGTCTGCCAAAAGACTTTCATGGTTACCTTGTTCGATAATCTGTCCATCTTTCAAGACCAAAATCTTATCAGCTTCCTGAATGGTTGATAAGCGGTGGGCAATAACGAAACTTGTCCGCCCTTTCATCAATCGTTTCATGGCCTTTTGAATCAAGAGTTCCAAACGGGTATCAACTGAAGAAGTCGCTTCGTCAAGAATCAGAATAGCAGGGTCTGCCAACAAGGCACGCGCAATGGTCAAAAGCTGTTTCTGACCTTGGGAAATATTGCTGGATTCCTGGTTCATTTCCATATTATAACCGCCAGGCAGGGTACGGATAAAATGGTCAACGTTGGCAGCTTTAGCAGCCTCCACAATTTCCTCATCTGTCGCATCCAGACGTCCAAAACGCAGATTTTCCTTGATGGTCCCTTCATAGAGCCAAGCATCCTGCAAGACCATACCAAATTGACTACGGTAGGATTGACGGGAAATATTTCGAATGTCCTGACCATCCACTTTGATAGAACCGGATGTGACATCATAGAAACGCATGAGCAAGTTGATAAGAGTAGTCTTACCTGCCCCTGTTGGACCAACGATGGCCACCATCTCACCGGGTTGAACATCCAGATTAAAGTTACGGATAAGTGGCTTATCTTCTGAATAGCCAAATTCGACCTGCTCAAAGCTGACTTGTCCTGTCAGACTTTCTGTCAACTCCAGCGCATCGGCGTCTTCTTCATCAAGCTCATTTAGGACTGAAAAGATGCGTTCAAGGGAGGATTTTGCAGACTGCAACTGTGGTGCCAATTGGGTCAAGGTCTGGACTGGCTGAGAAATCTGCCAGACGTATTGGACGAAGGCCTGCATATTACCCACCGTCAATGTGCCTGCAAGAACTTTCAATCCAGATAGTAAGGCCACGACAACGTAGGCGATGTTTGAGAAGCCGTGAACTAGAGGCATGAGCAAACCAGACATGAAACTAGCCTTGAAACCAACTTCCTGCAAATCTGCGGTAATCTGGCGAAACTCTTCTGTAGAAATTTCTTCACGACCGTAAAGTTTGAGAACGTTAAAACCAGTCAGATTTTCTTGGACAAAGCCGTTCAAACGACCGAGGGCATCAGCCTGTTGTTTGAAGTAGGGCTGAGATTTGCCCATGACAAACTTGGAACCAAAATACGTCACTGGAACCAAGGTCACGACTACGAGAGCTAATGACACATCCAACCAGAAACACATGAAAATGGCTAGAGAGAGGGTCAGAACGGCATTGACTAGCTGGAGAAAACTTTGTTGCAGGGCGTTCGACACAGTCTCCACATCGCTTGTAAAACGGCCGAGTAAATCACCATACTGGTGCTTGTCAAAATAAGAAACAGGAATTTTGTTAATCTTGTGGCTCAAATCCTGACGCAATTCCTTTGTCGCACCTTGGACAGCCTTGGTCATAAAATAGTTGGAACCGTAGGCACCGATTTCATATAGAAGGGCACGAAGGGCATAGATGGCAAGCATGATGGCAATGTAGGAATAGTTAATCTGCGCTCCTTCTACTCCATTAACAATATCCAACAGATTCTTGGTCAATTCTGTAATGATAAGCCCCAGTACAAAGGGTTCTAAGGCATTCATAACTGCACTGATGGTCTTTAGAAAAACGGCTAAAAATACAGAAGATTTGTAACGACGTAAATAGTCCCAAACACGGGTAAATACTGATCTATTCTTCATAATTCCTCCTATTCTTCTGTCAGAGATTGACGGTTAAGCTGAGAATTGGCAATTTCTCGATAAATCTCATTGCTTTCCATCAATTCATTGTGGGTGCCGCGGCCAACGATTTCACCTTCGTTCAGCACGATAATCTGGTCGGCATCCATAATGGTTCCGACACGTTGGGCAACAATCAGCACCGTCGCATTTTCCGTCACTTCCTTCAAACGACTCCGCAAAATTGCATCCGTCTTATAATCCAAGGCTGAGAAAGAATCATCAAAAATATAAATATCGGGCTGTTTGACAATAGCACGTGCAATGGACAAACGTTGCTTTTGCCCGCCTGACAGGTTGCTTCCGCCCTCAGCTAGATGCGTGTCGAATTTTTCTTCCTTACTCTCGATAAACTCCTTAGCCTGAGCCACATCCGTCGCATCATGAAGTTCTGCAAGACTAGCATCCATCTTACCGTACTTTAAGTTTTCCGCGATAGTTCCGGTAAATAGCAGAGCTTTCTGCGGAATAAAGCCAATCTTGCTGCGGAGTGCCTTTAGATTGTAGCGTCTGACATCCACACCGTCCACCAAGATACGACCAAGTGTCACATCATAGAAACGTGGAATCAAGTTGACCAAGGAAGACTTACCAGAACCTGTTGAACCAATAAAGGCAATGGTTTCACCAGGCTTAGCTTTGAAGGAAATATTGTGCAGAACAGGCGACTCCGTTTCACCAGGGTAGGCAAAAGTTACATTTTCAAATTCTAGATAACCACGAGTATCTGTTTCAGTAATACCTTCTTCATTCTTAGAAATGGAAATGGGCATGTCCAAGACTTCCTGAATTCGTTGGCTCGATACCGACATACGTGGATACATGTTAAACAAGTTAGCAAAGAGCAAGAAAGAGAAAAGCGCGTGGAAACTATATTCGATAAAGGCTACCAAATCACCTATTTGCAGACTACCTGTTTGCAAAGGAGCCAGTGCGAACCAGACAATGGCCACAATCATAGCAATGATAATCTGGACAAAGAGCGGCTCTGTCAATCCAGTCAGATTAAAGAGTTTTTTGGAAATATCGGTATATTCCTCATTGACCTCTGCAAAACGAGTTTCTTGGAACTCTTCACGTGTAAAGGCACGAATGACCCGCAAACCCATGAGATTTTCACGAACATACTGGTTGATAGTATCCAATCGTTTCTGTTGTTTTTCAGAGAGAGGACGAGTTTTTGTTGCCACATAGAAAATAACAAAAACTAGAAACGGCATGGCTACTGCTACTGTCCAGGCCAAGCTCGGACTGGTTACCAAGGTCATGATGACAGAAGCAATCATCATCAAGGGGGTAATAATACCTAGTTTCAACACCATTTCAGAGAATTGCATAAGAACAAAAGCATCATTTGTCATACGAGCAACTAGAGAAGAAACACCAATCTGCTCATATTCATGATGAGAATAGTCCTGAATTTTCTCATACAGATCATTTCGAATATCTTTGACGATGTTGGTAGTCAACTTTCCAGCTGCATAGGCAAGTGTCACTCGACCAACAATACCGAGCAGGACAATCAATCCCATCATCCCCGCCCAGAAATAGAGCCGACTAACATCGTTCTTTGTAATTCCTTGGTCAATCATCCTAGCCAAAAAAGTCGGCAAGCCTAAGTTTACCACTACAAATAAGAAGGCCCCCAACAAGTCTAAGGCAATCCACTTAGGATATTTTTTCAAATAGGTCCAAATCAGATTCATCATTTCTTCCTTTCTATATGTTAAAAAGGGGCTAGGCCCCTTTTTAACGTTAAAAGCCACCAAACGGTGACTTTCTATTCTTTCTCGTCGATCACTAAACGAACTTTTTTATCACTTGTTGGAACAGAATAGACAATCGTTCTGATTGCAGAAATTGTGCGTCCTTTTCTACCAATGATACGTCCAATATCAGATTGATCCAAATCCAAATGATATTCCAAGAATTCAGGTGTATCAACAATTTTTATTGTCAAGCTATCAGGCTGTGAAATCAAAGGTTTCACAATCGCAATAATGAGATTTTCAATCATGTCCATAAGTGTTCTCGCTTACTGTTCTTACTTAGAGAATTTTTGTTCGTGGAATTTCTTCAATACGCCAGCATTTGAAAGAAGGCTACGAACTGTATCAGATGGTTGTGCACCTTTTGCCAACCACTCAAGTACACGCTCTTCTTTAAGAGTTACTGAGTTTTCAGCCAAAAGTGGGTTGTAAGTACCAACAGTTTCGATGAAACGACCATCACGTGGTGCACGTGAGTCTGCAACGTTGATACGGTAGAAAGGTTTCTTTTTAGAACCCATACGAGTCAAACGGATTTTTACTGCCATTTTTAAATGTTCTCTTTTCTTTGTATTTTTATTCGGTGAAATAGCAGAGCTATTTAGCACATGTTCTATTATACCACACTTTAACAGGGTGTCAAGAAAAAAACTTGACAGGTTTTAAAAAAATTTTATTGTTCGAGCATATCTGCTAGTTCTCTCAGTTGACTTGCTAGATTTGTACGGTCAAACAGTAAATTATAGACTCCATCTTCACTCAATACTCCGCAAGGAATACCATTGAAATAACCCTTATTAGATAAATCAAGATCTTCCATATAGGTCTGGCTCTGGTAATAATCTAATAACTGTAAATAAGTCGATTGTTCCTGGCTAAGTTGTGACAGACTATCGGAAAGCATCTGGTTCAGCTCTAGCTGTCTGTTAAATATTTTTTCCATTTCCTCTACACGTTTTCTTGCTTCCATAATATTGTTCATCAGTGTGTACTTCCACCACCCTTTTTAATATCCTCTTTATCCCTATATTCAACAATCGCTCCTATAGCTACTTCAACTCCTCTTACAATATCGTTCAAAGACATGGAAGCCAGTCCTGGCTTGTCGACAACTTGCTCTGGCAAGAAGGGAATATGGAGAAAGCCTGCCTTAGTCTTTGGAAATTGTTTCTCCGCCAAGTAAAGAGCTTGATACATGAGATGATTGCAGACAAAGGTCCCAGCAGTATTAGAAACAGAAGCTGGAAGCCCAATCCTATGAATAGCTTCAACCATTGCTTTGATGGGTAAGGTGGAGAAATAAGCAGGCTGACCATCTTCTCGAATCGTTCTATCAATCGGCTGTTGCCCTTCATTGTCTGGAATGCGTGCATCATCTTGGTTAATGGCTATACGCTCAGGAGTTAAATCAACTCGCCCACCAGCCTGACCAATACATAGTACCGCATCAGGTAAATGTTCTGCCATTTTCTCCTCTAAAACATCCGCAGCCTTGTCAAAAACAGTCGGAATCTCTACAAGAATAATCTCTGCACCTGCTATGGTCTTAGGTAGAGATTTGATTGTTTCCAAGGCTGGGTTAATAGGCTCGCCGCCAAAGGGATCAAAGCCTGTAACGATGATTTTCATACTTCCTCCTCCAAAATAATTTCTCCGTAGTGAAATTTTTGATTGGGTCTGACATGACGTTTAAAGCCAAATTCTTCAAAGACCTGATCTCGAAAATGAGCCTTTATTATCAATTTCTTCCTAGCTACTCGTTTAGCCTCAGATACAATTTCCTCCGTTAAACGACTTCTGTCAGCCAAAATAGACAAGCCAGAAAGATTTTGTGATTCCTTGATTTCTTCTGAAAACATGGGATCAAAGTAAATGACATCAACAGACTTATCTTTTTGCCCTTTCAAATAAGTCAAACTATCTGTCCAAATTGTCTGGATAGATTTCATGGCTCGATTGACCTCTTGCAGCCCACTATCAAAATCCTGTAAACCTCGACTCACAATAAAGTGCACTAGCTTAGAACTTTCCAAGGCTGTCACCCGATGACCGGCACTTGCTAACACAATGCTATCAGATCCCAAGCCCATAGTACAGTCTATTATTGATTGTTTTTCTTTTCCAAGCAATTCTAAAAGCGGATCTCTTCCAGACTTAATCCGCAACATGGCAGTATCTGGGTGGAAAAATAAAACCTGCCCCCCCCTCTGCTCTAGTATCAATTTATCCTTATAAAGAACCAAGACAGCCTCGTGGGTACCTAACATTTTTCCAACCGACTGCTTCTTTCTTTCCTTGTATTCAATTCCCAGTTCACTGGCAATCCGTCTAGCCCTATAGACCAGCCCCTCATCCATCCCAAGACTAGTTGTTACAATCATTTTCATACTCTTCAGTATATCAAAAAATCAGGACGAACTCAAAGCTCATCCTGATAGTATCTTCTATATAGCCTGTGTCATGAAGCTACGACTCTCCAGCACTTTGACCATGGCTTCTGCTGTATCAAGGGCTGTAAAGAGCGGAATTCCTCCTTCAATAGCAGAGCTTCGAATGACTTGACCGTCACCATCTGCCACCCGTTTTTTCCCAACCGTATTGATAATAGCCTGGACCTTACCTGCTCGAACAAGACTTGGAATATCTTGATAAGCTGCATCGCCCAATTTACCAACAGTTGTCACGGATAGTCCCTTATCAGTCAGATAAGCAGCTGTCCCAGCCGTAGCCAGCAGACCATAGCCTAGTTCATGGAAGCGTTGGGCAAGTCCAAGAGCTTCTTCCTTGTCTTCATCCGCAATGGTAAAGACTACATTACCAAACTCAGACAGGTGCTGGTAGCTAGCTTCAAAGGCCTTATAAAGTGCTTTCTCCAACGTCAAGTCTGACCCCATAATTTCACCAGTTGACTTCATCTCTGGTCCAAGCAAACTATCTACTTTGGCAAGTTTAGTAAAGGAGAATACTGGTGCTTTAACGTGCACTTGCTTGCTCTCAGGATAAAGACCGTCTTGGTAACCAAGTTCCGCAAGGCTTTGTCCCAAAATCAATTTGGTTGCAACCTGAGCCATTGGAATGTCTGTGACTTTGGACAAGAATGGCACCGTACGACTAGCACGAGGATTGACCTCAATGACATAGACCGTTTCATCCTTAATAACAAACTGGATATTCATCATACCGATGCAGTTAAGACCGATTGCCAAGCGTTTAGTGTAGTCTGCAATAGTCGCCTGTACCTCTTTAGACAAGGTTTGTGGGGGATAAACTGCCATAGAGTCACCTGAGTGAACCCCTGCGCGCTCGATATGCTCCATAATACCTGGAATCAAGACATCCTTACCATCTGAAATGGCATCCACTTCACACTCACGACCGACGATGTAAGAATCCACCAAAACTGGGTGCTCTGGCGAAGCCTTGACCGCCGTTCTCATATAAGAACGTAAGTCCTCTTCATTTTCGACAATCTCCATAGCACGACCGCCCAAGACATAAGAGGGACGAACAAGTACCGGGAAACCAATTTTGCGGGCCGCTTCTAGAGCTTCCTCTTCGTTGGTTGCGGTTTGGCCTGGTGGCTGTGGAATCCCTAGGTCTTTCAGGGCTTTTTCAAATAAATCCCTGTCTTCTGCTCTATCCAAATCCGCCACCTGTGTCCCCAAGATTGGAATCCCTGCTTTGGCCAATGGCTCTGCCAAATTGATAGCCGTCTGGCCACCGAACTGAACGATAACCCCTTTTGGTTTCTCAAGGTCAATCACATTCAAGACATCTTCCAAGGTTAACGGCTCGAAGTAAAGCTTGTCCGAAACCGAAAAGTCAGTTGACACAGTTTCAGGGTTTGAGTTCATAATGATAGCTTCGTAGCCAGCCGCCTGAATGGCCTTGACAGAATGCACCGTCGCATAGTCAAACTCCACACCCTGACCGATACGAATTGGTCCAGAACCTAGCACCAAAACAGATTCTTTCTCCGAACGGATAGACTCATTTTCCCACTCATAAGTTGAATAGAAATAAGGTGTAGTACTTTCAAATTCGGCTGCACAAGTGTCCACCATCTTGTAAACAGGGACAACTTTGTTCTCTGTCCGCAGTTGACGAATATAGGATTCAGTTCTGCCCCAGAGTTCTGCAATCTTGCGGTCTGCAAAACCGTATTTCTTGGCTTTTTTCAATAAATCAATATTATCGTGATTAATTGCCAATTCCTGCTCGATTTCTAAGATATGAAGCAGCTTATCAAGGAAGAAAAGATCAATCTTGGTCAATTGAGCCAGTTCTTCTACTGTATAGCCACGTCGAAGGGCTTCTGAAAGATAGAATAAACGATCATCCTGTGCCTTGACAATCTTTTCAACCAATTTGTCATCTGTCGCTTGGCAGAGTTCTGGCATTTCATTGTGATAGACTCCGATTTCCAAAGAACGGCAGGCCTTGAGCAGACTTTCTTCGATATTGCGACCAATAGCCATGACCTCACCAGTTGCCTTCATCTGCGTTCCAAGGCGGCGCTCCCCTTTTTCAAACTTGTCAAATGGGAAACGTGGAATCTTAGCCACAACGTAGTCAAGAGCAGGCTCGAACATGGCATAGGTTGTTCCTGTAACAGGGTTCACCATTTCATCCAAGGTCAAGCCAACCGCAATTTTTGCTGCCAATTTGGCAATAGGATAACCTGTCGCTTTGGATGCCAAGGCAGACGAACGGGACACACGTGGGTTTACTTCAATGACATAATATTTGAAACTATGTGGATCTAGTGCCAACTGCACATTACAGCCACCTTCGATTTTGAGGGCGCGAATAATGCTGAGACTGGCATCACGCAACATCTGGTTTTCAATATCCGAAAGCGTCTGCGTTGGGGCAAATACGATAGAATCTCCTGTATGAATTCCCACAGGGTCAAAGTTTTCCATGTTACATACGACCAAGGCATTGTCAGCCGCATCGCGCATCACTTCGTATTCAATTTCTTTGAATCCAGCAATGGAACGCTCAATCAAACACTGAGTCACTGGTGACAATTTTAGACCATTTTCTGCTATTTCACGCAGTTCTTCTTCATTGGCACACATACCACCGCCAGTACCACCCAACGTGAAGGCTGGACGAACAATGACAGGATAGCCAATTTCAGCAGCAAATTCCAAAGCTTCTTCAACTGTTGTCACAATCGTTGACTCAGGAATAGGCTGATTGAGGTCTTCCATGAGTTGTTTGAAGAGGTCGCGGTCCTCTGCCTGATCAATTGCAGACAGTTTAGTTCCCAACAACTCAACTCCAAGCTCATCTAAAATACCAGCCTTAGACAATTCCATGGCCATGTTGAGACCAGTCTGACCACCAAGGGTTGGTAAGAGAGCATCTGGACGCTCCTTCCGTAAAATCCGTGTGACAAATTCAAGCGTAATCGGCTCAATATAAACCTTGTCCGCAATTTCCTTGTCTGTCATAATGGTCGCAGGGTTTGAATTGACCAAGACAACACTATAGCCTTCTTCCTTCAAAGCCAAACAAGCCTGAGTCCCAGCATAATCAAACTCCGCAGCCTGACCGATAATAATCGGACCAGACCCAATCACCATAATTTTCTTAATATCCGTACGTTTTGGCATAATGTATGATACAAAGCCCGTTAAGAGGACAAAGCGAAAATAGGAAACACGACACTGATGCTTCAAGCATCAAGACGACATTTATCTTTTTCGCACAGTCCTTAGGGCGTGTTCGAATAGGAAAATCAAATCTTATTCGAACCTGTACCTTCTCCTTTCTATTTTCTATCTCTCCGGATAGAATTAAATAATTGTCCGACGTGAGAAAATGGATTCGACATTAATCCATTTTCGAGCTAGTGCAAGGGATAGCCTTAAAGTATATCACCATTTCTAAGAACAGGTGTCAACATCTCAGCGCAGTGGTTGATTGGTAAATTTGTTCGTATTCTATACTCCAAATCTGACCATTACGACTGTTGCGAACAAAGTTCGCTCTATTTCCAACCTCAAACTGTCTCCCAGACAGTTTGAGCTGTGCGGGGGTGGGAGTGAAACAATCTGGGGATAGATTGTTTCAGCTCAACAACTGGAAACAAGGACTTGTTGACGAACTCTTTTTTACTTTTCGAGTTCTTTCCCACTCCCAGGCGTAGGGCAATGAGTTGCTCGCAACCATTGATCTGTCCCTTGCCTTTCTATTCGTCGCCTCTCTGAGCGACATTAAATAAGATAAGTCCGACGTTTAGAATCTCAATTCGTTAATAATTGAAATTCTAAACTAGTGTCAGATTTAGCAAAGGTCCCATTGGACTTTGCGTAGGAGGACACATGCGTTAGCATGAAGTCCGACTTGCTCTGACCGACGCAGTAAAGTTTAGCTCGATAGTAGTTAAACCTTACTGCCCTTTTTTAAACGAATCCATCAATTCCATAAATTCGTCAAACAAATAGCTGGCATCATGTGGACCAGGTGCAGCATCTGGGTGGAATTGAACAGAGAAACCTGGATAGTACTTGTGGCGTACCCCTTCTACTGATTTGTCATTGATTTCTTCATGAGTAATCATTAAACATTCAGGTAAATCTTCTCGAGCCACTGCGTAACCGTGGTTCTGACTGGTAAAGTCCACTCGACCTGTCGCAATTTCACGAACAGCATGGTTAAAACCACGATGTCCGAACTTCATCTTGTAAGTTGTAGCACCATTGGCCTTGGCGAAGAGTTGGTGGCCCATACAGATACCAAATATTGGAATTTTTCCAAGAATGCCCCGAATCATGTCCAAAGCTTCTGGAACATCATCTGGATTTCCTGGGCCGTTTGATAGCATAACACCATCAGGATGGAGAGCAAGAATTTCTTCAGCAGTAGTATCATAAGGGACAACTGTCACATTGCAATCACGCTTGGCTAACTCTCTAAGAATAGAATGTTTCAATCCAAAATCAACCAAAACAACACTACGTCCAATTCCAGGCGCAGGATAGGCCGTTTTGGTAGATACTTGCTGGATGTTGTTGGTTGGCAAAACAGTCGCTCTCAACTGATCCGTCAAATGTTCAACGGAATCACCAACATTTGCAAGAGTCGCCTTCATGGTCCCGTGCTGACGAATAATTTTAGTTAGGGCGCGTGTGTCAATTCCAGAAATAGCTGGAATTTTCTTAGCCTTTAAAAATTCATCCAAAGTCATCTGGTTACGCCAGTTACTTGCTCGACGAGCCCACTCGCTAACAACCACTCCCTTACAAGTCGGTTTGATCGACTCGTAATCATCACGGTTAATCCCGTAATTTCCTACCAAGGGATAGGTAAAGGTTAAAATCTGACCATTATAAGACTGGTCCGTGATGGATTCCTGATAACCTGTCATACCAGTTGAGAAAACCAACTCACCAGTCACATCAATATCAGCACCGAAGGCCTCCCCTTCAAAAATAGTGCCATCTTCCAAAATTAAACGTCTTTTTGACATAATCTATGATACAAAGCCTGTTAAAAGGACAAAGTGAAAATAGGAAATTCGGCGCCGACGCTATAGGCGTCAAGTCGATATTTATCTTTTTCACACAGTCCTTAGGGCGTGTCCGAATATAAAAATTAAATCTTACTCGAACCTGTACCTTCTCCTTTCTATTCGTCGCCTCTCTGAGCGACATTAAATAAGATAAGTCTAACAAATTTCTAACTGCTCAGTTCTAAGGTACCTGAACTGCTTACTTTTAAGCCTTGCCATTGACAATTGCTTCCAAAATCGCCATCCGGACAAATACACCATTCTGCATTTGACGGACAATACGTGATTTGGGTGCCTCTACCAATTGATCATCAATTTCTACATCACGGTTAACAGGAGCCGGATGCATGACAATAGCACTATCTTTCAAGCGTTTGTAACGCTCCTCTGTTAAACCATGCAAACGGTTATAAGTTTCTTTAGAAAAACCACCATCACCATCATGGCGCTCGTGTTGTACACGGAGCAACATCAGTACATCTACCGTTTCCACAATATCATCAATATTCAAATGCTGACCATAGACATCAAATTCCTCTGCGTACCATTCCTCCGGTCCAGCAAAGAAAATCTCAGCTCCCAGCCGTTTCAAAATTTGCATATTGGACTTAGCAACCCGTGAGTGTGTAATATCACCTGCAATGGCAATCTTCAAGCCTTCAAAAGTTCCAAATTCTTCATAAATAGTCATCAAATCAAGTAGGGATTGGCTTGGGTGTTGGCCTGAACCATCACCACCATTGACAATTGAAGTCTGAATGGTAGGACTATCAATCAATTGCTTGTAATAATCCACTTCCGAGTGACGAATCACGCAGATGTCTACCCCAAGTGCCGACATGGTCAAAATGGTATCATACAAGGTTTCACCCTTATTGACTGAGCTGGTACGAGCATCAAAGTCAATCATTCCCATATCCAAACGAAGCTCTGCCATTTCAAAAGACTTATGCGTCCGAGTTGAATCCTCAAAGAAAAGGTTAGAAGCATAGTACTTCCGATCCAACTCTACCTTTTCACCGCGTTTAAAAGCAATACCACGTTGAATGAGTCCCAATACTTCTTCATTTGAGAGGGTCTCCATTGTAACCAAGTGTTTGAGTGAAACTTTACCATTTGTAATTGTCATGATGATACCTACCTTTATGATCTAGATGTAGAATGAGAATTTGTAAACGAAGCGACTATGCACCTTCAACCAGAAGGACAGCGTCTTGACCATCGATTTCAGCCATGTGCACAATGATTTCTTCAGAACGGCTAGTTGGGATATTCTTCCCAACATAATCTGCTCGAATAGGCAACTCCCTGTGTCCACGATCCACAAGTACCGCTAAACTAACACGAGCTGGACGGCCCAAGGACACTATGTTGTCAATAGCCGCACGAATAGTTCGTCCTGTATAAAGCACATCATCTACTAATATAACATCACGATCGTTGACATTGGCAGTCATATTTGTCGTATCATCTTCTACCTTCATGTCATCTCGAAACGGCTTGGTATCCAACTCGCCCAACGGAACGTCGATACCCTCTAATTGCTTAAGTCTCTCCTGAATCCTCTTTGCAATGAAAACACCCCGTGTTTTAATCCCTGCAAGGACAATATTATCCAAATTCTTATTCCGTTCGATAATTTCATAAGTGATGCGGGTGATTGCCCGTTTCATAGTCATATCGTCAACGATTTCTTTTGTCTTCATAAGACCTCCAAAAGTATAGAAAAAGTCTCCTTATACAAGGAGACTATGAAAATATAGGCTAGTTAGAACCAACCTGCTTAACATCCGACTCCTTGTCTGCCTCTCTGGACAGGTTTTAAAGGATTTATTAAGCAGAGTATAGCATAAAATCTCAGCCTTGACAATTTTTTTCTGAAAAAATATAGAAATTATCGGATTTTACTGAGAATTTTTTCCAAAAGACAATGAAGTCTTAAGGTTTATGGATTTTAGTCCCGCCAATAGAAAACCGCAGACTAGATAGGCGATAAAGATGACTCCAGCATAAGTCAAAACATAGGTCCAACCATACTTAGGGACATTGAGAAAGAAATAAGCAAAAGGACTGTCCTTAGCATCTGGGATTGGAATTTTTATGAAAAGACCATTCACTAGACCAAAAATCATGTAGAGAACAGGCAAAAGCGTCCACCAAATCGGGTCAAACCACTTGTACTGTTGTTGACGATCTACTATTAGGGTATCTAACAAAAAATATAAGGGAACAATATAATGGCAGAGTAGATTTTCAAGTCGCCAGAAATCGTCTGCCAAAGGTGCCAACATAAAGTGATAGACTACACAGGTAATCATGATAGACATGGTTACAGCAGCCTTTATCCGAAGAAAACGTGACGTCTGTAAATCCACACCCTTACTCATGGCATAGACCATATAGACAGCGAACAGAGATACCAATAAATTAGATTGTACCGTATAATACATGAGCATTCCGATACCATATTTAATGATTTCTAAGGCGGTACCTGTGATGGCTAAAATGGCTAACAGGCATCTACTGTAAAACAAAATACTTTGATGTTTCATAATATCCTTTCAAAAACAGGAAAAGACTGGTTAACCAGTCCTCTCTCTTAGATTTTCTTAACAAATTCAGATTTCAACTTCATGGCACCGAAACCATCGATTTTACAATCAATATTGTGATCACCTTCAACGATACGGATGCCTTTAACACGTGTACCTTGTTTAAGGTCCTTAGGCGCACCTTTCACTTTCAAATCTTTGATAAGCGTCACAGTATCGCCGTCCGCCAAACGATTACCGTTAGCATCAATTGCAACAGGTCCACTTTCTTCCTCAGCTACATCTGCTGGGTTCCATTCGTAAGCACACTCAGGGCAAACCAAGAGGGCACCGTCTTCATAAACATATTCAGAATTACATTTTGGACAATTTGGTAAATTTTCCATATTTTTTCATACTCCTTACATTTTTATCGTCTACTAGTATAGCATTTGTTGGGAAAATGGGCAAGATGAACAGGTTTTCATCAGCCATTTGACTTGCGCAGTTTTTCAAGTGCCGCCTGAAAAATAGCTGGCGCTTCTGCCGTAAACTCCACGACTTCCCCAGTTCTCGGATGGGTAAATCCAAGCGTTCTGGCATGAAGAAACTGGCCATGCCCTTTAAGTGTTTTCCTTGGGCCGTAGGCCTCATCACCAGCCACAGGATGACCGATATAAGCCATGTGAACACGTATTTGATGTGTCCGACCGGTTTCCAAGGTCAATTCTAACAAGGTATAATCCCCAAAACGCTCCAAAACTTGAAAACGTGTCACAGCCTCTTTCCCTTTGGCTGTAACAGCCTGTTTCTTGCGGTCTTTCTCAGAACGCCCAATCGGTGCCTCAATCATGCCACGGTCATTTGGCAGATTGCCATGAACAATCGCCCAATATTTACGAAGCGACTTTTTGTCTTTCAATTCAGCAGCTAGCTTGGTATGGGCATCATCATTTTTGGCAATCATGAGCAAGCCAGATGTATCCTTGTCAATCCGATGGACAATACCAGGTCGAAGAACGCCATTGATACCAGACAAGTCTTTCACATGATACAAAAGGGCGTTGACCAGTGTACCAGATGTGTGGCCCGCAGACGGGTGAACAACCATCCCTTGAGGTTTATTAACCACTGCTACATCCGCATCCTGATAGACAATTTCTAAAGGAATGTCTTCTGCTACATAGTCAATTTCTTCTACTTCTGGCACCTGATAGGTTAGGATGTCGCCAACTTGTACACTGTATTTGGCTTTTTTAGGCTGGCCATTGACCAAAACCTGACCATTTTTAATCTGTTCATTGGCAACTGAACGGGACAAATCTGTCAAATCCGCCAAGGCCTTGTCTAAACGAATGCCACCAATCTCAACTCTTACTTCCATTACTCTCTTCTTTCATGATACAAATAAACAAAATTCCTACACCGACAGACAAACACATATCCGCCACATTAAAAACTGGGAAACTGATAAAATCCAAATGGAACATATCCACTACATAACCAAGACGAATTCGATCAATAAAATTCCCCAGGGCTCCAGCAATCATCAAAGCCAGGCTAAACAAGGTCCACAGGTTACCCTTGATTTGCTTCACATAATACCAAATCAAACCGGTCACAGCTGCAATAGTTACAATCGTGAAAAACCATTGCTGATTTTGCAAGATGGACCAAGCCGCTCCATAATTTCGCAAATAGGCCAAACTCATAAATCCTTTAATAAATGGCTCAACCGTGTCTAATTCAATATTGGCAACAGTCCAAGCTTTTACAAACTGGTCCAAACCAATTAATACTACCATCAAAAATGGAAATCCAATTTTACGCATTTTCATCCTTCTTCTTATCAAAATATGCCTGCATGGTTTCAATAAAGTCTTTGGCACAAGAACTAAGTTCATCATTAGCTCGTTTAACGTAGACCATGCGATTGTCTACCTTTCCTTTGAGAGGAATTACGGTAATGCCATTGACACTCTCGTCATCAAGATAGCCCGAACCAGTTGCATAGGCATCCGTACGCTCCAAAATTCCATTCAGAGTAGCACGGTCTGTCACATCAAACACAACTGAGGAATCCGACGTATCAATCAAGTTCTCGGAATAATAAAGATAAGCCTCTTTTTCTTGAGTGAACCGTACGGTAGGTAGACCTACCAAATCTACTGGATCAATCTCAGCTTTCTTTGTCAAAGGATGATCTTCACGAAGGTAGATATGAGTCTGAAATGCAGACAAATCTACAGCTTGCAAGTGAAGTTTATCCAATTTCTGCATGATTCCTTTTGTATTTCTCTCGTTCAAATAAATAATACCAAGCTCGCTATAACCCTGAGCAACCTCATCTAAAATCTGTACTGTAGTCGATTCAAAAATGCGAAAATGAGGGTACTGCGGGTGGCTACGAGAGAACTCCGTAATCAGTGGGGGAAGAAAATCATAATGCTGACTTGAAATTGAAAAAGTCTTCTCACCTTCCTCAGGTTGCAAATAGAGATGTTCAAACTGATCAAATCCCTTAACTAAAGCCTGAGCTTTCTCATAGAATTCCATCCCTTTTTGTGTCAAAAAAGTTCCTGAACTAGTTCGGCTAAAAATTTGAAAACCTAACTCTTTTTCCAAATCACGAATGGAAATGGACAAACTAGGCTGGGAAACGTACATTTTCTCTGCTGCTTCCCGAAAAGTACCACTGTTGGCAATGGCTACAACGTAGCGTAATTGTTGAATATTCATACCTGATACCTCTTAAAACTGCTTCTACCATTATATCAAAAAACGCAAGAATTTGCTGAACTCTTGCGTTTTCGCAAATAGACTATTCTTCTCTTATATAACTTCCAGGTTCCCAATTTCTCTTCTTCAACTGCAATTTGAAAGGCTTTGGAATTTCTGTTCGGCAAATCATCGATGACTAATTTTACTAAGTTGGAACCCAAACCACTTCCTCTGAACATTTCATCTATTACTGAATGTAGAACTTATAGGAAGCGCAACAGTGCAGAAGGCAAAATATTTTTATCCTATAGAGAAGATATTGCCGTCTTAAATTACTTCTATCGTACACTTTTAAAAATAGCAAAATCAAATTACAAAAAAGACTCTCCGAAAACAACTCGGAAAGCCTATTGTAAAGCCATTTTCAGACTTATTTAGCGATTGGGTAAACAGATACTTGTTTCTTATCGCGACCTTTACGTTCGAAGCGTACAACGCCTTCTACTTTAGCGTAAAGAGTGTCATCTCCACCACGACCTACGTTAGCTCCTGGGTAGATTTTTGTACCACGTTGGCGGTAAAGGATTGAACCACCTGATACAGTTTGGCCGTCAGCAGCTTTCGCACCAAGACGTTTCGCTTGTGAGTCACGACCGTTTGACGTTGAACCTCCACCTTTTTTGTGGGCCATAAATTGCAAGTTAGCAAGATTCAAGTTTAACATATGTTATTCCTCCGAATTTCTGTAATGATTGCTTCAAGCTACGCCTTAAGCGTTGATAGCGTTGATAACAACTTTTGTGTAAGGTTGACGGTGACCTTGTTTGCGGTGGCTACCTTTTTTAGGTTTGTACTTGAAGGTAACAACTTTTTTCTGTTTACCTTGTTTTTCAACAGTACCAACAACAGTAGCGCCTGCTACAAGTGGAGTACCCACAACAGTTTTCTCACCACCAACAAGAACTACTTCTTCGAAAGTAACTTCTTGACCTGCTTCAACGTTCAATTTTTCAACGTAGATAGCTTGACCGACTTCAACTTTAACTTGTTTGCCGCCAGTTTTAATGATTGCGTATGTGCTCATTATGCACCTCCTATGATTTTTGGGTCTTGCCCGAATTTTATGTGAAGACTCGCCTAGTACCGTGGGACGAACCACTTAAACGGTATTCGTGCGGTTGCACAGGATGTGCATAGTCAACACTCCTATTATAACAAAAACACCTGCAAATGCAAGTGTTTTGTATCATTTTTCTTACATTTCGAAAACTTCGCTCTCTTGCTTGTTTGGTAAGAAAAGTGAAAGAACGATTCCGGCAAGAGCTGGTAATAACCATGCTAATGATTGTCCAGCCAATGGCAGAGCTGAGAGGATTTTTGAAACAGCAGTCCAGTTGAATTGTCCTGCTAACACTTCTACCAATGACAAAGCTGTCACTACTCCCACAGTTAATTGCATACCATAAGTGGAAAGCGGTACAAATTTGTTAACAATGGTAATCAAGACAATACAGATAGTAATTGGATAGAGAACCAAAAGAACTGGAACTGAGAAGGTGATGATATTGTTCAAACCGAGGTTGGCAATCCCAAAACCAATCAAAGTAAAGATAGTCGCATATACTTTGTAGCTAAAACGTGGGAAACGCTCAGCGAAAAATTCACCTGAAGAAACAATCAAGCCAGCCGTTGTCGTAAAGCAAGTAACGATAACCATAGCTGCCAAGAAAATTTGTGCACTTGGACCAAAAATAGCCTGTGTTGCTTGCGAAAGAATATAAACACCCTTATTGGTATCAGAAGCCAAAACATCAGCAGGCACAGGGAAATGATTTCCAAGGAAGGCCAAACCAACATAGAGCGCCGAGAAAGCTAAGGCTACAACAAGACCAACTGACCAGATGGTTGAGATATATTCCTTTTTGCTTGAGAAACCAAGTTGTTTTAAGGTATTCACCGCTACAACACTAAAGGCAATAGAAGCAAGTGCGTCGAGTGTATTGTATCCCTCGATAAATCCTGTACCAAATGCCTGTCCTGCTGAGTAAGCTGCCGAAGCTGGTAACGGACTTGTTGATCCGTACTTAACAATACCAAGCACAACCAAAATCACAATCAAAATCGCAAAAACAGGGGTTAAAATACGTCCGATACTGTTTAAGATTTGAGATGGATTGAGGGCAATCAGATAAGCTGCCACAAAGTAAAGAGCTGTAAAGCCGAACAACCAGAGACCTAGATTCGCATCGCCCAATAATGGCGCAATACCAATTTCGAAGGACGTTGTAGCCGTACGCGGAATGGCAAAGAAAGGACCAATCGCCAAATACAAGGCAACAAGATAGATCGTTGCAAAGGCTGGAGAAATCTTACGAGAAATCTCATGTACATAACCTTTTGGGTTTAAGGTACCGACGATCAGGGCAACGACAGCAATACCTACACCCGATACAACAAATCCTAAAATAGCTGGCCAGAAATTCTCACCAGATAAGACACCAAGTGCAGGTGGGAAAATCAAGTTTCCTGCACCAAAAAACATACCAAACAGGAGTAAACCTGTTAGCGCTCCTTTTTTCATAATAACTCCTTTGTATTTTTCTGAAGTCTTATTATATCATACAAATTCGATTTTTCCGAACGATTCGAACTAAAAAATCCAGCAATAGCTGGATTTACATGTATGCCAAAATAATTGTATACTACAGTAAGTCTTCAATCAAACTATCCACTTCGTCTTTCACTTCCTCTTTCGGTGTGATTTCAGTTACGATAATCCCAGCCACAGCTCGTTCCACCAAGCTTTCAACATCCATACGGGCTTCGTACTGCTCGACATTTTTGATTTTAGGGTTTGTTTTTGGACGGTCTGGGGCAAAGATGGTACAACAATCCTCAAATGGCTGGATGGAAATATCAAAGGTATCAATTTCTTGAGCAATATCAATGATTTCCAACTTGTCCATGGTAACGACTGGACGGATAACAGGTGTATTTGTCACCGCATTGATGGCCTGCATAGACTCCAAAGTCTGACTTGCCACCTGTCCTAGACTTTCACCATTGATAATAACCATGGCACCACGCTCTTCCCGTACTCGGTCTGTAATCCGCATCATGAAGCGGCGTGTCAAGGTCATCAAATAAGCTTCAGGTGCTTTTTCCTTGATTTCTTCCTGAATTTCTGTAAACGGCACTTCGATAAAGGTGATATTACCACCAAAGGCAGTCAATTTACGAGTCAAATCATGGGCTTTTTTAAGTGCACCTGGGCTAGTATAAGGCGGACTTGCAAAGTGAAGGGCTTCAATTTCAACCCCACGTTTCAGTGCTAAATAGCCCGCAACAGGTGAATCAATACCACCTGATAGCATCAGCGTACCCTTGCCAGATGTACCAACTGGAAGACCGCCTGCCCCCTTGATTTCTTCATGGGAAATATAAGCAGCATCAGGACGGATTTCCACTCGCAAGGTAATATCTGGTGACTTCATCTGTACCTGTACATTTGGAATAGCTGTAAAAACCGCATCTCCAAGGACTTGGTTAAGGTCACGGCTGTCCAATTCAAAATTGTGGTCGCTACGACGAGCAGCAATCTTGAAGGTCATACCGTCCTTATAAATGTTTTTCATGATGTCTTGAACCGCTTCTTTCAAAGCTGGAACAGACTTTTCAACCTTATAAGATGGTGCGAAATTTTGGATCCCAAAAATCTTCTTCAAAGAAGCTGAAACTTCCTGATAATCCGCCCCATTCAAATAGACATGACCACGGTCACGGTCAAAATAAACGGTCACTTCTGGGTAAACAGAAAGGACATGCTTGATATTATTGCGGAGTTTGTTGACAAACCGCATCTTGTTTTTCCCTTTAGTTGACAATTCGCCATAGCGAATCATAATTTCTGAATAGTTCATGCTACCTTACTTTCTGTGTGTTTTGATAAATTTGTTTGAAAATGGTGAGGAATTGTTCGATTTGCCCCATGTCGTTATCATCGTCTAAACTGATACGGACGGCAGTTTGAGCCAGTTTCTGAGGAACACCCATAGCAATCAGGGTTCCAGCCGGTTTTCCAGCCTTGGACGAGCAGGCTGAGGTTGTCGAAATGTAAATCTGGTGGTCTTCAAAGGCATGGACAATGACCTCGCCACGGATATTTTTAATCCCGAAAGTTACAATACTGGGCACAAAGTCCTCTAGCCCAGAAAAAACTGTCACATCGTCGTATTTGCCCAATTCATCTACCAGAATCTGCTTCATGGCTACAAGTCGCTTCTGGCTGTCTGTCGCCTTGTCCAAGGTCAAGCGGAGCGCCTTAGCCGTTGCTGCGATACCTGCCACATTTTCAGTTGTTGAGCGTTTATCGCTTTCCTGTCCTCCCCCTGTCAATAGCGGAGCGATTTTCTTGCCAGCTTTGACATAGACGAAACCTACTCCTCTGACAGAGTGGAATTTGTGACCTGAAAAACTGGCAAAATCAACTCGGTCTGTCAAATATCGTTCCGTTGGCACCTTGCCGATAGCCTGCACCGCATCCACATGGAAGGAGATGGTTGGCTTATCAGCTAACAGTTGAGATATTTCCTGAATGGGCTGAATAGCACCAATTTCATTGTTGACGGCCATGATAGAAACCAGTGTGGTATCTGGACGAATCAAGCTTTCTAAGGCTGAAACATCAACAAAACCTTGGGCATTGACCGGAGCCAAATCCACCTCAAAACCTTGCGTTTTGAGCCAAAGTGCTGACTCTTTTACCGCTGGATGCTCAATAGCTGACACGATGATGTGCTTGCCCAGATGTGCCTTTTCAAATGCCACTCCCTTGATGACCCAGTTGTCACCTTCCGTACCACCTGAGGTGAAAAAGATTTCTTTGCTATCCTGGCCAAGCAATTCTGCGATTTGCTTGCGAGATGCTTCCAAAATACGGGTTGCCTGACTGCCTAGACTATGGAGGCTAGAGGGGTTTCCCCAGATTTTTGTCGCCACTTCCGTATAGGTCTTGAGAACTTCTGGATAGAGCTGTGTCGTTGCCGCATTATCAAAATAGATCATTTTTTATATTCCTTTTATTGCAATAGTCCTATTTTATCATGTTTTCATGCCTTTCGGCAATCTTTAAGATAGTTTTAAACTTCCTATCTTAAACTAAAGGTGGAGGTACATCATGAATACACGTAAGAATACAAATAAAAAACCAGCTGGTTTAACTAATTTTCAAAAATATTTAACCTTTATCGGATCTATTTTAGGGATTATCACTGCCTGCATCACTATCTACACCTTTACAGCCAAACCTGCAACATCCTCAACATCTCCAAGTACTACCATTTCATCATCCAGCGCCACTAGCCTCAGCCAATCATCAAGCGACAATCCGTTAACAGAAGTACAAGATTCAACAAGTTCAAGCTCCGAAACAACATCCTCAACCCAAACCGAGACCAGCTTTTCAGTAGAGTCTACTGCCTCTTCCTCGTCTACAGAAACGTCTGCTACCCAAGCTTCGGAGACAAGGACAGAAACCAGTACTGATACAGAGGTAACTAGTGGGGCATCCGAAACGACTTCTAATCAATAGCACAAAAATATTTGTTTTACTTTCTTGGATTTGATATACTAATTTCAGGAGGTGTGCAATATGAAATACGTCATTCTAAAATCGCCGATTTTCGTTTGGCTACTGATTTTTGCGCTTATACAAATCTTCGCCTTATCGTCATTTTTACCAGAACCATTTGATACTCGTTCATTGCTCCCCATGGGAGTATTGACCGGTTGTTCAATCAGGGTTTCCAGTGAAGTTAAAGACCAGGATGGTCAGTATGCTCCATTTAAGTACTTATGGTGGGTGATACTAGGATGGACTGTAATCGGTATTCTATTTGGTATCACTATAAACGCTCCACTAGAATTGCACATTGCCCTGATTGTACATGCAATCGCAGGAGGAATAGGCTATCGCCTTATTGAACGTTATGCAGTTTATCGCTATCATTATTTACAAACTAAAAAGAAAGGCTAACCCTTTCTTTTTTATTAATTATAATCTATTCCTTAACGCATCAATATCCGCTTGACTAGTTGACCAGCTGGTCGCAAAGCGGATGATACTGTGGCTATCGTCGTATTTCTCCCAGAAGCCATAGGCAATTCCAACTTCTGTCAATCTAGTCAATTCTTCATTCTTAACAATAACAAATTGCTGATTGGTCGGTGATTTGAGATAGAATTGAAAGCCTTTCTCTTCCAAAATCTGGGTCAGTTGCTCTGCCATTGCGATAGCATGACGCCCCAATTTAAGATACAAGTCATCAGTAAATAAGCAATCAAACTGGACACCTGTCACTCTTCCTTTCGCCAACAAGGCACCATGGTGTTTGACAATCGATACGAAATTCTTAGGCTGGTTGTTCTTTGTAAATACCAAAGCTTCCCCCATCAAGGCACCGAGTTTTGCACCACCAATATAGAAAACATCTGTCAGCTCTGCAATTGTCTTCAAATCAAGATCCGTTTCACGAGCAGCAAGACCATAACCCAAACGAGCACCGTCTAAAAAGAGCGGAATATTATGCTGTTGGCAAACTTTGGACAAATCTTCTAGCTCTGTTTTGCTATAAAGTGTACCATATTCAGTCGGGTTGGAAATATAAACCATTCCTGGATGAACCATGTGAGCATGATTAGCATCTGCGTAGAAATCGGAAATATAGTTCTCAACTTCACTTGCGACAAGTTTGCCATCCGTATGCGGTAAGGCCAACACCTTATGGCCTGTGAATTCAATTGCACCCGCTTCATGAACTGCAATATGACCAGTATCCGCTGCAATGACTCCTTCATAGGAAGCTAACATAGACGAAATGACAATTTGATTGGTCTGCGTGCCACCTGCTAAAAACGTAACTTGTGCATGAGGACAGTCCGTAGCAAGTCTGATTTTTTCGATAGCAGATTCAGTATATTTATCAGTGCCATATCCAGATAAACCTTCTTGGTTGCTTGCAACTAAGGCTTCGAGCAAGGCTGGATGGGCACCTTTGTTATAGTCATTTTCAAAATGTAACATATCATAACCTCCTTGATATAATATAAGAAAAAAGCCTGTTAATACAGGCTTTTCAATTTAGTCCACCCTGAGGGAATCGAACCCCCATCTCAAGAACCGGAATCTTACGTGATATCCATTACACTAAGGGTGGAAAGGAAAAACTTGCACAAGGCAAGTTTTTATATGAATTACAATTCAATGTCGCCGAAAAGATCAGCCATTGAGAAACCAGATTGAGTTTCTGGCAATTCGTAATCACGTTTTTCTTCACGTTTTTGACGACGTGGACGTGGAGCACGTTTTTCAGCTTTTTCTTCACCTTCAACTGCTGCTGGACGCTCTTCCAAAGCTTTGATAGAAAGTGATACACGTTCATCAGCTGCGTTCACTTCAAGAACTTTAACAGCTACTTCTTGACCTACTGACAAAGCGTCTTTTGGATTTTCAACACGTTTGTGTGAAATTTGTGAGATATGTACCAAACCATCGATACCTGGCAATACTTCAACGAAAGCACCGAAGTCAGTCAAGCGTTTTACTTTACCTTCGATGACATCACCAGCTGCCAATTTTTGCTCAACGCCATCCCATGGACCAGGCTGTGTAGCTTTCAATGACAATGATACGCGACCTTCAACTTCATCGATTGCAAGAACTTTAACTTCAACTTCTTCACCAACTGTTACAGCTGATTTAGGAGATACGTTACGCTCGTGAGACAATTCAGTCAAGTGTACCAAACCATCTACACCACCAAGGTCGATGAATGCACCGAAGCTTGTGATACGTGCAACTTTACCAGTCACAACTTCACCAACTGCCAATTTACCGAATACTTCAGCACGTGCAGCTGCAGCTTCTGCTTCAACAACGTCACGACGTGACAAGATGAAACGGTTCTCAGCAGGATCAACTTCTTTGATTTTAGCATCAAATTCTTGACCTACAAAACGCTCAGTGTTACGAGTGAAACGGCTGTCGATCATTGAAGCTGGGATGAAACCACGAAGACCTTCAAATTCAACTGCAAGACCACCTTTAACAGCACGAGTTACTTTAACTGTAACAACTTCTTCTTCACGACCAACAAGCTTGTCCCATGCTTTACGCGCTTCCAAACGTTTTTTAGATACAAGATAAGTAACAGTGTCTGTATCTTTACCAACAACTTGGCGAAGTACTAACAATTCAAGTGTTTCACCAACTTTTACAAGGTCGTTGATATCAGCATCACGGTCGTTAGTCAACTCACGAAGAGTCAATACGCCTTCAACACCAGTACCTGAGATAGCTACATTTGCTTGACCAGCATCAACTGTCAATACTTCTGCAGTTACCACATCACCAGGTGTAACTTCGCTTACACTGTTCAACAAATCTTCAAATTCGTTCATTATAAAAAAACCTCCGACAATCAGGTCTTTCGACCCAACATAAAATATATTTTATTTAAGGCACACGCAAGGACAACAACAATTAGACATCTTTGACGAACTAGACTATATCTAGTACCTTTACTGGGGTAGCTGGATTCGAACCAACGCATGAGGGAGTCAAAGTCCCTTGCCTTACCGCTTGGCGATACCCCAAAAAATAGATACAATTCATTTATTTATTAATCATAAGAAATTGAACTCGAGATTAATTTCTTAGAAAAATAGATAGCCTTCCTTGAGTGTTAACACTCAGCGTCAGTCTCCTAATTTTCTACAGAAATTTCTGGTAAACCAGAACATCTCTCGTATCTTAAATGAACTCAGCCTAAACGCTGGATGAAATAGATCGATTTCACTGGGCGTTTTAACGGCTTCGTATCTTAGTTGAACACGGACTAAAATCCTAGTGAAAAAGATAAACTTCCTTGTGTGTTTAGCACACTGCGTCAGTTTTCTATTTTCATACGGATTTCTTAACGTCCTTTGTATCCTGTTCAATGGAGAGAGAGGGATTCGAACCCCCGAACCCGAAGGAGCGGATTTACAGTCCGCCGCGTTTAGCCTCTTCGCTATCTCTCCGTGCACTAACAGTCACTATTCTAACATAAAATAGCGACTATTACAAGCCTTTTAGTGACTTAAATTATAATTTTCAATAATATTTCCGACTGCTTTTTCTAATTTTTTGTAAAAGCTTTCGGTATTTCCATTTTTAATAACTGCAAAGTTATTTTCAGCCAATTCTGCAATTTCTCCAATTACTTTTTTACCTATAACAAGGCGGTAGCCAGGGAACTCTTCTCTATTGACAAGAACTTTGCTATCTTCAATCTGAATTTCAATTTTTTTATCTTTTTTACTCATTTTCAAACCTCACTTTTACTATTCTACAAAAAAAGAGAAGAGCTTGCAAGTGCAAGCCTTCTGAAATTAATCTACTTCGACAATCCAGCCTTCAGGAGCTTCAATATCACCAAACTGGATACCTGTTAATTCTTCATACAATTTACGAGTGACATGTCCTACTTCTGTTTCACTATGGAAAACATGGAGTTTGTCTGCAATCTGGATACCACCAATTGGTGAAATGACTGCAGCTGTTCCGCAAGCTCCTGCTTCGACAAACTGGTCTAATTCTTCGACAAGGACTTCACGCTCCACAGCCTTCATACCCAGACGATGCTCTGCCAAATACAAGAGAGAATACTTGGTAATAGACGGCAAGATTGATGGTGAAATCGGTGTGACAAACTCGTTATCAGCTGTGATACCAAAGAAATTAGCAGACCCTACTTCTTCAATCTTGGTGTGGGTAGCTGGGTCTAGGTAGATGACATCTGAGAAGCCCTGCTTTTTGGCATATTGGCCCGGTAAGAGCGACGCCGCGTAGTTACCACCAACCTTAGCTGCACCTGTTCCATTTGGTGCCGCACGGTCGTACTTGTCCTGAATGAGGAAGTTGGTCGGAGCCAAACCACCCTTGAAGTAGTTGCCGACCGGCATGGCAAAAACTGTGAAAATGTACTCTTCTGCTGGTTTTACGCCGATGATGTCGCCGACACCAATCAGGAGCGGACGGAGATAAAGGGTACCACCAGTTCCATAGGGAGGAACGTAGTCTGCATTGGCTTTGACCACCTCTTTGCAAGCCTTGATGAAAAGGTCAGTCGGTACAGGCTCCATGAGCAAGCGGTCAGCCGTCCGTTGCAGGCGCTCAGCGTTTTGGTCTGGACGAAAGAGCTGGAGTTTTCCATCCTTGGTACGATAGGCTTTAAGGCCCTCAAAGGCCTGCTGACCATAGTGAAGGGCTGGTGAGCTTTCTGAAATGTGCAGTTCCGCATCTTCGGTCAATTGCCCCTCAGACCACTGGCCGTTTTTGAAATGAGCGATGAAGCGATAAGGTAGTTTCATATAAGAAAAACCAAGGTTTTCCCAGTCAATGTTCACTGTCATATAGTTTCTCCAAATTCATTTTTTATTATTTTACTACTTTTGAAAGTGATTTTCAATTAAAAATTCAGAAAATTTTGTGAATATAAGAAAAAGCCTGGTAAACCAGACTCTTACTCTTTAAAAACAAATTCTAGTTGAATTTCAGGTGAGATAGCACTAAATAAATTTTGATAGTAGGTTTTGGCTGACTCTTTTATGTCTTCCTGATAATCTGCTAGAAACGTTTCTTGTTCTGCTGACTGAAATTCATCTGTGATGAGTTGGGCAGTATCGATTTCTTCTGTCGCAAAACTCAGTATCTCACCACTCTTATCATATAAGGTATAAGGTTCTTCTGCATCTAATTCCAATCCAATGACTTCAAAGGCTGGAAGGGTAATTTTGTACCGATTTTCAGAAAGATGTTCAATGGATACAGGACTTTTGATACCAAATTTTGCCTTGTACTTGATGATTAAGAGGGCTGATTTTTCTGAGAAGGGCATTTCTTGACCAAATAAGACCGTGTAGTTCTTAGCAGTCACAATTTTCTGGACAGCTGTATTTAGAAATACCAATTCATTGACTTGCTCGACTGATTCAATAGCCGTATGGACACTCACTTCTTGCTGATTACTCTTTTCACCAGAGATGTAACCGTATCCCCATACACCACACAATAACAGAAGGAAGGACAGAACAAGCCATAGATAGACTTTTATACTGAAAAATAATTTGATAATTTTCATAGCATTTACCTCCTCTACAGTATAGCAAAAAGACTGCTTTACAGGCCTCGATTAGTACCAACCAGTCAGCTGGTGAAGCCAGTCCTCAAAGGTAGGAAAGACTTTCATGGCAAGGACTATCAGTACTAAGATAGTGAACAAAATAAGGAATTTCTTTTTCATTCTAAATACCTAATCAATCCAGGCTCTGAAGACTTCTTCATCGGAAATGGTATCCGAAATGAAGCTGCCGTTGCTAGTGCGTTCAGACAGGCTAAGCTTGGTCACATCAACCTCATAGAGTTTACCTGTTTTAGACTGCACGTGAAGGATTTGACTTGTCGTTTCATCTTCATTTGCTGTGCTAAAGAGGTCAAAATCCCCCTGGTCCGTCAAGACTGGACCCGCCGCAAAGACACGGTGAGGCTTAGCCTTGAGTTCGCGAAGCACCTGCAAACCACGCTTGGCACGGCTGGTCACAGGGATTTCCTCCGTCGCCATCCGCTTAAGGCTACCACGCTGGGTCAGAAGATAGACAGAGCTCGTATTGCTGATAAAGGCCGCAGCCACCACATCCCCATCCTTGAGGTTGACCGCCTTGACACCGGCCGCCTTGGCACCGATGATTGGCACTTCTTCGATGTTAAATCGCAGAGCGTAGCCCTTTTCTGTCATGAGCATGATGTCATCCAAGACTACAGGCGATATGGTAATAACCACATCCTCTGCATCTTTAAGTTTGGCATACTTGGTTGACTTGGACTTGTAAGTCCGCCATGGCGTGAACTCCTTCCGCTCCACACGCTTGATTTGACCGTATTTGGTCACCGCGAAATAAGTTCCCTCTTCAAAATTCTCTACCAATTCAGCGAAGATAATCTCTTCATTGGTGTCAAAGTTCATGAGAGTCTGGCTCATGTGTTCACCAATATCCTTCCAACGAATATCTGTCAACTCATGGACAGGTCGGTAGATGACATTCCCAAGATTGGTAAAGAGCAAGAGGTGCTGGGTTGTCTTGGCATTCTGCAAGAAAATCAGCTGGTCATCCTCTCGTTTGCCCATTTCTTCAAGGGTTGAGGCATTGAAAGAACGCGGACTGGTCCGTTTGATATAGCCTGCCTTGGTCACGCTGACAAAAGTTTCTTCTTCGACAATCAAGCTGGCGGTGTCAATCTCAATCGTTTCTGCCTGATCCTGCAATTCACTCAAACGAGGATTGCCAAACTGCTTCTTGACCTCACGCAGTTCCTTCTTCATAAGATTGAACATTGTCCGCTCATCGCCGATAATAGCTGCCAAGGTCTGAATCTGCTCGCGTAGGGCTGCTTCTTCGTTTTCCAAGGTCACAATGTCGGTATTGGTCAAGCGGTAAAGTTGCAAGGTCACGATTGCTTCTGCCTGTTCCTCACTAAAATCATAGCTGATTTTCAAGTTTTCCTTGGCGTCAGCCTTGTTTTCAGAAGCACGGATAAGGGCAATAACTTCGTCCAAGATGGAAATGACACGAATCAAGCCTTCTACGATGTGGAGGCGTTTTTCTGCCTTTTCCTTGTCAAACTTAGACCGAGCAATGATAATCTCACGACGGTGGGCGATATAGCTAGACAAAATCTTCTGCAAGCCGACCTGACGCGGTGTGAAGTTATCAATCGCCACCATATTAAAGTTGTAATTGATTTGTAGGTCGGTGTATTTGTAGAGGTAGTTGAGAATGGTTTGCTCATCGCTGTCTTTTTTCAGCTCGATGGCAATCCGCAGACCTGTCCGATCTGACTCATCACGCACCTCGGCAATACCAGGCACCTTGTTGTTGACACGGACATCGTCAATCTTCTTAACCAGAACAGCCTTGTTGACCTCGTAGGGAATCTCGGTAATGATAATCTGTTTCTTTCCAGCCTTGAGCTGCTCAATGTCACAACGGCTACGAACTACCACACGACCTTTACCGGTTTCATAGGCTTTCTTGATTTCGTCAGCCCCTTGGATAATGGCACCTGTTGGGAAGTCTGGTCCAGGCAAGAACTCCATCAACTTTTCTAACTTAGCAGTCGGATGATCAATCATGTAAACAACGGCATCGATGACCTCCGCCAGATTATGCGGCGGGATGTCCGTCGCATAACCTGCAGAAATTCCCGTCGCACCATTGACCAAGAGATTTGGAAAGGCTGCCGGCAAAACAGTCGGTTCTTTTTCCGTATCGTCAAAGTTCCAGGCAAATGGCACAGTCTTTTTCTCGATGTCAGCTAGCAGATAGCCAGCCACCTCAGACAAACGAGCCTCGGTATAACGCATGGCAGCCGGTGGATCACCGTCCATTGAACCATTATTTCCGTGCATCTCGACCAAAATCTCACGATTTTTCCAGTCCTGAGACATACGAACCATGGCATCATAAATAGAGTAATCACCGTGTGGGTGGAAATTCCCCATGATATTCCCGACTGACTTGGCAGACTTGCGGTAGCCCTTGTCAAAGGTATTGCCGTCCTTATTCATCGAATAAAGAATACGACGTTGAACAGGCTTGAGACCGTCTCGAATGTCCGGCAAAGCCCGCTCTTGAATAATGTACTTGGAGTAGCGACCAAAACGCTCTCCCATGATGTCCTCAAGGGACATGTTTTGAATGTTAGACATTTGAATCCTATCCTTCACAATACAAATTAAAATGAACTTAGTTCTTTTATATCCAATTCATTCCATCCCCCTCCGAGTTTGGAATTCTAGACATAGCTTCTTTTAATATTTTAGTTCGTTTGGGTGGCCTACATATTCTATCTACTTGACTAAACGCACCATTTATACCACCATATTCAAAATAAATACCTGGATTTCTTCCTTTTCGTACTGGATAATATTTACATTTACTATTTAGATTAGGAATATTTTCCAAATCAAAATCTGAAACTGTTTCAGAATCAACATCACTTAATTTCTCTATATTATCCAAAGAATTAAATATCCCTATACCAGGGACTAAATAAAAAACTCCGTCCCTTCTGACTACTTTTCCTTCAGCCAACTCGGCTTCATTTCTCTCACTATCCGCACAATACTGTCGATACCGTTCTTTGTATCCATTAGCATAGAAATCATGGTATGTTTCTTCTGCTGTATCTGGAATTTCAAATCCAACATCTGTATTTGGAATAAAGTAGTGACCGTATTGATAATTTTGGTTAGTACGATCTGTTAATATCTCATAAAAAATCTCTGTCCCAATAGGATAAGCATCATGGCCACCTTTATAGACTACTTTTACTTCCAGGGTTAAATCTTTGTTCTCAGAAAGGTAGCTTTCAATTTCTCGTTCAACAATTCCTTGAATTTCATTCGCATAACTGAACTGAGTTATTAAATTCTTTTCTGGATCATTTATATCTTCTATTGTCCAAAGTCTATTTTTACCACCAATTGGAACATATGTATAGCCATTTAAATATTTATTAAAGGTATATCCTAATATATGCCCTCGGTGAAAATACCAATCTTTGCCCTTTCCTTTCGGAACATTTCCTTCTGGAAATTTTGATGGAGTTTTACATCTCCCTCTTTCAATGGCTTCACTTTTATTTTTTCCTTTTAGTACTACTTTCCAACCTCTTTTGAGAACATTCTTATTTGCGTTTCCTCGGTTATTTTTTTCTCCCAACTTGAAATATGTATTTTCTTCACAAAATACTATGTCAAATCCCAACAAGTCTGCTAACTCACTACTACTTTCCAAACCTAATCGCTTGATTACTTCATTTTCATTCATATCAAATTTCTCCTTAAACAAACTTCCTTTTATACTTGATATGACTGGCAATATTGCCTTCTACATCCTTCTCGTCCCACAGTTGCAATTCCCACGGATAGTAGAAATTACTCTTATTTTTGAAATAGATATGAATACCGACATAGCCGTCTTTATCACGCAGATACCAGTTTTTCAGACCATATTGTTCCTGCCAGTCATCCAGACGCTCCATGACCTCCGCAATTTCCTCAGAAGTTAGAATCATACGAGCACCGAAAATATCATTGAGAATAGAATTAACAGGATAGCCCTCGCTCCTCTCCTTAAACCGCTCAATCTTATCCAAAATGGATTCCGATGTTTTGACACGATAAAAATAAGCAATATCCTTGACATCAGCACGCATCAAATAGTCATTGATAGCCTCATGTAAATTCAGTCGATAGGATAAAATCGGTTGCGTTGGAACCTTGACAAAGGTATGCTTAAGATTGACTTTTTCAACCTTACCAGTTTCAAAATAATCCTTTGAATATTCCAGATGAATACGGTTAATTTCACTTATTAAGCGTTCAACTTTCTCTAACATCTTCTTTCTCCTTTTGAAAATAGCAGAGCTACTCATCCACTTTCCACTGGCTTGCTTGCCAGCTTCTAAAGTCATCGACATCTGTTTTGATTAATTTCAAACAGGCATTCAGGACAAAGGCATCATCAAGTAGACCTGCTCCAAGGATGAAATCTGGTAAGGCATCAATAGGACTGAAAAAATAAATCAAAGCACCTATAATTGCGAGGATTGTCCCTTTGGGTAACTTGCTGTAATCTCTACGGATATAGCTTCGCACCATGGAAATCAAGCCTGGAATGGCCGCAAACTTATCTCCACCAAAAGGCATACGAGACAGTTTCCGTTCCGTGCTATGTAAAAAATGTTCTAATTTTCCTTGCTCAGATAGCAAGTTTTCTGCATGGAGCCGAGTTTTGGAAGATTGCCAAATCTTCAATGCTTGGTCAAATTTCTCTTCCAACTCCTGTTTGTTTTTAAATGGCTTGCGCTTTCGTGCCCATTCAGACAACCGTTTTTGAAAACGGTCAGTTAATTTTACTCTTAGTGGCATAAAACACCTCACATAGTTTACTTGTGCTAGAGTTACAAATCCTCTGTGCGATAGAGATTGTATCCTTCATAGTAATAGGAATGGTCGATGCCCTTGAAATAAGTAGCCTGACCAAGATCTTCCGTTAAGGCTTGCAATAACAGATATTTAAGCTCTCCTGTTGACACATGGCTTCTAACCATTGCATTGAAATATTCATCTTTATCAATGCTATTCCAGTCAACAACCTTACCCAAACTATCCCGTAGCATACAATCCAACCAGATACGCATACTGCGTCCATTTCCTTCTCGGAATGGATGTGCAATGTTCATATCTGCATATTTTTCAACGATTTCGTCAAAGGTTTCATGAGGTAGCTTGTCAATATAGTCCAAAGACTGCTCCAGAAAGATTCGTGGAGCAAATTGAAAATTATCTTTGGCAATGTTGACATCACGAATCTTACCTGCAAAGTCGTAAATATCCTCAAATAAAGCCTGATGAATGTGTGCCAAACCTGCAAAGGTTCCAACTTCTATCTGGAATAACTGACCAGTTTCGAACAGTTGAGCTGCTTTTTTCTTGCTGATTTGTTCTTCAAGACGGGCTAATTCAGCCGAATTTTCAATCCCAAATTTATTTTCTAAAACCATATGGCACCTCAACTTCCCTGAGATTATTTGGTAAAAGCTGTCGCCTCTTCCAAGGTAAACTTAACATTGTCTTCAATCCACTTGCGACGTGGCTCGACCTTGTCGCCCATGAGGACGGATACGCGGCGTTCAGCACGGGCTAGGTCTTCAACGGTGACACGGATGAGGGTACGGGTCTCAGGGTTCATGGTCGTTTCCCAGAGCTGATCGGCATTCATCTCACCAAGACCCTTGTAGCGTTGAAGGATAAAGCCCTTGCCAAAATCCTTGCGGAGATCTTCTAATTCTCCGTCAGACCAGGCGTAGGCAATCTTTTCTGTCTTGCCCTTACCTTTTGACATCTTATAAAGTGGCGGAAGGGCGATGTAAACCCGACCTGCTTCTACCAATGGTCGCATATAGCGATAGAAGAAAGTCAGCAAGAGAGTCTGAATGTGGGCACCATCCGTATCCGCATCGGTCATGATAATAATCTTGTCATAGTTGACATCTTCGATAGTGAAATCCGACCCAACACCTGCACCAATGGTATAAATCATGGTGTTGATTTCTTCGTTTTTGAGGATGTCCGCCATTTTTGCCTTGGCGGTATTGATGACCTTACCACGCAAAGGTAGAATGGCTTGGAATTTACGATCACGCCCCTGTTTGGCAGAGCCTCCGGCTGAATCTCCCTCGACCAGATAGAGTTCGTTTTTGGCTGGATTTTTAGACTGGGCTGGGGTTAATTTCCCTGACAGAAGCCCCTTGTCCTTCTTGTTTTTCTTACCATTTCGGGATTCGTCACGGGCCTTACGAGCAGCCTCGCGGGCGTCACGCGCCTTAATGGCCTTGCGAACCAGATTAGATGCTAGCTCGCCATTTTCCAAAAGAAAGAAGGTCAGCTTGTCCGATACAATGCCGTCTACCACAGGTCGTGCAAGCGGGCTGCCCAGCTTGTCCTTGGTCTGTCCTTCAAACTGCAAATGCTCTTCTGGCACAAGGATTGAAAGAACTGCCGACAGACCCTCACGGTAGTCAGAGCCTTCCAAGTTCTTGTCCTTTTCCTTGAGTAAGTTGGTCTTACGAGCATAGTCGTTCATGGCCTTGGTAATGGCTAGTTTGAGACCTGTTTCGTGGGTACCGCCGTCCTTGGTCCGAACGTTGTTGACAAAAGACAGGATATTGTCTGAATAGCCGTCGTTGTACTGCATGGCCACTTGGACCTGGAATCCTGCATCTTCTCCTTCAAAATAAAGGACAGGTGTCAGAGTTTCCTTGTCTTCGTTGAGATAGGATACAAAGTCCTGGACACCATTTTCATAGTGATACTCCTCCTGCTCACCAGTCCGCTCATCTGTCAAGGTCATGGTGACTTGTTTGAGCAAGAAGGCTGATTCTTTCAGACGTTCGGCAATGGTATTGAACTTGAAGTCCGTCGTTGAGAAGATGGTATCGTCAGGCATAAAGGTAACTTTTGTACCTGTTTTTGATTTTGGAGCGGTACCAATCTTCTCTAGGGTCGTGACTGGCTTTCCGCCCTGCTCAAAACGTTGCTTGTAAACAGCACCGTCACGAGTAATCTCTACTTCCAACCAGCTGGACAGGGCATTGACCACAGAAGAACCAACCCCGTGGAGACCACCTGAAGTCTTGTAGCCACCTTGACCGAACTTACCTCCTGCGTGGAGAACGGTGAAGATGACTTCGACGGTTGGCTTGCCTGTTGCATGCATACCAACGGGCATCCCGCGTCCACGGTCGGAAACGGACAGACTGCCGTCCTTGTTAATGGTCACGTCAATTCGGTCACCAAAACCAGACAGGGCTTCATCGACAGCGTTATCGACAATCTCCCAGACCATGTGGTGAAGACCATTCCCGTCTGTTGAGCCGATGTACATTCCGGGGCGTTTGCGGACGGCGTCCAACCCTTCCAGTACCTGAATGGCATCGTCATTGTAATTATTTATATCAATCTCTTTCTTAGCCAAAACTGACCTCCATACTTATCATCCTTTCTATATTACAAGTTTTTGAGCATTTTTGCAAAATATTTCTGTTACCTATCGGCTGAGACAGCTCACAAAATAAGATTTTGGACTAAATTAGATGAAAATATGCTATAATGAAAACATGTTAGTCAATCTTATTTTACTATTTATTGCATATTTATTGGGATCTATCCCGTCAGGACTTTGGATAGGTCAAACTTTTTTCAATATCAACATTCGTGAACATGGTTCGGGAAATACTGGAACAACCAACACATTCCGTATTTTAGGTCCAAAGGCTGGTACGATTGTATTTGTAATTGATTTTCTCAAGGGAACTTTGGCAGCCTTGCTTCCGCTGATCTTTCATGCCCAAGGAATTTCTCCGATTGTATTTGGGTTAATGGCTGTACTGGGGCACACTTTCCCTATCTTTGCCCAGTTCAAAGGCGGTAAGGCGGTTGCAACATCTGCTGGTATGTTGTTGGGTGTAGCACCTGCTTTCTGCCTCTATCTAGTCATCATTTTTGTGACTTCTCTTTACCTCACTTCGATGGTTTCCTTCTCCAGCGTATTGGGTGCTGCTTTAGCCATCTTAGGAGCTCTGCTATTTCCAGCAATGGGAATCATCCTGCCAAGCTACGACTGGCTCTTTACAGTGATTATCGTCTTTTTGGGCCTATTTGTCATCATCCGCCACAAAGAAAATATCCAACGGATTTTGAAAAAAGAAGAGAACCTTGTCCCATTCGGACTCAATCTAACCAAACAGAAAAAGCGAGCTTAGTACTCGCTTTTAGTTTACCTTGACTTCGACCACTTCTATTCTCTCCCCACCAAGCAAAATTAAATGGCAGTCTACACGATCTATCTTGTAGGCTTTTTTTAATGCCTCGGCATAGAGTTGCATTTGAGCTTGGTAACGTTGGCTGAGTTGGATTGGTTGGTCATATTTGTCTGTCTTGTAATCAAAGAGGACAATATGATCCTCATACAGTAGGTAGCCATCGATAATCCCACGAAGGACAAATTGTTCCTGTGACATAGGATCAGTCTGCAAACTCGCAAATGGAGCTTCTCGGTGGAGTTTGTCCGTATTGGCTAGAATTTCTCTTCCTAAGTCTGTATCAAAGAAATCCAAAATCATCTGAATATTGATTTTGTCTTTAACCGCTTGCTCAGCATGAACAGTTTCTAGAGCTTCTCTTACCGTATCTTCTGTCACCAACCAAGACAGATCCAAGCGTTGCATGAGTTCATGCACTGCTGAACCGACTTGGGCTCCAGTGATTTTTGGTTTCTTGGAAAAATCTGGCAAGTTGAAGGTGCGTTTTGGCTGGTATTTTTCCATAACTTCCATGCCTTCTTGTTCCAAGACAGGCTCATAGAGTTTCTTGATTTGACTTGGAGTCCGTAAACTTGGTAATTCTATAGCAGCCTTATAGCGTTCGTTCAACTCTTGAACAGAAGACAACTGGTCCAAGGCCTGGGCGATGTCTTCTGATTGACGAATATCTTTAAGGCTGGCGTCTTCTAGCTTACTCTTCAATGTAAGTTTACCAATCTTCTCCTCTGTCAAATCCTCATCCGTCACAAAGACTTTCTTGAAGTGCAAGTCTTCTCCTGAAAAGGCCTCATCAATGGCTAGAATCCAGTCTTGGAAGGTCGCCATGCTTTCACGAGTTGATTGGGCTAGTACGCCATCTGCCTTTTTGCCATCGTATTTTTCAGCTAACTTGTCAGCATTGCCCTTTCCAACCAGATACAGCTTCTTCTCAGCACGCGTTAGTGCAACATAAAGCAACCGCATTTGTTCCGAAAGATTGGCAATTTTTAGCTCTTGGAGATTATTTTGATAAGGGAGGGTGTTCATTAAGACTCGCACCTGAGGCAATGGGCTATTTACCTTATCTTTCATATCCGCTAAATATTGGATACCTAGACCATTTTTCCGGCTGATAATGACTGACTGGTAATGGTCTTCCAAGTTGAATCGCTTATCGATGTTCATGAGGAAGACATATTTAAACTCCAAACCTTTTGACTTATGGATGGTCATAAGCTGTACAGCATTTTGCGGTAGAAACTCTTGTACATCTGCCAAATCCTTTTCATTTGCTAAGGCACGGTCAATCATGGCGATGAAGCGGGACAAGCCCTTGTAGCCTGTTTTTTCAAACTGGTTGGCACGCAGACCTAGTGCATATAGATTGGCCTGACGCTTGCTGCCATTTGGAAGAGCACCGACATAGTCATAGTAGAATTTTTCATTGAAAATCTTCCAAATCAAGTCATAGATAGAATGCAGCTTGGCATAGGCACGCCAGTTTTCCAAAATAGACAAGAAATCCTTGATTTTCTTCTTCAAGTCTCCTGAAATAAGTTCAGGATGTTGCCCATTTGTTTGCTGGGCTATTTCCATTTTCTGGTAAAAGAAACCTGTCCCAGCCTGCAAGGAAATCCGTGCCAGTTCATCTTCATCGAATCGGAACATAGGCGATTTGAGAAGGGCAACCAAGGCATAGTCATTGAGTGGATTATTGATAACCCGCAAGGTATCCAGCATAATCATGACTTCTAAAGATTGCAGATAGGAGGCTGCTCCGCCATCTGCCACAATAGGAATCCCGTGTTTTTCAAAAATGGACATAATGAGGTCATTGTGCGTCCGCTTTTGTACCAAGAGAGTGATGTCCTTGAAGTCTGCTCCTTCTTCATTGTGAAGACGAATAATCTCTTTTGCAACGACCTCAATTTCACCAGCAGTCAGAGGTGTTTCTTCCTCAGCATCCGTTGAAGAGTTTGCGCTATCCTGCTGATCGTAAATCAAGTATTCCATCTCATGCTTGGGCTGAGCAATTTTTTGACCAGGACTACCAGCCACTAGACTGTGGGTGTCGTCATACTTGATTTCCCCTACTTGACGGTCCATCAGGCGCGTGAAAATAGCATTTGTCGCCTCCAAGACCTCAATCTGACTACGGAAATTTTCCTTGAGCAAAATCAATTTCCCAGCCTGAGGATTTGCCTGATACTGTTCAAATTTCTCTTGGAAAATCATCGGATCCGCCTGACGGAATCGATAGATGGACTGCTTAATATCGCCCACCATAAAGCGGTTGTGACCGTTAGACAGCAGGTCCAGCATTCGCTCTTGGCTATGGTTGTTATCCTGGTACTCGTCCACCATGACTTCGTGGTATTTTTCTTGGAAAAACTGATGAATGTCCGCATTTTCTTCTAAAATACGAATAGCGAAATGCCCAATATCGCCAAATTCAAAAGCTGCTTCCTTGATTTTGACATCCAGATAAGCCTGCGAAAAATCCAAGACAAAGTCACGTAATAATACGAGCAGTGGCAAAGCTTGAACCTGATAATCTTTCAGCAGGGTTAATTCATAAACTTCTTGACCCAAATCTCGTAGTCCTGAGATAATCTGGCTCTTGCCAGCATTGTATTCTTCTTTAAAGGCTATCAAATGCTCATCTTTTGGTCGATTGGCATTGGTTAGACCCTTACCTCTGGACTGGTCATTGATGAGAAGGATTCTTTCAACCCGCTCCATCAAGTCCTTCTGGTCCAGGCTATCTAAACTGGTCAGCAAGTCCAAGACTTCTTCCACATTTGCAAAATACTTGGCAGAACCAAAGTCATTTCTGCCCCATTCCACATGGTAGTGGAAGAAATCTGCAGCTTGATAGAGCTTGTCTAATACTTTTTCCTTAAAGCCTTGCTCTAAGATCTGCTCTATACGCTCTTGACTGTACAAATCAGCTTGAACAGCCTGCTCTTTCAGCCATTTAGTTGGACTGCTCGTCGATTGGCTAAAATCATGCACTTGATAGACAACCTGACGAAAACCACTATTATCCTTGCGGTTGCCCGAAAAATTGCGAACCAATCTACGAAATTCTCCATTTTCATCCTTTTCAAGATAATCTGCAAAGAGCTGATCGAAGACCTCTTTTTTCAGACTCGCTTTTTCTGTCTCATCCTGTAAAATCCGAAACTGTGGAGAAATGCCAAGGCTATAACCGTAGGTTGTCACCAATTTCTGCGTAAAGGAGTCCATGGTCCCGATATCTGCCTTGGTCAAATCCGCCAACTGGGCTGACAAATGCCGACGCAATTCCATATCGGTCGTCTCCGCAATGGTTTCATTGAGATTTTTCTCAATCCGCTCCTTCAATTCACCAGCCGCCTTGACTGTAAAGGTCGAGATAAAGAGTTGGTCAATCCCGACGCCACGCTTCAACTTATCCAAAATCCGTTGAACCATAACGAAGGTCTTGCCTGACCCAGCCGATGCAGAGACCAGAACATTCTGACCGTGCGTGTAGATGGCTTCAATCTGCTCAGGTGTGCGTTTTTGTTGCTTATCAGAATTGGCTTCCGCCAGCTGCACAGCCCTGATTTCTTCCGCGCTTAAAAATTGTTCAAAAGCCATTAGTCCTGACCTCCTTTCATTCGTTCCATCCAATCTTGACGCTTGGCCTCTTTGACCAACCGCCGTGCCATACCCATATGTCGATCCGCCTCAAAACCAGTGATTGCCTTCAGCTGCTCACCTGCCACCGAACGCCCATCTTTTGTATAAGGGTTAATAGCAAAGCGACCATCCAGAATGTCCTTGGCAGCTTGTTTGTAGAGTTCTTGGTTGTGGTTCAATAAAACCGCAAACTCATTTTCCGTGTAGAGTTGGTTACGAGTCTGATAAAAATGATTGAGCCCCAGACTTTCTTCCTTCAAGAAAAGCCCCTTGTAAACCAAGCTCGTATTGGCAGCTCCTTCTAGCTGTTCTAAATTCTTCGTGTCTTTTAATTTGATAATCGGATCCTGCAAATGCAAATACATAGCCCCAAAAACAGGTTTATCCTTTGTTTCATCCAGCTCTTGTAAGGCTGCCAAGTAGGTTACCAACTGAGGTTTAAGACCATTGTAAAAATCACCAACTGAAAAAGATTGGTCGCTGGACTTGTAATCCACAACACCAACAGCCTGATTGATTTGTAAGGTATCCAAGCGGTCAATGGTACCATTTACATGCACACTCTTGCTATTTTGAAGGTCAAAAACCAGCGCCTTATCCTGACGGAAACTCTTTTCCTGGCCATCAATTTCAACCAAATCATTATCCCGCAAAATAGTCGCACTGGAACGAGCAATCTTATCCAGCACCTCCTCCGTATAACGAGCATCCGCATCTTGGTTATAAAACATAGCAAATTCTGCCTCGTCACGTGTACGCAGGATGGCCTTGTCCACTTTTTGATCAAAATCTAGTTCAGATTGGTCCATGACCACTCGTTCAAAAATCCGATGCAAGAAGAGCCCGTGTTGAAAGGCCGTCGGATGGATGGATTCCTGTTCCCGCAAGCGAAGAACATTACGGACAAAGTAAAGATATTGGTTGTTGTAAAAATTGGTCAAGCTGGATGCAGAAAGATTGAGCGGCTTATCCTCTGGATATAAAGCAGCCAATGTATCAGCTGCAAGCTGTTTAGAAGCAATATCACCAGTAATGGTCGGAATTTCAATGCCTTGCGACTCCAATTTCTTCTTCAAATGGCGAACCAAGACTGTCCAGAAGGCCCTCTGCCCTTCCCATTCTTCATTATCAAGAGATGGTCTTTCCGACTCAATCAAACGGGATAAGAGACTCTTGTAGTGACCGATGTCTTGCGGACTAAGTGTTTTAATCCGACCACGTTCTTCGGATTTCAGCCCCATTTTTTGGAGAATCTTGATATAAGGGGAGAGACTATCTTCACCTTCGTTATAAATCTGAGGTGTGGAAATAACTAACTGTTCCGTCGCAGCATTAAGCAGAGACATCATAGCAGCATGGTTCTTCTTAATATTCTCTCGGCTGACCAAATCAAAACGTGAAGAACTAGCCGAAACAAGATTGACTTTTTCCATCTCTTCTTCTGTCAATAGACTGGTATTCTTAGCAACTTTTGGAAAATTGGACTGGCCCATTCCGATAGCATAAACATACTTTGCAGTGTGCGGCTCGATCAAATCATAGGATTTTACATTGACCACATCAACCGTTGCAGGAACGGTACGATAGTGGCTGGCCTGCATTCCAGCCTGTAAAATAGCCAGAAAATCATCCATTTTCAATTTTTCTTTTCCGAAAATCTGATGAAAATTCTCAAGAATATGGGTAAAACTTTTCCAGACCTGCTCTTCTTTTTCTTGCTCTACCTCGCTCAAATTTCGAGACATTTTTTCCATATTTTTAGGAAGCTCAATTACCTCCAAAAATGCCATAAATTTCTCAAGCAAGGCAGTTCCAGATTGTGATCCAGCCTTAAACAACTTGTTCAAAGGTTCCATAATCTTAGCACGTAGAGGTTCCAAGACAGCCAAATCATAGACAAGCCTTTTCTCCTTAATGACTTCAGCGTCATAGTCCGCTCTGCCATTGACCGAAAAAGCCCTCGAAAAAGCAGCCTGCCCCTTCATATCCGCAAAGAGGATGTAAGACTCAAATAGGTCCAGTTCCTTTTGGGAAATGCTGGCGTACAAACCAGATTTGAGGAGATTGAGCAGGTCTTCCGCTCGGAAACGATAGCGACGTAAGCGTTCCAAGGACTCCACAAAATGGACCAGAGGATGATGACTCATCTCCTCTGCCTTACCAAAATAGTAAGGAATGTCATATTTGTCAAAAATCTTGCCAATCTGCAACTTGTAGCTATCCACATCACCCAAGAGCAACAAAATGTCTTTATAGCGAGCTCCTTGATGCACATGCTGACGAATTGCAGTCGCAACCTGCTCCACCTCTTCTTTTTGGTTAACAACTTCCCATAGCTGGATTTTTTCTTGGTCTGCTGGAGTCAAGTCTATCATGGTCCCGCTGTAGTCATAATAGGCTTCCATATTCTTTGAAAATTTTCCGATACTGTCCAAGACTGGCTCTTGACCAATATAAGTAGCCTTAGTCTGGAACTGCGCTGATAACTGTCGTAAAAAGTCAATGTTGGCTTGATAGACGTTGCCTTCCGCATAGGTGGCTTGCACAGCTTTCTTGCTGGCATATACACCAATTAGGATTTCCGACACTCGTTCATTTAAAGCCCTTACTAAAGCTTCTTCTTCTGCCGAAAAACGAGAAAATCCATCTACCACCAGCACAATGTTCTTCAACTGCTCATCCAACTGACCAGTTTCCACCAAGCGAGTCAGCTGTGCTAACTTAGACTGATGCTCAAAGCCTTCGTTGGACAAGATGTCTGTTACAGCCAGAAAAATTTTTACCAAATCAGCCTGCTTATCTGGTGACTCCATGGCTTCCAAGTCCAAAATAGACATATTTGCCCGTTGCAATTCTTTATATAAAGCAACTAGCTGGTTAATAAACCCAAAATCTGTCTGCAAACGACCATAGACTTTCAAGTCGCCATCTTCAAATTGCGATAGAACACGAAAGAAAATCATTGCCAGACCAACATCATCCAGCGGTTGAGCTGATTCTTTCCTATCAATCATCAAATAGCGGGCCAATTGCCCAAAACGGGTCACGATAATTTCAAATGTTGCCTGTTCAGGCAGGTATTCCAAGACCTTGCGTTCCATTTCAAAGGACAGGGAGTTTGGAGCAATATAAAAAACTCGCTTACCTTCCTTAGCAAATTCTGCCGAGGTATCCGTTAAATACTGCGTCAGAGGATTCCGAATATCTGTATAGACTAATTTCATATCAAATTCTCATTCTTTCGTTGAATATACTATGTCTAGTATATCAAAATTCAAACAAAAAAAATGGCCCAATGGACCATTTTTTCAGAAAGGTAATTCTTTCTGCATTTATCTAAATTTCTTCACTTATTCTATCGGGGGAAGAATTCGTGTAAAGAAATATAATTAGTCTTCGTTACGACGACGTTTGCCAACAAGTGCAAGAGCTGCTACAAGCATTGCTGCACCAAGTACAGTTGCTGAAGATGAAGCTTCACCAGTGTTTGGTAATTGAGCTTGACCCGCAACTGGAGTTGCTGGTTTAGCCGGAGTAACAGGAGTACCTGGTGTAGGTGGTACTGGACGACCTGGCTCTGGAGTTACAGGGGTTGTAGGATTTGTTGGAATCTTACGGTAAATATGGGTAGTGTTACCATTCTCATCTGTAATTGTCTTACCTGTGAACTCATAACCTGGGATTGAAGTACCTTTGTTTGGCGTTGTTCCATCTTCTTGTGGTGAGATCACATTACCTTCTTCGTCAACGTGGTTTGTCACAACTGACTTAGGCGCTTCAACTTTACGGTATACGTAAGTGATTTCGATTGTCTTGCCAGCTTCTACAGAACCGTCTTCGTTGCCGATAGTTGCTGTTGGGATCAATTCGTAAACTGTACCATCTTCTGTTGTGATGGTTGTTGGTTTGTTATCTGTCGTTGTGTATGACTTGCCTGGCTCAGCGTTTTCTTCGTCTGTTACAGTAGCCTTGATCACTGTACCATCTTCTGTGATATAGTGAACGATAACATTACCAGCTTTTTCGTAGACGTATTGAACAGTTGTTGTACCTTCTACTACATCACCTGATTCAGCTGCTGAAGTTGATTTCACTTCTTTGTAGTAGTATACAGTACCATCTTCTGTTGTGATAGTTGATGGTTTGTTATCTGTTGTATCGTAGTCAGTACCTGTTGATGACGTTGGTGTATCTTCTACAGATGTCTTGATGACGTTACCTTCAGTATCGTAGTACTCAACGACAACGTTACCAGTTACTTCTTTGTAAACATACGTTACTTCAGTAGTACCTTCTACAACATCGCCAGTTTCGCTACCAATTGTCTTAGATGGAACGAGGACATAAGTCTTACCATCTTCTGTTGTGATAGTCGTTGGCTTGTTGTCTGTTGTGTCGTATGGTGTACCTGTTGATGATGTTGGTGTATCTTCAACTGGTGTCTTGATCACTGTACCATCTTCAGTGATGTAGTTAACAACAACATTACCTTTCACTTCTTCGTAAACGTAAGTGATTTCTTTCGTTGTACCTGCTTCAACTGTACCTGTTACTGAATCAACACCTGTTGCAGTACCGTTGCCAGCTGCTGTCAAGTTATTGTCGTCTGAAACTGTACCTACGTTGTAAGTTCCTGCTGGAACAAGTTTGTAGACTTTACCAGCAGCTGTTGTGATAGTTGAAGGCTTGTTGTCAGCTGTAGCGTACTCAGTACCAGCTTTTTCGTTTGTTTCGTCAGCTACTGGTGCTTGAATCACGTTACCTTCTGTATCAACATAGTTAACGTTAACTGAACCAGCTTTTTCGTAAACGTATTGAACAGTTGTTGTACCTTCTACAACTTCACCTGTTGTTGATGCTGAAGTGTCTTTCACTTCTTTGTAGTAGTAAACTGTACCGTCTGCTGTTGTGATGGTGTTTGGTTTGTGGTCTTCGTCAGTGTTGTATGCTGTACCTGTTGATGTTGATGGGGTATCAACTTCTTTAGTATCTACAGCTTCACCTGAGTCAGATAGACCTGAAATCAAGTTACCTTCTGTATCGTAGTACTCAACTACAACGTCACCTTTCACTTCTTCGTAAACATAAGTGATTGATGTTGTACCTTCTACAACGTCACCAGTCTCGTTACCTTTTGTAAGAGTTGGCACGATACGGTATGTCTTACCATCTTCTGTTGTGATAGTAGTTGGTTTGTTGTCTGTTGTGTCGTACGGTGTACCTGTTGATGTAGATGGTGTATCTTCAACTGGTTGCTTGATCACTGTACCGTCAGTTGTGATGTAGTTAACAACAACGTTACCTTTCACTTCTTCGTAAACGTAAGTGATTTCTTTTGTTGTACCCGCTTCAACTGTACCTGTTGTTGAATCAACGCCTGTTGCAGTACCATTACCAACTGAAGTCAAGTTGTTATCATCTGAAACTGTACCAACGTTGTAAGTACCTGCTTCAACTAGACGATAAGTCTTACCATCTGCTGTTGTGATAGTTGTTGGCTTGTTATCAGCTGTAGCGTACTCAGTACCAGCTTTCTCGTTTGTTTCGTCAGCTACTGGTGCTTGAATTGGGTTACCTTCTGTATCAACATAGTTAACGTTAACTGAACCAGCTTTTTCATAAACATATTGAACAGTTGTTGTACCTTCTACAACAGTACCATCTTCAGCTGCCGAAGTTGATTTCACTTCTTTGTAGTAGTAAACTGTACCGTCTGCTGCTGTGATTGTTGTTGGTTTTTGATCCAAGGTGTTGTATGGTGTACCTGTTGATGATGTTGGTGTATCAACTACAGTTGTAGCGATGACATTACCATCTGTATCGTAGTACTCAACTACAACGTCACCTTTCACTTCTTCGTAAACGTAAGTGATTTCTTTTGTTGTACCTGCTTCAACTGTACCTGTTACTGAATCAACACCTGTTGCAGTACCGTTGCCAGCTGCTGTCAAGTTGTTATCATCTGAAACTGTACCAACGTTGTAAGTACCTGCTGGAACAAGGCGGTACAATTTGCCATCTGCTGTAGCGATTGTTTCAGGTTTGTTATCTACAAGAGTGTCATAGTCTGAACCTGGTTTACCATCCGTCACATCCGCAACTGGGGCAATTAGTGGGTTACCATCTGTATCTACATAGTTAACATTAACGCTACCAGCTTTTTCGTAGATGTAAGTAACTTCAGTTGTACCTTCTACAACTTTACCAGTTTCATTATCACCAGCTTTAACTTCTGTGTAGTAGTAGACATCTCCAGTTTCATCGTTAACGATTTTCTCTGGTTTGTTATCTGTTGTGTCGTAGTCTGTACCTGTGTCAGACGTTGGTGTATCAGTCACGTCAGATGCAATTGTGTTACCCTCTGTATCGACGTAATGTACAATAACATCACCTTCAACCAACTTGTAAACATAAGTAATTTCTTGTGTTTCACCGGCTACTACTTCACCAGTTTCATTACCTTGTGTCGCTGCTGGAACGAGTTGATAGACTTTACCGTCTGCAGTTGTGATTGTGTTTGGTTTAAGGTCAGTAGTATCGTAAGCAGTACCTCCAACAGAGTAATCAGTATCAGTAACTGTACTATCAGTTGTTGTACCTGCATCTGTCACACCTGAGATTGGATTACCATTTTCATCTACATAATGAACAATAACATTACCAGCTTTTTCGTAGACATAAGTCAATTGTTTAACTGTGTCAGTAGCAATTGTACCTGTTTCAGCATCAATTTTCTCATTTGCACGATAGTCTGTATCTGTTGTGTCGTTCACTACTGGGTGAAGATTTGCAGCTGTTGTATCGATTTCTTTATAGAGGTAAACTGTACCGTCTGCTGCTGTAATACTTGTGTAACGAACAGATGTAGTATCATATGCTGAGTCTGTATCGCCATGATCTACAACAACATTTTTGTCAGCAACTGTTGTACCGTCGTTAGCAGTGAAGTCTGTCAATACTGTACCATCATCAGTGACATAATAAACTTCAACACCACCTTTTTCAGTGTACCAGTAACGAGCATGCTGTTCATTCTTAGCATTACTGTTACGCAAGGTCATCTCAAGACCACCGACATCCCAACGAGAATCTGTTTCACTATCTGTCAAACGAGTCTCAGTTGTTGAAGTATGATAGTTATAACCAAAGTAGTAGACACCCTCTGGATATTCTGTAGCAGAAAGTGGACCTGTTGATATAGTGATGCCATCAACACCTGTTTTACCATCTTGATAAATACCTGGGACATACTCATTTACAGGCTTAGAATAATCCCAAAGAATTGGCGTAAGAACATTACCGTCTGCATCTACATAGTTGCCATCTGCATCTGTCTTGTAGATTTTGTTGTAATTAACAGTGTAGATTGTACCATCAGCACCAGTTACCATTGTATCAGTTGTGCTTGCAACTGCAATAGTTGATCCTGATGTTGTCGTGATTGTTGTCTTGTCATCGCTCAAAGTACCAAGAACATCACCATTAGCGTCTAAAACTTGGATTTCAGTACTTTCAAGAACTAATTTATCCGCTTCATAGAATTTATGGGTAGCAGAACCTTCTTTTGAGTTATAGTCTTGAGGCGCAATAACTTCTGTCGTGAACATCAACTTGAAGTACTCAGGGAAGTCTGAGATAGTTGCGTTGTTCATGTTATTCTTATAGAAGGTTTCCCAATCTGGATTGTTTGGATCCAACATGTAGACTTGGATTTGGATAGAGCCATCCACATCCGTGATTGTGATCATACGCGCTTCGTTATAAGCACCACGAAGGACAACGTATTGTGTACCAACCACGTAGTCAGAAACCAGGGTACCTGATGTTACTGTAGGAAGTTCTGATTCGATCAACTCATAGTTGTCAAAGTCAATCACACCAGCGATATGGAAGGCATCACCAATCAAACCATCTGCTTGAGTGTATTTTGCCAACAATTCACGTACACGACCAGTCGCAGCATTCTCTTTAACGAAGTAAGAAGTTGTTTGAGTGGTTGATCCTGTTACAAGGAATGTTGTCGCATTAAATGGAATACCTACACGGCTAGGTTCCAATTTACTGTAAATAATCGCATTTCGGTTGTCACCATTACTATTGGCCATAGCAATATTTCTTGTCGTACCACCATTAACAGTTTGAACAGTGTAGGTGAAACCGTAAACAGTGTCAGCGAAAGCTTCTAATTCACTAAAGTTGTTCTGAACGCCGTTTTGAAGTTCAATAGTATTAACTACAGTACTTCCACTATCTGTTTTTTCAACAAGTTTTGCATAGACAACATCGTTAGAGGCACGTTCTGTAGCATCTGTAGAAACAGAGAAAGTAATATAGTAATCTTTACCAATTCGATCATTAAAGTTGCTTGTACCTTCTGAAGAATCAAGCTCAATAATCAAGAAAGTATCGCGATTAGCATCTTCATCAGCAATATAACCATCAGGAATATCTTTATTTCCTTCTGTAATTGTTGCTTCTTGGTCTGCTACCGGAAGACCAGAGTTTGCAGCTTTCACCAAATCTGGGATGAACCACACACCATTTTGTGCATAGTAGATAGAATTTGCGTTTGAAGCATCAATAGTTGTGGTGCCATCAGTAGATGTTGTCGTATCCAACAATGCTACAATATCACCATTGACAAAGTACTTACGCAATTCCAAGGCAAGTGCTTCAACGTTTGCACGTACAGAATCGATCTGAGCGTTAACAGATTCAAGTGTTGCTGCTGAATCATTCAATACGGCAGTCGCTTCTGTTGCAGTTAATTTAGTCGCTGTAGCAGCTGCTTTCAAGGCAACATTATCACTATCGGATGCCGCCACAAGTCGTTCCGCTTCGTTAGCCAATACTTCAGCTTCTGAAGTTACTTGCTCAAGAACTGCTTTTGCTTCTTCAACAGTAGCAGGTGTTTTCACTGTTTCAGTAACTGTTGCAGTTGCAGGTGTAGTTGTTTCTTCTGTCGCTGTTGTAGTTGTGCTTGAAGTTGTCTCAGACGTTGTTGCTGCTTTTTCTTCAGCTTTCTTTACAACTTTAACAGTGACAATGTTTTCACCATTTTCAGTAACTACTTGAGAAACTGTCGCTGCTTGACCTGCTGCCAATTCGTAACCTGTTGGCAATTCTGTAGTTACTTCTACAGTTGATGTAGCAGTTGCTTCAGTTGTCGTTACAGATGTTGTCTTCACATCTGATTTTACTAATGTACCGTCTTCAAGCACATAATTAACAATATAGTTGATAGCAACTGTCCGTTCTGTACTTGTAGCAGTTTCAGCTGAAGCTACTGTTTCTGTAGTTGTTGCAGTTTCTGAAGCTGAAACAGCTGTTTCTGTTGTTGATTCCACTGTTGCCTCTGTGACAACAGCTTCAGAACTTGCTGGCGAATCTGTAGTCGATGCCACAGTCGTTGTTGTTGTTTCTGATGAAGCAACTGTCTCTTCGGCCTGTGCTACTTGAGCTCCAGCACCAAGTGCAAGTGACATACCGAGCAAGACGCTGGCTGCTCCAAAATGGTATTTACGAATCGAGAAGTGTTGTCTCGTTCCATACCAATCAAATGACTTTTTCTTTGCCTTGCGCATTGAAAAAAACTCCTCCAATTTTTTATTTATTAATTACAAAAATTTTACAGATTTTACAAAAAAACCTTGAAAAGTTCAGTAATCATCGATTGTATTATACTCTAAATAATTGAATACGCAAAACAATATTGTCCAATTTCCTTAAATAGTATATTTATTAATATTCCAGTGAATATCTGCACAATTTATGCGTCTAAATGCATTTTTAAACATAATATTAATAGATATCGTATTTAAAAGTAGATATAAAAAATCTGCCTGTTTTACGCTAACAAGCAGATTTTGGTATCTATTCTTTTTCTTTTGCCAATCGTTCTCTTTCTAAACGAAATTTCCGATTAGGATTAAGTGTATTAAAAAGTTCTTCTAATTTCTCAGCATTCCATACATCGGCTGCTGAGACAAAATTTCCATCCTTATCCTTGAAGGATATTGGTTTATCGCCCATATAAACCTCCAACTATTTTATAGACTGTTTACAAACGATCATTAGCTGAATGAAATTAGTAAGGTTGGTAGCCAAGGTCCCATAGGACTTGGCGTAGTTTGACTAGCAAGTTAACTTGCAATCAAACTGCTTACCTCGCTTTCGAATTTTTAGGCTCGGGTTAAAACTGTCCCCCGGACAGTTTTAATCCACAAACTCGAATTCGAACTTGCCGATGCGAACTGTGTCGCCGTCTTTGGCTCCGCGCGCACGGAGGGCTTCATCGACGCCCATGCCACGCAACTGGCGAGCAAATTTCATGACAGATTCGTCACGATCAAAGTTAGTCATGGTGAAGAGTTTTTCTAGTTTGTCACCAGATAGAACCCAGCTTGCATCGTCTGCACGGCTGATGTCAAACTCTGGCTCATCTGGGTTAAAGCCATAGTAAGCCTCTTCTTCTTGGAAATCTGATTCGTCATAAAGCAAGAATTCAGGCGTTTTCTCTAGCAACTCAGCTGTGGCTTCCAAAAGATTTTCCAAACCTTGGTGAGCAATCCCTGAGATTGGGAAAATCTGTGGCAGTTCGTCAAACTCGTCGTAGTTGGCTGCCAATTTCTTCTTGAACTCTTCCAGATTTTCTGCCGCTTCTGGCATATCCATTTTGTTGGCAACGATAATCTGAGGACGCTCCATGAGGCGAAGATTGTAGGTTTCCAATTCATTGTTGATGGCTACGTAATCTTCATAAGGATCACGACCCTCACTTGCTGACATGTCCAAAACATGCAAGATAACACGTGTCCGCTCGATGTGACGAAGGAATTGCGTTCCCAATCCAACACCTTGACTAGCACCCTCAATCAAACCTGGTAAGTCTGCCACAGCAAATGACTCGCCAGATTTGGTCCGAACCATTCCCAAATTTGGCACAATAGTTGTAAAATGGTAGGCACCAATTTTAGGTTTAGCTGCTGTAATAACACTGAGAAGCGTTGACTTACCAACTGATGGGAAACCTACAAGACCTACATCAGCCAACACTTTCAATTCTAATTCAAGATTGCGCTCCTCACCTGGTTCTCCATTTTCAGAAATCTCAGGCGCTGGATTCTTAGGTGTCGCAAAACGAATATTTCCACGACCACCACGACCACCGTGGGCAATGACAAATTCTTGACCATTTTCAACCAAGTCAGTAATGACCTTGCCAGTATCCGCATCACGAACAGTTGTCCCCTGTGGTACTCGAACAATCAGGTCTTCCGCACCACGACCATGCATGCCCTTGGTCATCCCTTTTTCGCCATCGTCAGCTTTAAAACGACGGTTGTAACGGAAGTCCATGAGAGTACGCAGGCCTTCATCTACAACAAAAACAACGTCTCCGCCACGGCCACCATCACCGCCCCAAGGACCGCCATTAGGTACATACTTTTCACGGCGGAAGGCGACCATCCCGTCGCCACCTTTCCCTGCCTTGACCTTAATCTTGGCAGTATCTAAAAACATACTCATAATTTACCCTATTCTTTCCTAGAAAAAAACGCTTAAAAGCGTTTTAGACCTGTATTCACAAGCGAAGTGCTCATATATAAGAAATCGTTTTTAGCCAATCAAGGTAGTTTTTTCAAAACACTGACTGTATTTTGAAAAAAACTAACGATGAGTGCTTAAAAACTAGCCTTAGTATAGAAGTGCTGAACAGTGAATACAGATTCTTAATTCATCAATGCATTAATGGCTGGTAAAATCAAGCCAGCTAATGTCACGACAACCATCACGACAACAATTACTAAAGTTACTTTTTCAAATGTTGTTTTCTTGTGTTTTTCTTCGCCGAACGCCATCGCTTTCTCCTTAATCAGTCATTGATAATTCATTTTACCATAAATTAGTAGAGCTTTCAAATCTCATCTCTACCTGCCATAAGACAAGATTTACCAGATTATCTTAAAAGGACTGCTTTCCAGCTTTTGATTAGAAAGACAGTCCTCGTGCTTTTCAGAAATATTAGGCAATTAACCAGATACCAAACGTTTTACTTTTAATCCAACTCCAACAATCATAACTAAACCACAAATGTAATAAGCAACAGGCAATTCGATTATACGACTCCAGAATTCTTCTCCTAGAGCCAGAATGGGTAAGCAATAAAAATACAATGTAACCATAAAAGTCATGATAAAAATAATCAGCTGAATATTTTTATTAGCTTGATAATTAATGAAAAAGAAAGCTAAAAAGATTAGAATAGAGGACAAGGAAAACAAGTTTTGGCTGAAATACCGCCAACCTGACACAAGGATAACAGAATAACTTTCACTGTCCGTAGTATATGAAAACGGCAGTAGCATACACAATATGAACAATATTCCAACTGCATGAGTGATATATCTTTGCATAACCTTTACCTAACTCTCTATTTTACTAGCATATTTGTATCGGTAATAAATTAAAGCTTATCAAGCGCTTTATGTGTATATCATAAATATATATCACTGAGATTATGAAGTATTTTGATGTATTTTTATTAGATTTTTGGATATTATTACACCGTTTGGTTTTACTTCAACTTCTCCTTGACCAACTCCGCCACCTTATACGGCACACCTGCTTCTGCAATTTCTTGTAGACTGGCCGACTGGATATTGCTAATGGATTTGAAATGCTTCATCAAAGCCTGTTTGCGTTTTGGTCCCAAGCCTTCTATGCCATCCAATTTAGATGAGAAGGAATTTTTTGACCGAACCTGACGATGAAACTCAATAGCAAAGCGGTGAACCTCATCTTGAATCCGATGCAGGAGGAAAAATTCCTGAGAATTACGGGGCAATTCCACCACTTCCAGCGGATTTCCAAAAAGCAACTCGTGGGTCTGGTGCTTGTCATTCTTCTGCAAACCTGCAATGGGAATGGACATACCCAATTCCTGCTCGATGACCTGTTTTGCGACATTGACCTGTCCCTGACCACCGTCAATGATGATCAAATCAGGCGGTGTCAAACCGTCCCGCAAGACCCGACTATAACGGCGTTGCAGCACTTCACGCATAGAGGCATAATCATCTGGCCCCTCAACCGTCTTAATCTTGTACTTGCGGTATTCCTTTTTATTAGGCACCCCATTTTCAAAGACCACCATGGCCGATACAGGACTGGTCCCCATGATGTTGGAGTTATCGAAAGCCTCAATCCGCACAGGCGTCGGAATCCCCAGCAACTGACCGATATTCTCCACAGCACCGTAGGTCTTCTCCAGATTTTTTTCCAAAAGATTAAACTTCTGCTCCAGACTGACACGCGCATTCTTGGTCGCCAAATTGATGAGCTGCTTCTTCTCACCACGCTGGGGCTTGATGACCTTGGTATCTACTAGAGCTTCTACGGCTTCTTGGTCAATATCCTGCGGTATCAACACTTCAGAGGGAATCAAATGTTGCTGGTCCCTGTAAAACTGACCGATGTAGGTCAAAAAATCTTCATCCGCATCATTATAGTATGGAAAAAGATTGACATTCCGCTCAATCAGTTTTCCCTGCCGAACAAAGAAAACCTGCACACACATCCATCCCTTATCCACGTAGTAGCCAAAGACATCTCGATTTTGCAAATCATGTGCCATCACTCGTTGCTTAGTCCGTAGGGTGGAAATGGATTGAAGGACATCACGATATTCCGCAGCCTTTTCAAATTCCAGATTAGAAGCAGCTGCCTTCATCTTTTCCTGCACTTCCTTGACAATCTTATCGTCATGACCTGTCAAGAACTGGGCAACTTCCTTGGCCATCTTGTCATAGTCAGACAGGCTGGGCAGGTTTTCCCCGTGTGCCAAACATTGCCCCAAATGATAATAAAGACAATACTTGTTCTCAGGCAATTTACACTTGCGGAAAGGATACAGACGCTCCAATAGCTTGAGGGTCTGGTTGGCTGCACCCACATCTGGATAGGGACCAAAATACTGACCGCCATCCTTCTTAATCTGCCGTGTAATGAGTAGCCGTGGGTGACGTTCCTTGGTAATCTTGATAAAGGGATAGGACTTGTCATCCTTGAGCATGATATTATAGCGAGGCTTGTTTTCCTGAATCAGATTGATTTCCAACAAGAGTGCCTCAATATTAGAATCCGTTACGATGAATTCAAAGTCCGCAATCTCTGACACCAAGGCCTCTGTCTTGGTATCATGAGCACCACGAAAATATGACCGCACCCGATTGCGCAGGTTTTTGGCCTTGCCCACATAGATAATCTTACCGTACTTGTTTTTATGGAGGTAACAGCCAGGGCTATCTGGTAGTAACTCCAATTTATGCTTGATCAAATCGTTCATAGGTCTATTATAGCAAATTTTCTGATAATCGAGCTTATTGCATTCCTTTTTACACTCGACTTCTTGCAATATATCCGCATCCATACTACAAAAATATTGATAGAAACTATTGCTTTTGTACTAATTCAGCAGTATAATAAATGTAATTAATTGTATATATTATTTGAAGAACATTTGAATAAGGCTTGGAATACCTAGCAAGCCCTACTTTTAGTTCACGAATAACAAGGAGGTTACTATGATACAATTTGACCATATCACAAAAACATACGGCGAAACAATCGCACTTGATGACCTAAATTTGACAATTGAAAGTGGCGAGATTTTCGGTTTAATTGGTCACAATGGGGCAGGAAAAACAACGACAATCAGTCTATTGACTTCGATAATCGAAGCCAGTTATGGAACTATCTCTGTTGATGGTTTAAACCTAGAGGAGAACCGCGATGAAGTCAAAAAACGGATAGCCTATGTTCCAGATTCGCCAGACATCTTCCTACACTTAACAGCTTTTGAATACTGGCACTTTATGGGCAAGGTCTATGGTGTAGAAAAGGATACAGTTGATGACCGTATCGCTAAACTATCTAGTCTATTTGATATGACAGCGCGCCAACATGAGCCTATTGACAGTTTTTCACACGGTATGCGTCAGAAAACCATTATTATTGGTGCATTGATCCCTAACCCTGATATTTGGATTTTGGATGAACCCCTAACTGGACTGGATCCTCAGGCTTCTTTCGACCTAAAACAAATGATGAAAGAACATGCTCAATCTGGTCACACCGTTCTATTTTCTACACACGTCCTTTCAGTGGCTGAACAACTCTGTGACCGCATTGCTATTCTCCGAAAAGGGCAACTCATTTTCGTAGGAAGTCTTGATGAACTCAAATCACAGTATCCAGATAAAGATTTGGAGACCATCTATTTGGAATTAGCTGGACGCCAACAAGTGAAGGCAGGTGAGGAAATATGAGTAAATCCATCATTTGGGAACTAGTAAAGATTAATATTCTTTATTCCAATCCTCAACTTCTAGCTTCCGTCAAGAAGAAACAAAGTAAGCGCAAAGACGCCTCCTTTTCAGCCTATAAAAGTGTCCTCTTGCAACAAGTATTTATGGTTTTGAGTTTCGGACTTCTCTATTCTGTCTTTTTCATGGGAGTAGATTATAGTCAGTCCATCGGTTTCTTTTCTCTGCAACTAGCTCTCTTTACCATTATTGCCATTGTCTACGGTTTTACAGGTTTCTTCTCCGTTTTCTACGATAGTAAGGATACAAAGTTGTATTTAGCACTTCCCCTGAAGCCACAAGAAGTCTTCCTCGCTAAAAGCCTCTCTGCACAAGGGATGGTCCTACCCTTCCTCATGCCGTGTCTGTCTTTACTTCTAATCACTTACTGGCAAATTGGCGGTCCGCTCCTCGCCTTAGCTTCCATTCCTTCCTTTTTGATTCTCTGGATTTTAGTTAATTTAGTCAATCTGATTATCATGCACTTTGTTGGGGAAGTTCTGACAAAAAGCCCTCGTAAAACATTGATTTCTACAATCCTGATGACAGGTTCTTCCTTGCTGGCTTTTGCTGCGCTCATGTTCCTGCAATCTCAGCAGACCGTTTCACTCGAATCTGGTGGCTTTGTTGATTTTCCTATCATACCTATATTTGCTGGATTCCATTACCTGGTCAGCCATACTATATCACTAGAAACACTCCTTCATTTTGGATTTCCTCTAATTTTGATGTTTGGACTTATTGTGTTTGCGTTTAAAACTGTCATTCCCAACTACTTTAATCAAGTTTTGGCGATTGAAAATGCTTCGACAAAACGGACCAATAATGCTAAGTCTGCCAAGATTCCTAGCAATCTCAATCAGGCTTTAGTGAAACACCACCTATCTACTCTTAAAGATAGCAACCTCATGGTCCAAACCATGATACAACCAATCATCATGGGAGTGGCGCTTTTTCCAAGTTTTAGCCGTTTCACGGAAAATGGTGGTCTAAGTTCAGTTGAATGGGATTTCTTTGGTATTGCTCTATTAGCTGGATTCTTGCTTGGCAGTCTATTTGCTGGTTCTACAACCTTCATCGGAGTAGCCATGTCATTGGAAAAGGAAAATTATCATTTCATTCGAACACTTCCTATAAGTTTCAAAAAATTTATCATCCAAAAATTCTGGGTATTGGCTGCGGTACAATTCGCGCTACCAACTCTACTTTACTTTGCTTTGGCTCTAGGTTTCATGAAAGTCAAACTCATTCTAGCAGTCTTCTTTACAGTCGGCATCATCATTTCAGCCCTGCTAACTGGTCAAATTTATTACTGGCGTGACCAACGACTCCTCATGCTCAACTGGCAAAATAGTAACCAGTTATTTGGTCGCGGAGCGGGTCAATGGTTAATTGCTGGATCAATCATAGGAACAATGTTTCTCGGAGCCATTATTCTAGTTGTCAGCATCATATTAGCTGGCACTATTGGTGCAGCTTATGTAAGCTCAGCCTTGATGACCTTACTATTTGTTCTATCTGCTGCTCTTCAACTTTATATCTACAAAGCTTATTGGCAAAAACTAAAATAGATTGGACGTTGTCCAATCTATTTTAGTTTTCTGCGTAATATTCCTGACCGTAGCCTTCTACTTCAGCATTGATTTGCCAAGAGATACCAAACTTGTCTGTTACATTACCATAGGCAGGAGACCAAGGAACTGCTTGAAGTTCCATATTGATAGCAGTTGCATCTACGGATAACTTGCTGTATAGTTCCTGCGCTGTCTCAGCATCGTCTGTGATAAGCGCAACTGTAATATTGTCACCTACTGTATAAGGCATTTCTGGGTTGTTGTCTGACAACATAAAACGTTGACCATTCAAACGAAACTGTGCATTCATCACGTAATTTTCTAGTTCAGCAGGGCAGTCTGGTAAGAAATCTTTAAATAGATTTACTTGCTCCACTGTTGCCCCAAGAGCATTTTTATAAAACTCGATGGCTTCCAAACCATTACCATTAGTAACTAAGTATACTTCCATTGCTTTAAGCATGATGGACCTCCAAAATTATGATGGTTTATTATATCACGAGTTAGTTATACGGACAAATTTTTCGACTTATTTCTGACTAAATGTAAAATTAGTAGTCTCCACCTGGTACACCAAAATATTCTTCCAAGGTTAAGCCTGAATTGTAAATATCTGTCGCTTCTTGACCAATATATCGTACATGCCAGGATTCTGCCATATAGCCTGTGTTAGACTCTTTTCCTGGAAGATAGCGGACAATAAAGCCATATAGATGTGCATTCGTAGCCAACCACTGAGAAGCATTAGGTTCTTCTAATAAATTACCACTTGTATCCAATAAATCAAAGGCTAATCCTGTCTGATGTTCACTATATCCAGCTCTCGCAGAATACCTATCTGCCGCTGCTTGTCCTTCCTGATTTACATAAGACTGGTAGAGACTTGCCTGAGTTTCATAGGAACGAAATCCACTATAGTTATTGGAGATACCAAATCCTAGCGCCTGCATATCTGCTATTAATCGTTGAAAAGCTGCTAAGGCTTCAGGATTTTCGCCCGGTGCATAATCAGCTGCAAGCGGATGCTTTTTATTTGCGATAATCACTTCGCCATATTTTCCTTGTACACTATAATAGGAACCGTTAAAATTTACCTGAGTCTCTGTACTTGTTACTTCTTGATTCGTTTCCGCCGATATAGAGCTGCTTGTTGACTGCTCCGAAGTTGTTGAAGCAGACTGACTTGAAGTAGTCGCAACAACTGTTGACGAATTTTTTGTAGTATTGGCCTGATTTGTATTTTGATGACATGCTGCTAGTAACAGTATTGTCGGCAAGCATAACAGAATAGTACGTTTCATTATCATCACCCCGTTCTCTTATAATTATGTCTATTGTAGCACAATCATAGGACCCCGTCTAATGACGGCTTATGATTTTAACTACTATTGATATTTTTAGTGTTCATTGAATTTCTCTCGATTCTTTTCCTTCAAGTAGTGGTATTCACGATAACACACATGCCATAAATAGAAACACCAGCCTTTCGACTGGCGGACATATATGATGTTAAATAGTCGTATTTAAAAGTAAAGTGATTTCTATACAAAATAGTTTTTTAGGAGATGCTGACTATATTTTGAAAAATCCGTCTTAGCTAGAGATACTGAACTGTAAGTACAACTAGATACCTCATCAGTAGTTTCTAAACAAACATTATTGTTGATTTTTAGATGACATACCGTTTTTTATGATGTCTTCTACCTTCACATCCGGTTTATTATTTAGCACTCCTAAAAATACAAGAATACTAAGGATGATACAAATCGTCTGCTCGATTTGGTTTAAGGTACGATTACATTCAATATTAAAATAACAAAATAGGACATTATCAACGAGCATCAATACTAACGAAATGAGTCCAATCCAAAACATATGTTTTTTTAAAACGATTCTTTATTTGTTTCATATCTATACTCCTTTTTGATGTATAAAAATACATTTCAACATAAATAAACCGTTAATTCAAAAAAATATGGGATAAAAAATATGATAAAGCAATCGAAATTTGACTGAACAGATTAAATATATCAGCACAATAAAACGGGTGATGATACCGAGTTGATAGAAACTATGTATCATCATCCGTTTGTCAGCTGTAGGGAGAAAGAAATTTTATCCGATTAGCTTGATGTCCGTTCTTCTCATTGTTTACCCTGCAATAAACAATGAGAAGAAACTTGTACCAACCATATCCGCAAGAGCATGTCCTAAGAAATATGGCAATAAATTATCATTTTTCTTTGTGTACATGTAGTAATAGAAAAGGCCGAAGGCTACACCAATAACAAGAGCAGATACCATTCCTTGATAGGTATGGAAAGATATACGGACAATTGTTGAAAAGAGTAAGACCAGCGAACGCTTTTTCTTATCTGTACTCAACAATAAGCCTAAGAAAAAGAACTCTTCATAGAAGCCATTAAACAAGGAATAGATAACTGTGCTGTAGTCAACGGCTAGGAAACGGTTGAGCACTGTCATGATATTCCAGTCATAGTAAGGCAAGTATCCTAGGAAATTATACCCACCAGACAGACCTGGAATATATGAAAAAGCTGTAAATGCCAAATCGCTAATCAGACCAGCACCGATGAAAATCAGTGGACCCCAGAGTAAAACTCTCCACTCTAATTTTACTTTTAGCTGCTTGAAATCATAATTCCGAATCAATAAATACACCAGGGCAAACAGGAATAATTTTCCTTGATTGGCTAGAGCCCACCAATTATCGGCTGGACTAAACGATAGAACTCCTGTTTCAACGGTTTCTGTTGCGGAAAATGATGCTATCCATTGCATGGTTGAGGTATAAATAGCATTACCACATAAAATCGTTGTGATAATAATCAAATCTATCCAAGTGAGTTCTTTTAGGGGCTTGGTTGGACGAATACGTCTCAGTAATCTGTTCACTTTTTCTCCTTATAGTGTATTTTTTATTACAAATATACGAAAAATCTTATAGAATTTTAAAACATTCTATAGTAAGTCCAATAATTCTTGATAGCTACTAATTGTATAGGTTGGAACTGCCTTACTATTATTTATCATATGAGTCGGATTGTACCAAACAGTATCCATGCCAGCATTATTGCCGCCTTGAATATCTGCTGTCAAACTGTCTCCAATCATTAAGGCTTGGTCAAACTGAAAACCTGAAATCTGCTCTGCTATTTTTTCATAAAAATCAGCCGCAGGCTTTTGCGTCCCCATCTGCTCAGAAATAAATACTTCTTTAAAATACGATTGAATCGGTGAGTGAAACAAGCGATTTTCCTGTATATAGGTCACGCCGTTGGTCGCTGCATAAATCTGGTAGCCTCGGTGTGTCAATTCCTGCAAAAGCTTATCTGCACCTGTAAAAATTTGTCCCTGCCGCCCAATAAATTCTTGGTAGCGCAAGGCCATCTCCCTTCCATCAACTTGCCGACCAAAGTGGGCAAAGGTCCGTGAAAAGCGGGTGTTTATTAGCTCTTTCTTTGTAATGTTCCCTTTTTCCAAATCCTTCCACATACCCTGATTGAGCGGTCGATAGACTTCTTTAAAAGCCGCAATGTCCTCTACTTGCATGGATTCTAAAAATTGTGTCAGAGCAACTTCTTCTCCGCGATTAAAGTCAAGAAGCGTGTGATCTAAATCGAATAATAGATGTTTGTAAGCCATAGGTTTGAATCCTTTAAAATAAATATAATAAAACTTAGAATATGAAAAATACTTTTCATTTCTTAATTAATAAAAAGGTTGCAAAACTTCATTATAAAATAAGCTAAAATTCCAAATATCATTTTGCTTAAATATATTAATAAAATCATTCTGTAGCTGTTCTTTACGACAAATTAATAACTTTTCGTAATCTTTTTCACTAATTGCATTGCTTCTAAAAACCTGATTAATATAGAAATCTTTTTCTTCGAAGCCGCGAATAATTTCTTTTTTCTCTTTAAATAGAGCCTCTTTGTATGTTGCATCGCCGTTTAAATCTCTGGAAATTAAAGTAAGATTGCCAAGACTATTTTTTACATGAGTCCTGAAACGTTTATTGCTAAATTCATCATCAAATTTACTCAATGAAAAAATATGTTCAATTTCCCACTTTTTTTCATTACCAAATCCGTAATATAGCTCAGAAAAGTTATATTTTCTACTCTCTGGTCTATATGCTCTTTCAATGCTAATTAAAATAAAACGCAGAAATTGTTTGTTATTATCAGAATAGAATTTTTTTACATTTGTTATATTTGACAAATAAGTTTCCAAATGACACTCAATTTCCTCTATGGATTGAAAACCTACTTTAACCTGATATGGTTTCCTATGTGTCTGATAAAAATCTTTCCATACATTTTCACCATAAACCGCAATAAATCTATCTTTAAAATCTTTTACTGTAATTTCCATAGCATGATTAGTATATCACATTATTGAACTTCAATCTAATGCAAATGAATCTTTTTGAAGCTCCGAAAAGTATATACCACATTTATGTTACTTTATTAAAGCCCTGAATTGGTAAATGAACTCACTCGCGATTCATTACCAAAATTATTTCGCTCACTTTTCAGTCCCACATTTAACTATTCCATCAAAATTTATGATGAAAACTATTTTGACTAACCAAAAAATACCCTTGAAACCAATCACTTCCAAGGGCATAAAATCGTTAACCGGAATCTCTCAACCCGATTATTAGGTGTAAATTCTGAGAAACTATGAGTCTTTCAGAGATAACTAAGTTTCATCTAATTACCAAGGTCAACGATTACTTTTCCACCGTTGTGTTTTCTTCAACATCAGGGGATAACTTGCTTTCATAAGAAATTTAACAAAGGCATTACCCTGACCGTTTGAAATTGCATTTTTTCCTTTGGCCAACATTTGTTCAAAGGTAATATCTGGCTCTAAAAATTCACCGTTGGCATAGCAGTACGAACAAAACAAATTAGAGTGGCTGCCGTCTTTCTCTGATCCACGAACATCTTGATCATGCAAATTTAAGGGCATGGCACAAGATTGACAAAATTTTTCCATTATTTTCATACCTCATTTTCGAAGATAGTCTATTCTATCATAAAAAAGTCTGTTTGTTTCTACTCTTCCTTACTAATCGGTGCCAGACTTGCCAGGACCTTCTTAAGTCCCATCTCTGGGAAATTGATTTTGAGTTCTTGGTTGCTGCCTGAACCTGATACTTCAAGGACTGTCCCGCGTCCCCATTTCTTGTGGACTGCGATGTCACCAACTGACCAGTTGGTGCCTGAGCTTGACGATTGGTTGCTTGATGCGAAGGGCATACTGCCTCCGAGCTTGGCAGATGGTTGTACGGATGCTTTTCGACTTTGCATGGCTTGTTGCAAACTCATGCCTTGTCCAAACTGTGTCGCTCTGCCATTGACATAAGAAGCCTTAAAGCTAGTATTGGCCGGACGGGCGAGGCCTTGATAATCAAGTAAGTCACTGGAAATTTCTCGGATAAAGCGGCTTGGTTGGTTGTAGTTGGTGCGACCGAAAAGGAGTCGAGAATTGGCATTGGTCAGGTAAAGAGTCTGCTCAGCACGGGTGATGCCTACGTAAGCCAAACGACGTTCTTCTTCCAATTCGTCCTCTTCTTCTGCTGCACGACTAAGTGGGAAGACATTTTCCTCCATACCAATCAAGAAGACAACAGGAAATTCCAGACCCTTGGCTGCGTGGAGGGTCATAAGAGTCACTTCTGAAGATTCTGTATCGCCATCATCTGTGTCAGCAATCAGTGCCAAATCAAGCAGGAAGCGTGTCAAGCGATCCAGACCTGTCTCTTCTTCCTCAACATCCTTTTCATCAAAGTTTTTGGTAACAGACAGGAATTCCTGGATGTTTTCAATGCGGGCATTTGCTTCCAGCGTATTTTGTGCTGCAAGGGCATCGATGTAGCCTGTTTGGTTCAATACTGCCTCGACTACTTGGGTAACAGTCAAGTTGTCTAATTGATTACGAAGATTATAGAGGAGATTGGCTAGGTCAAAGACTGCCTGCGCCGCCTTCCCTTTAATCGGCGACAACATAATATCCTGAGAAGCTTCTAGCAAGGACATGCTGTGGCTGGTTGCAAAATCACGGAGTTTGTCAACCGTACCAGGTCCAACGCCACGTTTTGGCTCATTGACAATACGTTCGTAGGAGATATTATCCGATGGATTTGCGATGATATTCAAATAAGAAATCACATCCCGAATTTCCTTACGGCTGTAGAACTTGGTACCACCAACCATTGTGTAAGGAATGTTGGACTTAAGCAGGGCTTCTTCAATGGTACGGGATTGGGCATTGGTCCGATATAGTACAGCAAAATCCTTATAAGCCTTGCCTTCTCGGTGCAACTGGTCAATCTGCCCTGCAACATAAATCGCCTCGTCATTCTCATCTCTGGCACGATAGTAGGTAATCAAATCCCCTTGGGCATTCTGAGTCCAAAGTTTCTTAGGACGGCGATTGCGGTTGTTTTCGATGACCTCATTGGCAGCCTGCAAGACGGTTTTAGTCGAACGATAGTTTTCCTCTAAAAGAACGACCTTGCTCTCTGGATAGTCCTTTTCAAAGTCCAGGATATTTTGCATATCCGCACCACGCCAACCATAGATAGACTGGTCCGCATCACCGACCACACAGATATTCTTGAAACGTGATGCCAGGAGCTTGACCAATTGGTACTGGGCATGGTTGGTATCCTGATACTCATCGACATGGATATACTGGAATTTCTGCTGGTAATAGGTCAGGACCTCTGGATTTTGGTCAAAAAGGCGGAGCGTCAACATAATCAAATCATCAAAGTCAACGGCCTCTGACTGTCTTAGTTCCTTTTGATAAGCCGTGTAGCATTTTGCAACAATCTGCGTGTATAGGTCGCCTGCCTGCGCTTCAAATGCCTTGTCATCAATCAAGTCGTTTTTGGCATTAGAAATAGTTCCCAGGATAGAACGTTCACTCCACTTTTTCGGATCTAGATTGAGATTTTTTAAAATCCGTTTCATGAGACTGCGTTGCTCACCTGGATCGACAATGGTAAAATTGCGATTATAACCAATATGGTCAGCATCACGACGCAAAATCCGGACACACATGGAGTGGAAGGTGGCTATCAAACAGTCTTGCGTAGCAGGATTGAGGGCGTAGGCCCGCTCCTTCATCTCACGCGCAGCCTTGTTGGTAAAGGTAATGGCCAAGATATTCCAAGGATTGACCATTTTTTCATCAATCAAGTAGGCGATGCGGTGGGTCAGGACTCGCGTCTTACCTGATCCGGCACCTGCCATAATCAAAAGCGGGCCTTCCGTTGTCTGCACCGCTTCCGCCTGTCTGTCATTCATTCCGTTTAATAATGGGTTCATTTTCTCATACTTTCTCTAAAAAATCATTCTCTCCATTATACCAAAATTTCTTTCAATAGCTAGTGCCCAAAGTGCCAGACAAAAATCAAAAAAGCCCAGAGTCATCTCTGAGCTTTTGTATTCATTAATTATTCAGCACCCAAGGCAGCTACTGTGATGTAGTTGTATGGCTTGTTGAAGTGTGGCAAGAAGAACAAGTCTGTCAAGGCCAATTTTTCGATTGTTACACCTTCTTGGATTGCCAATGAGAAGAGGTGGATACCCAATGAGATGTCTTCACGAGCAGCCATCTGCGCACCAAGGATACGACGTGAATCTTTATCGTAAACAATCTTGATAGTAACAGGGAAGTTGCCGTGCTCCATGAATTCTGGTTTTTGGTTGTCTGTTACTTCAGTAACAGCAGCGTTCAAACCAAGACGAGTAGCTTTTTCAAGTGTCAAACCAGTTGATACAAGGTTAAGACCATAGATAGAGATACCGTTAGAACCTTGTACACCGATACCTTCAAGGTCAGTGCCACAGATGTTGTGAGCTGCTACGATACCAGTACGTACTGCGTTTGAAGCCAAAGCGATGTAGCTTGTGTCGCCAGTAGCGTTGTCGTAGATAGTTGCACAGTCACCGATAGCGTAAACGCCTGGGATTGAAGTTTCTTGACGTTTGTTTACAAGGAAGGCACCATTACGGAAGCGCTCGATTCCTTCACCTGCAAATGCAGTGTTTGGACGGAAACCAACAGCCAAGATAACCATGTCAACATCGTATTCGTTCTTGTCAGTGATGATTTTCTCAACTTTACCATTACCAGCAACTTCTTTAACAGTTTCGCCAAAGGCAAGTTGAATACCATGCTCTTCCATGTTTTTAGCCATAAGGTCTGACAAGTCGCGGTCATAGTAACCAGCCAAACATGTATCCACAACGTCGATAAGGATAACTTCTTTACCTTTACGTTGGAATGCTTCCGCAAGCTCAACACCGATGTAACCAGCACCAACAACTGCTACGCGGTTGATGTCTTTGTTTTTCAATTTTTCAATAACATCTGCTGAGTTTTGGTACAATTTAACGAATTGCAAGTTTTCAAGAGTTGCTTCAAATTCAAGCGAACCTTCTTTGATTTCAGCACCTTTGATTGGTGGCAAGATAGGTTGTGAACCAGTTGCGAAAAGAAGTTTTTCAAATGATTCAACATGTTCTTGACCATTTACAAGCGCTGTAACTGTTTTGGCATCATAGTCAATGTTTGTAACAGGTGACTCCATGTATACTGTCGCGCCCAAGCTCTCCAACTCTTCTTTGTTTGAGTAGAAAAGTCCTTCAGGACCGCCAATTTGCTCACCAATCCACAAAGCCATACCACAACCCAAGAATGAAATATTTGAGTTTTGGTCAAATACAACGATTTCATTTTCTTGACCATAATTTGTCAACATAGTTTTGATTGCGGCAGTACCAGCATGGTTAGCACCGACAACAACGATTTTAGCCATAATGTAAAATCTCACTTTCGAAAATATATTTTTTTACGAACTATATTATACAATATAAATGTTACCGATTTCAAAAAATATGCTCAGAATATCACATTTTTTTTCAAAAAGTTTTTGAAATGCTATTTTCTTTAAACAATGTAAAGATATATAAAAGCAAAAAACCTAGATTTCTCTAGGTTTCTCTTAACGTACTTGTTCAAAACGCAGATGTACAATAATCTTATCGCCATAGCCGTTACGTTCCAAATCACGTTGCAAGCGATAGGAAATATAATGCTCAGCAATAGAAATATACCCTGCATCTAAAAGACGGTGTTCAACTTGCGACTGAACCATGCTAATCGTTGGTCGCTCTGTATGAGCTTCTTCCAAGTCAAGCACTACTTTCTTTGTGACCTGAGCAAGATTTTTCCGCCAAGTTTCATCAATGACATAGACTGTCTGTGCAGCTTTAATGATGGCTTGGTAGATTTTATCTGGGTCAAATTCAACAATCTCTCCACTACGTTTAATGACTTGCATAAAAGCTCCTTTCTGGTTTTCAGTAAACCCTTTCATACTTACATTATCTAGGTTTTTGTGTATTTTGTCAAGTATTCTTTTTCATAAATTTTGCCTTGGCTTATTTTCGCTGAAAGCCCTTTAGTATGATATAATGGACCTATTAAAATGAAATAAGGAGAAAATCATGACAAACGCAATGCCTAAACGTCAAGAAATTGATGTGCAATTAACCTGGGATACGGACATTTTATTTCCAACCCCTGACAACTACAAAGAAAATTTAGCAGCCTACGCTAAGCAAGTGACAGCTTTCGAATCGAATTACAAAGGTAAGCTAACTGATAAGGATACCATCGTTTCCGCCTTAACAGAATACGAAAAAATCGTTATTCTTGATAGCAGACTTTCCCACTATGCCTTCCTTCCTTTGGAAGTCGATAAGATGAATACTGAATTGGCGAGCCTGGCCAACGAATACGACCTCGTTTCTGCCAAGGCACGTCCTCAACGAGATTTCCTCTATTCAGAACTTGGTCAATTAGATGAAGCCTTTCTTCTTGAATTAAAAGAAGAACAACCACAATGGGCTGCATTCTTTGATGCTATTCTCCGTGACAAGCCGCATCAGCTTCATCCGCTACAAGAAGAACTTCTCTCAAACTTCGCCCCAACTTTTGGTCAGCCATATAATAATTACGGTGTGACCAAGTTTGAAGATATGACATTTGAAAACTTCGAGGCAAATGGCGAAACGCTCGGCAACAGCTATGTGCTCTTTGAAAATGATTATGAGCTCAGCCATGATACCGAAATCCGTCGCAATTCAGCTGCTGGTTTCTATTCAACCTTGAAGAAATACAAGAATACAACTGCAGCAACTTATTTGTCTCATATCAAGAATGAGCAAATCGAAGCTCGCTTGCGTGGATTTGACAATACGATTGACTTCCTCTTGCACAGTCAAAATGTCTCTCGTGACCTATTTGATCGTCAGATTGATGTCATCATGAAGGAATTGGCTCCTCACATGCGTCGCTATGTGAAATTGGTTGCTAAGGCTCATGGATTGGACAAGATCACACATGCTGACTTGAAAATCAGCTTGCCATCGGAATACAACCAACGCATCACACCTGAAGAATCTAAACAATTCTTGATTGACTGCCTGGGCATTCTTGGTGAAGATTATGTGAAAATGATTGAACAATCATTTGATGAGCGTTGGATTGACTTTGCTCAAAACGAAGGTAAAGCTACTGGTGGCTTCTGTGCTACTCTTTACGATGGACCATCTTACATCCTACTTTCATGGACAGGCTTGATGAACGAGGTCTTGGTATTGGCTCACGAATTGGGACATGCTGGTCATTTCCAATTGGCTAAGAAACAAAGTGTCCTCAGCTACGATCCATCCCTTTACTTCATCGAGGCGCCTTCTACTGCTAATGAAGTCTTGACATGTAACACCCTTTTGAAAAACAACCAAGACCCTGGCTTCCAGGCTTACTTGATTAGCGAGTTGATCAGCCGTACTTACTTCCACAACATGGTCACTCACTTGCTTGAAGCAGCCTTCCAACGTGAAGTCTACACTCGTTTGGACAATGAAGAATACCTCAATGGTGATATTCTCTGTCAAATCAAGTTGGATGTCATCAAGGAATTCTGGGGTGAAGACTTTGAAATCGGTGACGATGCAGGTCTTATCTGGATGCGTCAACCGCACTACTACATTGGTTTGTATCCATATACCTACTCAGCTGGTTTGACCATCGGTACTGCTATGGCGAAACAATTGGAAGAACACCCTGAAGAAGTTGTTGAAAAATGGTTGGAAACCTTGTCACTCGGTGCAAGTCTTTCTGCCCAAGACCTTGCTAAACACGCAGGTGTTGACGTTTCAACTGACCAACCACTCAAAGAAACCATCGCCTACGTTGGTTCATTGGTGGATAAATTGGAAACACTAATCTAAGACACATAAAAGACTTGAACTTATTTGTTCAGGTCTTTTTGTCTATTCTTTCTTGATACCAATCTTTGATATAGTTCAATTCATCCTGACTTAAAAAATGTCCCTTATCAAAACGAACTAGGTTGGCTTTGGGAAAAGCTGACGCTCGCCAGTCTACTACAAGATTTTCAAGAGCCATTGGGTCAATTAAAACATCATTCTGACCTAACGTAAATAAAAGTTCTGCTCTGCTATTTTCTATAGGAAATGCATAATCTAAGGCTGAGGGATGGAGTAAGATATAATTGTCCGCCAGGTTTGACTGTTTGGTCAACAAGCCCATGATAAAGTTAGCACCGTTTGAAAAACCTACGAAAGTAATCTGACGATACTCTCGGATGTCCAAGTCCTGCCAAAAATCCAGAAAAACCGACAAGCGCCTTTCAAAATCGACAAGATCCAAATGACCGTCGATCAGCGGTGCAAAGAACCGCCTTTCTCTGCCTTGGCCCCAACTGCCATCAAAGGAAAGGACAGAAGCTTTTGGATCCAACTGTTTGCGCAGAAAGTGCATGGAGTCCTTGTCTCCACCTGAACCATGAAAAAAGACTAATAGGCGGGAATTCGTCCCATCCTCGAAATGATAATTCATGCTAGTATCCTCTAGTATCGTTGTGAAAGAGATTCTTCAATTTCCTGTCGCTCCTCCTCAAAGAAACTTGGCAAAAATAGGTCTACCTGATCCAACTCTTCATTCTGAGCCGGCATTTCCGATTCGCGCTCACCAGTCATGGTTGCCACCTCAAACATAAGGTAATTCGGCGCTCGGAAGTACAAGGAATGAATGAAATCTCGATTAATGATACCAGAATGTGGACGATTGATGAGATTTAAGCGACTAATCAGGTCTTCCAAGTCGGACTCATCTAAGACACCAAATGCAATATGATGAATGGCCCCGACTCCCATCACGCTGATTGGCGACTCTTGGTCAAGTATCAAATATAGACGATGTTGGAAGGTGTTGTCAAAAAGTAGCGAAATCACTATCTTATCCTCAAAAACAAATCGATCTTCCTCGACAAAACCAAAAGTCTCTGTCAGCAAACTTAGTAATGCCTTTTCTTCACGTATTCGCATGTGAAGACTGGCAATGCCAAGAATAGCGTATTCCGACGGAATTTCATCTGTTTCATATGGAAACATTTCTCCGACTGATTTATGGTAAGTCAAGCCAAGCAGCTGTCCATCTTCATCTTGGAAATTCAGAATATGCCCATTGCCAAAAGCCTGAATTCCTTCGTTTTCCACTTCAAACTCTGTCAGTCTTTTCTGCCAGAATTCCAAGGCAGGAAAATCTTTAACCAGAAAAACAGTTCTTTCCAAACGATTGCTGCCTGATCGATGACTAGGATGATTGGGCATATCAAAAATGGTAAATTCCGTTCCAAAGTGGCCCTCTTCATCACCGAAAAAGAGATGATACATGCTTGAATCTTCTTGATTGACAGTTTTCAATGTCAATTTTAAGCCGAGAATATGATGATAAAAATGATAGGCTTGATGAATATTTCCTACCAAGCTTGAAATGTGATGAATACCTGTATTGTTCATAAGATGACCTCACTGATGTTGATAGACCTATTTTATCACTAATTATTGATAAATAACAATCTTTTGCTCACGATTGACAGTCAAGTAATAAAAAACTTCCCTAACCATTGCTGATTAGAGAAGGATATTTCTTAAAAAATGAGACCATAAAGGACAGCCGCAAGCAAGCCTCCGATGATTGGACCAACTACTGGTACCCAAGCATAGCCCCAATCTGAATCGCCCTTGTGCTTCAATGGAAGGATGGCATGCATGATACGAGGACCAAGATCACGCGCAGGGTTTAGGGCATATCCTGTTGGACCACCAAGAGAAACTCCGAGTGATACAATCAAACCACCGACGATTAAAGTGCCAATCCCTGTTGGAAAATCATACTGACCGAAAGCCAGTAATCCCAAGACCAAAACAAAGGTTCCGATTGCTTCGCTAATTGTATTGGAAACAAGGTTACGGATGGCAGGTCCAGTAGAGAAAGTTGCCAACACAGCACCAGTGTCTTCTGTTGCATCGTAGTAATCTTTGTACATGAGGTAGACCAAGATACTTCCGATAAAGGCTCCGATAAATTGTGCAAGGATATAAGGGACTACAGACCCCCATGGGAGATTTCCTGCAAAGGCCATGGCAATTGATACAGCTGGGTTGAGGTGGGCTGGGCCCAATAAACCACTCACAAAGGCTGCCATGGCTACTGCTAGACCCCAACCAATTGTGATTACAATCCAACCAGCATCCTTGGCCTTACTCTTATCTAGCACTACCCCTGCTACAACACCGTTACCAAGTAATATCAGCAAGGCAGTACCCAGTACTTCACCGATTAATTCATTTGTCATCATGCACCTCTATCTATTTTTCTTTCAAATAAGTCAAATCATTCTTAACAAGTGTATCTGCCAACAATTGTTCCTGTTGAGTAACTTCCTCTTCTGACCAAGCATAGTAAGCCGCCATTTCTTTCAAAACGTCTGGTGCCACCGCATCCAACTGCTCACGCATAAAGAGCATGTAGTTGGTACGACGGAGAAGATAGTCAACTGCGGTCAAGGTCATCTCTTCCTTCATAGCATAGTGTAGGGAAAGCAAATCACGCTTGTTCAAGCCTGAAACGGCTTCTACTTTATGGTTCAAGGCAAAGACTTTTGGCGCATTTGAGCCGTACAAGTTTGCCAAGTAAAGCGCATCATCATAGACAAGACCTTTCTTCACACCTAGTTGAGCCAGATGTTCGATTTCTTCTGCAACGTTAGCCGGGTTTAATTCACCACCAGAGACTGGGTAAGTCTTAGAATTGATGAGTTTGAAGCTGCGACCATGCTCTTCTTTGAGGATGTCTGCAACCTTTTCCATTGCTCCTTCGGCCATTTTACGGAAGTCCGTGATTTTTCCACCTGCAAGAGTCAGCAAACCATTGTCATCACGGTCAAGGGCAGAGCCACGTGATACAGCTGAAGGATCCAAGTGTTTTTCAGAAACGCTGCCTTCCAAATGTGTCAAATCATGTTCCACATCGTCACGTGTCTTTTCATTGTTCAAATAACCTTTGACCGTTTCAATCAAGCTATTAAAGCTGTCATCACTGAGTTTTCCGTTGTTGCCACCATTGTAGTCAGAAGCACCATTCCCAGACAAGAGTGGACGAAGACCTGCCCAACCGCTCTCAATGTCATCCAGGGTCAAATTTGCTTCTGGGAAGCGATTGTTGACAATATCAAGCAGGTAGTCAACATCTTCTTGGGTTACCATTGGATTTGCCAAATCACCAGTATAGTCTGTATCAGTCGTACCAAAATAGGTTTTGTTTTCACGCGGAAGGACAAAGACCATTCGACCATCCGCATGACCAGTATCAAAGTAAGTCGGCTGTGGTACAGACAAGCGAGAGCTATCGACAACTAGGTGCACACCCTTGGTCGGACGCATCTGGAGAACGCCTGAACCTTCTCCACCCAGATTACGCACTTCATCACTCCATGGTCCTGTTGTATTGATGACCAAACGCGCACGAATTTCAAATGTGCAGTCTGTCAGCAAATCACGAACGACGATACCGACAACTTTTCCAGCCTCATCTTTGATAAATTTCTCAGCTTTGACACGGCTGGCAATCAAGGCACCGTCTTTGGCTGCACGTTTGATGTTTTCAATTACCAAGCGGGCATCATTGTTACGGAAGTCCAGATAAAGACCACCACCAATCAGACCTTCTTGCTTCAAGTTTGGTTCACGTTCAAGTACTTCTTCTTTAGTCAAGACCTTATTGGCCATATCGGTATTATTGACGCCAGCCAAGAGATCATAGAGGTCCATAGCCACTTTCAAACGGAAAAGACTGAAGGTTGAACCTGGCTCGTCGTAGACTGGCAAGAGCATCGGGTCTGGCTTTGGAATATGTGGGGCAATATTTTGTACTACAGCACGTTCAGATACGGTATCCGATACTACTTCCACGTCAAATTGTTTCAAATAACGTAATCCACCATGCACCAATTTTGTTGAGCGACTGGAAGTTCCTTCTGCAAAGTCTTGCATTTCAATCAAGGCTGTTTCCATGCCACTTGCTGCTGCCTGCAAAGCCACACCAGCACCTGTAATACCACCCCCAATAATCAAGAGGTCAAGTTGACGATCCTGCATTCGCTCAATAGCTAAGCGTCTTGTTTCTTTTGAAAATTCCATACGATTCACTTCCTAACTTTCGAATAGGACTGTCTAGCAAGAGGAAAGCCTTCTTTCCCCTAGCTAACAAGTCCTTTATTGCTCTTCATCCACTTCTGCAAATAGTTGAGTTGCTGCGACAGCTTTTTTCCATCCCTTGTAAAGTTGTTCTTTACGAGCTTCGTTCATGGTTGGTTGGAAGGATTGGCCGACAGCGTTGAGTTCTTTCAATTCATCCAAATCTTTCCAGAAACCAACTGCCAAACCTGCTAAGAATGCTGCTCCAAGAGCTGTAGTTTCAAGGTTTTGAGCGCGTGCGATTTCAATACCCAAAATATCTGCTTGGAATTGCATGAGGAGGCTGTTCATAGCTGCACCACCGTCAACCTTCAAGACAGAAATATCAATACCTGTATCCAATTGCATGGTATCAATGACATCACGAACTTGGTAGGCAATGGATTGAAGAGTTGCTTTGACAAAGTCTTCTTTAGTCGTACCACGAGTGAGACCAAAGACTGAGCCACGCGCATCTGAGTTCCAATACGGAGCACCAAGTCCAGTAAAGGCTGGAACAACATAGACTTCATCATTGCTGGTAGACTTACGAGCAAGCTCTTCTGACTCAGGTGATGTAGTCACCATTCGCATGCTGTCACGGAGCCATTGAACCGCCGAACCGGCGATAAAGATAGATCCTTCAAGCGCATAGTAAACTTTTCCGTTGATTCCATAGCCAATTGTTGTGAGAAGGTTGTTCTGTGATAACTGCATCTCTTCACCTGTATTCATCACGATGAAGGAACCAGTTCCGTAAGTATTTTTCACCATACCTGGCTCAAATGCCAATTGTCCAAATAGGGCAGCCTGTTGGTCACCTGCCATGCCAGAGATTGGCACTTCTGCGCCATAGAAATGGAATGGAGCTGTTGTGCCGTAAACTTCAGAGTTTGAACGAACTTCCGGCAGCATGGCTTTTGGAATATTGAGAAGAGATAAAATTTCATCATCCCATTTCAACTCTTCAATGTTGTAGAGCATGGTACGAGCTGCGTTGGAGTAATCCGTCACATGGCATTTCCCATCAGTCAATTTCCAAACCAACCAAGTATCAATGGTACCGAAGAGAATCTCACCTTTTTCAGCACGTTCCTGCGCTCCAGGGACTTGATCCAAAATCCAACGAACTTTGGTTGCTGAGAAGTAGGCGTCGACTACAAGTCCAGTCTTTTGATGAATCATATCTGCATGACCATCCGCCTTCAGCTGGTCAGCAATATGAGCTGTTTGACGAGATTGCCAGACAATCGCATTGTAGATTGGAAGTCCTGTTTCCTTATCCCAAACAACGGTTGTTTCACGCTGGTTGGTAATACCAATTCCTTCAATCTGATCAGGACGAACACCGCTTTCGATAAAGGACCCTGCAATCACAGACTGAACAGAATTCCAAATTTCATTGGCGTTATGTTCAACCCAACCTGGTTTCGGGAAAATTTGCGTAAACTCTTTTTGGTAACTGCCAACCTTTTCACCTTTTTTATTGAAGATAATGGCACGTGAACTTGTAGTTCCTTGGTCAATTGCCATGATGTATTTTTCAGTAGACATAGGTCTCCCTCCTGTTTGTTTATCTTTTTTGAAAACGCTTCCGTTTTCCTGGTAATTCTATTCTAACCCATTCTTGTGAATTTTTCCTATCATTTTTTTCAAAAAAATAAAAAAATCTGATAAGCAGTGGCTAGAAAGATGATTCTATCAACTGTTATCAGAGTTTATAAAATATTTTTTTAAGGTTAAATGCACTTACATTTTTCACAAAGACTATCTGACATCATCTAGCGATGCTCGATAGGAAAAGAAGTTTTGGTCGCCATAATCTCTGATTGACAGGACTTTTGATGATATATATCCTGTATCCATGCCTTTAATTGTACGATGTCTTGGATTTTCAATCGATTTCCTAGGCAATAAACTGGAATGATTGTATTTTCGAGGTAATCTGTAATGATCAAATCATAGTCATATCCTGCTTGATATGGTTCAATAAGAACCTGACGATTGCCTTCTAACTTCTCCCTTAGTTGCAACAAGAGAGGATAGGATAGAACCTCATGTAGGGTAGAAGCAAAAGCAACCTTGACCTGTATAGGCTGGACCTGGCTAAAATAAATATACAAATCCGCAATATTTGTCAGATAAGAGTTCCTTATTTCTTTATCGACTTTTCTATGAAAAACTGATTTATAGACATCTTTTAGCAAGTCTTCTGCTTCTGGATAGAAACTAGAAGCTTCTACTTCTTCCAGTTCAACGGAAGAATAAAAGAAATATAGCTGGCTCATAATTTGGTTCAGATGATAGAGTGCTTCTTCTGAGACTGGTAAATTTTCCTCAAAATATAACCGTAATTTCTGAAGAGCCAAAGAGGTAGCTTCCATAATCGGCCCACCGAAACCAAGAACCTGCTCTAATTGATGCGGCGCTAAAATGAAATGGCTAAACAGGAAAGCAAACAACGCCATAATCTCCCCTTCTTGGAAAGAGGTGGATTGTTGCTGACTTAGTGTAAAATACATCTTTCTCAAACGTCGGTAAAACTTATGTTCTTGATAGGATTCCATCAATTTGTAAAGGTGCTTAAAATCTAGCTGTCGTAATCGAGAGCGTTGCTGTGAAATCATTAACCACAACAACAGACGATGGGCTTGCTTAGGATTGAGCGGTGATTGATAGAAGCGTTCAAAAACCGGCAATAAGGCCTCTATTTTCCCTAGCATAAACTCTTCTTGTAATTCCGCTCTCGTAGTAGTCAAACTCAACATTTGATGTAAAAAGTACCGTATTTGAAGCTCACTACCTTTTAGACGACCACTCTTGATTCCAATACCAAATTCTGCCAATATCTGGTTCAAAGAGGCAAGATGGCGATTCAGAGTCGCTTCGCTTATCAGCAATTCTTGAGCCAGCTGTTGAATAGAAACCTCTTCCTTATCAGATAAATATATAATAATTTGATATTTGGTACTGGTTTGACAGAGATAGGCTAGGATACGATGAAGACTCAAACTGGCCTTTTTCTTCAAAAAGACCCTTTCATCTTCAAGTTGAAAAGAGAGTCCCAAGTCGGTTACTTCTGCTTCTTCATTGAAAGATACAATATAGCGAAGAAGAGTTGATTTTGACAATTCTAAATAGGGACAAATATCCTTTACTGATGGCGCCTCTTTCCTATCTTCTAAGTAGAGGAGGAGTTGATAAATGGCGCGCTCCCGCTTTTCCAATAAGGAATCAATCCGCATAGACACCCTCCCCATCAACCTGATAAAATTGCCGAATATACTCTTGAGCGGCCTCTACGATGAAGGGGACCAGAGGAGTATTTCCAGGAAGACAGAGCCAAGAATGTTCTACCAAGTCAAAGACGGTCAAATCCTTTGAAATCGCAAGAGACAGTGCATCCATCTGTTCAATATAATCTGCAGTAGAAACGAGTTGTCCCCCTATGATGCGCCCACTCGTTTCTTCGACAATCAGCTTGAAATCTACTAAAGTTGGTTCCCACTGGCTATATGACCTTCTAATCCGAATCGATTTACTCTCCAACCACAAGCTCGCCTCACTCTCGGTCAAGCCAAGGCTAGTTATATAATAGCCAAATACATGACTAGAAACAACCCGCTGGGCTCTCTTAATAGGAGCAATCCTCTTTTGCAAATTTCGAGCAGCCATCCTCCCTGTCATAATCGCATGATGAATCATCGGAAGATATGCCTGACCAAAATAATCTACTGGGAGACTGACCAAATCACCTACAGCAAAAATATTCTCTTGACTTGTTTCAAGAAACTCATCCACCCATACAGTCCCTTCAGCAGTCACTTTTAGCCTGTCTTTCACTAGCTGAATATTGGGCGTCAAATTGGTGGATGGCAAGACTAAATCAGCTGGATAATTACCTGTGACTGTATAGCAAACCAGCTGTTCTTCCTGAGTATCAATCGTTATCTGATTGACTGTTTCGGATAAATGAAGTTGGATTCCTCTTTTTTCCATCTCTTGACGAATCGGCGCAATCATATCCTCATCAACGTACTTTGCAAGGAGTGAATCTTGCGCCTCAAACACATGCAAATTCAAATCCAACTGGCTAAGAGCATCCAAGCTTTCCAAACCAATCTGTCCTGCTCCAATCACTGCAACTGTTTTTGCATCTGTCAATTTCTCTATACTAGCTTGTGCTTGAGATAGCGTTTTTGAGCGAATTAGATAGTCTTGAAGTTCTTCCGTTCCCCATTCCCATGTTTGACTAGCTCCCATAGCCAATATTAGCCGGTCATAAATAATATCACCTATATCTTGATGATGCCGTATCTTTACCTTTCGCATTTCGGGATAAACTGCGAGACATTCTGTTTCAAGAAGACAAGAAATAGCTGCATGCTGCACCTCACTGAACAAAGAAATCTTCGCTTCTTCCCAACCAGAAATTTTTCCTGCCACTTTCCAATTCAAGGTATTTGGAAAGTAAGCCACATCTTTTTCTCTATCAATTAGTGTTATCTGAGCATTCTGATACAATTTTCGACATTCCAAAGCTGCGCTTAAACCAGCAAAGGAGGAACCTATAATAACAATATTCATACTTAATCCTTTTATCGTTTTTAGTCATTATATCAAGAATGACAAAAAAATGAAAAGGCTTGCAACTAAAAAGCACACCAGATAACTGATGTGCTTGTGTAAACTTAAATAAAACGAGGAAAATGGCCAGAAGCTCCTCTAGATTAATGTTTTTCTAAACTCCTCACTCTTTATGCTCTAACTCACGTTAAAATAGTCACTCCCCTGACTATCCTCGCTTTCACATTTCTTGGCTGAGGTCTTCTATGGTCACTTTCGTATTTCTTGGTGACCAGCTGAAACAGTTCCCCGAACTGTTTCACTCCCCCAGACATTTTTAATAATCCGGTCTTACAACTCCTGTTACTGTGGCTTTGGTTGCTTCGTAGTCGCCGTCAACGACTACTTTGATAATGCGTTTGGCATCTTCTTCTGGGCATGGAACCAACGGCAAGCGGAGTGGACCAACTTCAAATCCAAGGTAATTAAGAACCGCCTTAACTGGTGCAGGACTTGGATATGAGAAGAGGGCATTGACTTTCGGAATGAACTTGCGTTGAATAGCGGCTGCTGTTCGAATATCTTGTTGTTCGATGGCTGTAAACATTTCATACATCTCATCACCATTCGTGTGAGATGCAACAGAAATCACACCATCTGCTCCCAAGTTCATTGCATGGAAAGCATCGCCATCCTCACCTGTATAAATCAAGAAGTCTTCTGGTTTATGCTCAATTAGGTAAGCCATGTTGGCAAGGCTTGTACACTCTTTAACACCGATGATGTTTGGATGCTCAGCCAAACGCAACATGGTTTCTGGCGTCATTTCAACCACGACACGACCTGGGATATTGTAGATAATAATTGGCAAATCAGAGGCATCCGCAATAGCCTTGAAGTGCTGATACATTCCCTCTTGAGAGGGTTTGTTGTAGTAAGGCACGATAGCAAGCCCTGCCGCAAAGCCTCCGAATGCCGCCACTTCTTTGGCAAACTCAATCGAGTCTCGCGTATCATTTGTACCGATACCTGCAATCAAGGGAACACGACCGTTGATAATTTTTTGCACAGCACCAAATAGTTCCAGTTCTTCCTCGTGTGTCAGGGTTGGACTTTCGGCAGTTGTTCCTGCTAATAAAATCCCTTCTGTGTGATGGGACAACAGATGTTCAATCAACTCAGGTAAAACTTCAAAATTAATCGAGCCATCTTCTTTGAAAGGGGTAATCATTGCTGTAATAATTTTTACATCACGTAAATCTTGAATGGACATATCTCAACCTTTCTACAACTGAATGCCACAATCAAATCATCAAAAGCCAAGCCTTAACATCTAAGCTTTTAATTTTTTGAAAATACGATAGCTATTGACAAAGAAAATCATACTCACTGCTAGGAATACGAGAGCGACTCCAGTAGCACCAACTAAAGAATAAATCCAGTAAATAAAGCGTGGGAGGAGTTTTTCTCCACCTGTTTCTTCCCAAACTAACAAATCTTGCCTGATAATGAATCCATAGACAGCAACTACAAGACCCAAAACGGTACTGAAGAAAATTTGCACCTTTGGGCGTTGCCCCATTTTCTTAGCAATGTTATCATTCATTTTTCAATCTCCTAAACCTAGTCCTTATTTCAACTCAAATTTCAATTCTGCGGTTGGACGAACAAGACCACGTTCATGAAGGGTTTCAGCGATTTGAACAGAGTTCCATGCAGCACCTTTGAGCAAGTTGTCAGAAACAACCCACATGTGAATACCGTTTTCCTTGTCTAAATCTTTACGGATACGACCAACAAAGGTATCGCGACTACCAACAGCATTAATTGCTTGCGGATAAATTTGATTAGCCACATCGTCTTCTAAAACAGCACCTGGAAAGGCTGCAATGGCTGCTTTTACCTCATCAATTGGAGCAATTTCCTTAGTTTCGATGTAAACAGACTCAGAGTGGGCAGACAGGACTGGAATGCGGACGCAGGTTGCAGAAACAGCAATACTGTCATCTTCCATGATTTTCTTAGTCTCTTTTGTCATCTTCATCTCTTCATAAGTGTAGTCATTTTCAGTGAAGAGGTCGATTTGCGGAATAGCATTGAAACCGATTGGGTAATGCTTCTTATCGCCACCTGAAGGAAGAATGTTTGCTTCTACCGCTTTGGGTTCTACGCCATCATTCAAGACTGCACGCAATTGAGCTTGTGTTTCCAAAATAGCTCCCATACCTGCACCAGAGACTGCCTGATAAGTGGATACGATGATCCGCTCCAAGCCCCATTTCTGACGAACAGGCTCCAAGGCAACCATCATTTGAATGGTTGAGCAGTTTGGACAAGCAATGATACCATTGTGGGCATCAAGCGCGTGAGCGTTTACCTCTGGAACAACCAAAGGTACATCTGGATTTTGACGGAAGTAAGAGGTATTGTCAACTACTACAGCTCCTGCTTTCACAGCGTAAGGAGCATACTTGGCAGATGTAGAGCCTCCAGCTGAAAAGAGGGCAATATCCACTCCTTCAAAGGCTGTTTCTGTTGTTTCTTCAATGACAATATCCTGCCCCTTAAACTGCAAGGTCTTGCCTGCTGAACGGGCAGAAGCAAGGAAACGTACTTTCTCGATTGGAAGTGTAGATTCTTCCAACATTTTAATCATTTGGGCACCAACTGCACCAGTCGCACCAACAACAGCTACTACATAGGCCATAGAAATCTCCTTTAAGTCAATTCTTCAAAATTTTCTAAAAATTTGTTATTTCATAATTATACCATAATTTTATAAAATGAAAAGACTGGAATACAAAAAAGCCCACCTAAAAGGTGGGCAAGGGCATCGTTTCCGATGAGGTTAGAAGGTTCACAGCATCTAACCAAGGTCCGCTCCTGCGTTTCAATCTAATGAAGACCTCCCTAGCGTCGAATGTGACAAAGTCACTACTCGGCTCATCGCATGAATCTATTCTACCATAATCTCAAGGATTTGCAAGCCTGATTACTCCAGTCGTTCTTGAATGCTTACTTGTACTCTATCACCAGCCTGTTTTCCAATAGCCGCTCGAATAGCCTTTTGAACGCCAATAATGTAACAGATATTGCCTGCTTCATCCTTGATTCCCATATTGACAATGGAGCCATCATAGGGATGACCATCAAATCTGGCATGTACCTTTACCCTCCCCTTGCCAAACTCTTCTCGTATATCATAGGGAAATATGACATAGGCTCCGCCCTTATCTGGAACAGGGTGGATAGTTGCTACAAATTCATATACTTTAGACAAGATTCCTCCTAAATGTACTTACTAGCTTCACGAATGGATAAGCCTGCCATTTGGGAACTGTACTTTTTTAGAAAAGCCCGTACCCAGTCAGGATTGGTCTTGGAATAATCTCGCAAACTCCAGCCAATCGCCTTGTTAATGAAAAATTCAATCTGATTGAGATTGTTGACCAAAATCTTCTCAAGAAGTTCCGTATCCGTCTTTTCTTTTTGGAGAAGCTGGTGGTCAATGGCAATCCGTCTCAACCAGAAATCATCATCCAAACTCCATTCCAAGATTGTCTGCTTGGCCTCTGGATTGTCCAAAACAATCTTACCGACTAGTTTATCTAATCCATCAATACTATCCCACCAAGACTTACTTTGAGCCAGTTTTTTCAAACGGGGTAAATCAGCTAGAACCAAGTCTTTTTTCTTGGTAACCAGATAATCAATGGCGACATATTGAAATTCACGGTAGGGCTTAGACCAGCAAGCCTCTACAAATTCCCAGTCAATTCCCTGAGCCTTAGATTCTTTGAAAAATTGCCTAGCAACTTTTCGGCGATCAGGTGTCCGAACACCTAGAAAGTCAAAGTGATTCTTCATATAGGCTTTCATGGGTTGAGCTTGACTGGCATCCGCCACAGCTAACAAACGTTTTTCTAATTCGTCAATCTTCATTTTGCTTACCTACAAGAGATTTTTGAAGCCAGACAATATCGTGCCAGGTATCAAATTTATAACCAACGTTTTTGAAATGTGCTACCTGTTCATACCCTCTCTTCTCATGGAGAGCAAGCGAGGCTGGATTAGGAAGAGCAATGCAGGCTAAAAAGTTTTTAAAGCCACGCGCCGTCAATTCTTCTTCCAAGGCATCATACAAGAGACTTCCGATTCCTTTTCCACGTGCCTCTCTACTAACATAAACAGACAATTCAACTGTCCAATCGTAAGCAGCACGAGCATAGTAGGTCGATGCATACGCATAACCCACAACTTTACCTTCTTCTACTGCGACTAGATAGGGAAACTTCTCCAAGGTCTTTTCAATTCGACTTGCGAAGGCTTCCACAGTCGGTACTTCTGTTTCAAAGGTAATAGCGGTCTTTTCTACATAAGGAGCATAAATTGCCACAAGGTCTGCCGCATCCTCTGTCCTTGCGGAACGAATGTCTATCATTTAGTTCTCCAATAATTCTCTATCATAAATTGTATAATCACAGCGGTAGATAATCAACCGCTTGCCATCAATTAAGAGTTCAGAAGTCTTAGGTGCATCAGATGCATAAAGAGACACTTTATCACCTACATAAGTAGCAAGCGGGGTTCCGTTTTGCGAACGAATTAAAACAACCTTAGCCTTACCAGTAAAATTATTTTTCAAGCTAGAAACCATCCGATTAACCAAGGGAATTGCACGATCGTAATTTGCAATATCTACTGTGGTCTGATACTTCGCATACAAGTCTTCCAAACCTTCTTCTGCTGCAATCAAAGATGAGCCTACGTGGTCAATTTCGTAATTACCTAGTGTCACTTTCAAAACAGACGAATCCGCATTAGAATAGCCTTCGGCATCCACTGAGTCGAATTCTTCATTCCGCGAAATCGATAAGGACTTACCAGACATTTCATCTATCAATTGAGAATTTTCATCGTATGTCCGAACTGTCATTTCCAAGCCAATCCATTCTTCCTTGGTATTTTTCCACCAATTTGAAATCGACTGACAGGCTGACAAAGTAAACAAGCTTGCTACGAGTACAGCACTGAGTGCTAGTTTTTTATTCCATTTCATATAAAACCTCCAGTGGTTGATACCTTATTGTAACATGAAAAATGTTTATGAGACCGTCTATGACAGCGAATAATACTTCTTCTTGGTACTACCTGAGGAACGCAGATAACCACATTCTTCGAATCGAGCCAAGTATCGACGAGCTGTAGCTGGACTGAATCCCATTAACTCTTGTAAATCTTTACTAGAGATAGTCGAATGTTGACGTAAAAAAAGAGCAACCTTTTCAAATACAGCCTGCTCTTTTTCGCTCATAATCTGCTCACTCAAAATGAGCGAATTAGTGAGCGAATTAGTGAGCGAATATTCTTCTAATGTTTCAAAAATTGCATCAAGCATGAACTCGATAAAAACAGTTGCATCAACTGATGTATTACTGATTGTTAAACTATCATAGTAAGCCTGTTGGTATTTATAGATTACTGTTTCAATTGGAATCCACTCAAAAATTGACTCCCATTGGTAAAGTAACAAACTTTGCCACAATCTCCCCATGCGTCCATTTCCATCTTCAAAAGGATGAATAATTTCCAATTCATAATGGACAATACAGCTTTTAATCAAGGCGTGTAAATCACTCCGTCTTGCCCAAGCAAATAAGTCTTCAACAAGAAGTTTAATAAATTGAGGTCGGGCACCAACATGGACTACATTTCCCTCACCATCATAGACTCCTACATCCGTTATACGGAATTTCCCTGATTGTTTTACTAATCCTTGAGTTAATGCAGCATGAGCACGTAAGAAATCATTGATATCATAAGGGTCTAAGCCAAAAGCAAATTCATAAGCTTCATAGGCATTTTGAACTTCATGAATTTCTTTCGGCCTTCCTAAGACACGTTTTCCTTCAATGATAGCTGTTACTTGTTCAACAGTTAAACTATTATTTTCTATCGCCAATGATGACTGAATAGAGCGAATACGGTTTTCCTTTCGTAAATGCAGATCACGCTTTTCTAAAACAAGGCGAGTCGTCAAAGAAGAAATCTCTGCTACTCGGCTAATCATTTTTTCAGTTAAAGTATAGTTTGGTTGCATGATGACCTTTCTATATTAAGGTTGTTAAAATTCAATATTAAATTTCTATTCTATAATTGAACTTAAAAGCTTATACCTTATTGTACCATGGAATTGCCTAAACAAAGAAAAATGTGTGCAAGGCATTCAATAAACAAACTGAAATCATATCATTTCAATTTGAAAACATACCAAAACAATAATTTTATTGCAAAAACAATTTTTAAATAAGCAAAACAAACTGAATTGCTATTTTTAAACATTTATATCTTTGTGTTTTGATGCAATTCCTTAAAAATAAAATTTTATTATAGGTAAATATCCTGTTTTGACAAGTTTTAAAAAATTTTTTAAATAATTCTATTTTTTTCTACTTATTTACGAATAGATAAGATGACCGGAAAAAAAGATAGTGAGGTACACAAATGAAAATCCGAATTCCATTATATGCACAACATCTGAATCAAGCAGAATTTACACAACTCATCACCAGTAGTGTTGATACCTTGAAACAATATAGTTCAGCCACCAATGACCCCATGGTAACGGACTTAATCAAACAGCTTGAAGAATCCTTACCCTTACTGAAAAAAAGTCTCAAACAAAAACGTGGCTCAGACATGACGAGTGACTTAAACAAGGCTCTAAAAAATCGAAAGGCTGACTACTCTGCCTTCGTCAACGGACTCAAACTCTTTAAAAATACTCGGACACCAGAGAAATTGCAAGCCTATCACCGCCTACAAGAACTCATCAAACTATACAAAAATACAAGGTCTACCAATATGCAAGAATCATCTGCTTTGATTGATTCTTTGCTAGCCCGACTGGCGAAGCCACCCTACTCAGAAGATATTAGCCTACTTATGTTAGATGAAGCTGTTACCAATCTCCGTGAAAGCCATGAAAGTACATATCGTCTCTATCTGAAAAGAAGTCAGGACAGCAGCACTCGCGAAAAGATAAACAGCTTGGAAGTCCGTAAAACAGCCTTCAATCTGTACACCCTCCTTTATAGTCACTTGGTCAATAAAATAAGCTATGACCCAACGGCACCAGAGAAAGTTATCCTGCAAGTCTTAAATGACATTCGTCAAGATTTTTCAGAAAGAACGCGACAGAAAAATCAAACAGGAACAAGTACTGCTTCCATAAACATTGTGACAAGTCTACCACAAGGAAAAGAAATGGAGACAAGATAGTAAAAATTCCCCCTAGTTCTTTGATTAGGGGGAGTTTTCCTATACAAACTGAGTCTTCCCAACTTTTTTAGCAATTACATCTATTTCATCACTTTGAGTTTGAATATCGTAATCCGCTTTTTTCAACAGATTCGCTATAAATTTTAAAAATTCAATCTCAGGAATATAAATTTTAACTTCAGTTTAACAGAACCTTTTTAATTTTTGGATAATTTATAGGAAAATTATTTTAAATCTAAAATAATATTTAGTTAAAATATGGTAATTCTATTTTATTGTCTAGAATCTTTTCAACAATCTTGTTCTCTAACAATGCGGCAAAAATCTTTATTTGATTTCCTTGTACTACAATCTTATTTTCCGAATCCAAAAATTCTGGTATATCACTTTCAGAATAGAGACTACCTTCATCATTAACATGATTCCTTATTCGTTCAATAGCGGATTGCAATTGTTTCTTATTAATTTGGTTAATCGTACGATTTCCATTTCCAGTATATAAGGACAGCGATTTGGAAAGTGTATAGTTGCTTGTAATAATGCTTTTTACTTCATAAATATCGACAATATCTACACTTACATTGTCTTTCGTTAAAGTCAATCTCTCATCATTCTGACCACTAAACCTCTCTAATGTTTTACCAGCATATTCATTTATATGACTAGTTAATTGCAACTCGGAATCTAATACAAATACATCATATACTTTTATATTATATTTTTCGTCAGTGCTAGAGATTTCGCATAAAAAATTTGACATCGGTAAATCCAATCCAGCTTTGATTTCACTTACCTCAACAGGTATTGTTCTCTCTGGACCACTATGCCGTTTTAGTACCCAAAATACTTTGTCCTCCACCTTTAATTGTCTTTTCTTTACAGAAGCTAAATATATTAAGCTGCAATTCCCTTCTTTAAAATAATAAACAACTAGATTAGGCTGAAAACTGCCATCACTATCGTCTTTGTAATTAATATCATCAATACTTCTTAATTTATGATTATTGTGAGAATAGTCTATATTAAAAAAGTCAACCAATTTATAGTATGGATTATCAGAAGTAATAGCTGGAATTTCAAATTTCTTAGGATTATCAATAGTACCTAAAATTTTTATACCTCTCTGGCTTGGAAAATCTATTTTGGATTCTACCTTTTCTAATTCAGTATCTTGTGTATTCAATGATTTTACAATTAATTCACCTTCCCTTACCTCAGCTAATGCAATCCTTATCAACTTTTTACTCATTTATGTTTTCCTTTCCAACCACACCTAAATTACTGTCTTCAACCTTTCCTAAGTGGACAAATTTTATTTCTTTTCCAAGCAATGCTTTTAATTGACTATTCTCAATAAATAACAGTATGTTTTGATTATTTTCTTTACCTATAACTAAAGAATATCCGACCATCATTAATGGAACATTTACAAAAAGTTCATTTGAATGCCAATAAAAATATCCTAGAATAAACTGAATCAGCATGACTGAAACAATACCAGTTAAAGGCGTATCAGGTACCGAAATAGTTGTAACAACCGGTAGTAAAACACCTAAAATAAATTCTCTACTCCCATTATTGTATGAATAACCAATACTTCCAATTCTTCCATTGCTCCTAAGATACGCCACGCTTTCCCCGATTTTTTTCTTTACATAAAGCAATGATAGAAAAGAGATGAACGATAATATAACTAGAATAAAAAATGCTAATTTTTTAGTTGTCAACAAAATTTCATGATTTGGAAACAACCTTCCATTAGCCTCAATATACTGAACAAACATGATAATGAGTAGAAAGAGGTAACATAACAAAAAAGATGAAAAGAAATAGGTAAATTTAAAATGAGTACTGACATTATCATTAAACATATGTTACTCCTCCACCTTCACTTGTCCATTCATGAGCATTGGTAAGAGCCAATCACGGAGTTGGGTTAGTTCTTGGTTTTGTTTTAAATTATTTGTTATTTGTAAAAAATAACTATCGACTAGGTTGAAAAAATTTTCAACAACTCGTTCATCAGGAATAGTCATCAGCAGATTTCTTATCAGTTCCTGAGATAAATTGTCCCTAGCTGAGCCACTGCTTAAAGTTACGAGATGTGAGTATAAATCCTCTATAAAGAATTTAAAATAATACTTTAGTCTATTGTCATCTAAAGTAACAGCACAAATTGCTTGATTCGTTGAAGATTCAAACGCTAAAAAACTTACTTTACCAGCAGTTGCACCATACATTGCAATCAGTATAGAATCCGCTGGGAATAATTTAGCACTAGAGTTTTTTAATCCGAACTCTGTTATATAATTAGTTGTAGAGATAATAATAGATTTATTAAGCTCTCCACTATTTACCCAAGGAATTGTCCCATTAGAATAATACTCAGCAGTAGTGGATTTTGGAGTACCACCTGAACCAGTTTTTGCTATCTCCGATACTTTTTCTACTCCCCACCCTTCTGGTATTTCACGTTTGAGTTGGTCGTTATATACCATTTTACCACCAGAGAACTTGTAGGGTTTGCCATTTTCATCAGGGAAATCAAACTGCACAAACCAATAATCATAAAGCGTCTTGGCCATAGCCTCCAACTCTTCGTTGATTTGATTATTCAGAGCGATTTTTTGGTCGATATTCTTTAGAATACTGATTATACTTTCATAATTTTCAACAGGAGATAAAATAGGAAAGGCTCTCAAAGTTTGTAAGGGAAGAAATTTCTGTACCGCTCCATTTAGAAATTTTTTTATAAAACTTTGTGCATAAGGACTTTGTAAATAGTAATACAACCAATAAGCTTCTTTCTCAGTTTTACTAGAAAATACCCCAATATTTTTTATTGAGTAGTCTATTTCCTCATTTTTCCTCTGTTCTATATAAACATTTCCTACACTACCAATCATACTAAATAGAACATCGAACTGGCTAACTTTACTCCGCTTATTTATTGCTAAATAATCTTCTTGAGATATTAGATAAGCACTATTTAAATCTAATTTATTTCCGATAATATTCTTTGAAGTAACCAATTTATAGCCATGGTCAGAGGGCTTCGGGGTATCATGAGTGCCATCAAAAACTTCCCTACAATAATTATTAGCTATAATAAATTTCTCACTCATACCTCACCCTCCTCAGCTGCTTCTCTATTTCCTTTTCCAATTCATGGGATTGGGCGAAGAGGTTGGCTAGGCGGTCTTGGTAGCCCTGCATTTTTTCTTCAAATTCTTCTGGGCTAATGTCAACGTAATCAATCTTGATGTCAAAGTACTGACCTGCACTGAGGGAGTAGTTCTTATCCTTAATCTCCTCATAGCTGACCTTGACAGAGAAGTCTTCGACAACATCTTGCTTAATAAAGGTCTGAATGATTTGCCCTTCTTCTTCTGGGCTAAGGACTGTCTTTTGGTTCTTGCCTTCCTTGACCTTAGTGCCAAGATTAGAGGCGTCAATCAAGACCACATCGTCCTTATTCTTCTTATCGATAAAGAGGATAGAGACATTGGTACCTGTTGTCGCAAAGATATTGGACGGCATGGAGACAACACCTGCCAACATCTTCTCATCGACCAGGTGCTGACGGATTTTCTTGTCAATACCTGACTGGGCAGTGATAAAGCCCGTAGGCAAGACAATAGCTGCCTGCCCGTCTTCCTTCAAACTATGGATAATATGCTGGATAAAGAGTTGGTAGATAGCCATACTCTCTTTTTTCTTGTTGGGAATCTTTGGCACACCTGCAAAGAAGCGTTCACTACTATTTGGCAGGCTTTCTACCTGATCTCGCCACTCAGAAAAATCTAGTTTGAACGGAGGATTGGATACGATATAGTCCATCTTCTCCACATGGCGATTGTTGAGAATTGTATTTCCCTGCACGATATTGTGAATGGAGTGCTGCAAGCCATTGAGAATCAAGTTGAGACGCAAGAGATTGGAGGATTTTTGAGAAATGTCCTGACTGTAAACACTGGTACGGTCCGTACCAATCTGACTGGCCAAGTTCATCAAGAGAGTCCCCGAACCAGCAGAAGGATCGTAGATTTTGACATTACTTGGTTGGTCATTTCCCACCAAAATAGCCGCGATGATTTTGGCAACAGAGTGAGGTGTGTAGTATTCCGCATACTTTCCACCACCGTCTTTGTTATAGTCCTTAATCATGTACTCAAACAAGGTGGAGAAAAAGTCAAAGCCCTGTGAAAAAATCTGCTGGTCAAACTTAACACGCGCCAAGAGATTGATAATAGAAGCTGCCACTTCATTTCGCTTGCTGGCATCAGAAATCGTATCCGTAATCAAGCGCTGGTCAAAGAGACGAATATCTGTCCCACCATCCGTATGGACAGAGAAAATAGCATTGTTGTCAATAGCAATCTGATTGAGCGTTTGTTCAAAAATCTCAGCAAAATCTGCTTGGTTCTGTCGACGGTGTAAGCTTTCAATCAGCTGTTCAGGTTTTAGATGAGCAGTTTTGGTTCCAATATCATCTAAAAACCAGTCATAATCTTCTTCAGACAAGTTCAAAAGACCTTGGTAATCATAGGATTCGTCAATGTTCAGGGCTTCGTACAAAAACTTATCATTCAAAAATTTGTAAAGGAAGGACTGGGTCAGAAGCTTATACTCCCCCGCTTCTCCTCCAAGTCCTGCATGGGTAAAGACGGCTTTTAGGTCATCCACCAAGCCTTGGACTTGACTTTGCACCTGCACGATATAATGTTCTTCCATTTGTTTAATATTCTCCTTCATAGACTTCCATTAGGGAACGAATCAACTTATCATAATCGACTCGTTTGAGTTGCTTCCCTACTTCTGTTTTCATCATTTCTTTACGGGCCAGTTGCCTGATCTGCGCTACCAAATAGGCTTCGTTTTCCAGAATGCCTTGATTAAGCCCGATTTGATAATCAATCAGAGGTTTGGCACCTTTTAGCACCTGATAAATAGCTGGGAAGTCACTGACAACTGTTGATTGGGTAATGTGCTTAAAGGCACGGGCAGACATGGTATCACCACCAAAGTTCATGGCCAAGCGATTCATCCGTGATTTGTAATCCTCTACAGAGTCGAACAAGCTTTGGTAGGCCTGTTTGGTCTCCTTGATACGTTCCAAGCTGTATCCTTCAACTTCCTGTGTCATGTGCTTGTTTAGGATACGTTGAAACTCTTCATAAAGACTTACCCATTCTGGATCTTTTTCATCCCTCCGCAAATTGATACCATTGGCCACACGGCGTCGGATATCGTCCAAATCATTGGCTGCCAGTCGTAGTTCCTCTTCCTTTATCTTGGTAAAACTAAAGCTAGTCTCAGACATGGCTAGATTCAATAGTTGCTGACTGGAAAAACTATCTGGTTTTTCTAACAAGCTCAAAGTCAAGAGGCGGCGGGATAGCATATTTAAAAGGCTAGCAATTTCTCCCATATTGACCTGTTTGACAATATCGTGGTAGCCATGCAAACGTGCCATGTTGTAGTACTGACGAATGGTTTCAAGAGATTTTCGGAGGGCGATTAACTCTTTCCTATCCTTGACTTCATCGATGGCTCTTCCGAAAAATTCTAAGTTATCTGTCGGATAGTTCATTAGAACTCGGTTAGAGCTCGTCAACTGTTCCTGGACTTCTTCTGAGGACACAAAAATAGTTCCAAAAGGATTATCTCCGTCTTCTTCTGTCAAAGCGGCCTGGTATTCCCGATTGAGTTCTTCCAGATAGGCTTTATTGGTCTTGTCAAATTCCTTGGAAATGTCCGCAAAATCAATGACATAGCCAAAAGCATAATCCTTGTACGGACGGTTGACACGGGTTAAGGTCTGCAAGAGATTATGGGCCTTGATTTTCCGTCCAAGATAGAGCCGTTTCAGCCTTGGTGCATCAAAACCAGTCAAGAGCATGGAGTAGACGATGACAAAGTCTGTCAGACCGTCCTTGAATTTATCCACTTCTTCTTTCTTGTATTCCTTATCTCCAGCATCATGTAAAATCAAGGTTGAAGTGAAGGATGTAAGCCCTGCTTTTCGACGGTCTTCTAACTGTTTGTGTAATTCTCGGGCTTGTTCTGAAGAATCACAGACCACCATTCCACCGATAGACTGGTCGCCAAATAAGATCTCTCGTGCTCTTGTAAAATCATCAAGAATAAAGTCTAGCATTGGAGAGACATAACGGGGGTGGGCAAAAATTTCTTTCTTTTCAATGGAGCCTTTTTGAATCTCTTCGTGTACAGCTTGTAGATTTTCCTTGTAAGAAGTTTCAATATCTTCCCTCATCAACCGTAGGGTAAAACCGTCAGCAATGGATTGATTATAGTAGTATTTGTGGATATAGTCCCCAAAGATATCACGAGTCGTCACAGCTGTTTCCTCGGTTTTACCGTCAGCCTTTGTCGCAATCAAAGGCGTTCCTGTCAGTGCAATCTTAACAGCTTCTTTATCAGCATTATATAGATTTGGCAGATAGGAACCTTTTTCATTGTAAGAACGGTGAGCCTCATCAATGAAGTAGATATTTTGCCGATTCAAGTCATAGCCTGAATGATCTGTCAAATCAGAGGATTCTTTGAATTTTTGGATGTTGACAACAGAAACATGGTGCTGGTCTTGAATCTGATTTAACTCGCTGGGTTTATTAATTCGTTTGACTTTGAGACCACGCTTGCTAAATTCCTTAAAGGCTTGATCAGCCAAATCCAATCGGTCTACCACAAAGTAAAATTGCGGAACGATCCCTCTTTTAGCATAAAAGTCTCGTAAATATCGGATATTGAAAAAGGCGAGAGCGGTTTTTCCAGAACCTTGTGTATGCCAAATAACACCTTTCTTCATCCCTTCTTCCAATCCTCGCTCAATTGCCTTGGTCGCAAAATATTGAGGATAGCGCATGGCGTGTTTTTGTAGTTGAATCTGGTCATGCTCATCTCGTTCTTCCACATAGACTAGACCATAGCGGAGCATGAAAAAGAGCCGTTCTTTCTGATAAAGGGAAGTTAAAAAGGAATTGCAAGGACTTGCAGGATCCAAGTTGGTTCGGAATTCAACTTGCGACTTGAGGGCAAAACGATTAACATCTGTGAGAACCAAATCAATCATTTCTTCTTCCAATGGAGATAGAACTAATTGCTCTGGTTCTTCTTCCTTGAACGAGTTAAATTTGGTACCAGATGAAGCATTGGTGCAGTAATAAGAACCTTGCAACTGTTGTCCTTGGCTATCATCATAGGGAAGATTGTCTGAAAAAGCAATCAACTGTGTGATATTGTTAAACCGTCTGAACTTTTTATTTTCAAATCGAAACTTGGTCCGATCCTTTTCAGACTGAATACCTGTCTTCCCCTCTCGAATGGCATTTGGTTGTTTGACTTCTATATAACTAAGTGGCAAACCATTTATAAATATCGTAATATCTGGTCGGAACTCTTCTTCACCATTTTGGCAGGTTACTTCTAAGGCTATATGGAAGGTATTCTCCTCTATATTATCCCAATTGATATAGGTGTAGTCAGAATCTGCATGAATACGGTTGAAAAAACTTCGTCCAATATCATCTTGTTCCAATTCCAAGCGGATATTCTCAAATTCTTGTTCAAAATCAGCTTCACTTGCATAATTGTTCAATTTAAGGAACTGTTGTTTAAAAATGGATAGTAAGATATTTGTATCCGGATCTCGTTCTTTAACTTCTTTACTAGTAGCCGAAAGATAGTCATAACCGAGTCTGGTCAAATGTAAAGCAGCAGGTATTTGCACCCTCGTAAACTCATTGTGTTCCTTTCTTATCATACATGCTCTCCTAGTCTATTCTTACCATTCATTATACCATATTTGCAAGTGCTTACCGACAAAAAACCGCCCTATTGGACTGTTACAGATTCTACAAAAGTATGTGATAAAAAAACTTGTGTAAAAATCTGCCTTAGATAAAAGTCTTGATCTGTAATGTAATTACTTGATGTTTTATTCATTAAATTTTAAGACTTTATTAACAATCCCGTACTATACTAATACCTATGTTCCACAAAATTAGAAATCAATTACATTCATTTCCTCTAAAACAGCAGCTTTCCACGGCCATAATTATAGCGATAACCATAGTTGTTTTAGCAAGCATCTTCAATACCACTAAATCCACTAGTGCTTCGATTGCCATGTTAAATAATAGTGTTGCCAATCAATCTGCCCTCCTAGCTACTGAAAATTCTGTAACTGTCTATACAGATCTGGATAGCATGGAGGAGCAAACGTTATCTGAAGAAAGTCTTGTGACAATAACAGAATATTTTACGCTGGAAACGGACCAAGAAGACATCTTACTTGCGACTATTGAGTTAAATAGTGAAACATTCTATGTAGAAGCCACCAATCTGGAATTGGTCCAAGCCAATGAAATCAATAGCTATATCGCACAAATGGGCTATCCTCACGTTGAAATGTCTGAAGACATTGAGACTATGTTTGAACAAGAAGCTTACACAACTGAATCCGGTAATCCTATAGGCATTATCATCCACGATACTGGTGTTGACTATTCAACCATTGACAATGAAGTGGCATATATGATTGAAAATTATGCAGAAGAGGGAGTTTTTGTTCATAGTTTCATTGACAATGACACAATTCTAGAAATTGCTGATGCTTCATACAAGGCGCAGGGAGCCGGACCAAATGGCAACTCAAGCTATATTCAATTTGAAATGACACATGTTTATACACAAGATGATTTTGCTATGCAACTTGCAAATGCAGCCTATTACACCGCATATATGCTGTCTCAGTATAATTTACCCGTTACTGTAGGAGATGAAAACGGTGGTGGCAGTATCTGGACCCACGAGATGGTGTCCATATACTTGGGTGGTACAGATCATATTGATCCGACAGCCTACTGGGATGCCTCTGCTTCAGAATTATTTGCAACAACCTATGATGTGGATGATTTTGCTCAGCTGGTTCAGGCCTATTACAACATGATGTAAATAATAGCTGAAAATTTAATTTACTTGCTAGATTATTTCATACAAAAACAGATGTTCACAAAGCAGCGAGCATCTGTTTTTCTATTGTTCAGTATCTAATACACCCGACTATTTAAAAATTAAAGACATCATTCAAATTCTCAGCCATTGTCGGATGAGTGAAAATCTGTGTTTTGAAGTAGGTATAAGGAATCTTATTGTCAATCGCCATAGCAATCAAGTTAATCAGCTCCTCTGAATTGCGACCAAAGAGAGTCGCCCCCAGAACAAGCTTACTTTCCTTATCCACGATAACCTTGAAAATTCCTTTTAGGTCATTGTTAACATGGGCACGTGGCATATTAGCGACAGGCAATTCATTGGCAATGTAGTCGTAACCTGCTTCCTTGGCTTCCTTCTCGGTCAGACCGACACGAGAAAGCACAGGCGTGATAAAGACGCTAGTTGGGATTGACTTACGTTGACTCAAGCTGTAAGTTCCAGTCCCAGTCAACTTGCCGAAAACGATACGGAAGTCGTCTAGGGATGTGTAAGTGAATTGTGGACCGCCATTGACATCGCCCACTGCGTAGACACCTGGAACAGTGGTTTCACAGTAGTCATCCACCTTAACAGCACCATTTCCCAAAAGCTCAATCGCCGTATTTTCCAAGCCCAAGTCAGCAGTGTTCGGCACCCGACCTGTCGCATAGAGGACAGCGTCGAAAATTGCTGTTTGACCATTGACTGTCACAGCAACTTGATCACCTGTTGCTGCCACTTGTTCGATGTTTGCTCCGAGCACGAAAGTCACGCCAGCTTCTTCCATGTACTCCTTGGCTAGCTTGGCAACCACTTCCTCTTCTCTTGGTAAAATAGCAGAGCTGGCTTCATATACCGTCACCTGGCTGCCGAGTTTGCTGTAAAGTCCAGCAAATTCCAATCCAATGTTACCACCACCGATAATTGCCAACTTGTTAGGACGAGTTTCCAAGTTCTGAATGCCTGTACTATCATAAACGTGAGCTGTATCCAACAAACCTGGAATTGGAAGCACGCGCGACTTAGCACCTGTATTGATGACGATGGTTTCCGCAGTTAGTTGAATGGATTCCTCACCAGCCGATACTTCCACAATCTTGTCAGCTACAAAACGTGCGTGTCCTTGATACAAACTAGCACCACTGCCTTTCAAGACTGCCTCGTTTTTGTTCCTCAAGCGAGTGGTGACTGTTTCTTTTTGCTCCATTACCTGCTCAAAAGTCCAGTTTTTATCAGCTGCTACCAAGAGAGTCTTGGTTGGAATACAGCCAATATTGATACAAGTCCCGCCAAACATAGCAGGATTTTCCTCAACCAAGGCAACCTTTTTTCCAGCTGCTGACAGCTTACCTGCCAAGGTCTTACCAGCCTTTCCAAAACCAATGACTACTAAATCATATTGTTCCATAAAATACTCCTTTTATTTTTTCAACATTAGTCTATCAAAAAAGAAAATTTTTGGCACAATTCTGCTACGGCTCTATTATGGAGTCCTAGTTGCAGGAAAAAACATTACAATAACTGAGAAGCTTTAGATAAAAAATAGGTGAATAATAGACGAAATGTACTTATTTTTGATATAATGTATCCGTACACTAGTTTATTAATACAGAAAGGTAAAACTATGAAAGAAAAATTTCAAATGTGTAAAACCTATCTTCCAGTCGTCTTAGCAACGATTGGATTTGTCAACGGTTGCAAAATTATCTTTGGAGAATTAGGTAAGCCAAATGGCATGGAAGCTAAATATCCTCTCTTTCTCCTCACAATTTCCTTGGTCGCTATTTACATCATCCCCCTACTGGTACTGACATATTACTTAGCTAAACGCTATAACATCTCCAAACAAGTTATAGGGCTTAGCTGGCTTTTAGGCTTAACAAGTAGCATCTCTTTTTCTGAACTGGGACATACAGCTATCGGATATTTCCTGCTCGAAATCGTTAAAGCTAGTAATAATTTCCTAAATGACTGGGGCGCAGCTATTTCAGGTCCATTGGCAGAAGAAATCGGAAAAGGGCTAACTGTTCTACTTGTACTGCTTATTTGTAGAAAAATGACACTAAAAAATGCATTGGTAAGCGGAGTGATTGTTGGATTAGGTTTCCAAATCATGGAAGACATCACCTTTGTTTTTAGAGACATGTTCATGAATAAATTAGACGGCTTTGAAACCATTCTTGAACGCGTTGGCCAAGCTGGTTGGGCCCATTGGGTTTTCACGCTTCTCTTTGCCATTGGCTTAGTAGCCCTTCTCACGAAAAATACAGGTATGTCAAAAGCACAGGGAGTATTTTGGATTGGTGCAAGCTTTGGAATCCATTTTCTCTTTAATTCACCATTCAACACGGGCATCTTCCAGACGGTGTTTCCTATCTTGAGTATTTTCCTTGGCTTACTTGCCTATCAAACGGTTGAGAAACTATCTGAATAGACAAAAAATCCGCCTTAGCCGAGCTGACATTTAGCAGTTTAGTTATTAGGGGTTAATAGTAGCGAGTCAGTCCGCCTGACTCGCTTTTTCGTTGTTTAGTTTTCCGATGAAATTGTAATAAATGTCTATCTGGATGATTCGGTTGCGTTTCGTGCCAGTTGGCTTGTGAATTACAATCTTGTCAATCAGTTCATTTATCATTTCAACGGTTAATTCTGAAACTTGTGTATATTTGGAAATTCTCGTCATGAATTTGGAGATATTTAAGCTATCTTCTTGTTGTTTGGCGAGTTTTTCTGTTAAGTCAGAAATGGAGGTTTGAAGTTGCTCCTGTTCTTCTTCATAAGTCTGGCTTAACTTCACAAAGCGTTCATCTGAAATTTTTCCAAGTAGATTGTCTTCGTAAAGCTGTTGAATAATACGGTCGATTTCTTTGGAGCGGTGTTCGTCTTTTTGAAGTTGTTGACGCTGGCGTTTGTTATCCTTGCTGAATTGAGCCTGACTCTGTTGCTCTAACTTCTTCAAAAAGTTTTCTCGGTCAAGCTGAGCTTCAGAAATGGTCTGGCGGAGTTTGTCGCTCACAATCTCAATTAGGGCAGATTTCTGAATGTAGTGCGGATTCTCGCACCCGTCAATTGGTCTGTGGTAGCCAGAACACTTGTAGTGGTCGTGATTGAGTCCAGTCTTGCTCTCAAATGGACAAAAGTAATGTTTCCGCCCACAAGTTCCGCAAAAGACCAGTCCCGCAAACAGATTTTCATGTCCAAGTCGATTTTTATACCGCTGATTCGAACGCTTGTGGCTTCGCATTTTCTGGACAATATCGAAAGTTTCTTGGTCTATAATTGCTTCATGGGTATTTTTGAAAATCAGCCAATCTTCTCTTGGAAGGTTAACAGACCTTTTGTCCTTATAAGATTTTGTCCGCGTCCGAAGGTTGATGGTATGACCAAGATATTCTTCACGCCCTAAAATAGCACTCAGTGTTTCCCGAGTCCAAAAATATGGCAGAGCCTCCACATTTGGACTAGCAGAAATGGGCTTCAAGCCAATTTCGATTCGGTGACGGTCTGGCTTGAAAACTTTGTCGTTTTCTAATCCTTTCGCAATCTCTGAAAGACTTTTTCCGCTTTTAGCTTCTTGAAAAATCCGTTTCACAACTTCGCTGGCAACAGGGTCTATTATCCAGTTTTTAGGGCTACTTGGGTCTTTAAGATAACCATAAGGTGGGTTGGTCGTGACGGGCACACCCGATTTCGCCTTGGCTTGAAAGACAGCTCGAATCTTTTTGCTGGTGTCCGCCGCATACATTTCATCCATGAGGCTCTTGATTGGTAGGAAAATGGAGTTGGTTTCATTTGGCTTGTTTGAATCTATACCGTCACTAAGGGCGATAAATCGGACATCAAAACTCGGAAAAGTAATTTCCGTTAGTTGCCCAACCTTGATATAAGACCTCCCTAAACGGCTTAAATCCTTAACGATGAAGTTTGAAACTTGTCCATTTTCCACCAACCGCAACGCTTCTGAAATAGCTGGTCGGTCAAAATTCGTTCCGCTGAAGCCATCATCAACGAAAAGGACTGGATTTGGCAGTTTTTCTCTGGCTACCACTTCAAAAAGAATATTCTTCTGATTGATAATGGAGTTACTGTCGCCGTCCAATCCATCGTCTTGGCTCAAACGGCAATAAACAACCGTAATATCCGACAGTCTGGAAGTATCTACTTGTCTATAATCTGAAATTGTCAAAGTTCTGTTCATGTGTTTTCTCCTTTTGGAGTTCACACACCTTATACTTCTATTATACCATTTTTACTACTGTTAAAGTAGTGATTTATCACTTAAAATCAGCCTTTCTATGACATTTTCAAGCGGACGATTTCCGGTAAAATAGTGGCAGATAAAGTAAGTAGTTCGACCGATTTGCTTCTTTTCGTGCTTGGTGTGCGAGCTGATTATGGAGTCTTTATCTTGATTTTTCAAGTTCATCAATCCCTCCTTTGATATAGTTTTGGTAGTCGTCCAGAGTAATCACGGTGAACAATTCCCAAAAGTTATAAAGTTCCGCTTGAATAGCCTTTGAAATTGCCAGCTTTCGTTTGTCGTCTGGAACTATCCAAAGCACAAATGGGAAAACTCCATGCTGGCGTTGTTCGACACCAGAGCGATAGTATTCGATATACTTTTTACAGGCGTTTATTATGCGGGCTAGGCTTTCAGTGCTTCGGTCCAGTTCAATGAAATAGTGGTCTTCGTATTCTTGGCTGACTAGCTCCAAATAAGCATCTGGCTTCAAAGTCATACCTAAGCCAGAAAGTTTTTGGTAGCTTCGCCAAGAGTTCGGCTCGAAAGAAAAGGTTTCAAGTGATAGCTGGTCGGAATTTCGAACGGTCTCCATAGTTTCAACGAATATTTCCGTGACTGCCAAGGTATGTTCGACATGGTGTTGGCTGGGCTCATAGTGGTTTTTATAACGCAAGACAATCGTTTCATCTTGGCTTTTCAGCAGCTTCAAACCTTGAAAAGTAATTTGCCAAACATAGGAAGCAGAGCCTTTGCGAACGCCACCGATTCGGCGTTTGAGGTGTGAAACCAAGCCAGCTTTTAATAGTCTTTGTGTTGTAAAGTTGGCTCGGCGAATAGCGGTTTCTGGTTTGTCGCTGTCTGAATAAAAGAGTCTGGTGAGCTGGCTGGTGGTGGCATATCTAGCTTGATTAAGAAAGTATAAAATTTGAATATCTTGTGTGGTTAATTGATTCCATTTCATCTGTTTTGTTCTCCTTAAAGGTTGGCTGGTAAAATGTGCTAAGTTACGCAGTAAGTCGTGTGACAATTGAGGGCAGAAAGGCTTATTTTACAGGGCTGGAAGAATCTTCTTCATCAACACGATTGGAAGACCGATTGGAACGCTTTTTTCGTCCTAAAGCGTCCAGAGAGTCAGTCGTTTGTGGTTTTTCTTGGTAAGTAAAAGCCTGAAATCCTCGCTCTAAATCGTCCACATTTTGTCCGTATTTGATAAGACTATTTAGATAAGGCGTGCGACTATCTCGAATCCTAGGCGTTGGCGGATAGGTTTTGCCAATTACCCAACGATAGGTATTGGGCGAGGTTTCAATTCTTGAATATACCCAAAATGGCGGCAGGCTGTAAAAATCTTCTTTGGCAACTTCTAATGTGGATTTTGCCATTTCCTTAGCTTCGTTCAAATTCAAGCCAAAGACAATTTTATTGGCAGTATTTGATTCAATTCCTGCTTTGAGGTTTGAAGACATCTGTGCCAAGTGCTGAAAGCCTATCGCCCAGCCAACATTAAACTGGCGAGATTGTGAAAGTGCTTCGTCCAGATTGGCGTTAGGGATTCCAAGAAAGCTCGGTGTTTCATCGACATAAATGAAAGCGGACTGGCGTTTGCTTGGCTCAACCGAAGACTGTCGCAAAATAAGCATCCACAAGATTGAAGTGACAAGGCTTCCAATAAGTTTGGCGGATTCTGAACCAATCACCGCCTTGTTTAATGGCACTAGCACAATTTTTCTGCCCTGGAAGAGTTCTGCCAAACTGAATTTTGGTTGAGCTTGTCCAAGCATAGCCCTGAGTTGCGGGCGAAGTAAAAACTGGCGAAACTTGTTCAAAATCGGGTTTAACATCTGGTGGCGTTGGGCTTCGCTTAACAGTTCAAACCAAGACCAAAAACTTTCTAAGCCGATTGGGTCTGTGAGATTTTTCAACAGCTTATTTCTGAAATGCTTATTGGTTAAAAGGCTAGGCAACATCACCAAAGAACTGTTTGGAATCCGTGCCAAAGTTAAGAAAGCGTGCGACAGAATATCTAAAGAGTAGATTCCGAAATGCTCTGGATATAAGCCTTTGAATAGCTCTAACAGATAATCTGCGATAACTTCAGGCTCGATTCCATAGTTTGCCAGCTCAAAGGGGTTAATGCCAACAATTCGCTTGGCGGTTGGTGAAATAACCACTATGTCTTCATCATGTTCGGCTGGAGTTCGTTCAAGCAGTTCATGCGTTAATTGCCCCTTGGCGTCAATTACAACTACACTATGCTTCTTGGATTTTATGTCAGATAAAATCAAATGACTCATGGCTGTGGTTTTACCTGTTCCAGTGCTTCCAAGTAGAAACAAATGTTTCTTGGCGGATTGGCTGGAAATTTGAAGCGGTCTTGGCTGAGTTTCGACAGTCTGACCAAAACTTCTCGCCTTGTTGTGGTTCAAATTGTAGCCAAGCGGTGGCGTGATGAGTTTTGGGTGAACATTCGGTACGCCGTCCATGTTTTCTTTACCAACTGGCAAAAGCAAGAAACAAGCGAGGTCAGCAGTAGCTAGGCTATACGGGAAAGACCAAGACGGTTGGGCTTGATTGGTTTTTGAAGCCGAGATTGGTTTTAGCTCGATTGTGGCGTGAGTTTCCAACATCCGAAAGCTACTGAGCAGGCTTGAAAAGAACTCTTTCGTCCGCAAAATACTGCGTGAGTTTGCCCCAAGCCTAATTTCACATCTGAAAGTTGATTGATTTAACTTCTGACGCATGAGCTTTTTAGAGTTTTCCGAGAGTTCAGGAATATTATTTGTGATAACCTGATACCAGCGAGCAGACAAATTCGGTAATTCTTTAGGTTGTGGCTTTGGTGGAGAGCCAGAGCCAAGAATTAGCTGAAGAACAATCTCCTCATCTGGTTGGAGTGTTTTTGACAGTGTCAAACTAGAGCGAATCATATTCTCTAACGAATCTGTTTTTAGAGCATAATGTGACTGCTTAATCTGAACTAATCGGGCAACTGATATTTTTTCACGCTTAGGAGCTTTAGAAAATTGAATCTGTCGGTGTGATTGTATCAATTGATGAACGTGCCGTTTATCTTGTTCTTCTGTTCCTAAAAGATACCGCACATGGTTTCTCTTCAAGCGAACTTCAAAAATAAGACTCTTTCGCCGAGTCAGACCGACCAACTGACCAAGCAGACTTTTGACATCTTCTTCTGAAAACGGACGTTGCCAAGTCCATTCACTCCACGACAAGGCGTTAAAGTGTCGCTTCATACTTACCTCCAATCTTTCTTAATTTTGATAATCCGAAAGGCAAACCAACCAGCAAAGACAAACACCGCCCCCAAAAACAACACTTGCCAGACTTCCAAGACCAATTTAACCGCTTGATTGACAAGCCAAGCACAGGCAAAGAATCCGAGAATGTAAGCGAGTAGTTTCTTCATGACTGGTTTCCTTTCTGATTTCAGTTATACAGGAAGATTGCCAAAAATTGAAATTTGGCTTTGTCCTGCTTTTGGAGCGATTGGAATAGATTTTGGACGGGTTAACAGTAGTATATTTCACCATATTTTGTCCTTTTGTCTAGTCCAAGTAGTAATTCTATCGCTTTTGGTGGCGTAAGATTTCGGCGACAGCTTCTAGGTAAATTCCGTTAATTGCTTGTTTCTTTTCAAGATATTCTGCCAATGCGATTTCTTCTTCTGTATAGCTTGGCTGATTTTCTTTGTCCAATGCTTCAAAGTATGCCCCTAGAGCAGAAATAAAGAGTAAGATAACGCCACTTATTATCAGAATCCAAGAATAAATGTTCATAAACACCTCCTTATTTCAAATATTGCGTAGTATAGTGAGTGAAAGCTCTCAGAATATAATCTGTATAAGCGTGAGCTTCTGGATTGTTTTTCAGGATTTCAGCTTTAATCAAGGCTAGATTCCCCACTTTGTAGAGAATGTCTGTCGCCAGAAGCTCCCTTGCTTGGTTGTCTGCCATGTTTTGACTGAGCTTTCTTGCGACCTCCATTTGATATGGGCTGGCGATGGTTTGAAGTGCTTGGACTTCTTTGTTTCGACGAATAGAAGGTGTAAGTGACATAAGCGTTCTCCTTTGATATAATTTTGGTAAGTTAGCTAACTTATGGTTAAAGTTTATCAAAGTGAAAGTGCCAAATGTTGCCAAAATCTATGTCAAAATCTTGCCAATTTCGGAGGTGTTTATGTTTACAATCCCAGCCTTATTTTCCATTGTTTTGAAAAATGCCAACAAAACGGTCTGGTCTGACCGCAAGAAAGTAAGTGTCGGCTTGGCAGTTACTCTTCATGAAGATTCACTGGCTTATTTATCTGATACAACTTTCAATAAATTATTCACAGGGCAAAATAAAGGACGAACCCTTTACGGAATCGTCCAAGATGAGATAGATGAAGCAGGTTTTTCAGCTTACATTTTCAAAACTGAAAAGAGATTAAGCGACACCAACTACCGAGAAAATAAGTTTGAATTACAGAAAACGCAAGAAGACTTCTTTGACTTATTAGAACAAGCACAAAATTTACCAAAATCCATTCTTTTGGGTTTGAAGCAATCTTTCCAGCTCAACCATGCCGAGCGACCTTATTTATTGTTAGCAGAATGTCTATTTTACGCCTTGGCTTGCCAGCACAACAAACACCAAGGATATATCGAACTGGATTTCAGCCAAGAAACGGAAGTGGTCTCCCACCCTTTGGAAGAGTTAGTTTCAAAAGCAACAGGCAATTCCAAGCGAATCAAGCAAGAACTAAACCGCTTTTCAGAAGATGAACTGAATCTGTTTAAGCGAATCGCACCATTTACTTTTTATGATGAATCCTTTGACGAGCTTTCGAATGAATATGTTTTGGACTATTACCTGATTTCTCATGCCGATTTTCTGGATTTATTCACCAAGTATGGCGTCAAAGGCAATGATATTTCAAGGCTGAAAGAATACGGTTTGATTTCGGGCGGTGGCAGGCATGAAATGATTGTAGAAAAAGGCGAACTGTCTGGCTTCCAAAATGATAACTTAGTTCTGACTTTCTCCACTGATTCTGATGAACGAATAACTTTTGAATACAGTGCTTTTCATTTAACAGATACCGCCAAGGCTTTGATTGAGATTTTGGAGATTGAGACGGATGACGACTTCTTTCGACATTTAGCGGAACAATTTAAAGGACGCCTAGATAAGCTAGAGGTTACTGCGGAGGTCTATAGCGTAGAGGAATTGAGCTAAGACAATTCTTCTAACCCTGGTCGTTGTATGGTATAATGTCATTATGAAATTATTACTAAAAAGTCAATCGACTTTACAGCCTTTTACGAAATGGACTGGCGGAAAGCGTCAATTACTTTCGGTGATTAAATCACTCATGCCAGACCAATATAACAACTATTTTGAACCCTTTGTTGGTGGAGGCGCGTTATTCTTTGATTTAGCTCCAAAGAAAGCATATATCAATGATTTTAATAGCGAATTAATCAACTGCTACCAGCAAATAAAGAAAAATCCTCAAATTCTTATCGAGTTATTAGCGAAACATCAAGAAAATAATTCCAAAGAGTATTATCTAGACTTGCGCTCAGCTGACAGAGACGGTAGAATTGATAAAATGACCGGTGTTGAACGTGCTGCTCGTATCATGTATATGTTACGAGTAGATTTTAACGGCTTATATCGTGTTAATTCTAAAAATCAGTTCAATGTACCTTACGGTAGGTACAAAAATCCTAAAATTGTTGACGGTGAATTACTCTTATCTATTTCAAAATATCTGAACGATAATGATATTCATATTTTGAACAAAGATTTTGAAGAAGCTGTTGAGGACGTGAGGGTTGGCGACTTTGTTTATTTTGACCCCCCCTATATACCTCTATCAGAAACAAGCGCCTTTACATCTTATACGCACGAAGGTTTTTCTTACGAAGACCAAGTTCGCCTCAGGGATACTTTCATGAAGCTAGATGAAAAAGGCGCATATGTTATGTTATCTAATTCATCTAGTCCTATTGTTGAAGAACTCTACAAAGATTTTTATATTCATAAAGTAGAAGCCACTCGAACTAATGGCGCAAAATCATCTAGCCGTGGAAAAATTTCAGAAATTATTGTAACAAACTATGTCAAATAACGAATATAAGTATGGAGGAGTTTTAATGGCTAAACCATACTATCACAAAGAAAATGCTATTCTTGTTCATGCTGATACTTTCAATTTTTTAGAAAAAATGAAACCTGGAAGTATGGATATGATTTTTGCTGATCCCCCTTATTTTTTAAGTAATGGAGGCATGTCTAATTCTGGCGGAAAAGTTGTCTCCGTTGATAAAGGAGATTGGGATAAAATTTCATCACTCGGAGAAAAACATGAGTTTAATCGAAAATGGATTCGACTGGCCAAACGAGTTTTGAAGCCTAATGGCACTATTTGGGTTTCAGGAAGTTTTCATAATATTTACTCTGTTGGTATGGCATTGGAGCAAGAAGGTTTTAAGATACTGAATAATATAACATGGCAGAAAACCAACCCTGCACCCAATTTATCCTGTCGTTATTTCACCCATTCTACCGAAACAATATTATGGGCAAGAAAAAACGATAAGAAAGCCCGTCACTATTACAACTATGATTTAATGAAAGAACTGAATGATGGGAAACAGATGAAAGATGTGTGGACAGGCTCACTAACCAAACAATCTGAAAAATGGGCTGGTAAACATCCAACACAGAAACCGGAATATCTTTTGGAGCGAATAATATTAGCCAGCACAAAGGAAAATGACTACATTTTAGATCCTTTTGTCGGCAGTGGAACAACTGGAGTCGTAGCTAAGAGACTAGGTAGAAAATTTATCGGAATTGATGCTGAAAAAGATTATTTGAAGATTGCTAAATCCAGACTAGACAAAGAAAGTATAAAGGAGCATATATGAAATTTGACAATTATATCAATTTAGACTCTGATAAAAGGCTTAATGCTTTTTTATCAACTTTATCTGTAACCAATCGAACGCCAGAATATTACGTCAATTGGGCGAAAGTCGAGCGAGAAACACGAAAATTTGAACTTGAATTAAATACTCTAAATTACCTAATAGGCAAAGATGATATTTGTAATGAAGCTCTTATGTTATTTGCCAAACAACCTGAACTACTAAAAGCTGTTCCAAGTTTGATTGCTAGTAGAGATAATATTCTAGATATTTTGACTATTGATAACCAAGATAATATGAGTTTTGAGCAGTTAAACTTCTCTAGAATTGACATAAACCGCATCTCAGATTACGTAGACTTTATGAAACAGTCTGGTTTGTTAGATTTTCTCCAAAACAAGGCCAATCGCTCTTTAGTTGACTATGTGTATGGTGTTGAGGCTGGTCTTGATAGTAATGCACGTAAAAATCGTAGTGGTACAACTATGGAGGGTATCTTAGAGCGACATGTTGCTAAAATATCTCAAGAACAAAGATTAGAATGGAAGGCACAAGCAACCGCTCAATTTATAAAATCAAATTGGAATATTGACGTTCCTGTTGATAAATCTGAACGACGTTTTGATGTGGCTGTTTATTCAGGAGAACAGCACAAGGTTTGGCTTATTGAAACAAATTATTATGGCGGAGGAGGAAGTAAGTTAAAAGCAGTCGCTGGCGAATTTACAGAACTTAGTCAGTTTGTTACAAGCTCAAAAGATGATGTTGAGTTTGTTTGGGTGACAGATGGACAAGGTTGGAAAACGGCTCATTTACCGCTTTCAGAAGCATTTGGGCACATTCAATATATTTTTAACTTGAGTATGCTGAAAGAAGAATTTTTGTCTGAATTATTTAAGAAATAGTTCAAAAGGATACACAAAATGAAAATTGATTTTCAAGATAAAACCTTTATTAAAATATTTTTCAATAATGGTGGCTATGTTCTTGACTTCTCTAACTCAACTTTTAGCAGTTTCACTTTTCATTCTATAGGTATTGATATTCAAGGAAAATATCAGTTATCCAAAGGAAAGTCTTTTGAATCATTTGTTGACGAAGGTCCTGATGATTTAGTATTAAAACTATCTTTAGATTTACTTCAATACTATGAAAATCTTCCCGATTCCTCACTGGAAAAAAGTGATGAAAGAACCATTCAGGCAGAAAAACTAAAGAAGCGTCTTTTATTATACCAAGATGTTGCTACTGGATATTTTTCAGAGACAACGCAAAGTTTATCTTCTTATTTTGATAGTTCTTATATAGATAAGCAAATTTCTATTATGTTAAATATGATAAAAGAATCTCCTACCGATTCAATCGGTAAGGCAAAGGAGCTATTGGAATCATGCTTCAAGCATATACTGGATCGTGAAAATATTGAGTATAATAACTCTGATAATATTTCAACTCTTCAAAAGAAAGTATTTAGGTTATTAAATCTTGATGCTAATCACAATATATCGGCTAAAAATAATGATGATGTAAAACGAGTTTTGAGCGGATTGAATCAGATAGTCAGCGGTATAAATAATCTGCGAAACGATAAGGGAGATGGTCATGGGAAGGGGCTTGCTTTTACGGAACTACCATCAAGATATGCTACACTAGTTGTTAATTCATCAGTAACTTTAATAAATTTTATATGGGATACTTATTCTGACAGAAAAGATAAATAAAAAACGGCGATTTGCCGTTTTTTATTGCTCTTATAAGGTGTATGAACTCAGATTTTCTTAAACTGCTGAATGTCATACTTCCATTTGAGCGGATTTTTTATATTCTTGTTAGAACAAGCCGATAGCTGTCCCATCTGCCGCCACATCCATGTTGAGAGCTGCGGGTGCTTTTGGCAAACCAGGCATGGTCATGACATCACCTGTTAAGGCAACGATAAAGCCTGCTCCTAATTTTGGAACAAATTCACGGACTGTAATGTCAAAGTCTGTCGGCGCTCCAAGGGCAAACTGATCATCTGAGAAGCTGTATTGGGTCTTGGCCATGCAGACTGGCAACTTGTCCCAACCATTCTTAGCAAATTCAGCCAGCTGGTTACGAGCCTTCTTCTCGAAAACCACACCTGAGCCACCATAAATCTGCGTAACAATCTTGGTCACTTTCTCTTCCAAGCTATCCTCAGCCTTGTAAAGACGTTGGTAGTTTGCTGCTTGGTTATCAATAGTAGCAACAACTGTCTCAGCCAATTCAACACCACCATCAGCGCCATTTGCCCAAACACTTGCCAACTCGACAGGTACGCCAATTTCAGCGCAAAGTTCCTTCAAAGCGGCAATTTCGTCAGCTGTGTCAGATACAAATTCATTGATAGCAACGACTGCTGGAATACCGTATTTCTGAATATTTTCAACGTGACGCTTCAAGTTAGAAAAACCAGCTTTCACTGCCTCTACATTTTCAGTAGAAAGTTCTGTCTTAGCTACACCACCGTGCATTTTAAGCGCACGCAGGGTTGCTACAATCACCACAACATCAGGAGCCTTAGGCAAGTTTGGCACCTTAATGTCAAGGAACTTCTCTGCTCCAAGGTCAGCACCAAATCCTGCTTCTGTGACAGTATAGTCGGCCAAACGCAGAGCTGTTGTGGTAGCGAGGACTGAGTTGCAGCCGTGGGCGATGTTAGCAAATGGACCGCCATGGACAAAGGCTGGCGTGCCATAGATGGTTTGGACAAGGTTTGGTTTAATAGCGTCCTTCAAAATAAGAGTCAAAGCACCTTCCACCGCCAAATCACGCACGTAGACAGGACTGCGATCGAAACGATAACCAATCACAATATTTGCCAAACGTTCTTTCAAGTCATCAATGTCTGTTGCCAAGCATAAAATCGCCATGATTTCAGAAGCTACGGTAATATCGAATCCATCTTCACGAGGAATACCATTGAGCGGACCACCCAATCCCACTGTTACCTTACGAAGGGCACGATCGTTGAGGTCCACAACACGTTTCCAGATAATACGACGTTGATCAATGCCAATCATATTCCCCTGATGGATATGGTTATCAATCAAGGCTGAAAGGGCGTTATTTGCTGTGGTAATGGCATGCATGTCGCCTGTAAAATGCAAATTGATGTCTTCCATAGGTAAGACCTGAGCATAGCCACCACCTGCTGCTCCACCTTTGATCCCCATGACAGGTCCCAAAGAAGGCTCACGGAGGGCAATCATGGTTTTCTTGCCAATTTTAGACAAGGCATCTGCCAAACCGATAGTAATAGTCGACTTGCCTTCACCAGCTGGCGTTGGGTTGATAGCTGTTACTAAAATCAACTTACCAGGTGCATTTTCCTTAACGGCATTGATTTTATCGAAAGACAATTTTGCCTTGTATTTTCCATAAAGTTCAATATCATCAAAGCTGATACCAACTTTTTCAACGATTTCTGTGATTGGTTTCAAGGTCACACTTTGTGCAATTTCAATATCTGTTTTCATGAGAGCTCCTAAATTCCTTATTTTTTATGGACATTATACCATACTACAGCTTATTTTCGCATATTTTTTAATATTTATTCACTAACGTACGGAATTTTCAGAAAAACTACAGGTTTCCTTACTTAAACAGATACAAATTTTTAAAAACTGCATTCTCATCAAGCTCTACACTTCCATCTAAGAGACTGGTTTTAGTTAGTTTTTTCAAAAGAGAGTCAGTATTCCTTTAAAAATTGCCTTGATGAGCAAGCAAACGACCGCTTGCATAAAGCACTTCACTTTTATAGTCTTTTAGTTTACTTTTAATACGAGGCAATGAGCCGCAGGCATAACTGAAGTTAGGCAAGGCGAGTTAACGAAGTAATAAAAGAAAAACTAAATGACGATAGTACATGTCCTTATATTTTTTTGTATTAGCAGTATCATTTTCCAGTGTCACAGATTGATTAGCAAATCGATTAGTGCAAACTTTACGAAAAATAGAAATTCTAGTAAAATATGAACATGAAACTATTGATTACATCAGGCGGAACAAGCGAAGCTATCGATCAAGTCCGCGCTATTACAAACCATGCTTCTGGAAATCTTGGAAAAATCATTGCCGAACAAGCCTTGAAACGCGGTCATGAAGTTACTCTTGTGACTACAAGACAGGCTGTTAAACCAGATTCTCAGAAGAATTTAACCATTATCGAAATCACAAATGTTGATAGTTTGAAAGAAACATTAGAACCTTTAGTCAAAACACATCAGGCTCTGATTCATAGCATGGCTGTATCCGATTATACACCTATTTATATGGCTGGTTTAGATGAAATAAGAGCAACTAAAGACATTTCTAGTCTACTAAAAAAACAGAATACAGAAAGTAAGATTTCATCCAAGGATGACTACCAAGTTCTTTTCTTGAAAAAAACTCCCAAGGTCATTTCCTATGTAAAAAAATGGAATCCAGCTATCACACTCTTTGGCTTCAAACTATTGGTTAATGTTCCTAAAGAGGAATTATTTGCCGTAGCTCGCCAAAGCATTGAACGAAATGGCGCTGATTATATACTTGCTAATGACTTGAAGGATATTGGAGAAAATCAACACATTGCCTATTTAGTTGATAAAACAAGGGAGATTCAAGCACAGACAAAAGATGAAATTGCTCAGCTCATTTTAAATACCCTAGAAAAAGGAGAACAAAATGGCTAATATCACACTTGCCGTTACTGGCTCTATTTCAGCCTACAAAGCAGCTGACCTAACTAGCCAATTGACCAAGCTCGGTCATCAGGTTACAGTCCTCATGAGTCGCTCTGCTATGGACTTCATCACACCTTTGACTCTCCAATCCTTGTCAAAAAATCTGGTTCACACAGATGTCATGATTGAAGAAAATCCTACTCTTATCAAGCATATCGATATTGCCAAAGAAACAGACGTATTTTTAGTTGCCCCTGCTTCTGCCAATACGATAGCTAAATTAGCTAATGGTATGGCTGACAACATTATTACGGCAACAGCTCTGGCTCTGCCAATTGGTACTAAAAAACTGCTGGCACCTGCTATGAATACTAACATGTACCTTAATCCTGCTACCCAGAAAAATCTCAAAACCCTCATAGAGTATGGTTTTGAGGAAATCAAACCGCGTGAAGCCCTGCTTGCTTGCGGCGACTTTGGTACAGGTGCTCTGGCCGAGATTGATGTGATTCTAAACAAAGTAATGGAGGTTCTAAATGAAAACAAATAAATCCAGGGATGTTGCTACTCTTGCAATATTTCTAACAATCATGATTGTCATTGAAGTGGTCAGCCAGATGATTTTTGCTAATTTTATCTTGCCAATAAAACCGACTATTACACATATTCCCATCATCATCGCTTCCATTCTTTACGGTCCACGCTTAGGGGCACAACTGGGTGGTTTTATGGGAATAATGAGTATCATCCGCAATAGCATAATCATTTCACCGATGAGTTATGTTTTCTCTCCTTTCGTAGAACATGGAAACTTCAATTCTATCCTGATTGCCTTAGTTCCACGTATTTTAATCGGAGTTACACCATATTTTGTTTACAAATTGATGAAAAACAAAAAGGGGCTCCTACTAGCAGGTCTTACTGGTACCTTGACAAATACAATTTTTGTCTTGACTGGTATCTTCTTCCTATTTTCTAATGTATATGCTGGGGATATAAAATTGCTACTAGCTAGTATCGTCTCATTCAATTCTATTGCAGAATTAACCATCTCCGGTCTCTTAACCATAGCTATCGTTCCAGTTTTACAGAAAGTTCAAAAATAAATATCAGAAAATCACGTGAAAGCGTGATTTTTCTTTTCAAACATGGTATAATGAAAGCGTTTAATAGAAAAATTTTTAAGGAGATATGCGATGACTTATCAAGAAACCTATCAAACATGGCTCGACTTTGCGGACCTTCCAGACTACTTGCGTGAAGAATTAGTCGCAATGGATGAAAAAACAAAAGAAGATGCCTTCTACACAAACCTTGAGTTTGGTACGGCCGGTATGCGTGGTTACATTGGAGCAGGTACCAACCGTATCAACGTTTTCGTTGTACGTCAAGCTACTGAAGGTTTGGCAAAATTGGTAGAATCAAAAGGTGAAGAAGCTAAAAAGCGTGGTGTTGCCATCGCTTACGATTCACGTCACTTCTCGCCAGAATTTGCTTTTGAATCAGCTCAAGTTTTGGCAGCACATGGTATCAAATCTTATGTATTTGAAAGCCTTCGTCCAACTCCTGAGTTGTCATTCGCTGTGCGTCATTACAATGCCATCGCAGGTATCATGGTAACTGCAAGCCACAACCCGAAAGAATTCAACGGCTACAAGGTTTACGGTGAAGATGGTGGACAAATGCCTCCTGCTGATGCAGATGCTCTTACGAACTTTATCCGTGCCATCGACAATCCATTTGCAGTTGAATTGGCTGACCTTGAAGCAAGCAAGGAAAATGGCTTAATTACAGTTCTTGGTGAAGAAACTGATGTTAAATATCTTGAAGAACTCAAAGACCTCAACATCAACCCAGAATTGATTGCTGAATACGGTAAAGACATGAAGATTGTCTACACACCGCTTCATGGTACTGGTGAAATGTTGGCTCGCCGTGCTCTTGCACAGGCTGGTTTTGAGTCTGTTCAAGTTGTGGAAGCTCAAGCAACTGCTGACCCAGACTTCTCAACAGTTGCATCTCCAAACCCAGAAAGCCAAGCTGCATTTGCCCTTGCAGAAGAATTGGGCCGTGAAGTCGGTGCAGATGTCCTTCTTGCAACTGACCCTGACGCTGACCGTGTTGGTGTTGAAGTTCGTCAGGCTGATGGTTCATACTGGAACCTTTCTGGTAACCAAATCGGCGCTATCATTGCTAAGTACATCCTTGAAGCCCACAAGCAAGCAGGTACACTTCCAGCAAATGCTGCCCTTGCTAAGTCAATCGTATCCACTGAGTTGGTAACTAAGATTGCTGAAAGCTACGGCGCTACCATGTTCAACGTCTTGACTGGTTTCAAATTCATCGCTGAGAAAATCCAAGAGTTCGAAGAAAAACACAACCATACTTACATGTTTGGTTTCGAAGAAAGCTTTGGCTATTTGATTAAGCCATTTGTACGTGACAAGGATGCTATCCAGGCTGTGCTTATGGTGGCTGAAATTGCTGCCTACTACCGTTCACGTGGCATGACCTTGGCTGACGGTATCGATGAAATCTTCAAGGAATACGGCTACTTTGCTGAGAAAACCATTTCAGTTACCCTTTCTGGTAAAGACGGTGCAGAGCAAATCAAGGCAATCATGGCTAAGTTCCGCGATAACTCACCAGCACAATTCAACGCAACGGACATCACGGTCTTTGAGGACTTTGCCCTTCAAACTAAGACAGACAAAGATGGAAACGTTGAAAAACTCACTACTCCTCCATCAGATGTCTTGAAATACACCTTGGCAGATGATTCTTGGTTTGCAGTTCGTCCTTCGGGAACAGAACCAAAAATCAAATTCTACATCGCAACAGTCGGTGAAACACTTGCTGAAGCAGAAGAAAAAATCGCCAACATCGAAAAAGAAATCAACGAATTTGTTGGATAATCATTTAAAACCAAAAAGAGTCGCTTTCGCGGCTCTTTTTTGCTTCTAATCTATCGTTTGTATATATTAATAGGACAATATTCTATCGATGAATGAATTTCTTTTAGACAAAGAACTGAAGTGAAAGACACTTATGTAGAGTACGAAAATCCGAAAGTGACGATAAATCAAAACCAATTCAAATGACAATAGTTTTCAGCTCTAAAGTTACATATTAGGCGTTCAATCATTGCTACTTCACTTTCTCAATATATGCACGGTAACTGAGAACTCTTCATTTCCTGGCATTTGTCCACTTTCTGTTTTTACTATTTCAAAACCAAATTTTTGATAAAAATTAAGTGCTGGGGTATTTCCATTTAAAACTTCAATTGATATAGGTTCATGCATCTTTTTGAGAACAACATTCACTAAACTCGTTCCAATCCCAAGCCGACTATATTCCCTATCTACATATAACCATGCTAGTTCATCATCTGTAAATGCAACAAAACCAACTACAAATCCTTCCATCTCTGCCACAAGAATCTGGTAATCAAACAACCCTTCCCTATCAGCAGCAATACTAAGCGGAATAAATGCTTCTGATAAGTTAGCTAAATCCAATTCTTCTTGACGTGCAGGATCATGAATTTGGCAAAGCCTTTGAAAATCTTTTTGAATAAAGGGTCTAATATTAATCTCTTTTGACATTATTCATCCTTCCTTACAAATTTGTCCATGACATAAACAATTCTACTTCCTGAGTATCTTCATCTATGTTCTCTGAAATAATCGAAAATCCTTCTCTCAGGTAAAATGATATTGCTTTTTGTTTTTTTTGATATACATTTAACTGAAGCGTTGGATGAATTGCTTTTACAAAATTAAGCAACTCCCTACCAAAACCACTACTACGCAAATCTTTGGAAATGAAAATTCCTGCTAGATATGTTCCTTGCATTCCAATGAATCCAACAATTCTTTCTTTAAAAACATAAACATAAATCTCTGCACCTAATAACTGAGATGTTACAAAGTCAATTTTTGATTCCCAATACTCAGCTGGAATAAATGCATGGGTCTCAACATTGACAGTCAACCAAAGTTGAACTATTGTTTCAATATCTTCTTTTTGAAATTTTCTAATCATACCTTTACCATCCAATCTGTTCCATTCTATTAATAATAAATAGTTTTTGCAAGCAGTAACATTAATTTTGCACATTAATTAACATATTCTAAAAATTTTAGGTGGGTAAATGGAAATAGAATTGGATAATTTCTAGCTATCACTTCTACTCCCTCCAAAAAATTCCTCACTCTGATACTTCCCACCACAAAGCAAAAAGCCTTGCAATCAAGGCTTTTCAGTATCCCTTTCATTCAAGGTTTCTAGGCTTTTATGAGCAGAGCGACACACTCAGCGGTTCGCTGTTACCGCATCACTATGTTCTGCGACAGCTATCGCATGGGTGGAAGTAAAAGCTACTCTTCGTTGCTTCACGCCTTGACTAGCAAACTTACCGCCTCAACATGTGCTGAGAGCTTTCTTCTATACTAATAGACGAAAAGAGAGTGACAGTGATTTTGGATTTGTACTTTGAAACGGAATTTATTTATTAAAGTTGCTAGAATAATAATAAAACTTCTTACATCACTCATTAATATACTTATAAATAACCTCTAGTATTTCATATTTATTTCTTTCAAAAGAATGCAAATCACGATTGATTAGATCAACAATTTGTTGATTCGGCAATTCATTTGGAATTTTTGCATATGTATATATATCAAGTCCATTAGCATTTGCTTTTAATTTCAAAGGTGAATTGTAAACATCAAATGATTTTTCTAATCTGCCTAAACCGTATTGATTCCATTCTCCACCCCTTCTAGGTTCTAAATGACTACTAAAATTAAAGACATAGTTCAAATCCTTTAGTTCTTTAGCCATAATAAAAGCACTATCTCTTACTTTTTCCCTTGGTATATTTAGTTTATGGCGATAGTCATTTTTTTCGAGTTGAACATCAATGCTAAAGTTTTCGTCAAGATGGACTATACCCCCAAAGTAATGTTTGCCTGTCCCACGACCGAAATAAGGTTTAAATTTAGAATCTATCTTATCCAACATTGAATTTCTAAAAATTCTCTCAATAGCTGAATCTAGACGGAGTTTTTTGGCTTCATTCATTAATGGATATATATCTCCATATCTTGAAGTTGAAATGTTCGTATTGATAGATTTAAATAGTACCTCTAAATATGTGCATAAATTCTTATAATCATCTATAAAAGTTGCAAACTGACTGCCCTTGATGTGATCTAAGTATTCGACAATATTTCTATAGTGAATAATCTTCCAATCCTTAGGTAAAGTTGTATTATTTATTTTAAACGGGACTAATAGTACTTTTAGTTTGACATCCGGATTATCCCTAGAATATTTTTCAAGCTGTTCACGATTAGGGTAATCTTTCATTTTATTTTCAATAATCACTTTTGTACCATCATTGAGATGTAGTGTTAGATCAATATTTTTACGTTCTCGTTCAACTCTTTCAATTTTAACATTTTCAATATCAATGAAATCTTTTAAAAATACTAAAGGGATTTCTTGGTAGTTTTTAATAATATATGCAATAAAATTGCTGTGATATAATTCAAGACTTGCTAAAGATAACTCTAAATTCATATTGCTATCTAGTTTTTCAATAATTTCTTTATTTGACAATAATTTTTCTTTTCTCATAAATTCTTTCTCACTAAACTATAATATTTAAACATTTTATGCAACCATGTTAAACTACTTCGTTTTTAAATCTGATAAATGCGTTCATTCACAACAAATACAAGTTCCTTTATGCCTATGTTCAATTAGAACAAGAGATAGTATTATATCTTTATAGACTGCTCCAATAAAGAGATTAGGACGTTTTTTCGTTTGTCTCTCCCAAACCACTCTTCGTTTCAATAGGTAACTTTCAAATTTTTCATGCCATAGTAGCGTAGGGGGCATTTCCATACTTTTTGAACACCAAATGCCATCGATTTTTAAATTAACCTCACCCAAATCTGTAACTCCTTATCACTATATGATATACTACTCCATTGTGAAACATGTACTATTATCATGTAATGTTCGCGTTTCCCCTCTAAGACTTAGCATGAATTCATTAATATGATAAACTAAAATCTTTTTAAGAAATATAAAAATCTACCGATAAGTCTTCATCCGATTCAAAAGGCTTCCATGCTACATTGAAGCCATATTTATCGCTCCAATCTGAATGCCATCTATCATAATATGGAACACGGCTGTATTTACCAAGTGTTACCTCATCTTCCTCTGATGATTCCTGACAGGTTATCCCAAACTGGATACCATCAAGTTCCCAGGAATTTCCCCAAATATATTCATCAGAAATAACATCAACCCAGCGTGAAGCGTCAATCTCAAAGTCGGTACATAACTTCAACGATTGGAAAGTACTATAGTGAATATTGTGGGGTTTGATATGTACAGCACAGTCAACATGATACTTCTCATAGTTGGTATTCAATAGGAGAACTTTCATTGGAATAGGAACGCCATTGAGTTCCAACCACCAGTGTCCAAGTTTATTGTGCAAAACATCAAAATACTCGTCTGCTGCTACTGATTTAGAAAAATCATCTATTTTCAAACATCGACCTGACGTTACTAACTCAGCTGCAATTTTCTCTGCACTCTCTTTATCAAAATCCGAATAACGCTTTATCACATGTTTCAACTTGTTAATTGGATATGAGATATCTTCTTGGGTAGCCTGATGTACTTTTACAACATGAGCAACTTTTTCGACATTATTGATACCTACAGGTACAACCACATAATGGTCTTCCTTGATTGATTCATCATCACAGATATAGGAATATTCCTCACCAAACTCTGAGAAAGTGACCGATGCAACTCTGTAAACTGTGTCTGATGAACTTTGAACAGTAGCTTGATCTGCTTGCTCTTCTTCACTACTATCTAAATCTATCCATTTATAAAATGTATAACGATTAGGATTCTCATCCTCACCGAATACCATCAAACTGTGACAATTAGGGCATTGCCAAGCATAGTAAGAAGCATCAGAAATATCATAGTAATCAATTTTATTATTTTCATCTGCAGTATCTGGTATTTCTTCCCACAACTCATCCGAATATATTGAAAAAGCATTCGGATCTGGAGCGGTAGGGTCATTCATTGGATAACCACATTGACAAGTCCACTTACCCATTTTCCACCTACTAATTTTTTAGAGATAATAACGATATGCTCACTGCACTTAATTTTCAATGTACTCTCTAAATTTATTCTTCAGTAATAAGCCATTATTTTTAAAAAATATTTCAAATATATAATTATTAAAACACTGTTCACGTGCCAGTATATCTGCTTTAGATAAATTTGTCTTTGCAATTTGAAAAACTTCATTAACCTTCAACTCTTTTTCCTCAGCCGAAAGACCCCTACATTTCTTGTAAAAAGATTGATTACTTATTTTTACATTGGTAACATTTGACAATAATCCAAGATTTCCAATGCGATTTTTTAGTCTAGAATTTTTAGAATTAAATTTATTATAATATTGATTTTGAGGTATGATATGTTCAATTTGCCATTTTAACGATACATTAAATTCATACTTTTCTATCATTTCTTTTATGCTATTAGGTGAATATACTAGCGAAATTGTTACTAAAATAAAGCGAGTAAATTTTTTATGTTTACTATAAAAATTAGAAATCTTGGGAGTAACACAGGAATCATAAATATTGAAATGCTTAAGAACATACTTGATTAGGCATTCTACAGTTTCATCTGAGCTAGTCGTAATGATCTCACCAACCTTCTTCTGTATATCATTGATAATAAACTCATCAAAAACTTTGTTCAAATCAAGATTTGTAACGTATGTATTCATAGAAATATCCTTTTATCATTCTTTAAATTAGTTTTATTATACCACTAAAACAAGAAAAAACTGCAACCTTTCGGTCACAGTCACTTACAAGTCTACCTCAGTTCCCTCTAAAAATTTTACACTTATCCGCCCAGCTTCCGCAATTGTTATGGTATCCAATACCTGACACATCTCTTCGAATTGAATTCCCAGGAAGGCTTGTTTATCATTTCAGCCAACTTCGTACAATAATCTGTGTCTTACCTGTACCAGGACCGGCAATAACCATAATAGGTCCCTCCACTGTTTCAGCGGCCTCTTTTTGCTTAACATTTAGTTTCAAAAACTCTTCTTCGTATACTTTTTTAAAATCAATCGTTGTCATATCACTTATACTCTTTTATTTAGCACTAGATGGAATGCCCCATAGATCCTCAAAGAAGTTTTCAACTGTGTCAGTTCGAACATTAGTTGATGTTCCCTTAATGAATGGTTTTACATTACCTTTTGAGAGGTATTTCGATGAGCCTGATTTCTTTGATAGAACTGTTATCTGTTTATTTTCCAATACATGAATTACTTCAAAATATTTGTTTAAAAAATTATTTCGGAATTCCTTGTTATTCTTTCTCAAAAACAAAAAGAGTTTTTCTGAAGACCTTATGGCATAGGTTAGCAAGCATACCATCCAGATTTGACTTGGCAATATTTTTTTTAATTGAAAATATTGTTTCAGCGGTTTAGAGATAGGGTAGTCTTTCTGCCAGACAGTTTCTTTTTCAGATGCATAAGGAAAAAATTCCCAAAGAGCTACGGGCGTAACTTTGTCCTTTTTACAAATCATTTCGGAGTGAATTTTTTTGAAGGTATGATCATTTTGCATTTTAGCATAGAAAATACTGCTGTCACCGTAATAATAAGCATTTTTGAGGATTGAACGATTTGCATCAAACGGTTCTTTGTAAACAGTATTTTCTAACCCATACGAATCATGCTTGGAGGACATTTTAGGATTAATCCCTAACAAAATAACTCGTGGATTAATAAAATTGCCATCAAAAGCATGTTCAAAATCTTTAAATCTATCTTGTACAATCGTTTTGGCGTCCTTTTTTTCTGATTGTTCAAGACTTTCAATATTCTCAATCAACAGGGGAGCTAGAATATCACAATCTGTACCTGCCAAACTATTAAATTCATACTCACCTTCAAAATAGCCAGACTTTTTCCATGGGTTTGAATCCTCAATCCGTATTCGTAGATTATCGCGATCAAAAACATCTCCATTCACCAAGTCATGAAAAATCGCTAAATACTCATCATAGTGGACGGCAGCTTTTTCGTAGTCTTCAAGCGATATGTGAAATAAATCTTTATAGTTTTCCTTCAACACCATTTTAATCTCCATTTCCATTTTCCATTACCATATTTATCAAATACGTTTTAGCTTCATCATCTAAAGAAATCACATGTGAATACTCTAAGTTGGCATCTGTCCAACCTATCGATTTTCCTCTCATCAATGTTTGTATATCTTTTATAGTCAAATTAAACGAAGTTCCTCCATAATACTTTCTATGAAACTCATTCAATTTCTTTCTGATCATTTTTAGAAAGTAATGATAATAGTCCATCTAATAGTGCATCATTTTCTTCTTTGTTTAGTGCCCTATTTTCTAGCAAAATCTTTGAAATGACCAAGATTTCTTTTTTATTGAACCGTGATTTTTTCTTAAAATTTCTTTTATAAGTAGAATGCATGTATTCTAGCTCACCAATGAAAAATGGCTGTGACTCAACAAAACTATCCAAAAAAAGAGAAATCTCTTTGAATCGTTTTTTCACTGACTTCATATTCTTCAGCTAACTCAGCTTTGGTCACGTACTCTCCAGCTTGAAGACGTAAAAATATTGTTAACAGTCGTTTTGCACCACCCATTGTATAATTCCCTTCTAAAAAATTCTACATTTATTATATCATGATTGAAATCAATTTTTTAGATATAAACTATCTAATAATTTGAACAGTTCAAACGATTATAGAATTTCAGTCAAAAATCCCAAATCTGTCAATGAATGGCTTGCTCTACATCCTTATCCACTTAGTTTATGTTTATATAAAAATGACTTTTATTCGTTTATTTGTATCAATCAACTTCTACTGACTTCCACAGCCAAAACCTTGCTTGAAATTCATCTATAAGGTGGGGACGTTTCTATTCTCACAAACTCCTTGTCAATGGAAATAAACACGTACCCACAGGGTAAATGGAAATAGAATTGGATAATTTCTAGCTATCACTTCTACTCCCTCCAAAAAATTCCTCACTCTGATACTTCCCACCACAAAGCAAAAAGCCTTGCAATCA
>NZ_JANFME010000029.1:0-17175 GCF_029616525.1 Streptococcus suis | reverse complement strand
TTTAAAAAACGGATTTTGATTGCTTTGAACATAAAGAAAGAGAGAACGAAGTTCGTCATCTCTAGGTGTTAGCTTTTCATCTACCCACTACAGTTGACAAAGAGCCACAATTATTAGATGTTCCTCTTTCTCCAAATTCTCAATGTCTAAAATGTCTGACTCCTGTAAAGACCATAGTCAAGCCGTACTTATTGGCCAAGTCAATGGAGTCTTGGTCGCGAACAGAGCCTCCTGGCTGGATGATAGCCTTGATGCCTGCCGCTGCGATTTCTTCCACGTTATCAGCAAAGGGGAAGAAGGCGTCCGACGCCAAAACGGCTCCCTCCAAACGATCTTTGGCTTGCTCAATAGCGATACGGACGGACGCCACACGGTTGGTTTGCCCCGGTCCCACGCCCAAGGTCATCTTGTCATTGGTGATGATGATGCCGTTGGACTTGACGTACTTGGAGGACTTCCAAGCGAATTCCATAGCCGCCCACTCTTGCTCGGACGGTTGACGCTCGGTCACCACCTGCCAGTCCGCTGGGCTTTCCACCACCACGTCCTGATCCTGCACCAAGAGCCCGCCGACAACACCTGTGAACTCTTTTTCCACTTCGCTCGCATCCTGTGCGTCAAAGGCCAACTCCAAAATCCGAAGATTTTTCTTTTTATTGGTCAAAATAGCTAGCGCTTCTGCCGAGTAGCCCGGTGCGATAATGATTTCTAAGAAAATCGGGTGCATCTTTTCAGCCGTCGCAGCATCCACTTCCCTGTTCAGCACAACAATGCCTCCGAAAATCGATACTGGGTCAGCTTTATAAGCATAATCCCAAGCCTCTTCAATGGTTTCTGCCTGCCCGATACCGCAAGGGTTCATGTGTTTGAGAGCCACAACAGTTGGATGGTCCTTGAAATCACGGATAATCCGAATGGCCGCATCCGCATCTCGAATATTATTGAAGGACAATTCCTTACCGTTTAGCTGTTTAGCAGCTGCAATAGAATAGTCTGTTGGCAGGGCATTTTGGTAGAAATCCGCATTTTGCTGGGGATTTTCACCGTAACGCATGGGCTGATTGAGGTCGTAGGTAATGGTGAGTTTTTCAGGCTTGTCTTCACCAACTTGCTTGGTAAAGTAGTCTGCAATCAGGGCGTCGTAGGCTGCGGTATGACGGAAAACCTTGGCAGCCAATCGCTGACGCGTTGGGTAGGTCGTCTGACCCTGCTCTGCAATTTCCCCTAAAACCGTCGGATAATCCGCTGGATCCACCACAACGGTTACGCTGGCGTGGTTCTTGGCCGCAGAACGAAGCATGGACGGTCCGCCGATATCGATGTTCTCCACCGCCAAGTCGTAGGTCACATCTGGACGCAAAATGGTCTCTTTGAAGGGATAAAGGTTAACCACTACCAAGTCAATCAAGCCTATTTCATGGTCGCTGGCTGCTTGTAGGTGGCTGTCCAAATCCCGACGTGCTAACAAACCACCGTGTATTTTCGGATGAAGCGTCTTAACACGGCCGTCCATCATCTCAGGAAAACCAGTCACGTCGTCAATGGCAATGGTAGATACACCAGCCTGATCCAAGGCAACCTTTGTACCTCCTGTCGAGATAATTTCCCAACCAAACTTGGTCAATTCTTGGGCAAACTCTACAATGCCTGCCTTGTCGGATACGCTAATTAACGCACGTTTTGTCATGATTTCTCCTTATTTTTTCACTGCCCCCAACTCCTCCAAAACTGCTGGATAGAGTTGGTACTCCGCTTCATGTATTCTTCCTTCAAAGGTTTCCAGGGTATCATCGGCCAATCTTGGCACTCGGACTTGTTTGATGATTTGTCCTGTGTCAATACCGCCGTCAACCCAATGGACTGTCACGCCACTTTCTGCCACACCTGCATTCCAAGCGTCTTCAATTCCATGGGCTCCTGGAAATTCTGGCAAGTAGGCGGGGTGGATATTGATGATCCGATCTTCATACTGAGCCAGCAGGGTTGGTCCCACAATCTTCATATAGCCTGCCAAGACCACCAAGTCAATCTGGTGCTGGTCTAAGAGTTGGATAATGGCTTCTTCGTAGGTCTGCTTATCTGAAAACTCTTTGAGTTCAAATGTAAAGGCTGGCATGCCAAGTTTTTCAGCTCGTTCCAAGACATAGGCATTTCTGCGGTCTGAAAAGACAAAAGCTACTTCAAACTGTTCTGCGATGACTTGGAAATTGGAGCCGTTGCCTGATGCAAACACTGCTATTCGTTTCATTTGATGACCACACTCTTGTCTTCCTTGGCGATGATGCGACCAATGGTGTAAACTTCCTCATCAACTAGTTGACAGACACTGTCAACCTTGTCTGGACTGACTGCCAGGACCAATCCGATACCCATATTGAAGATTTCAAACATTTCTTCATGTTTGATCTTTCCGTATTTTTCAAGGGCCGTAAAGATTGGGAGGACTGGAATCTTATCTTCTTCAATTTCAGCTGCAAGGTTGTCAGCAAACATACGAGGCACATTTTCGATAAATCCGCCACCTGTGATATGGGCAATGCCGTTGACCAGCCCTGCTTTTACCAGAGGCAACACCTGCTGGACATAGATACGGGTAGGCTCTAGGAGGACTTCCTTAAGAGCTCTGCCATTGAGCTCTGGCAACAGAGCGTCGCCAGCAAGATCCACAAACACGCGACGAACAAGGGAATAACCGTTGGAGTGGATACCACTGGAAGCCAGGCCAAGGAGAATGTCTCCTTCCTGGACCTTACTACCGTCGATAATCTGGGATTTCTCCGCAATGCCGACAGCAAAGCCAGCCAGGTCATAGTCATCCTCGCCGTACATACCAGGCATTTCAGCCGTTTCACCGCCAATCAATCCGCAACCAGCTTGGACACAACCTTCAGCCACACCTGCTACTACCTGCTCCAGCTTGGCTGGCTCATTTTTTCCAGTCGCAATGTAGTCAAGGAAGTAAAGCGGCTCTGCACCTGCTGCGATAATGTCGTTGACACACATAGCCACGCAGTCCTGACCAATCGTGTCGTGCTTGTCGTACTGAATCGCCAGCATGAGCTTGGTGCCCACACCGTCTGTCCCAGATACCAAGACTGGCTCTTTGACATCCAGCTTGGTCAGGTCAAACATCCCGCCAAAACCACCGAGAGCTCCCATAACGCCCAAACGTTCTGTCCGAGCAACGTGTTTCTTAATCCGCTCAACCACTTCGTAGCCAGCTTCGACGTCAACACCCGATTGGGCATATGCATTTTTATTTGTCATCTTGGGTCCTTTCTTCGTGAAATGTTACATAACTTACTTGACATTTTCAATGTAGAAACTCGTTTTCTCTTCTAGGCTACGAAGGTATTCTTCCTCATAGTCATAGAGAGGCGTTGGAAATTCTCCGTCAAAGTAGGCTACACAGAGCCCGCCTTTTGGCGCATCGGTTTCGATGCCGATGGCTTCAATCATCCCCTCAAGAGAAAGGTAGGTCAGACTATCTGCCCCAATAATCTCACAGACTTCCTCAACGGTATGGTTGGCTGAAATTAGCTCCCGACGGGTCTGAATATCAATACCATAGAAACACGGATACTTGAGTTCTGGGCTGCCGATAGCCACATGGACTTCTTTTGCCCCTGCATCACGAAGAAGCTGGACAATGCGGCGGCTAGTTGTACCGCGAACAATAGAGTCGTCAATCATGACCACGCGCTTGCCTTTGACAACACTTGAAACGGCTGACAACTTCATGCGCACACCCTGCTCCCGCAATTCCTGGGTTGGTTGAATAAAGGTCCGCTGGGTATATTGGTTTTTAATTAGCCCCATTTCATTTGGCAAACCAGATTCCTCTGCAAATCCCATAGCCGCAGATAGTGAGGAGTTTGGCACACCAACCACGATATCTGCTTCATGTTGAAATTCCTGGGCCAAACGACGACCCATATTTTTACGAGCCGTGTGGACATTGACTCCATGAATAACCGAATCTGGGCGAGCAAAATAGACATACTCCATAGAGCAAACAGCCAGTTGCGTATCTCTTGTATAGCTATCATATTGAATTCCTGAATCATCAATGACGACAATTTCACCAGGCTCCACATCACGAACCCACTCAGCACCTACTACTTCAAAGGCGCAGGTTTCACTAGCAACAACCCAGGCACCATTTTTCATCTTTCCAATTGAAAGTGGACGGAAACCGTTAGGGTCCAAGGCAGCAACCAATTTGTCTTCCAGCATAATCAGGTAAGCAAAGCCACCTTTAACAGTATTGAGGGCTTCCTTGATTTTTCCCATAAAGTCTGGATTGTGACTGCGACGAATCAAGTGCATGAGAATTTCAGTGTCAGAAGAAGAAGAGAAAATGGAACCATTTTTTTCCAGTTCAGCCTTCAAGCTGGCCGCGTTGGTTAAATTCCCATTATGAGCCAAACCCACCTGCATATCTGCAAAGTCAAAGAGGAAGGGCTGGATATTGTTGATAGAAGCAGAGCCTGAAGTTGCATAGCGGACATGACCAATAGCAGCCGTTCCTGTCAAGGCTTCTAAATCTGCTGGATTTTTAAAGACTTCTGCAATCAGGCCTGTTCCGCGATGGCGACGTAAATGCCCACCATCATTGGCCAAAATCCCTGCCCCTTCTTGCCCACGGTGCTGCAAGCTATGCAGACCAAAATAGGTCACCTGAGCAGCCTGCGGATGTCCCCAAATGCCGAAAACACCGCATTCTTCGTTGAGTGATTTAACTTCGTATGTCATATTTATTTTCCTGTAAAATAGCGAACTGCTGAGACAAAGAGTCCTTGGTCTTTCTTACCTGGAATGTTTTGGAAAAGACCGTCCTCGTAACGCTCCGAATGCCCCATTTTCCCGATGATTTGTCCGTTGCGACTGGTAATACCTTCAATAGCATGGCTGGATCCATTTGGATTGTACTTAGAATCCATGCTTGGCTGACCAGTAAAGTCAACGTATTGGCTGAAAATCTGCCCATTGTCCCGCAAGACAGCGAATTCTTCATCCGTCACGACAAATTTTCCTTCCCCGTGTGAAACTGGGATAGCGTGAATGTCACCGACTTGGACACCTGCCAACCACGGTGAGTTGACATTAGCAATCCGCGTTTCCACCATTTTAGCAACGTGTTGGTTGGCATCGTTGTAGAAGAGGGTCGGACTGCTTTCACCCGCCTCCTCAAAGTTTCCATAAGGTAGCAAGCCCGATTTGACAAGGGCCTGGAAGCCATTACAGATACCGATGATGAGGCCACCTTTTTCGATGAAACGGTCAATAGCAGAGCGGACCTTGGCGTTTCGTAAGATAGTCACGATAAACTTAGCAGACCCGTCTGGTTCATCCGCAGCGGAGAATCCACCTGCGAAGAAGAGAATGTTGGCCTTGTCAATATTGTCAACCATGGTGTCCACAGACTGTTCAATGCTCTCTGCATCCAAGGTCACAAATGGAACAAGATTGACTTTTGCACCAGCCTGTTCAAAGGCTTTGGCGGAGTCGTATTCTGAGTTGGTACCTGGGAAAACTGGAATGTAAACTACAGGCACTTCAACGGTTTCCTTGGCTTGCACAACTGAAACACTGGCAAGAGCTGGAACTTCTTGTAGTTCTGTATCCTGTTCAAATTCTGTTGGATAAACTTCTTCTAGTTTGCCTTCAAAGGCTACCTGCAAGTCTAGTCCAGCCAGGTTGACACCGTTGACAAGAAGTGTAAAGTCTGTGGTGGTTTGTCCAATCTTCACAGCATCTGGAATGTCTTCTTGCGATGTGAAGACAAAGCCACCAAGTTGACCTGTCAAGCTGGTTTCAAGGTCTGCAAGCTCAACTCTTGCTCCGACTTGGTTACCAAAGGACATAAGGGCTAGACTTTCTAGAACTCCTCCATACTTGACTGCACTAGCAGCCGTAATCGCATAATCGCTCTGCCATTTTTCAAAAGTCTCAAAATTAGACTTGATCAAGGCAAAATCAATGTCTTCTGACAAGACTTGGCCTGGTAGGTAATAGATGTGCTCACCAGCCGCCTTGAACTCAGGCGAGAGAACCTTGCGACTGTCTGCCGTGGTCACACCAAAGGCAACCAGGGTCGGTGGAACTATCAAGTCCTCAAAGGTACCAGACATGGAGTCCTTGCCACCGATAGACGGCAAGCCAAGCTGAATCTGAGCCTCGATAGATCCCAGAAGTGCTGCTACTGGCTGACCAAAACGCTCTGCCTGCTTATCCATTCGCTGGAAATACTCCTGGTAGGAGAAGCGAGCCTTGGACCAGTTGGCACCTGTTGCCACCAAGCGAGCTGTCGCTTCGATGACCGCATAAGCTGCAGCATGATAAGGAGACCAGTCTGCTAGATAAGGATGATAGCCCTGAGCCATGACAGAAGCCGTGGTCGTCACACCGTGCTGGACAGGCAACTTCTGCACCGAACTTTCTGTCGGAGTCAACTGGTGGCGACCTCCGAGTGGGTGGGTGACGGTTGAACGCCCAACAGATGAGTCGAAAATGGTCTGCAAACCTTTTTGACTAGCATGGTTGAGGTCTGATAGAAGGTCTTTCAAGTCCTCCTGTAGCGTTTCAGCGGAAGTTCTACGTGTTTCTGGTAGCTTGACAGAACTGTCAACCACTTTGGCATCCACCACCACGCGCACACCGTTGGTATCAAGGAAGGAACGCTCCAAATCAACAATGGTTTGTCCATTCCATGTCATGACTAGGTTTGGTTTTTCAGTCACTTTGGCTACGACAACCGCATGGATATTTTCCTCACGGCAGGCTACGATAAAGGTGTCTACGTCCTCTGGACGGACAACCACACTCATCCGCTCCTGTGATTCGGAAATGGCAATTTCCGTTCCGTTTAAGCCTGCATACTTGAGTGGAACCTTATCCAAATCAATTTCAAGACCGTCTGCCAGTTCTCCAATGGCTACGCAGACACCTCCTGCACCGAAGTCATTGGATTTTTTAATGAGACGAGTGACGTCGCCATTTCGGAACAAGCGTTGGATTTTACGCTCTTCAATAGCATTTCCTTTTTGGACTTCCGCACCAGCTGTTTCCACAGACTCGACTGTCTGTACCTTGGACGAGCCTGTTGCCCCACCGATACCGTCGCGACCTGTTTTGCCACCGAGTAGAATGACCACATCGCCTGCGACTGGTTTTTCACGGACCACATTTTCCTTGGGAGCAGCACCGACTACGGCACCCAGTTCCATACGTTTTGCGACAAAGCCTGGGTGGAAATACTCACGCACGTAAGTTGTCGCCAAACCGATTTGGTTACCGTATGAAGAATAACCATGTGCCGCTGTTTTTGAAATGATTTGTTGTGGCAATTTCCCTGGGCGAGTCGCTGTCAAAGGCTGGGTGATATCGCCCGCACCTGAAATCCGCATGGCTTGATAAACATAAGAACGACCTGACAAAGGATCACGAATGGCTCCACCGATACAGGTTGCGGCACCACCAAAAGGCTCGATTTCTGTTGGGTGATTATGGGTTTCATTCTTGAACATGAGGAGCCATGGCTCTTTCACGCCATCCACATCTACTTCGATTTCCACCGAGCAGGCATTGATTTCATCTGACACTTCCATGTCATCCAGACGACCATTGGCCCGCTCATAACGACCAAAAATCGTCGCCATATCCATCAATGTCTGTGGCTTATCTGTCCGACCTAATTCTGTCCGCATCGCCAGGTACTTGTCATAAGTCGCCTGCAATTGCTTGTGGAATTTTGAAGCTGAAAAGTCAATAGACCTAAGTTCTGTCTCAAATGTCGTATGGCGGCAGTGGTCACTCCAATAAGTATCCAAGACCTTGAGTTCTGTCTCAGTTGGCACTCGACCGATTGACTTGAAGTAATCCTGAATGAAGAGCAGGTCTTCCACTTCCATAGCCAAACCAGCCTCACGCTTGTAAGACGCAAATTCCTCTGCCCCGTAGCTATCAAAAAAGTCCAAGGTCGGAATAGTCGTATCTGACACCGAAAACTCCTGGGCTACCAAAGGAGCGTCCATATCCTTGAATCGCGAATCCACAGGATTAAGCAAATAATTCTTGATAGCAGCTAACTCTTCTTCCCGCACATCGCCATTCAAGATATAGAGCTGACCTGTATTGACACGCACCTCCTGACGACTGCCCAATAAGAGAAGGGCCTCCTGACTGCTGGCAGCCCGCTGGTCAAACTGCCCAGGCAAAGCCTCAATAGCAAAATAAACTGCACCTTCCAGACCTAATTCTTCATCCGACAAAACCTTGTCCGTCACCTGCTCTGTAAAGATATGCTTGATGGCCTGCTCTAACAAGTCCTCCTCAAGATTGAAGACATCGTAAACCTGCACTAACCGCAAACTTGACAGGCTTGTCAACTGCAAATTATGAGTCAACTCCTTACGAAGAGCCTCCGCCTTGATCTGAAATGCTGCCTTCTTCTCAACAAAAATCCGCTTTGCCATATCTTCCAATCCTTATTTCACTTCCTGTAATTTTGCCAATACGACCTCGTAAACCTCGGTCAACTCCCCGAGACCCCGACGGAAAACATCCTTGTCGAGATGGTTGCCATCTGCATCCCACAAACGACAATTATCAGGAGAAAACTCATCCGCCAATAAAATCTGACCAGACGAGTCAACCCCAAATTCTAGCTTGAAGTCCACCAAAGTCATCCCAATCTGAGTAAACAAGTCCTTCAAGAACCCATTGATTCGTCTTGTTTCTTCCTTGATATAGGCGATTTGGTCCTGACTAGCCAGTTCTAGAAAGGCAATATGTTCATCGTTGATAAAAGGATCGTCCAACTCATCTTTTTTATAGTAAAATTCCACGATTGGAGTAGCTAATACAATCCCTTCTTCCACCCCAAAGCGTTTTGAGAAAGACCCAGCTGTCACATTTCGCAAAACCACCTCGAGAGGAATAATCTCCACCTTCTTATTCAACTGCTCCATATCCGACAAACGCTTGATAAAATGCGTCTTGACGCCAGCTTCATTCAACTTTTCAAAAATTAAGGACGAAATCAGATTGTTGAGCCGGCCCTTGCCCACAATCTGTTCTTTCTTACCACCATTAAAAGCTGTTGCCTGATCCTTATAAACCGCAACAATCTGGTCGCTGTCAGCCGTAGCGTAGATGTCTTTGGCTTTTCCTGAATAGAGAAGGTCTGTTTTCATGAGAATGTTCGCCTTTCGTAAAATATTCTAGTCTTTTCGTTTATTCTAACACACAATATTCGCGTTTACAACAAATTTACGGTTATTTAGGAAAAAACAAAGAAAAACGCCCGTAAACTACGAACGTTTTTTTACTTCTTCATAAATAAAATCAACAATATCAGATAGGACCTCAAAATGCTCAATAGCAGCATCTGGGACATCTACATGAAATTCATCCTCCAAATTAAGAACAAATTCCATGATTTCTACTGAATCTGCTGCAATATTATCTGCCAAAGTAGATTCAGGTTGAACTTGAAAATCTTCTCCCTTTTCATCCTGAATTAATTCAACAACCCGCTGATAGACCTGCTATCTAGTCATGACTCTCCTCCACTACTGAAAATTTGGCCACTGATTTTTCAACAATGCCAGCCTCCAAAATCGAACGCGTCTGCTTAATCGTATAGAAAATCGACTGGGCATCGCTGGATCCGTGTGCCTTGATGACAGGTGCTTTCAGACCAAGCAAGACAGCACCACCTGCAGTTTTATAGTCCATAGCCCCCAAGGCCTTTTTCAAGGTTGGTTTGACCAGCAAGCCTCCCAATTTAGCACGCAGACCGCCATTCTTGATTGAGCCAGTCAACTGACCAACGATGGATTTTGCAGTCCCTTCAACTGTTTTCAGCACAGCGTTTCCCGTGAAACCATCCGTCACGACCACATCCGCCACACTGTTAAGCAACTCACGCGCCTCCACATTGCCGATAAAGTTGATTGACTTGTCTTCCGCCAAGAGTTTATAGGCTTCTTGGTGAACTGGCGTGCCCTTGGTATCTTCCGTACCGTTGTTCAAAAGTCCCACACGAGGTTGTTTGACACCACGCACGTGCTCCGCGTAAAATGAGCCAAGAATACCATACTGATAGAGGTGATGAGCTGTATTTTCAGCATTTGCCCCCAAATCCATCATATCAAATCCCTTACCGTCCATAGTAGGAAGAGTGGACATAAGACCAGGACGGTCGATGTTCTTGATGCGACCGACGACAAAGACGCCTGCCGCCAAAAGAGCTCCCGTATTTCCAGCTGACAAGACCGCATCTGCCCGACCATCCTTGACAGCCTTGGTCGCTAGGACCATCGAAGCTTCTTTCTTACGACGAATCGCCTTGACAGGCTCATCATCTGAATTGATTTTCTCCGTGGTATGAACAATGCTGACACGCTCTGTCGCTGTCAAATACTGCTTGATTTTAGCCTCATTACCATAAAGTTGAATTTCAATGTCTGGAAAGGCAGCCAAGGCTTGATTGACACCTTCTACCACTGCCTGAGGGGCGTGGTCCCCACCCATAGCATCTACTGCAATACGTTTCATTCTGTTTCCTCATTTTCTGTTCTTGGTTTCATAATCTGCCCCCAAGAAGACAAATCATCTATAAATTTCTTGGATTTCAAGTGAATCCCCACATATTCCTCGTACAGCTGGTCAATAAAAAGCCGTAATTTTCGCTTCATCTCAGGCTTGATGGAAATGGTTTCCAGCTCATCAAAGGAAATAGCCTGAAATTGATCAAGTAGATAGGGAACATTGGGATCCAGATAAGCCCGTCGCTCATCTTGTTGATAGTGTTGCGGACACAAGACACCACTGTACTTGTAGGAATAGTCAAAAGGCAAGCCAACCCGATGACAAAAAGCACACTCGTGAAAATTCAGACTGATCCCAAATCGACCCAAGAGCTGAATTTCAAAGATATTGGTCAGAACTTCGTAGTCCAAACCTGACTCCATCAAGTCCAAGGTCTTGACCAAAAAAGCAAAGAGAGCTGGGTCATAGACCTTGTCCTGCAAGGCCGCATCGGCCAAGGCCAAGATATAGGTAGCATAGCTAAGCTTGAAAATATCACCGTTAATATTCTTAAAGGGCTGTACCTGATGAAAATCTTCGATATAAGACAGACCATCATCATTGATTTTAACGATAAAATCCGCATAGGTCAAAGGCTGGATAGAAGCTACCAGCTTGGATTTAGAGGCATGTTTCACGAAAAACATTCGCTTGCCAGCCTTCTCCGTAAAAATCTTGACCAGCTTGTCATCCTCTCGAAAATTCCGATTATATAGGACTAATCCCCTGGTTTCAATTCGTTCCATTTTCTTCTAGATATTCCTTCAAACGAGCCATGGCTGTTTGAATCTTCTCCATACTTGCTGCGTAGGAAAGTCGCACATAGCCTTCTCCATATTGACCAAAGGCCGCACCTGGAATAAAGGCCACCGCTTTCTTTCTCGCAAAGTCTTGCAAGAAGCTAAAGGAATCTTGATTGTAACCCGCAGGGATTTTTGCAAAGATATAAAATGCTCCATCAGGCTTGATAATTTTAAAGCCCAAGTCCGTCATCTTCTCGATGATGTAATCCCTACGCTTGACGTACTCCGCCCGCATCGGAAGAGCATCATCCTTACCATTTTTCAAGGCCTCAACCGCACCATACTGCATAGCAGTTGAGGCCGCTGTCACGAGATATTGGTGGCTCTTGATGATTTGTGCGATAATCGGAGCCTGACTCATAATCAAGCCAATCCGCCAACCTGTCATGGCATGGGACTTGGACAAGCCCTGAATCAAAATGGTCTGTTCTGGCAAAAACTCCGCAATCGAAGTATGAGGCTGACCAGTGTAAGTCAACTCCGCATATACCTCATCTGATAGGACAAAGACAGGATACTTACGCAAGACATCCGCAAAGGCCTGAATCTGCTCACGTGAGTAGGTCACTCCCGTTGGATTGGCAGGATAGTTGAGAATGACAGCTTTTAGCTTTTCCCCCTGCTCAATAATCGCCTCTTCCAACATCTCAGGTGTCAAAACAAAATCATTTGCCGTTGTATCGATTTCAACGATGTCTGCTCCCACCATATTGACAATCGGTTCATAACCAGGATAGGCAGGGGCAGGCAGAAGAACTGTATCCCCAGCCTCTAAAATAGCAACTAAACTCGCTGATAGCGCTTCTGTCGCACCGATTGTAGAGAGGATTTCATTTTCTGGATTGTAGTGTAAATTATATTTTTCAGCCACAAACTCAGCTGCAGCCTGACGCAACTCCAAAAGACCAGCCATACCAGTATAATAACTCTTGTTAGCATCAATAGCAGCCTTAGCTGCTTCTTTTACATGGTCTGGCGTTGTAAAATCAGGCTCTCCCAAGGTCAGTTTCAAAATCCCTGGAACATCCGAAATAGACTGATCAAACTGACGAATCATCGAAACCTCAATCCGATTCAAATTCTTATTAAAACGATTTAATAAATCCATTTTGCCACCTCAAAAACATATAAAACTATTATAATACATTTTGAAAATAAATGTAAAAAAGAAGAGTCATTTGACTCTTCTCATACCTATTTAACACGACTTGCCTCAAACAAAGGTGACAAAGGACGTTTTTCATGAATACGAATAATCGCTTCCGCTAATAATTCTGCCGTTGAAATATGTTCGATTTTATCAATTAAGCGATCTTCTGCAATTTCAATTGTATCAAGAACAACCAATTTCTTAATTGCTGACTTACTAATGTTATCCATAGCAGGACCTGACAATACTGGGTGCGTACATGAAGCATAAACAGCTGTTGCCCCTGCATCTGCCAAAGCATCCGCTGCATGACAGATGGTACCCGCAGTATCAATCATATCATCAATCAAGATACAAGTTTTACCTTCAATGTCACCGATAATATTCATCACCTCAGATGTATTCATCTTATCAACACTACGACGCTTATCAATAATCGCGATCGGTGTTTTTAAGAACTGAGCTAATTTACGAGCACGTGTTACACCACCATGGTCAGGTGATACAACAACATAGCCATCACCTACCATACCACGACGCTCAAAATAATCCGCAATCAATGGAGCACCCATCAAATGATCAACAGGAATATCGAAGAATCCCTGAATCTGCGCAGCATGCAAATCAATTGTCAACAAACGATTGACTCCCGCTGTTTGTAACATATTGGCAACTAATTTTGAAGTGATTGGCTCACGAGCACGAGCTTTACGATCCTGACGTGCATAGCCATAGTAAGGCATTACAACGTTTACTGATTCAGCAGATGCACGTTTTAGAGCATCAACCATAATCAAAATTTCCATTAAATTGTCATTCACTGGAGAGCTAGTAGACTGAAGAATGAATACATGTGTACCACGAATTGATTCTTCAATATTCACTTGAATCTCACCATCAGAGAATTGACGGACACTTGATTTCCCTAAGGGAATACCAATTTTCTTTGCAACCTTCTCAGCTAATTGTTGATTGGACGATAGTGCAAACAACTTTAAGTCGGTAAACGCCATGATAGCCTCCTAAATTTTTCTACTTAACTATTTTAACGCTTTTTGAATCAATTTTCAAACAAAAATGAAAGATTCGGTATCATCAAGATTTTAATATAAAAAATCCTTGGATAAACCAAGGATAAAATATTATGGATAAATATAGTAAACCGCACCCTCAGATGTTGTTGTAGGATTAAACCAACCACGGTGGTTACCAATATAACGACGACCCATATAGTTTGATTCAGAAACCTGGATGTTTGTAGAACTTTCAACTGCTGTTACTAAAGCAACGTGACCATACGTTCCACCTACCCAAACAGCAACTGCACCAACTTGTGGCGTTGTACCAACGCTGAATCCTTCAGCTCGAGCTGAAGCTACCCACTGATTAGCATTACCCCAGTATGGGCCAACCCATGAAACTTGAGACTTAACTCCCCAAGTACACTCACCAACTGGGTATGATGAAGCGTCATAACGCGCATTATTTGCTGCCGCTGAACTACCTGAACCTGATGATGTAGACGTTGTAGGTGTGCTTACCGTTGGTGTAGATTGTGATACTGTCTGAGTAGGGGCTGCAACCGTTTCAGTCACTGTAGTTTCTACTGGCATTGACACGACTGGTGCTGATACTGAGGCTACTTGTTGCTGTGCTAGAGCTGCCTGTTGTGCTTGATACTCCGCTTGACGAGCTGCCGCTTGACGAGCTGCTTCTTCTGCAGCTGCCTTTTGCGCCAACAATGAATTTTTCTCATCTTCAGCAGTAGCTTTCTGCACAGCCAAATTTAACTTAGCAGCTTCCAATTCAGCCTGACGCACTTGCAATACTTGGGCGTCATCTTCCAATTTTTGGCGATTAGCTGCCAAAGTAGTGATTGCCTCTTGGTTTGCCTTTTGTTTTTCAACAATTGCTTCCTTATCAGCTTTTTGTTGTTCCAACATACGGTTATTAGCTGAAACAATCTCACGCATTGCATTAACACGAGAAACAGCATCAACGATTGATTTTGAATCTAAAATTGTATTAATATAACTTGAAGCAGAGCCATCAACTTGAGCACTACGCGCCTGCTCCTTTAAAGCACCATCACGTGACACAATATCAGCTGACAAACGCTCAATATCTGCCGCCAATGTCTGCGATTCTGCTTCCAAACGAGTATTTTCTTCTGTTAATTTCGCCTGTTCACTAACAATTTCATCAACTTGTCCTTGAATAGCATCAACTTGTTGTTGAGCTTCAGCTTGTTGTGCTGTCAACTCACTAATCTGTTGATTTTTTGCTGCAATCTGACTATCTACATCATTCGCACTAACCACAGCTACATAATTAGCATTAGATAGAACGACTGTACTTAACATAATTGTAGCCAAGATTTTTTTCTTCATATCCGAACATAACTCCTCTATACTTTCTGACTCTCTCATTTTATCAAAAAAATTGCGTAAGTATATTACGCAATTATTACATTTCTATGTCTTGTTTGTTATTCCAAATAAACGCTCAAATAACGGTTGTAGTACGAAAAATAAGGCCAAATTGAATAGTAGACTTGGAAGTAATTTATTAAAAACAAAGATAAACACAGACAAGTTTGTTATATGAAAAATGCGAGCAAATGAGTAACTAATAAATTCAAATTGAAAAATAGCTACTAGTAAAATCAAAATATTAATTCCTCGCTTGCTGACAGCACCTTGAAAGAAGAAATAGATGCAATACAAAACTAAAGGAAGAGTTGTAGTAGCAATACCAATCAGATTAAGATAACTAATATCATATACCAAACCTAGCAAAGTAAATATGAATAATGAAAAACCAAGAGATACATAGTTAGCATAAAAAATAGCTAACATAAGTACCAAATGACTTGAAATAGTAAATAATCCGACCGACCAATTTGTTACCAACGTTGAAATCTGTCCATCAAGTAATAAAATAAAGAACAAGATGGGAAACATGAATATTTCTATCATTTTATTGCGCATTTGTTTGACCTACCACTAAAACCGAATAAATGTTTGAAAAACTAGCTGTCGGCTCAACATATACTTCTTTATTTAAACTGTTACTATTTGATTTAACCGATAAAACTTTACCAATTTGGACATTTGCCGGAGTCGCACCAGCCAAATCACTCGTTACAACATTGCTACCCACTGCAATTTCATCAGCTGAGTTCAACTGATTAATGATAAAACTATTTGTATCTGCATCATAGCCCGATAAAATACCATAAATTTCTTTAGAATCGACAGAAATTTTCACAGGCAACTTCGTGAATTCATCCGAATTCGTAAATAAGGTAACAACCGCCGAATCTGAACTCAATGAACTCACGATGCCAACTAATCCACCATTAGCAACCACAAGTGCATTAGATGTCACACCACTAGTCTCACCAATATTAATTGAAATATGCTCCGACCACGATGAAGGAGTCCTCACTAAAACTGATCCCGGAATAAGTTGTTTTTCAGGAAAATCAGATACCACACCTAAACTACTACGAAGCGATGCATTCTCTTCTTTCAAGCTAGTATTTTCAGCAGCCATCCCTTCAAGGCTCATAATAGCTTCCTTTAATTGTTTATTTTCCTCGTAAGCGTTCATCAAATCTGTCAAGACATCTTTCTGCTCAGAAAAAAATCTAGTAGGTACTGAAATAACCGATTGAATTGGCGTTACAACAACCCCAACGATATTATTTAAATATGGTACCTGTAACCCCTTAGAGAATGTCACAAACAAAAGAGAAAATGACAGTAATAAAAAGATAGAAACAACTACTACTAATTTTGAAAATTTATTCATAATAGACCCTCACCAAGATACAATAAAACGAGAATATCAAGCGATAATCTCGTTCACTACGGAGAATAAGGGATTCGAACCCTTGCGCCAGTTACCCGACCTAACGATTTAGCAAACCGTCCTCTTCAGCCTCTTGAGTAATTCTCCATCAATATAATATGGGCACGAGTGGAATCGAACCACCGACCTCACGCTTATCAGGCGTGCGCTCTAACCATCTGAGCTACGCGCCCAAGATAATAAACTTGGACAAAGTTAAATTAATGGCGCGAGACGGAATCGAACCGCCGACACATGGAGCTTCAATCCATTGCTCTACCAACTGAGCTACCGAGCCAAATTCTTAAAGAAATTGCGGGAGCAGGATTTGAACCTACGACCTTCGGGTTATGAGCCCGACGAGCTACCTAGCTGCTCCATCCCGCGGTAGTAGAAAAGGAGGATGTGGGATTCGAACCCACGCACGCTTTTACACGCCTGACGGTTTTCAAGACCGTTCCCTTCAGCCAGACTTGGGTAATCCTCCAATATATGGACCTTGTAGGACTTGAACCTACGACCGCTCGGTTATGAGCCGAGAGCTCTAACCAGCTGAGCTAAAGGTCCAGCAAACAAGAGTATATAGCGGCGAAGGGGATCGAACCCCCGACCTCCCGGGTATGAACCGGACGCTCTAGCCAGCTGAGCTACACCGCCAAAATAATATAATCGGGAAGACAGGATTCGAACCTGCGACACCTTGGTCCCAAACCAAGTACTCTACCAAGCTGAGCTACTTCCCGATACTATTAAAAATAAAGCTCCCCTAAC
>NZ_JANFME010000028.1:0-21634 GCF_029616525.1 Streptococcus suis | reverse complement strand
ACTCGTCAACCACAAAGTCCTCACTAAGATTATACACCTAGTGAGGGCTTTGTGTTCGTTTTCATTATTCTGTGGGTGAGGGCGGAGCCATCATGGATGTCTTTCCCGCTCCCATTTATTTTATTCACCTTGCTTTCTGAGCTTAGCTAACTGAGATAGGCCAGCCAGAGCCACACCAACTAATCCAAGAAAGACATACTTCTCCTGATAGGTATCACCAGTTTGTGGAAGACCGCTCTTCTGCAGAGAAGCATCTCTGATCTGCTTTTCAACCTGCGGGCTATTTTCTATCATTAAAGTCTTCTCTTGCTGGATAGGCAAACCGCTGCCGACCTCCACTATTTTCGGCTGACTCTCATCAGCAACTTTTCGTGAATACAGCTCGCGACGACCATCACTATAGACTAGGTGAGCTACCATCATTTGACCATCTGCCCCCTCCTGAACAATTCGCTCTTTGCCCAGTGGCAAATCAGTGCTGATCCGTTTGATGACTTGGCTCGGCACCAGCTCATAGGTCAAATCCATCCTCGGTTTTTCAGGAGCTAGTAAATTCTTAGACTCCATCGAATCTCTTGTACCGACATGCGTTACCAGACTAGACTGTTCAAACAAATCAGTCCATTCACTGAGCAGCTCCCTCATCTCATCTGGACGAATACTATCCGAACCCAAAATTTTCTCAGTTGTTTCTAGTAAAGAAGTCAGCTCAGAAGAATTTATAGGCGTGTCTATTCCTTTCACCTCTTGGATTAACTGATTGAGACGCCCAAGATCTGCTTGGTAAAGTTTCGCCCCATCCAGCTCTCCTAACTGTTTCTCTAAAAGAGTTTGAGCGGCTTCAACCTGCTCGACTGTCCGATTGGTATCTGCTACCACAGACTTAGCTTCTTCCAAGGCAGTTTGCAAAGCAAGTTGTATCTGCTCACTAGAATAAAGATAGGCTGTTTGGGTTTGTAGAGCCTCAATTTCTGCTATTTTCTGCTTTAGATACTCATCATTGACGATTGGCTTCGGTGAAACAAGGACATCAAATGAAGTCTCCAAACCAGCATACCGCAAACCTAGGCTCTGACGCCCCTCTTTACGGGAATCGAAACCAACAATTTCTACTCCAGCTTCTGTCAAAGAGAAGGACTGAGTTGACTCATCGTCATAGATAATAGCAAATCGACCATTTGTGACATCCAAATCATCTCCTACAACATACTGCACTTTTGGTAACTGTTGGATTTCTAGACCGACTGCCTTTTTCTCACCTTGGGCTATATCTTCAACAACATATACCATCAGTGGCTGAGCAAGTGTTTCTCCTAGATAGGAAACGGTCAATGTTTGTTCACCTAATTTTTGCGGATCAAATCCCCTTACTGTAACTGCCGGATTGGTGGCATTCACCCGTTCAGCAGGCCAATCTCCTTCAAAAACTACACGGAATTGTGCTCCTGCAAGCGATAAAGGACTACCTTGTCGGTAAACTTTTTTCTCTAGGGGAGCTATCCATTCCATCGCTTTCACTACTTTTTCACCTTGCGGAACGCGAATGGCCAATAGATTGCTCCAATCCTTTCCTTCCTCCAGAGTACGGTAGTAAATGAACTCAGGCAGGGACTCAAAGCGAATCGGGTCGAATATAAGATTTCCTGACTCTGTCGTTTCCAATTCTGCCAGTGGTTTTACGGCATCTGGGCTAGAATAAAGCGCTATTTTCCGATTGGCAGGGACATCCTTGAAACCTACTTGAATCTGATGATTACCGAGATGACGAGCAACAGCATGGGTCATCGGAATATTTGGTGTCTCCATGTCCAATTCTTCATACATACGCCAATTATAAATACGAATGGCCTTCCAAGGAGTACCATTATCAGAAGTCAAGACATCCAAACGCCATTCCTGCGCTCGAATTGGCTTGTCCAATACGATGTCTGTCACATGATCACGATTGCCACGAACTTCTTTGGCTAACACCCAATCACCATTCTCATTTTTATAATAGAGATCGAAATCCTTGGTGTTCATTAAGCCATCATTGACCGATTCACCACCTGCACCAGCATGATCCATAGCCCATCGCACGACTGTCCGAGGTTGGGTCAAGCGAATATCTACATGGCCACTCAATTGATGGGAAGACCATTTATCTGACAGACTGGTAATGGTCCCATTCAACATGCCCTCAATGCCTTCTCCACCTTCTTTTTTAGCAAAACTTGAACCGATGACTTCTGCTCCGAGAACAATGTTTTCTGCCAATGGTTTAGGAAGGCTAGTATCTTTCACCGTCATTTCCCAATCAAAGATAAACTCCCCTGCTTCCGAACGCAAACCATTTTTCCCAACGGCATGAACTTTCAAAGCTTGGGTTCGACCTTCTGCCTGAGCAGAACGAACTAGTTGAGGGAGGTAAATCCTTGTATTAGAAGAACCTGTCAGCAATTTCCACTGTCCGTCGACCTGCGCATATACTTCATAATAGTCTGCATCATCTGTCCCTGTAAAGCTAATCACAGCTTCAGCATCTTGGGCATTCTTCAATCGCTTAGCAAGGACTTGGCCATCTTTCGGTGCAGTAGGTGAATGTTCCTGGTCATAAATTGCCAACTGCCCTAAACGAAAATCAAAATCTGACAGCGCTGCTTCATTTTCAACAACCACTTGGATACCGTACACTGTCTTTCCTGCCAGACTAGATAAATCAAAGGTCTGATCTTGCCAATCTCTTGATAGTTTAAGCAAGCGCCACGCTTCTTTATTCGCAAATTGATAATCTGGTTCAAGCGCTAGAGCTAGGGAGATATTTGCACCTTGCCCTCCTTTGTGCGCAACCCTCAAACGACTTGTTTCTGATAGAGGAATCTTGGCGGAATACAACTTAATTTCCTGCTTACCATCTTTTTCCAAATCGCCTGTAAAACGAAGAGAGTTGCCCCCATTATAGGCATCATCAAAATCATAAGCCGCAGCAAGCTTTTCACCACTTGCTTCAATCCACCACCGCCAGGTTGGTAAAATACCAGACACAGAGCGATAATTCCATTCCCCATCTTTGGCAACCTTACCATCTACAAACCATTTTTTCCCGTGCCCTGTATTAAAGGAACTATTAAAATTACTGCTTGTTATAGCCGTCTTATCCGCAATGAGATTGGCCAAGCCATACCAATTTTTATCCGAAGGTTTCTGTTTGGTTGGATCACCTTGATAGCCTGTAAAGAAGATATTCTCATTCTCATGATAATCCTCACCCGTCGCACCCAAACTTGTAATGGTATCTGGCGCAAACAGACCGAGTGATAATTTCAATTTCCCGTTTTCATCAAACAGAGCATCCCAGTTAATTTGCGTTTTGTAAGAGCCTCCCCGTTGCAATTCAAATCCAGCAAAAATATCAAATGGATCTCGACCGATTCGTTTCGCCACTTCGATTGAATAGTTATTTTTGGCCCGTGTCCAGTTAAAATTCGCAAAGAAACGATCCGCAGGGACCTTGTCTCCTTCCTTTTCCATAAACGGATAGTTGTACTCACCCAAACCATCTTCGTGATAGCGACCATATTCGTAGGTCATGGCATCATACCAAGAATACGTTATCGGATAACCAATCGATTCTGCATATTCCTTGGTATAGAGCATAAAGTTTCTCATGGTTTCCCCCATAGGTTCAACCAAGCTTCCTGTAGTCTCTTGATTAATGAAATAACCATCGAAACCATAGTATTTAGCCATATCTACCAACTTACGAGCAACAGGAAAACTTCCATCAGGATCCTGTCTCATAGAAGACACAAACTTCTCTTGATCTTCAATACTACTGGACCAATTGTAGAAAATCGTTCCCAAAACAGGCACACCATTGCGGTGTCCAGCATCAATGACGTCTGGGCTAGGAATCAAGCCTTCCCAAAATACCATTGAATCAATATACTGCCAGTAATCAAAGGCATAGGCTTTAAACTCTTCTCCCCCAACAGAGGCATGGTCTTTCGCCTTAGAGTTGGTATTTGAAAGAGCTTCTACCTTTGCATTCTCATTGGCTCTCTCATTGACGACATGCCCTCTAAAGCGCTCAACCAACTCTACAGAAGCGCGGTTCAAATCATCATCTGGACGAGCACCCGGCTCCCAAGCAAGCACCTGATCCCAGTTGTCAAACTTAATCTCTTTCGGACGAATTCCTTGATCCTCTACCTGAGGAAAATCAGAAAGCAACAGACCAGAATCTGAAGAATCTCCCCCTTTATCTTCCGCTTCCTCTGTATCCTCTAGTTTATTTTCTGGATTATCAGACGGAGCTGAAGGCAGTTTTTCTTCTCTACTATCTGATACAGATGCTTCTCCATTCAACTCTTCGGTCACCGCTTTCTCATCTGTTAAAATTGGTAGTATTCCTTCTTCAGCTTCGGTCTTTTCCACATGTTCGTTCCCTACCGAAGAGAGTTCAACAGCTGGCTCTGACAAGCTGTCCACATTTTCTAGCTGGTCCGCAGAAACCTGTGTTCCAAATAAGGTCGCACCAATCAAAACAGAACAGGCACCTATTGTAAATTTTCGAATACCGAATCGCTCACGTTTGTCGAAATCACATTTTGTCATATTTTCCTCCTACACAATTGTAGTGTAACAGCTGTTCTTAATTTTCTCCTTTCCAGATCTTAGTTGGCACATACTACCTTTGATAGAACAGCTATCACACGAAGTTTATCAGGTTTTATTAATTCCATTGTACAGAGGAAAAATATGACCTTCAAGCCCTCATGGTCCCCTTCTTTAAATCAGATAAAAAGAACTTTAGTTTAGAGAAAACAAAAAAGAGGAAGTTTCCCTCCTCGTTGTCTTCGTTAATTATTTTCTACAAACTTAATACACCAGCCCACCAGTTCATCCAGGCGTTCCATCTGCTCGGTCATGTGCAAATAGCCCAAAACCGCCTCAAAGCCTGTGGACATCCGATAGGTGACCACGTCCGCATTCTTGGCCTTGGTATGACTATTGGTATTGCGCCCCCGCTTGTAGATTTCTTCCTCTTTTTCGGTCAATAGCTGAGCTTCTAAGAGGGCAGAGATCAGGCTTGCCTGAGCCTTGGCTGAGACATATTTGTTAGCTTCTCCATGCAATTTATTGGGCTTGGTCAGCCCCTTGAAAATCAAGTGCCTTCTGATATACATGGAATAAACAGCATCCCCTTCAAAAGCCAGGGCAATTCCATTGATGAGATTGACATCTACTGCCTTAGTCACGTGTCCACCTCACACCATCCTTGGTATCCAAGAGCTTGATGCCCTGGGCTGCCAATTCATCACGAATGCGATCAGCCGTCGCAAAGTCCCGATTGGCACGCGCTGCTTGACGTTCTGCTATCAAGGCTTCAATCTCACTGTCCAAGACTTCTTCTTCAAAGACAATACCAAAGACGGCGAGCATCTTGCCAAAGGCTTCTTTTACAGTTTCGTCATAGTTGCCTGAGTTGATCCACTTGGCAAAGTCAAAGATAGCCGTAATCCCATTTGCCGCATTGAAATCATCATCCATTGCCGCTTCAAAGGCCGCCAGATGTAATTCAAGAGCTGAATTATCCACAGAGTTTTGCACAGGTTGTGTATAAGTATTTTTCAGATATTTGAGATTGATTTCCGCATCTGAAATAGCCTTCTCAGTGTAGTTGAGTGGACGGCGGTAGTGCTGGGTAGATAGGAAGAAGCGCAAGACCTGCCCGTCGATTTGTTCCAACATATCATGGGCTGTCAGGAAATTGCCCAAGGACTTGGACATCTTCTCATCGTTGATATTGAGCATGGCATTGTGCATCCAGTAGTTGGCAAAGGTTTGACCTGTTTTGCACTCAGACTGGGCGATTTCATTGGTATGGTGAGGGAATTCCAAGTCCGCACCACCACCGTGAATATCGATGGTAGCTCCCAAAATCTCTGTTGCCATGACCGAACACTCGATATGCCAACCTGGACGACCCTCTCCCCAAGGACTTCCCCAAGACACTTCACCTGGCTTGGCAGTTTTCCACAGGGCAAAGTCGAAAGGATGTTCTTTCAGTTGACCTTCTCCCTCAACTCGACCAGAAGCACCAGCCTCCAAGTCAGACAGGGTTTTGTTGGCCAAACGAGCATAGTTTTCAGCCTTTTCCACACGGAAATAAACATCTCCAGCCGCCTCGTAGGCATAGCCCTTGTCAATCAAGACCTGCACAAAATCAATGATTTCATCCATGTAGTCGATGACTCGAGGATTTTTGGTAGCCGGCTTAACACCCAACTTTGCCACATCTTCCTTGAAGGCTGCGATAAATTTATCAGACAGTTCCTTGGTTGTCATGCCAGCTTCATTAGCAGCCTTAATAATCTTGTCATCCACATCTGTAAAGTTTGAAATGTAGGTCACATCATAGCCACGGTATTCAAAATAGCGGCGGATGGTATCAAAAGCCACGACACTACGGGCATTACCGATATGGATATAGTTGTAAACCGTCGGACCGCAAACATACATCTTGACCTTACCCTCTTCCAAGGGCACAAAGTCACGCAAACTTCGAGTCATGGTATCGTAAATTTTAATCATAGCTTCTCCATTACTTCTGAGTATTCTTTAGGACTTGATACTTTTGATACAATTTTACTAGCCAATAAGCTGTCGCGGCCAACCAAATCATCCCTACCTGCCAGCTTCCTTGGGAAAATTTAAGGATAGACATGATTATCCCAGCAATGGCGGTCAACACATAAGGCCAGTTTTGTCTTATTAATTTTTTTAACATGATCTACTTTCTAATTTTCTTGCAATGGCCATGGCCACTTCAAAGAAGGTCATACTGTCAGCCGTCCGTTCTTCCCGACGGGTATCCCACTCGTTCTTGTGGTGGTCCACATAGTCTGCCGTGTAGAAAAACTGATAGACCTTGGCCTGACGAAAGTTAGCCCAGGCCATGATAGCAGAAGCTTCCATATCGACCACCATGGCACCAGCGGCTAGGCGACGCTTGACCTTGGCAGCCGTTTCCCGATAGAAAGCGTCCGTCGTCCAGGTCTTGGCCCGCACGTGCTCAATTCCTGCTTGATCCAAGGCCTTTTCCATGGTTAATAGCAGAGCAGAATCATAGCTGATTTCATCGCTGGCAGGAGCGTAGTGGTAACCAGTTCCCTCGTCCCGAAGAGCAGAGCTAGGAAGGATAATCTTATCCGCAGCAAGCGACTTATCCAGCACCCCACAAGAACCCAGAACAATAAAATTCTCAAAGCCACAAGCTTTCAGTTCCTCCAAGTGACCAACCGCCATGGGAGCACCGATGACTGCTAACATGACCGCAACCCGTAGTCCATCTCTTTCCAAGATATACCAAGGATGGCGACCATTAATGCTTTCTAAGTAGCCACCTTCTCTGCTCTCAGGTAACTGACGGACACGGTCTACGATTTCCCCATTGAAAGAGAAAATCATGGTCTCACATACCTCCCCACCACCACGAATGGCCTTGTCCGTCGGTTCAATAACTGCAGAGATATTTTCAAATTCTTCTAGTAGCATCTCAACCTTCTTTCCTACAAATGCGACGAACGGTGGCTGGCTTCTCGTAATTCCGCAAGCTTAGTCGTGTAGTGTTCACGACCATCTTCCATGTCATGAATGACCTTCTCATCTTTTTGACCATGAACACGGACGATTTTAGCCGGCATACCGACCACTGTCACATCTGCTGGAACATCGGCTAGGACAACGGCAGCTGCACCCACTTTGGCATTTTCTCCGATTTCAACAGGTCCAATAACCTGTGCGTGTGCAGAGACAAGGGCACCCTTTCGAACGGTTGGATGGCGTTTGCCCGTATCCTTTCCTGTTCCACCAAGCGTTACGCCGTGGTAAAGCATGACACCAGACTCAATAATAGCCGTCTCACCAATAACCAAACCAGCTCCGTGGTCAATGAAAACCCCCGAAGCAATCTCGGCTCCTGGATGAATTTCAATATTGGTCCAAAAACGCCAGAACTGGCTATGCATCCGAGCCAATAGCCTGAAACCTTTCTTCCACATAAAATGGGAGAGACGGTGGGCGGCCAGGGCCTTGACACCAGGGTAGGTCAAAAGGACTTCCAAGCTGGTCCGTGCCGCCGGATCTTTTTCTTTTACAATTTCAATGGTTTCTTTCCACCAACCCATAGTCACTCCTTCTAGCGAAAGACAAGCCCGCTACCGAACTTGTCTACTCAGCTTATTTCTTTTCAACTTTGTGGAATTTGAATTCGCCAAAGTTGTTATCTTTTTTCTCTTTATGGTCTCTTGGACGACGAGGTTTGTCTGAACGCTCGCGTTTTTCTGGCTCCACATAACCTTCTGGTTTTGGAAGAAGAGCCTTCATAGAAGCGTCAATACGTCCTTTATCATCAATCTTGATAACTTTGACATCAACAATATCGCCAATTTCAACCAAATCTTCTGGTTTGTTGACGCGGGTCCAGGCCATTTCAGAAACGTGAACCAGAGCATCAGTCTTGTCAAAGAGGTTGACAAAGGCACCGAATTTCTCCAAACGAACCACTTTTGCTTGGAATACTTCGTCCACTTTTGCCTCACGAACAAGACCTGCAATGATTTCTTTGGTTCGTTCAATCGCAGCGCGATCTGGTGAGAAGATAGCTACAAGACCGTCTTCGTCAATATCGATTTTCACGCCAGTTTCTGCAATAATCTTATCAATAGTTTCGCCACCCTTACCGATGACAATCTTAATCTTATCCACATCAATCTTGATGGTATCAATCTTCGGTGCAGTTGGTGCCAAGTCAGGACGAACTTCTGGGATAGTTGCTTCAATCACATCAAGGATTTCAAAGCGAGCTTTCTTAGCTTGTGCCAAGGCTTCTTCCAAGATTTGTGGTGTGATACCGTCAATCTTAATATCCATTTGAAGAGCTGTGATACCATCACGGGTACCAGCTACCTTAAAGTCCATATCGCCGAAGTGGTCCTCAAGACCTTGAATATCGGTCAAGACGGTGTAATTGGTACCGTCAGAAATCAGACCCATGGCAATCCCTGCAACTGGTGCCTTGATTGGCACACCACCGGCCATGAGGGCAAGGGTACCAGCTGTGATAGAAGCCTGTGATGAAGAACCGTTTGATTCCAAAACTTCTGCTACCAAGCGGATAGCATATGGGAAATCTTCCAAGCTAGGCAAGACTTGCTCAAGAGCACGCTCACCAAGGGCTCCGTGACCAATCTCACGACGACCAGGTGCTCCGTAACGACCTGTTGATCCCACTGAGTATTGTGGGAAATTGTAGTGGTGCAAGAAGCGTTTCTTGTACTCATCATCCAAACCGTCGATGATTTGAGTTTCACCCATTGGAGCCAAGGTCAAAACAGAAAGAGCTTGCGTTTGACCACGGGTAAAGAGACCCGATCCATGAACGTTAGGTAGGAAATCTACTTCTGCATCCAAAGGACGAATTTCATCGACACGGCGACCGTCTGGGCGGACCTTATCTTCTGTAATCAAACGACGAACCTCTGCGTGCTCCATGAGCTCCAAGATTTCATGGACGTCACGCATGATGCGGTCAAATTCTTCGTGTTCAGCGTATTTTTCTTCGTAGGCTGCGATGACCGTTTCACGCACCACATTGGTCGCATCTTCACGGGCCAATTTTTCTTCAACCTGCACCGCTTTTTTCAAATCGTCATTATAAGCTGCAACAATCTCAGCCTGCAATTCTGGGTCCACTTGAAGAAGTTCCACATCTGCCTTTTCCTTGCCGACTGCTGCCACGATTTGATTTTGGAAGTCAAGGAGTTCTTGGATGGCCGCATGACCTTTCAAGAGGGCTTCCAACATGGTGTCTTCTGACAATTCTTTGGCACCAGACTCTACCATGTTGATGGCGTCTTTGTTACCAGCCACTGTCAAGTCAAGGAGGGACTCTTCCATCTGAGCCTTGTCAGGATTGATGATGAGTTCACCATTGACATAGCCGACCTGCACACCTGCGATTGGACCATTGAATGGGATATCTGAGATTGCCAATGCCAATGAAGAACCAAACATGGCTGCCATTGGAGCAGAGGCATCTGGATCGTAAGAAAGCACTGTGTTGATGACTTGGACTTCGTTGCGGAAGCCTTCCGCAAACATTGGACGAATCGGACGGTCAATCAAACGGGCTGTCAAGGTCGCATCGGTTGATGGACGACCCTCACGCTTCATCCAGCCACCTGGGAATTTCCCTGCAGCGTACATTTTCTCTTCATAGTTGACTTGGAGCGGGAAGAAATCGCCCGTTGCCATTTTTTTTGACATAACTGCCGCAGTCAATACTGTTGAATCGCCATAGCGAACGACCACCGCACCGTTGGCTTGTTTGGCAACTTGACCTGTTTCAACGACCAATTTTTTGCCAGCAAAAACCGTTTCAAATACTTGTTTTGACATGAATTGTCTCCTATTTTTTCTGAAATTTTTCTTGCGTGTTTTCTACAAAAGACAATCAAACAAGCTTGTTTCACTCTCTTTTGCACAAAACCACGCATACTCCTTATTTTATCATATTTGACGGAAAATGTGGGGAATTGAGGAAGGAATTTGAGGGAAAATCTAACCTGCTATATAAACAACCGAACGAATCAAATACTCTTCAATCAAACGAAGAACACCCAGCTTTTTCAGAGCACTACACTTCCATAATGGAACATAAGAAAAACTGCCAAGGTCCGAAGACATGGCAGTTTCCTATTTTTCAGCCGTTTTTGACGGCTTTTGTATCCTATCTTAACGACGGAGTCCGAGTGAGTGAATCAATTCACGGTAACGGTTTACGTCTGTGCGGCGTAGGTATGCCAACAAGTTACGACGGCGACCGATTTTTTTCATCAAACCACGGTAAGTTGCGTGGTCTTTTTTGTGTTGTTTGATGTGGTCGTTAAGGTGGTTGATTTCCCAAGTAAGTACTGCTACTTGTACTTCAACTGAACCTGTGTCGCCTTCATGACGAGCATATTGTGCCATGATTTCATTTTTTTTCTCTTTTGAGATTGCCATGATATGTTCTCCTTTGTTTTTGAGCCTAATCCGAGTGACAGGTTGGCGACCCGTAACCAAGAAAAAGCTAGATTTGTCCTTTTGGACCTTAACCATTCTATCAAGGAATGGCTTTTTTGTCAACTAATTTGAAAATAGCTGAGCTGCTCTGCTATTTTTCCTTAAGATCAGCTTGAACCTTTATGATAAGAGCATTTTTCCAAGCCTCCACAGCATCTAAATGCAGGGCAAAATCAAAGTCCTTGAGGTTGACCTGGACCTGTAAGCCGCCTTGCTGATAACGGGCCATAAAAATAATCTGATCTAGCCCTTGACCCAGATACCAGTAAACTGCATCAACAGTTGGGTTATCTATCACATCTGCCTGTAGAAGTGCCGCCACTTTCTCCAGACTAGCTTGGCTAGTGTCAAAAATCCTTCCATATTCATGTTCTGCCGTCAAGTCAGTCTCATACCAAATGTGAAGGGTGTTGCTATAAACTTCTTTCGCTAACTCTTTCATGTGTTCCTCTTTCTAGGCTTCTGCCACACGCTTCACACGTACCATAAACTCGTCTACCACATTTTGATTCTGAGATTTGGGCGTCAGCAATAGCAGAGCTTTACCCAAAATATTCTTTCCTCGATTTTGTCCACTATAGGTAAAGCGAGTTTGATTGCCGTCAATCGCCTGTAATTCATAAGCTACCTCAATCTCAAAGAGATTGACCAAGCTAAAGCCTGAACGATTGTACTTGTAATCCTCACGGTCTTCATGTGCCAAATCCGTCACAACATATTCCATGTTCCGCTTGCCCTCCCGATAGACCTGCTTGTAGCTGCTTCCCACAACTCCCTCCTTAATCTCAATCGGAATAGTCGAAACCACATCGGGCATAATCTTTGGAAGATTCTCCAATTCAAATAGGGCCCAGACCTTGTCAATGTCTGCATCCAACAAGATGCTTTCTTTCCATTCTAACATCAATTTCTCCTTTATCTGACTACTATAGCATACTTCGGCGAAAAAACCTCGCAAATAAACTAAAAAAGCCAGCTTTTGCTGACTTTCTGCTTGTATATCACATTTACTCTGCCTTTTCTGCTTTTGGCAAGATAAGATTGAGGATAATACCTACAATGGCTGAGAGGGCTGTACCTGAAAGGGTGATGGCACCGATGTTAAGAACTGCACCACCGAGGCCCAATACCAACATAGAGCTTGCAATAATCAGGTTACGGACTTGACCGAAATCAACACGGCTTTCAATCAAAACTTTCAAACCGTTTGAGGCGATAACACCGTAGAGCAAGATAGACATACCACCAAGAACGGCACTTGGAATAGTTGAGATAAGGGCTGTAAATTTACCCAAGAATGAGAAGGCAATGGCAATCAGGGCTGCATTACGGATAACGGATACTGATGCGATACGGGTCATACCGATAACCCCTGTATTTTCACCATAAGTCGTGTTAGCAGGTCCACCGATAAAGGCAGATACGGCAGTCGCCACACCGTCACCAATCAAGGTACGGCTGAGACCTGGATCTTTCAAGAACTGGCGGCCGCAGATTTGGCTGAGAACGGTGTGGTCACCGATATGCTCAGCTACTGTTACAACAGCAATTGGTAAGATAGCAATCATTTCTGGACCGAAGTAGAAATTGTACGACTTGAAGGCACCTGTTTCAAATGGTAGGTAGAAACCTGGTAATTCAAACCAAGCTGCTTCCAGAACAGGTGTGAAGTCAACCAAACCAAGACAGAGGGCAATCACGTAACCACCGATGATGGCAATCAAGAAGGGAACAATCTTGGCGAAGCCTTTCCCTTTGGTATTGACAAAAGCAGCAATCAAGAAGGTTGCGATCGCCACAACGACGTTTTTCCAGTCACCGTCTGCGACAAAGCCTGCCGAAGTCACGGCAGAGTTGGCAAGACCGAGACCAATGACAATAATCATCGGACCGATGACAATCGGTGGCAAGAGGGTATCAATCCACTTAGTACCGATAACTTTAACAAGTGCAGCAATCAAGACGTAAATCAAACCGACGAAGAGAATACCTGTCTGCGCAGCTGACACATCGCCACCCATTTCCTTAATGGCAAGGGCCATAGCTGAGATGTAGGCGAAGGAAGAGCCCAGGTAAACCGGCACCTTAAACTGTGTCGCTACTTGGTAAATCAAGGTCCCGACACCTGATGCGAAGAGGGCAACCGAAACTGGCATACCGAGAATCAGTGGCACCAAGATTGTCGCTCCAAACATAGCGAATACGTGCTGGAAACTCAACAAAATCCCTTGAAGCGGTGCTGGTTTCTCATGGACATCAAACAAAAGATTGGCTTTTGTACTCATAAATCTCCCATTCTGGGTACACAAAAAGACCCAGACTTTCTAAATATACATAGTCATAGGCCCTTAATAATTTTTCCTGTTGTCTTTCTCACCTCACGGGATGAGTTTAAAAACCTACGCTTTTGGTATTGTAACATAAGCCCTTACTTTTGGCAAGGAATTTATTTCTGATATATACTAAAAGTTTGAAAAAGTTTGAAAAAAATCAAATGTTTTTCGTGCTTTCAAAAAATTCCTTAACTAACGTTAAAATCTTGTCCTCATGCCCCCTGATTACCTCACTATTCCAATTGTCATCCGAATTTCCAGTAAGTTTAGCCATCCATTGCAGTTTTAGACTTTGGTTTCCAAATATCTTTTCCCATTGGCTATACTTGGCCTGAGGTCTAGAGTTACCAAACTTCGAATTTTGACTGTCCGTGATAATACAAAGGTTTCCGAAAGAATGAAGCAGACTATCAGACATTCTTAACATCCCACTATCTTCAAAATTTGGATTCTGAGGATACCAATGTTCAACGGAACGACGATAAGTGAATCTAAAATTCCTTGAATCAAAAAAGTACTCCTGTAGATTATTTTGATTTTTCCATAAGACATAATCAATAAAATTGAAAGCATAGATAGGCATATTAGGGTAGCATCTAAATTCTTGACCATCTTCTGTAAATAACCGACCATCAGCATATCGAACTGCCAACGCTTCTAGAAAAATTACAAACTGGTGTCCAAATGCTTCATCTTGCAAATGCTCAACATTCTCGAATAGATAGACCAAAGTCTCATATAGCCAACGACTATCTCGATTTGATGTAAAGGTCACTGCAAACATAGACTGGAGCATAATAATGGTATCATTCACTGCTTTATCTGGAAAAGTATTATTTTCGAAATGTTCTTCTACAAAGTAATCTGTATTTTTCCGATTGTCTCTTTGATACTCATAGTAAGTACCTTTGCTAAGAAACCAGTCGTTTTTTGACCGCCTAGATGTATCTTCGCTTGCGTTTCTAATGACATAGTTATCAAATAGGTGTCTGATGCTTAATAAAGTTTCCGAGAAGTAAATGACCCAATCCCTTCCTTTTTCACTCACCATAAAAACATCAAGTAGTTTCTTATCATCTAATTGAACATCTTGTGGGGGAATATTTTCAATAATAGAAACAGTGTACAAGAGTAACGTTTCAAAGTTAATAACAGTTGTATATTTTCCAGTCTCTTTGTCGTCCACGATATCATCAAATACCAATGAACTTGAATCTTCTAGGGTATCTAATATACTTTTTTTTGAACTATTTGTGTTATCGATAAATCGATAGATATTGGCTAATTTATAATTTGAAAAATGCCAACCAAAAATATTTTCTCTTTCTTTAAACGTTTCCTTTCTTTTCTTTCTCATTTGAAATGATTTAACTACCGGCTTCTCGAAGTCTGCACAGGCATCCCAGATTTTAGCAAACTTAGCAGCTTTATCATCGTCAAGCTTCGCCATCAATTGAGCCTTAATTATTTCATGAGCTTCCAATTGCTCCCCTCTTGAATTAAACCGCTCAAAATAAAGATTCAAATCTAAGTCAGTAGGTAGCATATTTCTAAAAATAATAACGTGTTGAAAGAGGTACTCAGCATATACTGTCACTTCCATTTTAAACTGTTCGGACAGAATTTTATTGAGTGCTAATTTTGTGTTTTGGTAACCTCTAATAATCTCATCCATATTCTCAAATTCAGCACTGCTATTCTCAAATAACTGCTGCAAAGATGCATTGGACTGCTTACGCGCTTCAAAATTTAAGAGTTTCAAGTCAGGGAACTGAATGTGATACTCATTTCTCAAAACCAATGCCAACAAAGTCAAAGCTGTTGTTCTCTGTTGTCCATCAATAATATGGTACATATTTCCTTTTTGATGAACAACCAGTGTTCCGATATAATAATCAGGACGTTTTTCACGTTCGTTGTAAGCATCTGCTATGTCAATAAGCAATTGCTCAATCTCATCATATGTCCATGAAAAATTTCGCTGATAAAGAGGAACAATGTATTCATCTTCAGTCAGAAGTTTTGTAACTGTCAAAGTAGCTGTCTTAGTCATTTATTAAGTTCCTCTTCCTCAAGAATTTTCTCCAAGGTAAAATGTTCAAATTGATCACGATTGATTTTCTGCAAAAAATCGCTTGGTGTACTAGCATGATGTAATAGCTGAAATAATTTTTGAACTGTACGTCGTTGAAAAATGCCACCCGCAGCATAATTTGCTAAAGTGCTATCATAAATGGCACGCGCTTTTATACGTGGATAATAGGCCCATATAAAAATTGTTTCAACAATATCTTTATCTAAAGCTCCCTGACCAAACCTATCCACAAAAAGCAATACTAGATTATCGAATAAATTACGATTCCGGTTATAACGTTGTTTAGTAGAATGTAAAATCTTGAGCATTTTGGAATCTAGACTGAGACTTTCAAACCAAGTTTCTCTATTTTGAATCATTTTATGTGACTGATTAATATAAGAGAAAAAGTACTCTCCATCAATAATTGGCATCGTTAAAGAAATAGGATAATCAATATTTTGTTCTTTTAATAGTCTAAAGAGATTCAAATAAGGGTATTCGTTATGATGTAAACCGACACCTTTAAAATCATCGATAAAATCTTCTGTAAAGCGAAGGTATGAACCCTGACGACGTTTAGTCAACCCAGTTTCACCAATTGACCACCGCCGCACTCTAAAAAGATATTGGTTAAATAAATCTTTTAAATTGACCTTTTCGTCTGTAACAATTTTTTCCCAATTTTCGATCAAATCTTCACTGATTTCAGAGGCATTTCTCAAATGATAGGCTTTAAGCAGGTCGTGTGGCTCTAGAGCTTTTCCTCGATTGTTTTGAGAATCAAAAAGTTGGAAAGCTTCAGATAATCGATTATGTGGCATTGTAATAACAGCAATTTCACAATTTTTAAGAAGAAAGTCACATACTTTTTGCGCCTTTTCATCATCTAGGTCAATCAGTATTTTCCACTCTTCAAAATTTTCCTTAGCATGTTGACACGAAACCACGTCAAATTTTTGATTTAGTAACTGCTGGGCACCGATATAATCGTTCAACTTCCCTAAAGCCTGTAAAAATAATGCAACGGAGATAGTCCGCTGTTGTCCATCAACAATATCTAAAGTTTGTTTTTTATCGTGTAAAATAAGAGAACCCACTTGATAAATGTCCTTTTTAGAGTCTATAACTTCTTTGACATCATAGAATAAGTGGCGAATGTGTTTTCGTTGCCATTTATAAGGGCGTTGATAATTTGGGATATGGAGCCTATTGTCCTTCAAAAGTTCCTCTAGTGTCATATGCCTCAAAGTAATATCGGTCATTCTGCTTATTCTCCTATTTTTTCTCTACACTTGCATTCGGAATCATTTTCGCATGCATCTCCGCAGCTGTTTTATCGTAAAACGGTCCTGCAATCGTATTTCCAAATTGATCTACCACAATCCATTCTTGCATATACTTCCCCTCCTTTCAATCAAGAGTTATAGTACTGATACATCCATTCTAATACACAGAGTGGACAAATAGTGTCCCCTATATCTAATTTTTATAGTTTTCTTGCATATTTTTGAGAAAATGTTTCATATCTTCTACAAGCGAAGTCGGGGAAAGCACAGTTAGGGCATCTGCCTGACTCAGCAACCAACGTTTTAAGCCTGGTGTATCTTGACTTACAAATTCAATGATGTTGCCTTCGGAGTTGATTTCGATAATCTTTGCTGTCGGGAATTGATCCAAGACAATGGTTGGATCGTAGCTAAATTTGACTCTTATAGTTATTTCTCGCCCCATAAAAGAATCCACGCGCTTATTCCGTACCTCACCATCTCGAAACTTTTTGCCATAAGAAATAGCTGGCTTCTTCTCAGTCGAAAGTTTCCAGTCTAAAATCCTATCTAACTTTAAAGTCATATAGGATGAATGTTTTAGATTATAAGCTACAAGGTAAAAGTAATGACTATCGTAGTAGAGTGACACAGGAAAAACTGTGTGTTTCTTTTCTACATTGTAGGGAGATTGGTAGCGAATATCTAATACCAATTCCTTACGAATGGCCTCTGACCATTCCCAAATCTTATCGATTCTATTTTGGGTATCTGAAAGCGGGGCATAGTTTAAGAGTTCACTGGCGATAATGGCAGAAATTTCTTTCTGCTCCTCTTTCGATACCAGAGCAAATAAACTATCTAAAACAGCCTTATTTTCTTCCTTATTCAAAGCCCGATTTTCTAGCAAAATTTTAGAAATGGTCAGAATTTCCTTTTTGTTAAAAAGAGACTTCCCTTTTAAGAAGCGAGTATGGTGCTTAGAATCATAGGCTAACTCTGCTGCAATCATCGGCTGACTTTCGATAAATCCTCCTAGCAGGGCAAAATCTCTTTGAATAGTCTTCTCACTAACTCCAAATTCATCTGCTAATTGTGATTTTTTTAGATGTGCTCCTGATTGTAAACGTAAAAATATGGTAAGCAATCTTTCTTGGTCGTTCATATAAACCTCAATTCTAACAAGATTATACCACTCTTAACAAGTCAAATTCAATAAATTTCCTTGGTAGAGAATCTTACTTAATGAGTCGTTTGAATTATCAAACTCGCAACCTGTTACCAGTAATTTTCCGCCTGTTTCTAGATAACTTTCCAAAATTCTTGCCAACTTCTTCTGAATCACATCGGTACTATTATAAAATTCTTCAATATTTTCAATCATCACAACATCAAATTCTTCTAGAAAATGAACATTTTGTACTATTTCTATAGCCAGACTGACTCCGACTACTCTTTTCACCTTCCTATTCATCTCTCGATAGTAAAATTCTATGTGGTCAACAAAGCTCCTTCTGATGTGATCGACATCTGAAATAATATATAAAAGTTGTCCGATATAGCTCTTTTGTGGGATTCCAAAAAAATCACTCACTTCCCGATTGATGCTGTCAAAAGAGCTTCTCACCTTAGTATCTGAGTCCAAATTTCTGTATAGTAAATCTATAAATATTTCTAAAATTTCCATATCATTAAATACAGCGTTTTCGTTCAAACCATTGTTATTCATGTGCAATTCCTTTCTTCTATCCCTGTAATCCAAAACCTATTAACCGTTGAGTTGATTCCAACTCTGAAAATTCTTGAATGGCGTTCTTAATATCAACTTCTATTACGACATTCATCTCTGTTTCATCCAAATCCCTATTACCTATCCTTTCCATTACCCGAGTCGCCTGTTGATACAAAATAGCTTCTATTAATTTACGAACATAGCGTCCATTACCAAAATGTTCATTTATAACACGACTCGAAAAGTGCGAGCGCAATGCACTCTCACAGCTCGATTCAATGGAATAGCCCTTATTACTCAACATCATTCTAAAAATTTCATAGAGTTCATCCACAGAGTAATCTTCAAAATGAATGTTTTTTGAAATTCTAGATTGTAATCCTGGATTCGTATCTATGAAATTGTGCATCAAATCTTTATAACCGGCAAAAATAACAACTATCTCATTGCGACGATTTTCCATTTCTTGAATAATGGTGGGTATAGCTTCATTGGCAAAATCTCTTTCACTCTGTGGAATCAGACTGTAAGCTTCATCGATAAACAGTACACCACCACTTGCACTATCAAACACCTTTTTTATTTTTGGTGCTGTTTGGCCAACATATTCCCCAATAAGATCTGCTCTTCCCACCTCTACTATCTTGTTTTCTGCAATCAAGCCATGTTCATACAGGATCTCTGTATAAAGGCGAGCTACCTCTGTCTTACCTGTCCCTGGATTTCCTGTGAATAACAAGTGCCCATTACTTTCTTCAACATGATAGCCTTTTTCTTTCCTAAGTTTAGATAGTTGTTCAAAAGCAACTTGTTGTCTGATTAATTTTTTGACAGATTGAAGACCAATCATTTGATTCAGCCTCTTTTCAGCTTGGCCACATTTGCTTTTAGATTGTTCCTTTTGCAAACTAAAGTGACCCAGATCCAGCAATCCATTTTCTTGACAATAATTGGTTGCCACCGCATATTCATGGATTCTCTGAACCATTCGTCGAATATCTTTTGCATTGTTGAGATTTGAAGCCTTTTCTACATACTTCCTAACAATTTTCTTGTCTATACTAATTCGTCTTTTTGCTAATAGTTGAATAGCAATTTCAACCAGTTCGTCATTTGTATAAGGAGGAAACTCTATTCTATTTACATTATAGTATTCCTCCTGTAATTCCATTTCTATTTTTTTAGCTTCTTCAGTCGATTGAGCTATTAGAATACAAATATTATTCTCCTTCTTTGTATTGATATTAGCGAAAAGTTCTAATTTAGAACGAGCTCTTGCTTTAAAATAGTCATAAACAACTGGAAATTGCTTTTCATCAGTCTTGGGAAGAAAATATTCGCTACAATGAGTATCAACTGCTTGCAAGTCGAACAAGCGTTCTAAATATTGGAGAGCGTATTTTCGCCCACTGCCTTTTTGACCATTGAAAATTAAGAAAAACGGCTCTTTCGTATACGATTTTAAATCGTTTGATTGATAGTCTAAATAGTTTATAAGATGCTGAATGTTATTTTTAAAGTCGCTGAGTCCAATCATATTTTCTGACAACACATCTGCATTCGGAGTAAGACCTTGCTTATTTTCCGTTGATTGCTTCAATAAGAAATAACCAAATTCTCCCAACTGTTCACGTCCAACTTTTTCAATAAAATCATCCTCAGTTATTGAAGAATAGCCATCTAAATAGACATCTTCTTCCCAAAGTGACTGAACCTTTTTTGCTATTTCTCGTTTTGTATTTGCAGCTCCCGTTACAATAAATAAATCTTCTTTTTCCTTCAAAAAATACATCCAATTATTTTCTTGTGCGAAATATTCACTCGGGCGCTCTAGTTGCTGGACATCTCCCATTAGTTTTATGTGATAATAATTCATCTACATTCCTCTATTCTGATATTCTCAATAAGAAGTATATAAAAATAGATGGACAAAATATGTCCATCTTCGCTCATTATTAAACTTAAGTGTTATTCCACCATACTTAATCTTCAATGCAACTTGGCTCAGAGGCAATACTACTGCACAGAATTCCTTTCAGTAAGACACAGACAGCACACTGTTCCGTTCATTCTCTCAATAGAAGAAGATCTGCATTAGATTTTCAAAAAATAAATATACCCAAACAAATCTCCCTACTCCACACTCTTAATCCCTTTCTTAATCTTCTGGCTAAACTCAATCATCCTCCGCTTTTCCTCCGGCCATATTTTGGTCACGCGGTCAACAGCAATTATGAAGATGATTACCACAGCATAGTCCTTGGCTTTTTCAATCAGACCAACACTTTCAGCAACTACTAAAAGTAGATAGAATGTGAATAAAATAGTTCGTTTGGGTAACGCCATCAAAAACTCAATCCCTGCCTTATAGCCCAGATAAATCTGCCGATTAAGCCCTTTAGCCTTTTCCAAACGACGATTGAGAAAGGCACGAATCCGCTTGTAAAACCAATCCGAAGTTAGAAAAAGTGATTGGGCACCAATTACAATCAAAGAAACATTATTGGCATGTTCTTCCTTAAGCCCTAGCGCTCTAGTCACAACGTAGGTCCAATCACCATTATCAATACAGATAAAAATAGTAGAGTAAACAACCGCTCCCGCTACTATAACAAGGGGAAGGGCACGGATATATTTCAACATATAATAACCTCTCTTGGACAAATCTTATAACCTATATTCATAAACAAAGTGTTCTTATGCAAGAAATCGTTTTTGCTCATCAAGGCAATTTTTTGAAGGAATACTTGACTCTATCATCTTTTAGTTTCACTTTATTGCTTCGACGAGTAAAAAGCTCCTGTGGCTGTTTTCGCCTACCACCTAATTGGTCAGGAATCTCCTTTCCTTATCTCCACCATCAAACACTCCAATGGAAGCGATGAACTGTGAACACAGGTTCTTATATATATTGTAATATGTTATACCAAGTACGGTCAAGCAGGGGCTAGAATTTCAGATACGACAACTGTACACCCTTAGCATTTTTTACTTACCCCAAAAAGGGGAGTGGGAAAGACATCCATGATGGCTCCGCCCTCACCCACAGAATAATGAAAACGAACACAAAGCCCTCACTAGGTGTATAATCTTAGTGAGGACTTTGTGGTTGACGAGT
>NZ_JANFME010000027.1:0-21708 GCF_029616525.1 Streptococcus suis | reverse complement strand
GGGTTTTCGGTCTGTACTGAAATCAAGGTATTATTGGGAATCCCAGCTTAAATCATAGATACCGTAAGGGATTTTATTCTTTATTTAAAACTTTGCAACAGAACCAATATGAGTCTTGTGCCTATTCTCCAAAATATCGCTCAACTTCAAGGACTTTATAAGGAAAAAGAGGCTTGGAAAACTATTCTGGGGAACTGTGACAGTCTCCTCTATTTGGGTGGGAATGACGAGGAAACTTTCAAATTTATGAGTGGTCTTCTAGGCAAACAAACCATTGATATCAGAAGTACCAGTCGTTCTTTTGGGCAGACGGGTTCAAGTTCTACCTCTCACCAGAAAATTGCCCGTGACTTGATGACGGCTGATGAAGTCGGAAATATGAAACGAGATGAGTGCCTCGTACGCATTGCAGGGGTTCCTGTTTTTCGAACCAAGAAATATTTTCCACTCAAACATAAGAATTGGAAATGGCTTGCGGATAAGGAATCTGATGAACGCTGGTGGCACTATCACATCGATCACCTAATCGCTGAGGATGAAGTAGATTTGTCAGGTCATAGAATTAGGGATTTAAGCACAGAAACGACACTACATTAATAGAAATGAGGAATTATATGAATCAAAAACTAACAGGCTTTGTTTATGGAGTGGACGCCAGCTCCATGTTCTCCCAGGCTATGTCTCTATTACAAAAAGGTTTGATTGCAGTAGGAGCCTTTCTTGTAGTCATGGGCATCATCAACCTTTCAACAAACATTAAAGATGGTGGGCCAGGTGTCCGAAATGCCATTCTAGAAATTGTTGGTGGGGTCATGGTGGGAGCCGCTGGTGCTTTTGTGACTCAGATTACCATTTAGGGGAGGACAGCACATGACATGATAATGAATTTTACGTCACCTTTTGTATTTCTAGCCTCTGAAAAAGTATCTAGCGACAGCCTTTTTGAAGGGTTTCAAGTGGATTTAGAATCAACCGCCAACTTGGTTAAGTCACTAGCGGACTTTAATCCGACGGTGTGGTCTTACATGACAGCCATTACCAAGGGGATTATGCAGCCCTTGGGAGTAGCTATTCTTGCGGTAGTTCTTGTACTCGAATTTTCAAAAATGGCCAAGAAAATCGCAAACTCAGGTGGTGCAATGACCTTTGAAGCCATAGCACCTATGATTGTCAGCTACATCATGGTCGCGATCGTGATTACCAATACGACGGTTATTGTGGAAGCCATTATTGCCATTGCCTCTTATGTTATTGAACAAGTGGCAAGTCTTGTCACGAATGGTGGTGCTAATTATGATACCATCTCAGGCATTAAGGGATCTGGAATTGTAGGAAAAATGATTATTGGCTTTTTTGCGATTCTCATTTGGTTGGTACGAATGGCCAGCATCATGGTTGTCAATATCTTGATTACCATTCGCTTTATCCAACTCTATCTGATGATTCCTTTTGCTCCTGTTACCATTCCGACCTTCCTTAGTGATGACTGGAGAAGTGTTGGGATTGGTTACCTTAAAAACATCATGGTCTATGCCGTTCAAGGTATTTTGATTTTTCTAATTGTATCTCTTGTTCCCTTGTTTGAATCGGCTGGAAAGATTGCCGTATCAAATGGAGCTGGAGTGATGGAATCACTCGCCATTATGTTTGGTGGCTTGGTACAGGCCATATTGTTAATCATTGCCTTGGTTGGCAGTCAACGGACCGCCCGAAGTATTTTGGGGATGTAGGAGGATGGGAGTAAATTGCCCGCCTCCTCTTTTTATAGCTTATTTAGATTGGAGAACATTTATGAACACACGTGTCTTTAAGGACATTTCAAAGGTTCAACACAGGGCATGGCTGGGATTTACAACTAGACAGGTTATTTTTGTATTTCCAGCCATCGCCCTAACCATTTTGGTATTGGGATTGAACCTATTTTACTGGCAATTTGGGGATTGGTTTGTCTATGGTTTTGTTGTTATCTTTACCATTCCACTCATGTTATTTGGTGTCTATCGCCCCAATGACTTACCATTTGAAACCTATCTCAAGTACCGTTTTCATTATGAACTAACGGTGCCAGACCGCACATTTACTGGAAGAAAAGGAGACCAACGTGAAAAAATTAAAGCACTCAATGAAATCAAAGACCTCTTCTAATGACAAAATGCAAAAGACGAAAACACAGAAGCAGGAGATCAGACCATCAACCGTAAATACGTTAGCCTATCAAGGGCTTTTTCAGAATGGCCTTATGCAGGTCAGTCCAAGTTATTTCTCACAAACCTATCTCTTAGGAGATGTCAATTATCAAACAGTTGGCTTAGATGATAAAGGAGCTATTGTTGAGAAATATTCCGATTTAATCAATTCACTGGATGATCAGACCAATTTCCAACTGACCATTTTCAATCAAAAGGTCAATTTGGAAAAATTCCGTAAGAGTATTCTCTATCCCTTACAGGAAGATGGGTTTGATGCTTATCGTGATGAATTGAATCGCATGATGGATGCCAACTTAGAGGCGGGTGAGAACAACTTTTCAGCCGTCAAGTTTCTTTCATTTGGCAAGAGCGACCAAACACCAAAACTAGCTTTTCGTTCTCTGTCACAAATTGGAGAATATTTCAAGAGTGGCTTTTCAGAGATTGATGTATCTCTTGGTTTGCTCGGTGGAGAGGAGCGAGTGAATGTCCTTGCGGATATGTTACGAGGTGAAAATCATTTACCGTTTTCTTACAAGGATTTGACTCTCTCAGGTCAATCCACCAAACACTTTATTGCCCCAACCTACCTTTCCTTTAAACACAAGAATCATATTGAATTGGACGATCGATTATTACAGATTGTTTATGTTCGTGACTATGGCATGGAGTTAGGGGATAAATTTATTCGAGACTTGATGCAGTCAGATTTGGAAGTGATGATTAGCCTACATGCCAAAGGCTCTACCAAGTCTGAAACCATGACCAAGCTGCGAACCAAGAAAACCTTGATGGAATCGCAAAAGATTGGGGAACAACAAAAGATGGCTCGGACAGGCATCTATTTGGAGAAGGTCGGCCATGTTCTTGAGAACAACATCGATGAAGCTGAAGCTCTTCTTCAAACCATGACCCAAACAGGAGATAAACTGTTTGACACCGTATTTCTAATTGGCGTGCTGGCGGATACTGAGGACCAACTCAAACAATCTCTTGATATTATCAAGCAAGTTGCAGGGTCTAATGATATGATTATCGATAACTTGACCTACATGCAAGAAGTTGCTTTTAATAGTCTCTTGCCATTTGGGAAGAACTATCTCGAAGGTGTTTCTCGGTCTCTATTGACTTCAAATATTGCCGTGAATGCACCTTGGACTTCCGTAGATATTCAGGACAAGGGTGGGAAATTTTATGGCATCAATCAAATCTCAAGTAATATCATCAGTATTGACCGTGGCAAGTTAAATACTCCGTCAGGTTTGATTTTAGGGACCTCTGGAGCTGGCAAAGGGATGGCGACAAAACATGAAATCATCTCTACTAAGCTCAAGGAAGCAGATTGCGATACTGAAATTATTATTGTTGACCCAGAAAATGAGTACAGCATTATCGGTCAAGCCTTTGGTGGGGAGAGTATTGATATTGCCCCAGATTCTACCACCTTCTTAAATGTCTTAGATCTATCAGATGAGAATATGGATGAGGATCCAGTTAAGGTCAAGTCCGAATTTCTCTTGTCTTGGATTGGAAAGCTCTTGGACCGCAAAATGGATGGCCGTGAAAAGTCCTTGATTGACCGTGTGACACGACTCACCTATAAGCATTTTGATACACCGTCCCTGGTCGAATGGGTCTTTGTCTTATCTCAACAACCTGAACAGGAAGCTAAGGACTTGGCACTTGATATGGAACTCTATGTGGAAGGGTCGCTGGACATATTTTCACATAGGACCAATATCAAAACAGACAGTCATTTCCTGATTTACAATGTCAAAAAGTTAGGCGATGAATTAAAACAGATTGCCCTCATGGTTATCTTTGACCAGATTTGGAATCGGGTGGTAAAAAACCAAAAGCTAGGAAAGAAGACCTGGATTTACTTTGATGAAATGCAGCTTCTCTTATTGGACAAGTATGCCTCTGATTTTTTCTTTAAACTCTGGAGTCGTGTCCGTAAGTATGGGGCGATACCGACAGGTATTACTCAAAATGTAGAGACTCTTCTATTGGATGCCAATGGTAGACGCATTATTGCCAATAGCGAGTTTATGATTCTTTTAAAACAGGCTAAGAGCGATCGCGAAGAATTGGTACATATGCTTGGACTTTCCAAGGAACTGGAGAAATACTTGGTCAATCCTGAAAAAGGTGCTGGGCTAATCAAGGCCGGTTCAACCGTTGTTCCATTTAAAAATAAGATTCCACAACACACCAAGCTCTTTGACATCATGAGTACGGACCCTGAAAAAATGAGGACATGAGATGAAAGAGGATAAAAAGCTAGTCAAACATGCTAGGCAAAACTTTCGAAGCAACTTAAAATCAGCCCGTATGCATTATCGGAAAGAAGTTAGAGCCTTAAAACAGACTGTTCCTAAAAAAGGACGATTTCGAAAACCAGCCCAAAATTCTCTTTTTCAGGAAAAGAAAACAGAGATAAAAGGAAATCTACTCAGTAGCCAAAAGGAAGCAGAAGAGAAGTTCCTAAAGGAAATTACCTATGTTTCTCCTAGACTGTTGAAGGTAAAGGAAATCAAGAACTATCGACTTCCTCAAGCTCAAGAGCGTTTGCGGACTGCAAGAAAACATTTGTCAGAAGTGAAACTAAGTGAGAAGCAAAAGGCAGTTAATCCCAAGTTTACTTTCCAAAAAGAAAATCCTTCCCCGAAGTCTCGCTTTCAGTTTCACCAAGAAAAATCATTTGATCGACTAAGTGCAGAAAAAGACGTAAGTTCTGCCAAGCGTGAGGTTAAACAACTCAAGAAAGTCCAAAAGACTAAGAAAAACTCTACCAAAGTCAAAGTTGGATTAGGCTTAGTTGCATCTGAATCCCTTGACCTGATAGCACAGGAGGATGATTTAGATGGTCTAAGATCCATGAAGGATATTAGTTTGAAAGCCAGACGCTATGGCAGGTTTACCTTTCAAGCAGGTAAGGTGGTAGTAAAAAGTGGACAGACAGGTGTGAGGTTTACCAAAACAAAATTTTCTCATGGAAAGGAACGATTCCAGAACTTCAAAAAGGGAAAAGGATTCACACGCCAGAAACCTCTTAAACCAAGAAGACGCTACCAAACCTTTTTAAAGCATGCCAGAAAACAAAGTGTCGCAGGTTTCAAAGGAATCGTCCAAGCCATTAAGGGAAGTATGACTTTCTTTTCTGTCCTTGCGGGAAATCCTTTGACTTGGATTGTCTCAGGCATTCTCTTGATATTCCTTTTGATGATGAGCTTTTTCATGAGTGTTTCAGGTAGCAGTGTCATTCAACAAGATGAAATAGAATTGAGTAAGAGTTATACCCACATGACGTTGGAAGATGCGGAGCATACTAGATCCAACGAAAAGGGAATTACCTATTACACCAAGATTGATGAGATTATGGTTTATATGAATCATCAATACCAAGACTATAAGATTGACGATTTCATGGAAGCAGGTGGTGTGACCTACAAAGCGTTTCTCAGTCAAGTGTGGACAGACTTAAATGGTGGAGATTCTATTAAATCCATGTCTGACTTATATAAAGAACCTGCTTACAAGCTGTCTGATGAGGATCAAGAAGAACTAAAGGAATTGACCGAAGAAGGCAACTATCTAGCCCTTCAAGAATTGGACAATCCCTTTCAGGGACAGACTGACGAGGATAGCTTAAGCATGACCTACCGATATGGGTATGAGGTCATTGATGAGAAACCAACGCTTCATCATCATATCATCTTAGAAGCGAAAGAAGGTCAAGTCATTGTAGCTCCGATGGATGGCAAGGTATCTCTTGATGGAGAGAACGTTGTTTTGACATCTGGTAAGGGAGTGAATAAGACTAAACTAACCTTGTTTGGCATTCATTCAGGCCGAGTGAGTGAAAATCAACAAGTCTTGGCAGGAGACATTATTGGTCAGACCAAGGATGGAACGGGTCTAAAAGTCACCTATCAAAAAGTTGATGATGACACGGATAAGTTGGTCTATGTCAATCCAGCTTTCTACTTTCCAAAAGTGATTCAGGTTCAGACCACCATTCTTCCAACTATCGGTCAGTTTGGCGGCGATGAGTTTGAGAGAGCCAAGGCAATTTATGACTATCTTAAAAGCAAAGGTGCGACCAATCAAGCTATCGCAGCCATTCTAGGAAATTGGTCGGTAGAATCCTCTATTAATCCCAAGCGTGCGGAGGGCGACTATCTATCTCCCCCTATTGGTGCGACAGACGGTTCGTGGGATGATGAGGGCTGGCTCTCACTCAATGGTCCAACTATATACAATGGACGTTACCCAAATATTCTCAAACGTGGTTTAGGCTTAGGCCAATGGACAGATACCGCGGATGGGTCACGCAGACATACCTTATTGCTCGAATATGCCAAAGGAAAACATCAAAAGTGGTATGACTTAGGCTTACAACTGGATTTCATGTTGCATGGGGATAGTCCTTATTACACCAATTGGTTAAAGGACTTCTTCAAAAATACAGGTAGTCCAGCTAGTCTTGCCCAACTCTTTCTCATTTACTGGGAAGGAAATAGTGGTGATAAGCTACTTGAACGTCAGACACGAGCAAGTGAGTGGTATTACCAAATTGAAAAAGACTTTAGTCAACCCAACGGTGGGACAGCACAAAGTGATCCAAAAGCACTTGAAGCTGTACGAGGAGACCTTTTTGAAAACTCTATTCCAGGAGGTGGTGACGGTATGGGATATGCTTACGGCCAATGTACTTGGGGAGTTGCAGCCCGTATCAACCAACTGGGGCTAAAACTCAAAGGTAAAAACGGTGAGAAGATTCCAATTATCAGTACCATGGGCAATGGCCAAGATTGGGTACGAACAGCCGCAAGTCTCGGTGGAGAGACAGGGACAAGTCCACAAGCTGGAGCTATACTCTCATTTGCGGGAGGAGGACATGGTACACCAACAGAATACGGACATGTGGCTTTTGTGGAGAAAGTCTACCCAGATGGCTCATTCCTTATTTCAGAAACCAACTATAATGGTAATCCCAACTACACCTTCCGTAAATTATCTGGAGTGGATAGTAGCTTGAGTTTTGCTTATACGACGAAATAAAAAAGGATATGCTAACAAAACAAAAAGATGTTAGCATATTCTTTTGTGTTTTTTTGTCACGATTAATCAGAATTTATAGAAATGAGAACTGTTATGAGACGAATCATCTCATCAAGAACATCTGCAAGTGAAATCCCTTTTGTATAGCTATATTTTTTTGAATAATTTTGCCATTGTTTATTCTGAATAGGGTCAGATTTGAACCTCTCGAGTAGTTCAATAATCTTTACAAAATCGAGTTCTGTTTCGCGATATGAAAATGTTCTCTGACAGGCATTTCTCAACTGGATGAAGTCAATGTCTTCTTTCTTCAGTTTTGAAAGAATATATACATCGTAAAAATCTTTGCTTCTACTGTTCAAGAAATTACGTGAATAGATGGTTTGAAGTTTTTCAGCTAGAATTGTTTCAATTGTATAAGCAATGATTGGAAAATTGTCTTCATCAAAAATAGCTTTATAGTCGTATGTAATCGGCTGAGGAGTTACAACATCACCTGTCGCAATATCCAAATGGATAACTTGTTTAATATTCTCAAGTTGGCACGAAATTGTTGCTCGATAGCCACCATAGTCATCACTTTCTTTAATAGCTGTGATTGATTGAATCACAAAAGATATACCTTCTTCGGAATCTGCTAAAATTTCCTTGAGTTGCTGCTTCACAGTATCTTCTGAGAGTGTCATTTGATGGAACAAAAAATCAATATCAACCGTGCTACGAGATTCAACTCCGATAACATTTGACAACAGAAACCCCCCTTTGAAGATATAGTGATTTGAGTAGGTACTCTGACTTAATTTTTTCAAAATCACTTCAAGAAAGTAATAGGTCATCACGGAATTAAAGGTTAAACCAGTATTCTTTGATATTTTATGACAGAGTGCTGTTAATTTAGCTTTGTTCATATTAGAACCTCCAGAGTTTGTTTAACTTTTTCTAAAGTATTCATTTTTGTCGCATATTCATAGAGTTTTGCTAGATTTTTTTTAGGATAGTCCCCATAAGATTGAAGTGTCTTGACAAAGAGTTCGGAATCAATCTTTTCTCGATGTATTACAAAATCACAAATAATACGTTCAAAATCATATACCCTTACGTTGTTTCCCATAGGAGTAGGTACAGTAGTCATTCCCAGCTCGCTGTATTCTTTAGAGACAAAGTGAATATTTAGATTAGCTGGAGGAGTATTAAAGCGGTAGCCTCTAGGAACTGTCACATCAAAATATTGTGGAATTTCATCTGTAAACTGTTGTAGATACAGTGCCGAAATATAAGAGAAAATAGCCTTAGGAAAACGATATTGAAAGAAGTAGTATTCATCATAGTCTCCGTTTTGGGTTAGGAAAATACCTTTTTCAACTCGGAAGATAATGCCTTCTTTCTCTAGTCTTGTCAGATATATTGTTGGAATACCTAGTGCTTTACAATCTTTGTTTGTGACAATTCCATTGTTCTTTTCTATAAAATCGAGTAGAATCTCTTTTTTTGACATACGGCCTCCCACTTGTTGCTTTTACACTACAATTTTACAATATTTGTGGTATAAAAGCAACATTTTCTTTTCCCTCATTTTATTGTGATAACAAAATCAAGCCTTCTTTTTTATGATGAGGAAAGAGTGACAATTTGTTGCTACATAAAAAAGAAAAGAAGGACTATTTATGACCAAAACATGTAATCATCACTTTCTTGTCAATCAGGAAAAAGGCGAGAAACACGTCTTTCGCAAGAGTAAAAAATATCGCACTCTATGTTCCGTTGCCCTTGGAACCATGGTGACGGCTGTTGTTGCTTGGGGAGGAACGGTTGCACATGCTGATGAAGTCACATCATCAGTTGACACCAACATCCAACGAACGGAGAATCCAGCCACAAATTTACCAGAAGCACAGCCAAAACCTGTATCTGAACAAACTGAAATTTTAGCGTTAACTGGACAATCTAATGGAGCGATTGCTGTTACCGTACCACATGATACGGTAACACAAGCAGTTGAAGAGGCAAAGGCTGAAGGTGTTTCTACGGTTGAAGATAGCCAAATGGATTTAGGAAATACAACTTCTGCGGCAGAAACTAACCAACAAATTTCAAAAGCAGAAGCAGATGCCCAAAATCAAGTTGAGGCTATCAACGAAGTTACTGAAACCTACAAAGCTGACAAAGCAGCTTATGTGGATGAAAAAGCTCGCATCGAACAGGAAAATAAGGAGCTGTCACAGGCCTACGAAGGGGCCAACCAAACTGGTAAAGAGACAAATACTTGGGTTGATACCAAAGTCAAAGACCTAAAAACTCGGTATGCAGATGCTGATGTGACAGTAAAAGAACAAGTAGTCTCATCAGGAAACGGAACATCTGTACTGGACTATACAAACTATGGCAAGGCTGTTGAAACTATTCAATCAACTAACGAACAAGCTGTAGCGGATTATCTAACAAAGAAAACCAAGGCAGATGATATTGTTGCGAAAAATCAGGCCATTCAAAAAGAAAATGAAGCTGGACTTGCTAAGGCAAAGGCAGATAATGAAGCCATTGAAAGGCGTAATCAGGCAGGTCAAGCAGCTGTTGATGCTGAAAACCGTGCAGGTCAAGCCGCAGTAGATCAAGCTAATCAGGAGAAACAACAATTAGTTTCAGATCGTGCAGCCGAGATTGAAGCTATCACAAAACGTAATCAAGAAAAAGAAGCCGCAGCCAGAAAAGAAAATGAAGTGATTGATGCCTACAATACCAAAGAAATGGAACGCTATCAACGTGACTTGGCCGAGATTTCGAAAGGTGAAGAAGGTTATATTTCTGAAGCCCTTGCTCAAGCCCTCAATCTCAATAACGGTGAACCCCAAGCACAACATGGAGCAATTACCCGAAATCCTAATCAAATCATTTCAACTGGCGATGCCATGCTGGGTGGCTACTCAAGAATATTGGATTCAACAGGATTCTTTGTCTATGATAGCTTCAAAACAGGTGAGACCCTTAGTTTTAACTATCAAAATCTTCAAAATGCACGATTTGATGGTAAAAAGATTAGTCGAGTGACTTACGATATTACCAACCTTGTATCACCAGCTGGAACCGATGCCGTGAAATTGGTTGTGCCAAATGATCCAACCGAAGGTTTTATTGCCTATCGAAATGATGGAAATGGTGATTGGCGAACAGACAAGATGGAATTTCGTGTAGTTGCCAAGTATTTCTTGGAAGACGGAACGCAGGTTACCTTCTCCAAAGAAAAACCAGGAGTCTTCACGCATTCTTCCCTCAATCATAATGACATTGGTCTAGAATATGTCAAAGATACTTCTGGGAAATTTGTGGCGATTAATGGTTCAACCGTTCAAGTGACTAATGAAGGTCTAGCCCGTTCTTTGGGTTTCAACCGTGCAAGTGATTTGAATCTGCCTGAGGAATGGGATACCACATCAAGTCGTTATGCTTATAAAGGAGCAATTGTCTCAACAGTTACATCAGGCAATACCTACACAGTAACCTTTGGCCAAGGCGATATGCCACAGAATGTTGGATTGTCTTACTGGTTTGCCTTAAATACCCTACCAGTTGCACGTACAGTGACACCTTATAGTCCCAAACCTCATGTAGCGGTGGAACTTGAACCCGTTCCAGAACCTATTACGGTAACACCAGATGTCTTTACTCCAAAAACCTTTACACCTGAAAAGCCTGTGACCTTCACGCCAAAGCCTTTGGAAGAAGTAGTGCAGCCTAGTCTAACTTTGACCAAGGTAAACTTACCTGTTAAACCTATTCCAAAAGAACTTCCAACGCCACCACAAGTTCCGACTGTCCATTATCATGCGTACCGTTTGACGACAACTCCAGAGATTATGAAAGAAGTAGTCAATAGTGACCAAGCTAATCTTCATGAGAAAACTGTCGCAAAAGATTCAACGGTGATTTATCCCTTAACAGTTGATGCCTTATCGCCCAATCGTGCCCAAACGACTAGTCTCATTTTTGAGGACTACTTGCCTGCTGGTTACCTATTTGATAAGGAAACAACACAAAAAGAGAATGGAAACTATGTCCTTAGCTTTGATGCGACTAAGAATTTTGTGACCTTAACCGCAAAGGAAAACTTGTTGCAGGAGGTAAATAAAGATTTAACCAAGGTTTATCAACTGAACGCCCCAAAACTCTATGGTTCTGTTCAAAATGATGGGGCAACCTATTCCAATAGTTACAAACTCCTTTTGAACAAGGGTACAACCAATGCTTACACAGTCACTTCAAATGTTGTAACGGTTCGTACACCAGGTGATGGGGAGACAACCACGCTCATTACACCAGATAAAAACAATGAAAATGCGGATGGTGTCCTCATTAATGACACGGTCGTAGCCCTTGGTACAACCAACCACTATCGTTTGACTTGGGATTTGGACCAGTATAAGGGAGATCGTTCTGCTAAAGAGACAATTGCACGAGGCTTCTTCTTTGTGGACGATTACCCAGAGGAAGTGCTCGATGTGGTGGAAAATGGCACGGCTGTTACAACCCTTGACGGTCAGAAGGTATCAGGAATTACGGTTAAAAACTATGCTTCCCTATATGAAGCTCCTAAAGACCTTCAAGATAAATTGGCTCGTGCTAAGATTACACCAACAGGTGCCTTTCAAGTCTTTATGCCCGATGACAACCAAGCCTTTTATGACCAGTATGTCAAAACAGGTACATCTTTGGCTTTACTGACCAAAATGACGGTTAAAGATAGTCTCTATGGTCAAACTAAGACCTATACCAACAAGTCTTATCAAGTTGATTTTGGAAATGGCTATGAAACCAAGGAAGTGACCAACACCCTTGTTTCTCCAGAACCCAAGAAACAGAACCTCAATAAAGACAAAGTGGATATCAATGGGAAGCCCATGCTAGTGGGAAGTCAAAATTACTATACTCTCTCATGGGACTTGGACCAATACCGAGGGATTAAAGCAGACAACTCTCAGATTGCACAAGGTTTTTACTTTGTGGATGATTGTCCAGAAGAAGCTTTATTGCCGGATGAAGCAGCTATTCAGTTTATCACATCTGATGGCAAAACAGTTTCAGGAATCACGGTGAAGTCCTATGCTCAATTATCAGAAGCTCCTAACACCTTACAAGCAGCCCTATCTAAACAAAAAATTCAGCCTAAAGGAGCTTTCCAAGTTTTCATGCCTGAAGACCCACAAGCCTTTTTTGAATCTTATGTGACCAAGGGGGAGAATATTACCATTGTCACTCCGATGACTGTTTTGGAAACCATGATTAATTCAGGGAAGTCTTATGAAAACGTGGCTTATCAGGTGGACTTTGGGCAAGCCTATGAAACCAACACGGTGACCAATTTTGTCCCTAAAGTAACTCCACATAAGTCTAATACCAATCAAGAAGGCATTTTAATTGATGGAAAGACTGTCCTTCCGAATACAGTTAATTATTACAAAATTGTCTTGGATTACAGTCAATACAAGGACATGGTCGTGACGGATGATGTTCTTGCCAAGGGATTTTACATGGTAGACGATTACCCAGAAGAAGCCCTTACCCTAAATCCTGATGGCATTCAAGTTTTGGATAAGGATGGCAATCGTGTATCTGGTATCTCTGTCAGCACCTACGCTAGTTTGTCAGAAGCTCCGAAAGTCGTCCAAGATGCTATGGCTAAACGTCAGTTTACACCTAAAGGAGCCATTCAAGTTCTTAGTAGCGATGATCCAAAAGCCTTTTATGATACCTATGTGAAGACTGGTCAAACCTTAGTTGTCACGCTTTCGATGACGGTTAAAAATGAGTTGACCAAAACCGGTGGTCAGTATGAAAATACAGCCTATCAGATTGATTTTGGCTTGGCCTATGTCACGGAAACAGTGGTCAATAATGTTCCCAAACTAGATCCACAAAAAGATGTGGTGATTGATTTGTCTTATAAAGATGAGAGCCTTGACGGGAAAGGAGTGGCCTTGCATCAAACCTTTAACTATCGCTTGGTTGGAGCATTGATTCCAAGCAAGCGTGCGACTGATTTATTTGAATATGGTTTTGAAGATAACTATGATGAAAAGCATGATGAGTACAATGGTGTTTACCGCAGCTATCTGATGACGGATGTCACCCTCAAAGACGGTTCTGTTTTAAAAGAGGGAACAGAAGTCACGAAATATACCTTGCAACAAGTGGATACAGAAAATGGCCTAGTGTCAATTTCATTTGATAAATCCTTCTTAGAGACTATCTCTGATGATTCAGCCTTTCAGGCAGATGTTTACCTTCAAATGAAACGGATTGCGGCTGGTCAGGTGGAGAATACCTATCTCCATACAGTGAATGGCTATGTCATCAGTTCAAATACAGTTGTAACACATACACCTCAACCTGAAGAACCAAGTCCAAATCAACCCACTCCACCTCAACCACCGATTGAGTCTCTTGAACCACCTGTTCCAGCAAGCATTTTGCCAAATACAGGGGAACAGGAATCCCTTTTGGGCTTAATTGGAGCTGGTATTCTACTTGGTACGGCTTATGGACTGAAGAGAAAGGAGGAGAAGTAGATGAATCCAAAAAGCATTTATGAAAAGGATTCAGACCTGGATGGTCTGACAGATGCTCAGGAACTAGCTTTGGGAACCAATCCGCAGTCTGTTGACACAGATGGTGATGGTCAAGCTGATTTAGAAGAGCTACAATCTGGACATTCACCACTAGTCCCACAAAAGGAGTTGTGTGATGGCTTGGAACTTTGACACCATAAAAGAGGCTTTGTCTGAAATGGAGAAGGTTAATTACCAAGAGTTTATCAAAGCCTTTCTCTCTTTGGAATTAAGTATTTCTGATAGAACAATCCTCAATCAGGTTTATCAAGATTATATGGATGAGGATGACCTATCCTTGATTAGTGATGAGCTACGAGTTAAAGTTGATAGTTATCAGGATGAAGTAAAAGCTGATATGACTGATATTCTGGAAAAGCTGTACCGAACAGGTGAAGGCTCTAGTTTTATTATGGATTTAATGTCCTCCAATAGTCTCTCAGACACCTTGGAACAGTATGAGGTTTTGGATAGTGACGATTATTCACCACTTAGCCTTGAAACCTTACAGGCCATGATTCAACAGGACTTGGCTATTTCCAGTCAGGATTATTTTGGAGATTTGGTTCACCTTGCCTTGCAAAAAGATTTACTAGACCAGAAAAGTCATTTCTTACAACACTATGTGGCAACTGTAATGGAAGGTATTCCACAAGAAAGAGACCAACGAGCCTTGGTCCTAGATTAACGCAAAGGGCTGAGAAACACTCTCAGCCTTTTTAAAATGGGAGGGAATAATGAATCAAGAAGTCTTACTACAAATGATGAGAGCAACCATTCCTCGTGATAGAGCCTTGCTTGAAGCGTTTTTATATTACCAAGCAGAGCATTTTGATGAGGAGTGGGATAGTCTCGTTTATCAGTTTATGACCAATAGGCAGGAATTCAAAAGACCTGTTCAGGTACTTCACTTTGAGACAGATGTTTCAGCTTTTGTCCAGGCTAGTCCTTATGATACTGCTCATGATCTATTGACCTATACACAAGTTTTCGGCCAAACTGGTCTCCAAAAACTCGACAAACTATCGCCGTCTGAAAAAGACTTGGTGATTGAAGTGGCCTTGTTCAATCTGGCCACTCGTTTTCAACTATTAGACTCAAATGGACACTACCAAACTATTTCACCAGATTCTCTATTACAAAAGAGTAGGGGAGCTAATTTGGTCAATGTTTATCGTGTGGCTAATAATTTAGCGGATCGAATCAGCCGAGATATTGAGCAGTTTCTATTGACTTACGAGCCTGAGCTTGAAACAGGAGTTGATGAAACAGTTCTAGAAAATGAAGAAACTGTTGATGAGCACAAAGTGAGTAGTAATCAAGTAATATCATTTAGAGAAGATGGCTCTCTCATCATTGCTAGTTTGGATGTAGATTTGTCTCAACTAGATGTTCAAACAGGAAAAACCAGTCATCTGCCAGCTTATGAAGAGTTATCTTTACGACGTAAATTTGAGATTCTAACATATTTTGACCAAATTCGAAATGAACGTTCCAAAGTCGCAAGTTTTAGACGAGGTGATTTTGATACTGAGATGGAAATGACACCAATCTTTGAGGGCGAGGAGTTACTTACCTATCTAGAGGCTGATGGTAGTCCCTATGAGCTGAAACGAACGCTGACTAGAGTCGAAGAAAAGGAATTAGAAAAAATTGGACGAGCTATTAGGATAGAAAATCAAGAAAAATTGACTCAGCTAGGGATTGAGCTATCTCAGTTTGAATCAGACCAAGTCGGTATTTTATTGGATGCGGCAGGTCGTTTTCGTTTAAAAAATGCGGACCTTGCTTTATTAGGTGGTTATCCCAAAGCCTCGGTAACTCAACTAGCCCTTGCGACAGAACTACTCCAAATGGGACTAAGTCATGAAATGGTTGAATTTTTCTTTGGCAGTCAACTATCTTTAGAAGAGTTGCGACAGGTTGCTTATGCCTTTTTACACCAAGAACTCAGCAGAGAAGATGCGGAGCAATTTGAAAAAGATAAAGGTAATCAGCCAGATTTAACCCTCAGAGATTGGAAGAGCAAGCTAGAGAAAGCTGAGTCGAAAGTAGTGGTTGATGAAGAATTTGCGAATAATCCACTAGTCCAGAGAGTATTGGACACTTATCCTCTGGGGTCATTGGTTTCCTATAAGGGACAGGACTTTGAGGTCATGTCGGTCAGCGATGCTCGATTGAATGGTTTGATTCGGATTGAGTTAGTCAATGATTTTTCGGATATCATTGAACAAAATCCAGTTCTTTATGTGAGGACCTGGGAAGAAGTCAGTCAGGCACTTCATCAGCCAAAGGCAGAACCACAAACAGAGTTAGAAGAAGCGGACCGAGAACTAAATCTTTTTTCATTTCTGGAAGAAGAATCAGTTATTGAGCACTCTATTCAGACTGTCGGTCTCTTAGAACCAAGTGGTGTAGAGGAACCTAACAATGATGTTATTGACCAATTAAACAACCAGGGTCCTGTTGAGGAGGTAGAGGAATCAATTCCAGAGATTCCAGTAACGGACTTTTATTTTCCAGAAGATTTGACGGACTTTTATCCTAAGACTGCTAGAGATAAGGTTGAGACAAACATCGCGGCAATTCGGTTGGTAAAAAATTTGGAAGTGGAGTACCGCAATGCTTTACCAAGTGAACAAGAACTCCTTGCCAAGTATGTAGGCTGGGGTGGACTAGCCAATGAATTTTTTGATGACTATAATCCAAAATTTTCTAAGGAACGAGAAGAACTGAAAAGCCTAGTCACTGATAAAGAGTATTCGGATATGAAACAGTCCTCTCTGACAGCCTATTACACAGACCCAGCCCTGATCCGTCAGATGTGGGATAAGTTGGAAAGAGATGGCTTTACAGGTGGCAAAATCCTAGATCCTTCCATGGGAACAGGGAATTTTTTTGCAGCAATGCCCAAACACTTAAGAGAAAAGAGTGAGTTATATGGTGTGGAATTAGATACCATTACAGGAGCTATTGCCAAACACCTTCATCCCAATAGTCACATTGAAATTAAGGGCTTTGAGACGGTGGCTTTTAACGATAATAGTTTTGATTTGGTGATTTCAAATGTGCCTTTTGCCAATATACGAATTGCGGATAACAGGTACGATAGGCCTTACATGATTCATGACTACTTTGTCAAAAAGTCACTTGGTTTGGTCCATGATGGTGGACAAGTAGCGATTATCTCTTCCACAGGAACTATGGATAAGCGAACAGAAAACATTTTACAAGATATTCGTGAGACAACTGAATTTCTTGGTGGGGTTCGACTGCCTGATTCTGCCTTTAAGGCCATTGCGGGAACGAGTGTCACAACGGATATGTTATTCTTCCAGAAACACCTGAACAAGGAATATGTGGCAGACGACTTAGCCTTTTCAGTTTCCATTCGTTATGAAAAGGATAGTCGCATTTGGCTCAATCCTTATTTTGATGGGGAATACAATAGCCAAGTGCTAGGAACCTACGAGGTCAGAAATTTTAACGGCGGAACACTTTCTGTTAAGGGGACTAGTGATGATTTGATTGTAAGTGTCCAAACTGCTCTAAATCACGTTAAGGCCCCAAGAGAGATTGATAGAAATGAGGTCATCGTTAATCCAAATGTGTTGACCAAACAAGTCATTGATACCTCCATTCCAGCAGAAATGAGGGAGAATCTAGGTCAGTACAGTTTTGGTTACCAGGGTTCTACAGTTTACTATCGAGACAACAAAGGCATTCGAGTCGGAACCAAGACGGAAGAAATCAGTTACTATGTCGATGAAGAGGGTAACTTCAAAGCATGGGACACCAAACATTCTCAAAAGCAGATTGATCGCTTTAATGCCTTAGAAGTGACTGATAACACTGCTCTGGATGTCTATGTGACCGATGATGCAGCAAAACGTGGTCAGTTTAAGGGATATTATAAAAAGACAGTTTTCTATGAAGCTCCATTGTCTGATAAAGAAGTGGCACGAATCAAAGGAATGGTGGACATTCGAAATGCTTACCAAGAGGTCATTGCCATTCAACGCCATTATGACTATGATAAGAAGACCTTTAACCACTTGTTAGGCAAACTCAATCGTACCTATAATAGCTTTGTCAAACACTATGGGTATTTGAACAGTGCAGTGAACCGTAATCTTTTTGATAGTGATGATAAGTATTCGCTTCTTGCTAGTTTGGAAGATGAACGTCTGGATCCAAGTGGAAAGTCTGTTATCTATACTAAATCCCTTGCTTTTGAGAAGGCTTTAGTGCGTCCTGAAAAAGAGGTTAAAAAGGTACATACTGCCCTTGATGCCTTAAATTCGAGCTTGGCTGACGGACGTGGTGTTGATTTCGATTATATGATGTCTATCTATCAGGTTGAATCGAAGATGACCTTGATTGAGGAATTAGGCGACCTCATTATGCCTGATCCTGAGAAGTATTTGAATGGAGAATTGACCTATGTTTCTCGCCAAGACTTTCTGTCAGGGGATGTCGTTACCAAGTTAGAAGTGGTGGACCTATTTGTCAAACAAGACAATCAGGACTTTAACTGGTCGCATTATGCAGGGTTACTTGAGACGGTCAAACCAGCACGTATTACTTTAGCAGACATTGATTATCGAATCGGTTCACGCTGGATTCCTTTGTCTATTTACGGAAAATTTGCCCAAGAAACCTTTATGGGGAAAGCCTATGAATTGTCAGACCAAGAAGTAGCAACAGTCCTTGAAGTCAGTCCCATTGACGGGGTTATCACTTACCAATCTAAGTTTGCCTACACCTATTCCAACGTAACGGATAGGAGTTTAGGTGTCCCTGCTTCACGCTATGATAGTGGTCGAAAAATCTTTGAAAACCTCCTGAATTCCAATCAACCAACCATCACAAAACAAGTTGTTGAAGGGGATAAGAAAAAGAATGTGACGGATGTGGAGAAAACAACAGTCCTGCGTGCCAAGGAAACACACCTACAAGAACTCTTTCAAGGTTTTGTAGCAAGGTATCCAGAAGTCCAACAGATGATTGAAGACACCTATAATAGGCTCTACAATCGTACGGTATCAAAGACCTATGACGGTAGCCATTTAACCATTGATGGACTTGCTCAGAATATTTCATTACGGCCTCACCAAAAGAATGCCATTCAACGGATTGTCGAGGAAAAACGTGCCCTACTAGCTCATGAAGTTGGTTCAGGTAAAACACTTACCATGCTTGGGGCAGGATTCAAACTGAAAGAACTCGGAATGGTACATAAACCTCTCTATGTGGTTCCTTCTAGTTTGACTGCTCAGTTTGGTCAAGAAATCATGAAATTTTTCCCAACCAAAAAAGTCTATGTGACCACCAAGAAAGATTTTGCCAAAGCTAAACGCAAACAGTTTGTATCACGTATTATCACAGGGGACTATGATGCCATTGTCATTGGAGATTCACAATTTGAGAAGATACCGATGAGTCGTGAAAAACAGGTCACCTATATCAATGACAAACTTGAACAACTCAGAGAAATCAAGCTAGGAAGTGACTCTGATTATACGGTGAAAGAAGCAGAGCGTTCGATTAAGGGACTAGAGCACCAATTAGAAGAACTCCAAAAACTGGAGCGGGATACCTTTATTGAATTTGAAAACCTTGGCATTGATTTTCTTTTTGTGGATGAGGCTCATCACTTCAAGAATATCCGACCAATCACTGGACTTGGGAATGTCGCGGGTATCACCAATACCACTTCAAAAAAGAACGTAGACATGGAAATGAAGGTGAGACAGGTTCAGGCAGAGCATGGCGATAGAAATGTTGTTTTTGCGACAGGAACACCAGTCTCAAACTCCATTAGTGAACTTTTCACTATGATGAATTACATTCAACCCGATGTCTTGGAACGATACCAGGTATCCAATTTTGACTCCTGGGTTGGGGCTTTTGGGAATATCGAAAACTCTATGGAACTAGCCCCGACAGGAGATAAATACCAACCTAAGAAACGGTTCAAGAAATTTGTCAACCTTCCTGAACTCATGCGAATTTACAAGGAAACAGCTGATATTCAGACTTCAGATATGCTTGATTTACCTGTACCTGAAGCTAAGATTATTGCGGTGGAAAGCGAGTTAACGCAAGCTCAGAAATACTATTTAGAAGAACTGGTAGAGCGTTCAGACGCTATCAAGTCAGGTAGTGTTGATCCAAGTAGAGATAACATGCTTAAAATCACAGGTGAAGCCAGAAAACTAGCCATTGATATGCGGTTGATTGACCCTGCTTATAATTTATCAGATAATCAGAAAATCCTTCAAGTGGTCGATAATGTCGAGCGGATTTACCGTGAAGGAGCTGGAGACAAAGCCACACAGATGATTTTCTCTGATATTGGTACCCCTAAAAGTAAGGAAGAGGGTTTTGATGTCTACAATGAACTTAAGGACTTGCTTGTCGATCGAGGGATACCAAAAGAAGAAATTGCCTTTGTGCATGATGCCAATACTGATGAAAAGAAAAACTTACTGTCTAGAAAGGTCAATAGCGGAGAAGTACGGATTCTCATGGCTTCTACGGAAAAAGGGGGAACAGGATTAAACGTCCAATCACGTATGAAAGCAGTCCACCATTTAGACGTTCCCTGGAGGCCGTCTGATGTAGGACGGATTTTGCGGACATTCAAAATAAAAAAGAATGTGATATATTAATCACAAATCACTTATCACAAATCACAAGTGATTTGTGATTGTTGATGATAAAATAAGAATAAGAAGAAATAGAAAGAAGTGAGTGATTGTGGGAAATTTAGGCGCACAAAAAGAAAAACGAAATGATACACCAATCAGTGCAAAAAAAGATATAATGGGAGATAAGACGGTTCGTGTTCGTGCTGACTTGCACCATATCTTAAAATTTTGTATAATAGGAATTGAAGTTAAATTAGATGCTAAAAATTTGTAATTAAGAAGGAGGGATTCGTCATGTTGGTATTCAAAATGCGTAATGTAGATAAAACATCTACTGTTTTGAAACAGACTAAAAACAGTGATTACGCAGATAAATAAATACGTTAGATTAATTCCTACCAGTGACTAATCTTATGACTTTTTAAACAGATAACTAAAATTACAAACAAATCGTTTAACTTCTGTATTTGTTTATAGATGTAATCACTTCAGGAGAGATTACATGAACAAAAATATAAAATATTCTCAAAACTTTTTAACGAGTGAAAAAGTACTCAACCAAATAATAAAACAATTGAATTTAAAAGAAACCGATACCGTTTACGAAATTGGAACAGGTAAAGGGCATTTAACGACGAAACTGGCTAAAATAAGTAAACAGGTAACGTCTATTGAATTAGACAGTCATCTATTCAACTTATCGTCAGAAAAATTAAAACTGAATACTCGTGTCACTTTAATTCACCAAGATATTCTACAGTTTCAATTCCCTAACAAACAGAGGTATAAAATTGTTGGGAATATTCCTTACCATTTAAGCACACAAATTATTAAAAAAGTGGTTTTTGAAAGCCATGCGTCTGACATCTATCTGATTGTTGAAGAAGGATTCTACAAGCGTACCTTGGATATTCACCGAACACTAGGGTTGCTCTTGCACACTCAAGTCTCGATTAAGCAATTGCTTAAATACTAAGTTCGCTTGCGTTTCATTATGTAGCAGACTATGAGAATTTAATAAAAAAGATATATAGGATGCTGAAGGCTGGTGGCAATTTAGTTTTTACAGTTGAACATCCTGTTTTTACTGCTCATGGAACACAAGACTGGTATTATAACGAAAAAGGAGAAATACTGCATTTCCCGGTGGACAATTATTATTATGAGGGCAAACGGACAGCTATGTTTTTGGAAGAAAAG
>NZ_JANFME010000026.1:0-27355 GCF_029616525.1 Streptococcus suis | reverse complement strand
TTTTTTTTTTGGGGGGGAAATAGCAGAGCGGTCTTAGTGTTTCAGTTTACTTTTAGTACTAGGCAACGAGCCGAAGACAGTACTGGAGTACGGCAAGGCAAGTTAACGAAGTAATAAAAGATAAACTGGAAGACTAAGCTATTCTGACACAACCACCATAGCAGGTCTCAGCAAGCGTTCATGCAGCTTGTAGCCTTTTTGGAAGACTTGTGCGATGTGTTCTGCTGGGCATTCGTCTGTGGCCGGGACTGTTTGAATGGCCATGTGAAGATTTGGGTCAAAGACATCTGTAGCGACTTCTTCTACCCCTTCTTCTTTGAGGGCTTGAATCAAGCTTTCTTGAACCATTTCCAAGCCTTTTTTGACATCTTCTGTCAGACCTTCGACTTGAAGGGCACGTTCCAAGTTATCCAAACTTGGCAAGATTTTCTTGGCCAAGTCTTGCGAACGGTAACGCTGAATGGTTTGGCGTTCCTCGTTGGCACGGCGTTGGATATTTTGCATTTCAGCGTGGGCACGGAAGTACTTGTTTTCAAATTCCTCTGCACGCTCATTTGCCAAATCCAATTCTGATTTTTCAGGTGTCTCCACAACTTCTTCTGTTGCTTCAACCTCTTCTACGATTTCTTCGTTTTTGATTTCTTCTGACAAAGTATTCTCCTTCTAATTGACTTCGTAATGATTACTGCTCAGATAACGATAGTAATCGGTTAATTTCATAAATAGGACGCGGCTGATGATATTGATCAAACTCATCTGCCTGCGGTAGTCCATGTCAACAGGACCAAGCAAACTCATCTGGGCCATGCCCCGATAGGGGATTGGAAAGCGATGATGAATGACCGTCACATCCGCTAGGGCAGGATCCCTGTGCTCCGCCACGGAAATGCTAGTCTGCTGGTCTGGAGCCAAGCCCTGCCGCAACTCTGGTGCCAATAGCTGAGGACTATCCAAGAGTTGGTAGGTAGCTAGATTGCCGTAGGTCAGCGATGCGACCTTTCCACTGATGAAGACTGATTCTTGGAAAAGATTGGAAAAGATATAATCCATCAGATCCAAGACATTGTCCGTCGTGGCAAAGTAACGCTGCACCACTTGGGGAACCTCCGTCCGCAGCTTATAGTGGATGGATAAGACCGTCTGTCCAACGAAGCGTTCATCCACCAGGCGTTTGAGCACTTCCAAGTCCCTGGTCAAAAAGTTCTTGGGAATGGCAAACTGGACGGTAACAGGTTTGGACTGGTCCAGAGTCAAGACTGCCAGAGCATCATGGCTACTGAGCTGCACGATGTCAAAGGAAGTCAGCTGCTGACTGGTAGGCTCCACATCTAAAATGACCGAGGTGTAGCCTGTCAAATCCGCTAGGACCTGACTTGCCCGCTCCAAGATGTCTTCCAGCTTGAAAGCTTCAAAGTCGAAGGCCTTGACCACCTGATAAACATCTTCTTCATTGATGTGTTCCAGATTGAGCGAGTGGTTGACAAAGTATTGAAAACCAGCCCGACTGGGCATCCGACCACTTGAAGTGTGAGCCTTTTCTAGCAAGCCCAGTTGCTCTAGCTTGGCCATGTCATTGCGAATGGTAGCAGAGCTAGAAGCAATCATATCCTGTAAGGCCTTAGAACCAACTGGCTCATGATGACGCGTAAACAATTCAACAATCAGATTCAAAATATCATTTTGACGTTGGGTAATCATCTTCGCTCCTTTCATGAACACGATTGATTTTCAGCTTTAGCACTCTCGTATGACGAGTGCTAATTGCTTATACTCTCATTATACGCCGAAAAAATGGATTGTCAAGAGAAAAAGACAAAAAATTAGCACTCTTTTGCTTAGAGTGCTAAAAATCCGTCTGAAGACCTAGTCCCTCCCTACTTCAATCAAAAAAAATCAGAGAATATCCCTGATTTCATTTCTTTATTTCCCTTGGGCAATCAATTCTGCTCCGCGGTGACGGTAGGACATATCTCCGACTGCTTCAATGGTTAATTGGCCATTTTCGTATTTGAGGACGGTGATTGAGCCGTTATCAAGAAAGACATTGGCACCACGCTCTGGCTCTAACAAATGAGCCAATGTTGCAATAGTCATACCATGGCTGACCACAAGGGCGTTGCCTCCACCTTGTTTTTCCAAGTCTTGGGCGATGGATTCAAAACCTGTTAAGATACGATTGCTCAAGACCTCCCAAGATTCTGCCCAGCCAGCGGTGTCTGCCTCTTGGATACCTGCTGCGATTTCCGCAAAGGACATCCCCGTCGCATCAACTGTCCCTTTCAAACGAGGCAGGACCCCTTGGAAAAGCTCGGCATCGTACATGCCCTCAAAACTACCGAAACACCATTCACGGATACGCTTGTCTTGGTAGTAAGGGATTTTTCCTAAAATTCCCAACTCACGCTGGGCGATGGTCATGGTCTGAACGGTTCGACCCAGGTCACTGGATACCGCAACCTTAAAATCAAGGCCCGCATCCTTTAGCCCCAAGCCCAGTTCACGAATTCCTTCCTCACCAGCCTTGGTCAGCGGTGTATCACACCAACCCTGCACGCGCCCAATGGTATTGAACATGGTTTTCCCGTGACGAGAAATATATAATCTTACATCTGCCATTCGTTTTTCTCCTTGTCATTTCTTACTATTAGTATAACAAAAAACCGACTGCTTGTGGCAATCGGTCTACGTTTTTTAGTTCTTAAAGCTGTGAATCGGTGCTGGAATCTGTCCACCACGGTTGATAAAGTCCACAGAAGATGCCTGATTGACCTTCATGACAGGAGCTGTTCCCAGAAGACCGCCAAATTCAATCATGTCTCCTTCTTTTCCAAGCGGAATAATACGAACCGCAGTCGTTTTCTGGTTGATAACCCCAATAGCCGCTTCATCCGCAATCATAGCAGCAATGGTTTCAGCAGGTGTTGTTTCTGGAATGGCAATCATGTCCAAACCAACAGAACAGATGGCCGTCATAGCTTCTAATTTTTCAAGGTTAAGCGAGCCATTTTGCACCGCAGCAATCATGCCCTCGTCCTCAGACACAGGGATAAAGGCACCTGACAAGCCACCGACTTGGTTGCAGGCCATGACTCCACCCTTTTTCACTGCGTCATTGAGCAGAGCAAGGGCAGCTGTCGTTCCGTGCGTACCTACGGTTTCTAAGCCCATTTCCTCCAAAACCCGTGCCACTGAGTCGCCAACCGCTGGCGTTGGAGCAAGGGACAAGTCCACGATACCGAACTTGACATCCAGGCGTTCGCTGGCCATATTACCGACCAACTGACCGATACGGGTAATCTTGAAGGCAGTCTTCTTGACGGTCTCCGCCACCACATCAAAGCTCTCACCACGCACTTTTTCAAGGGCACGCTTGACCACACCAGGACCAGATACACCGACATTGATAACCACATCCGCCTCGCCAACACCGTGAAAGGCACCCGCCATGAAGGGATTGTCCTCAACCGCATTGGCAAAGACTACAAGTTTAGCCGCACCCATATCAGAAGCTTCCGCTGTCTCCTTGATAATCCGCCCCATGTCCCGCACAGCGGTCATGTTGATACCCGTCTTGGTCGAGCCGATGTTGACCGACGAGCAGACTTTTGTCGTTTGGGCCAATGCCTGCGGAATAGAGTTGATGAGGACTTCATCTCCTTTTTGGTAGCCCTTTTGAACCAGAGCTGAAAAGCCTCCGATAAAATCGATACCGATCTCATGAGCCGCCTTGTCCAAGGCATGAGCCAGGGGAAGGTAATCCGTGGCATCCGTCGCTGCACCAATCAAGGCAATAGGCGTCACCGATACGCGTTTATTGACAATGGGAATACCTAGTTCTGCCGCAATTTCATCACCGACCGCCACCAAGTTCTTGGCCTTGGTTACGATTTTAGTGTACACCTTCTCCGCAGCCTTATCTATATCCGAGTCAATACAGTCCAAGAGGGAAATTCCCATGGTAATGGTCCGAATATCGAAGTGCTGCTCCTCAATCATCTCAATGGTTTCTCTAACCTGTCTAATATCCATGAAATCTCTCCTTACAAGTTGTGCATGGCATCAAAAATGGCAGCACTTTGAATGTTGATTTTTACGTTCAAGGACTGACCAAAGGCATCCAACTCCGAACGCAACTGAGTGAAATCTTTCTTCTCATCTGATGATACCACCGCCATCATGGTAAAATACTCATCCAAAACAGTTTGGGAAATATCATCAATATTGAGCCCTAACTCCGCAATCTTGGTCGCAACACCCGCAACAATCCCTGACTTGTCCTTACCGACAACTGTAACAATAGCTTTCATCTGAACACCTCTTCAAAATTTTCATTTATTTTATCATAAATATGCAGAAAAAGGTAGAAATCGTCTAGATTCTACCTCTATCATACGTGTTTACAACTCCAACTGTTCCTTCTATTCGGCTACGGCTAGAGTTGCCTAGTTTTTAAGTTGCAAACTTTCTATTTCTACCAGTCTGTGATACACTAGTGTCACCGAATTCTATTATTTGTTGGTTGCGACAAGCTACCAACCTTTCTTTTGTTCAGAAAGGACATTTATGAAGATTATCAAGCAATTATGGTGGTTCTTTTCCCTTGAGAAAAAGGCCTACCTGATTGGGATTTTATCACTCTGCCTGGTCAGCCTCCTCAATCTCCTGCCCGCCTCTATCATGGGGCAGTTGATTGACCAGATTGCCAGCGGACAATTGACTGAGCACCGCTTGCTACTCGGGGTAGCTGGGCTCATCTTGTCAGCCTTGGCCATGTACGGCCTCCGCTATCTTTGGCGAATGAACATCCTGGCAACATCTTATCGTCTAGGAAAAATCATGAGAGCTCGGCTGTTTGACCACTTTATGCACCTATCTCCTTCCTTTTTTCAGCAACATCGAACAGGGGATTTAATGGCTCATGCGACCAATGATATCAATGCCCTGACCCGACTAGCAGGTGGTGGCGTCATGTCCTTTGTTGATGCTACCGTTACTGCCTTGGTTACACTGGTCACCATGAGTGTGAGCATTTCCTGGCAAATGACCTTGGTTGCAATCCTCCCCCTACCCTTCATGACTCTAACCACTAATTTTTTAGGCCGCCGCACTCATGAAAATTTCAAGGCTTCACAGGCAGCCTTTTCAGAGCTTAACAACAAGGTCCAGGAAGCTGTTTCTGGTATAAAGGTCACTAAATCCTTTGGCTACCAAGAACAAGAAACGGCAGCTTTTCAGGAAGTCAACCAGGCAGCCTTCTTGCAGAATATCAAAACCATGCGTTACGATGCCCTGTTCAACCCTGCCGTCCTCTTCTTCATTGGCCTGTCCTACCTGCTGACCCTTCTGGTCGGCTCCCACTTCATCTCGCAAGGTCAGGTCAGTCTGGGCCAACTAGTAACCTTCATGACCTATTTAGATCTCCTCGTCTGGCCGCTCATGGCCATCGGTTTTTTGGTCAATATTAGCCAGCGTGGTGATGTATCTTACAATCGGATTCAGACCCTTCTCAGCATTTCCTCAGAGGTCATTGAAACAGACCAACCGCTGCCTGCACCAAGCAATGGAGAGATTGTCTATGAGATTAGCGAATTTGCCTATGATAACCTACCAGTCCTCCAAGACATCCAGTTTCACATCAAAAAAGGGCAGACGATTGGCCTTGTGGGGCCAACAGGTTCTGGGAAGACCAGCCTGCTCAAGCTCCTCATGCGAGAATACGATGTGACAAATGGACGGATCTTGCTCAATCAAGAAAATATCAAGAACTACAAGCTAGCTGACCTACGACGATTAATCGGCTATGTACCCCAGGACCAATTCCTCTTTGCGACCAGCGTTGCCGAAAATATCCGCTTCGGCAATCCCGATTTATCTCTAAATCAGGTAGAAGAGGCCGCTCGGGCTGTCCATGTCTATGAGGATATTCAGGATATGCCCGATCGCTTTGATACCATGGTTGGCGAGAAGGGGATTTCCCTTTCTGGCGGACAAAAGCAACGGTTGGCTATGGCTCGTGCTATGATTCTCAATCCAGATATCCTGCTCTTGGATGACTCGCTCTCAGCGGTGGATGCTAAAACAGAACACGCTATTCTCGAAACCATCAAGCAAGAACGCCTTGATAAGACCACCATTATTACCGCCCATCGCCTGTCAGCTATTGTCCATGCCGATTTGATTCTGGTCCTTGAAGATGGGAAAATCGTAGAACGAGGTCGTCACCAAGAATTACTAGATGAAAAAGGCTGGTACTACGATACATATATGATGCAGCAACTCGAAAAGGAGGAAAGTGATGCTCTCTAAAACCAAGCAAGCCAGTGTTTTTTGGCGACTCTTGTCCTATCTCAAAGCCTATCGACTGCTGACAGTCCTTGCCTTGAGCTTTTTATTGCTGACTACCGTAGTCCGCAGTCTGATCCCTCTTCTAGCTTCTTACTTTATCGACCACTATATTTCCACTATTTCTGAGACTGCCGTGGCTATTCTAGCTGCCTACTTCGCCCTCTATCTGCTTCAAATGGTACTTCAATATTTTGGAAATCTCTGGTTTGCTAAAGTTTCCTACAGCATTGTCAGGGATATTCGCAGGGATGCTTTTGGGAGAATGGAAAAGTTGGGAATGGCTTACTTTGACCAGACTCCTAGTGGCTCCATTGTCTCGCGAATCACCAATGATACCGAGAGCATTTCAGAGATGTTTTCAGGGATTTTATCCAGTTTTATTTCAGCTCTCTTTATTATCATCACGACTCTTTCGACCATGTTTGCTCTGGATTGGAAATTGACCAGTCTGATTGTCCTCTTTCTTCCCTTGATTTTCTTATTGGTTGATCAATATCGGAAGCGGTCAGCTCCCATTGTGGCCAAGACTAGAAGTCTGTTGAGTGCCATCAACAGCAAACTGGCAGAGAGCATCGAGGGGATTCGGATTATCCAGGCCTTTTCTCAAGAGGAGAGGCTAAAGGAAGAGTTTGAGGCTATCAACCAGGAACATCTGGACTATGCCAGTCGTTCTATGGCCTTGGACAGTCTCTTTCTCCGACCTGCCCTGTCACTTGTTAAGATTTTGGCCTATGCCCTACTCATGACCTATTTTGGTTTGGACTGGTCACAGGATGGAATTTCTGCTGGTCTTATCTATGCTTTCATCCAGTATGTCAATCGTCTTTTCGATCCCTTGCTGGATGTCACGCAGCATTTTTCCACCCTTCAAACCTCTATGGTATCTGCCGGACGGGTCTTTACGCTCATGGACCAGACCATTGAGGAACCGCTACAGCTGGACCGAGGGGCCAAGATTGACAAGGGGCACATTGTCTTTGAGGATGTTTGCTTTTCCTATGACGGCAAGCGGCAAATTCTGGACAAGGTTTCCTTTGAAGTGAGACAGGGGCAGACCATCGCCTTTGTGGGTGCTACAGGGTCAGGCAAATCTTCTATCATCAATGTCTTTATGCGTTTCTATGAATTCCAATCTGGACGGATTTTGATTGACGGTCAGGATATTCGTAGCTTTTCGCAAGAAGAATTGCGGTCCGCGATTGGCCTAGTTCTGCAAGATCCCTTCCTCTTTCACGGAACCATTGCATCCAATATCCAGATGTATCAGGATATTTCTCAGGAGGAGATTGAGGAAGCGGCTCGATTTGTGGACGCTGCTCCCTTTATTGAGAAACTTCCTGAAAAATACGACCACCTGGTCACTGAGCGGGGTACCGCCTTTTCGACAGGTCAACGGCAACTTCTGGCCTTTGCACGCACCATGGCCAGTCAGCCTAAGATTCTCATTTTAGACGAGGCTACCGCCAATATCGATTCGGAGACAGAGCAAACGGTCCAGACTTCTCTTGAGAAAATGCGAAAAGGGCGGACAACTATTGCTATCGCCCACCGCCTATCGACCATTCAAGATGCCGACTGCATCTATGTCTTGGACAAGGGAAAAATCATTGAATCTGGAAACCACGAGCAGCTCCTAGCCCTCAAGGGGCACTACCACCGTATGTACCAGTTACAAGCAGGGCAGTTGGCAGCGACCTAAACATCACTCCATTACAAAAGCCAAGTTCCAAAATGGACCTGGCTTTTTTATTTTTCTACATTGTTGAGAACTGAAGACATCAATCTATCTCTCTTTAACTCACATTCGCTGACCGACGGGCATAGACTTTCCAATCAATCCCACGCGCCTCGCACCAGTTTTGTACATTTGGAGCCAAAACCAAATCTTTCTGACGTAGTTCCGCAATATTCTTAGCCCCCAACATGGTCATGATTTCAGCAATCTGCCATTGATAGGTCTTAATAGCCTGCAAGCCGTCATCGAAACGATGCCCTTTTCCATCCTTGACATATTGAAGGAAATGATTGGACATACCGACAAGGTCTGCACCAAGAGCTAAGGATTTGACAATATCTAGCGGTGTTTTAATGCCACCAGATGCAATCAGGCTTGGACGGATATCCTCAGAAACAGACATAGCTTCCACCAAGGAAGTCACAGTTGACTGACCCCAACCTTCTAAATAGGCATAGTCATTGAAGGTCCGACGGGCATTTTCAATCTTGGCGAAATCCGTCCCCCCAGTACCAGACACATCAATAGTTTGCACACCGACAGAAGCCAGCTGGGCTACTGTTTCACGGCTCATGCCAAAACCAACTTCCTTGACAATGACAGGCACTTCCATCTCCTCCACCAGGGTTTCAATATTCTTCAACCACATAGTGAAATCACGATCTCCCTCAGGCATGACAATCTCCTGAGGAGCATTGACATGGATCTGAATGGCATTGGCCTCCAACAAATCCACAGCTCGCTTGGCATTCTCCACACTATGATGGGCACCTAGGTTGGCAAAGATAATCCCGTAAGGATTTTCCCGACGCATCACGGAGAAGGTTTCCGCAACAGACGGATCCTTAATCGCCGCACTAACCGATCCAGAAGCCAGAGCAATCTTGCCAAAATGCCCCATAATCCCCAACAGACGGTTGATCTCGCGGGTCTTCTTGCTTCCGCCAGTCATGGCATTGACAAAGAAAGGAAAGGCAAAATCCAAACCAGCCACACTGGTCGAAATATCCACCTCATCCACCTTGGTCTGCGGCAGGGAATGATGGACAAACAGGGTTTCTGTGAAGTCCTTGGCAGGCATGGCACTATATTGCTGGTTGGCCAAGCCAACGTGTTGATCCTTGCGGTCTAAACCAAATTCTCCTAGATAAAACATAGGGTTCTCCTTATTCTCTACTTATGATCTTTAGTTGGAGTGGAAGAATGCCGGCTTGTTGCCAAGCCTTCTCAATCGCTACTTTTTGTTCCTTACTGTCTACCAAGCAAATGCCGCAGTCACCACCACCCGCACCAGATGACTTGGCCACCGCTCCATAGGTCTGGGCCAGGTCACAGAGTTGACTCAGTTGAGGCGTTTCAATGACCAAACCCATTCCTCTCGCAAAGTCTTGTAAGAGCTTGCGGTTTTGAGCAAGACCCTGCCTTACTGACGCTGAGTCATTTGTCTGACAAGCTACTATCAACTGTTCTACACAGGTCTTGGAGTCGGCTAGAAACTGGCTATGAATTTGCTCTTTTTCAGCCTGACTTTTTTGGTCTTCCATCTGGGAAACAAGCCTGTCCGTCGAAGCCGCCGACCCTGTCCATCCCACCAAGAGGTCTAAACCTTGGGGTAACTGGATAGGGCTGATAGACAAACTTTGCCAATCACTTTCCACCAGATCCAGCAGGGACAGCTCTGCCATTTTCCCTAAAAGCCAAGAACGGTCCAGAGAACGATAGGCTATCAAGCCACCAAAACTGGAAGCCGCCAAATCTCCGAAGGAACCTGTCATGCCTAGCTTGGTCTGGGCCAAGGCTGCCAGCTTGTAGGTCAGGAGGGCATCTGGTCGGTGACCGTAGTAGGTCAACAGGGCCTTGACCGTCGCAACCGTTACTGCCCCTGACGACCCCAGACCATACTTGGCACCTGAAGTCTGGTCATCCAGGTCAGACTGGACCGCTAGACTGTAAGTTCCATGACAAGCATAGCCCTTGGCTGTCAGATAGGCTTCTGTCACCTGCATGGCTGTCTCAATCAGAGCATAGGGATGGTCACCTTGGACATGAGCGATACCTTCCTTACGCTCCCAGATCAGATAGAGGTCTACTTGCTGGCTGGAATGAAGAAGGCCTCGGTCACTTGGTTCAATGGTGACGGTCAGGTACTGATCAACCGCTGCAATCACCGCAGGATAGCCTGCCTCAACAACTGCATATTCCCCTGCCAGAAAGAGTTTTCCAGGTATCTTTACTTGTACTTTCATGCTACAAGTCCTTTTCAAACGCTGCTTGCGAGGTCTGCCACTCGTCTTCACTGAGGACGTAGGTAGCGGGACCAGGCTTGCTGGTGATGATTTTCTCTCTTGGGAAGACTTTGGCCAATTCAGCTACTAGCTCATCCATTTGACTTGCTCGGCAGAGGACCTTGACATTTGGTCCCGCATCCATGGTCATGTAGGCTGATAAGCCAGTTGCTTCACGAACCTGACGGACTGCCTCTTGAGCCACTAGGCTATCGGCTGACCAATAGGTAAAGGGTGGATTGGCAGAGAGCGTTGTTGCGTGCATTTTCATGCCATTGTGCTCTGTAATCTGACCAAGTTTTTCAAAATCACGGCTGGCAATAGCTGCCTTGATGTCCACCAAGTCTTGCTTAGCGGTTTCTACCCAGGCTGTGTAAAATGACGAGGTGGCAACCGTATGGTCCATTCCCTCTCGACTAGCAATCTTTTTCGGTCCGGTATTGACCGCCAAGACGACCATGCCGATATCCCAATCCGCATCGTCAATGGGACGGGCCATAGAATCTTCCGAACCAGTTCCCATATCCCACTCAACAAAGCCACCGAATAGGCTACGGGTACTAGAGCCAGAACCCCTGCGAGCAAGGGTTGATAGGGTGGCTGGTGACAAATCTAATTCCAAGGCTGTCGCAGTTGCCAGAGCCAGTGCTGCAAAGGCTGAGGCTGAACTAGCCAAACCTGCTGCAGTCGGAACAAAATTTAGACTTTCCACTCGGGCAAATGCCCTTTCACCTATATATTCGCAAAACAAATCCAAAAATCGAGAAATTTTTAAAATTTCTTTTTCTTTTTGTAAAATTCCGTTGAGATAGAACTCATCGGCAGTTAATTCTGGGTCAAAAACAACCTTGGTATCCGTATAAAACGCGTCAAGGGTCAGGGATAAACTAGAATTCATGGGTAGGAATAATTCCTTATCTCGTTTTCCCCAGTATTTAATCAAGGCAATATTGGTATGGGCACGGGCAATGCCTGTTTGTTTAGTCATTGGTTTCTCCTAAGTACTGTATCCAGGTTTGGCGGGCGCCTGCTTGGTCAAGAATGTGTGCAAGTTTTTGGGCATCCTGAGCTGTTCTTGCCAGGGCAATCATGCAACCGCCTCGTCCGCCACCAGTTAATTTGGCTCCGAGGGCTCCATTTTCTTGGGCAAAGCTGACTAGCTTATCCAGGCTAGGATCAGACACGCCTAATTTTTGCAGGAGGGCATGGGCTTGGTTCATTCTGCTGCCTAGAAGCTCTGCCTGGTCTGTGGCTAAATCTTCCTTGGCCTGTCGGGTCAAGTTCCCCAGTTCTTCTACTAGCTTGATAGCCTCTGGCTTTTTCTCCAACAAATCAGCCACGTCTGAAATGGCTTCTAAGGTGTTTCCCGTCACACCTGTGTCAGCCACTACCAAATAGGCATGGAGTTTCAGCTCAAAAGGTTCGATGGGCTGGTGCTTGATAAAGAAGACGGGGGACTTTCCGCTGGTGGTCGCCGCATCTATGCCTGATGGATTGCCGTGGGCAATTTTTTCTGAAGACTGGACGATGTCCCAGAGTTCGCTGTTGGTCAGTTCTTTTTTATAGTAGGCAAAGAGGGCGCGTGCTACTGCAACTGCCACGGCTGCACTGGAGCCCATACCGCGCTCGGCAGGAATGGTGGAACTAATCTCGATATGGATAGCTGGGTCTGTCGGTGCTCCGATACGATAGAGCGAGAAACGGATGGCATGCTTGAGGCTTTCCCAGATTTTTGGCATCTTGTGCACCAAGCCTTTATAGAAGTCACAAGCAACAGTCAGCGCTTCCCCTTGAGCAGTTACCTGAGCAATAATTTCAACAGCAGAAAAAGGCATAGCAATTGCTGGTTGCCCATAGACCACCGCATGCTCTCCCATCAAAATGATTTTTCCATTTGCTTTTCCTACTACCGACATACTTTTCTCCTTATACAATCACTACTATTATACCATTTTTACATAAGAATAGAACACACGAAAACAGCCGACCGCAGTCGACTGTTCTCTAGGAGATTATATGAAAAAGAAAGTTGTTCGCTATTTCTAGCTTGAATATAGTATATAGCTACTAACTTAAAAGAAACTGAAAGATTTCTTAGATTTTTCTAAAGTAATTTCTCATACTTATTTTCTTAAAACTTAACACGAAAACAGCCGACCGCGGTCGACTGTTCTCTGGAGATTATATGAAAAAGAAATTCGCTATTTCTAGCTTGAATATAGTATATAGCTACAAACTTAAAAGAAACTGAAAATTTTCTTAGCCTTATCTTAAATTGATTCTTGTTTTGAATACCTATACTGAAAAAATAGCACTCCTGCCCGGAAGGCATTATCTAAAATCGTTGCAATCCAAATGGCTGACAAACCGATTTTAAAAAATATTACAAGTAAATAAGCTATGCCAATCCGCACTAGCCACATACCGATAGTTGTGGCATAAAAGGGTAATCTAGCATTTCCTAAACCTTGCCAAAGAGCTGTCATAATAAGAGTGCCAGCTGTAAAGGGAACTCCCAACATGGCATAAAATAATACTGTTTGACTAGCTTGTACTGCATGAATATCCTTAGTATAAAGACCGATTAGGAAAGACCACGCAAAATAAGTCACCCCAGCCACCAAAAACATAAACAGCAAAGAAAGGCCAAAGCTTGTTTGAAAAATATGTCGGACTATAGCTTTATCCTGTCTGTGTTTTGCTGTAAGGATGATTGTAGCGGTAGCAATCCCTAAAGCCGGCATATAGTTAAACTGCGTCAGGGTTTCTCCAATCGCATTTCCAGCTACCGTCGCTGTCCCTAAGCTGGTAATCAACGCCACGACTACCACATCTCCCACCCGCATCATCAACCGTTCACCGGTTGCTGGCAGAGCAAGTCTAAGCAGTTCTTTATCAAAGGACCAGGTCCATGGTTTTAAAGAAATTGGTAAGCGAGACCAAAGCAGGCTACAACCAATCAACCGCGATAAGACCGTGCCAATCGCAACTCCAGCTACACCTGCATGAAGCACAAAGACTGCAAATGCTGAAAATAGTGCATTTAGAACGTTCGAGAGCAGGCTGATATACATAGGAAAACGTGGTTCCCCCAAGGTTCGTAAGATTGCACTCAAACTTGTCATGAGTCCCAAAAAAGGTGCTCCCCCACCGACCAATATCAAATAAAGACCTCCAGCCTGTACCACTTCTGATTCTGCCCCCAAGCTAGTAAGTACTATTGGACCTGCCAGAACTGAAAAAATTCCTAAAAGGAGACCGATAAAAACTGTAAACTTGACACTTTCACTAGCAATTCCTCCAATGCCTTCTGAAACCCCTTCACCCAAAGCCTGAGCCAAACGAGAAGACACCGCTGCTGCTAGGGCAATAAAAACCGCCTGATAGACGGCTAAAATATTATTAGCAAGGGAAACTCCAGATAAAGCTACGATGCCAATACTGGCTACTAGATAAGAGTCTACTACCCCCATTAACATCTGGAGAAGGTTTTCCCCCATGGCTGGAAAGGCAATGGTTAAAATTTCTTTATAGGTTTGTTTGTTCATAATCTCTATTTCAACTGTTTAATATCTACTATTTTATCACAAACCAGATTCAATAGTTCTTCATCGTGAGAAATTAACAAAACCAACTTATTCTTCATTTTTAAGTCTACTAAAGCGGAAGCAACTTGTTGCATTCGTCTCAAATCCAAGCCGCTCGTCGGTTCATCAAAAATGAAAATTTCCTTATCTGCCAGTAAGCTAGCCACTATCATCACGCGCTGTTGTTCACCGCCCGATAAACTGACCGGATGTCTCTCCAACAAATCCGATAGACCAAAACGAGCTACAAAATGTTCAGCGACAGCTCTATTTTTCCTTCCAAGAGTAAGTTCTCGCTCAACACTTTCCGCAAATAGTTGGAGTCGAACATCCTGCATAACAAAGGCTGTTTTTTCCAATCTCTGGCGACTAGATAAGGTTTGACCTTGCCAAGAAATCCTACTCTTCTTATCTTCCGCTAAACCGACCAGATAACGAGCAAGGCTTGTTTTTCCAGAACCATTCGCTCCAACCAGACCCACCACCTGTCCTGGTGCCAAGCAGAGTTTTTCAATCTCGTAGAGAGTATTCTCTTTCTGACTTACCGATAAATTTTCAACAAGTAAACCCTCTTTATCATTAACAAACTGGTCCGCCAGCTCCGCTATTGCCCGCCCATACGGCTCCGAGTCATAACAACGCAGTCCCATATCCTGACGGCATTCTTCTGTCCGACTTAAAAACTCATCTGCTAGATAATCCGTCACCACTTGCCCATCTTGAAAATATAAATAGCGATCTGCCAATTGACTGAGATAAGACAGTCTATGCTCGGCAATAATAATGGTCTTGCCTTGGCTTTTTAAAGTTTTCAAGATGTCCTCTACAATCGCAATCCCTTCCTGATCTAGGTTGGCAGTCGGCTCATCTAAAACCAAGACATCTGTCCCTTGCATAGCTGTAACGGCCAAGGCTAGACGTTGTTGCTGACCGCCTGATAGACTGGAAATCGTTCGCTGGCTAAGAGAAGCCAAACCAAATAATTCCATAACCCAAGCCAGGCGATTCTCGATTTCTTCTCTTGACAAACCCTGATTTTCACAAGGGAAAACCAATTCCTGCAAGACCTGACTATGAAAAAATTGAGTAGACGGATGCTGAAAGACTGAAGCAATGTGCCGAGATATTTCTTCCAGACTAGATTTTTGTAAATCCAAGTCCCCTAAGAAAATTTGTCCCGAAAGCTGAGCAGGATAATATTCTGGCGTCAAACCATTTAATACCTTGAGAAAACTAGACTTCCCAGAGCCACTCTCCCCACATAAAACAACACACTGGCCTTTTGGAATGGTCAAATCCTCTATCTGCAAGGCTGGTTTATCTGCTCCTGAATAAGTTAATGCTACATTTTTTACCGTCACAGCCGGACGAGAATCAGAAAAACAAGACAACATAAACAAAGACTCCAATCTAGCACGGTCCAAGACGACCGAATATATGCAGGTGATTTCGTAGATACAGCCAAACCTTTTGTCAGACTGGCTACTGTCAATTCCTGAGCTGTTCGCAAGAGAGACATCATCAAGGGAACCAAGAAAAACTCCATGTACTGGAGTGGCTTACAAACCACATCTCTCTTCCGTAAAAAAATTCCTCTAACCTTCAAAGAGGCACAAATCGTACGAGCATCCTGTTTAATGGCAGGTAGGAAACGAAACATTACTCCCAACGTCAAAAGAAATACCTCTGGCAGGTGCCATTTCCGCAAGCCATGAATGAGTTCGTAACCACTTGTCGTCATCAGTAATAGATGCCCTGCCAAAAGCGGAGGCCATGTATAGGTCAATACAAGCAACAAATGCGTCAGCCATGCTGGTAAAAATGTAATATAGGACAACAGACAAAAAATAGAATAGGCCATAGGACTCATTATAGCCATTTTCCGCTTTCCAGAAAACCAGAAAAGCAGGCTAAGGCCTAAGACCAGCACTGCATTTTCTAATATTGTGAGACGCATCCCATAGGCAAAACTAGTGAAGATGACGAGAATAATTTTTGTACGAGCATCTAATTTCATGAAAGATAACCTGATTGTTTAAAATAGCGCTGAAGCATGTATTGACCAAACAAACCACTGATAAGAGCTGTTAAGATAATGGTCGTTGACAACCATAGCACATTCTCTGGAGTGAAATCAAGCATGACACGAGCGATGTATTCTGCTGATTTTCCACGTGCCAAAAGATTGGCCTCATAGGCATCTCGCATGAACCACATAAGAATAATAGGTCCCAAGTTTCCAAAAGAGAAAATGATATAGCTAAGAAGATTGGTCCATTTTTGTTTATAGCGACCTGACTTCGCTACCATTTCTGCCAAAAAACCAAAGGTCAAGCTAGGCAGAAAGGCCGCTGTCATATAGCCTGACAGGAAAAAGAAGCAGGCCATGACCGCACCCACCAAACTGATGGAGCCAAATTTACCAACCTTAGCTACCAATAACATATAAACAGGTCCTGCCAAAAGGGCTGTTCCAGCAGGTGCATACATCATATTACCCGAACGATCAAAAACCAAGCTCAACAAGGTTCCTAGACCAACACAAACAAAGTAGAGGGCAGCAAAAGCCCCTGTTACCATCAGATCTTTTACTTGTAATTTCTTCATTTATTTTTCCTTTACTAATTGTCCGTCTTCCAAGCGGAAAATGGTATCCGCACAGGCCATGGTCGAGCTTCTATGAGAAATCAAGAAGACCATGCCCTGACAGTGTTCCTTAACCAGTTGGATAAAGCGGGCTTCATTGAGCGAGTCTAGGTTACTAGTTGGCTCATCAAAGATATAGCAGTCAGCGTTTTTGAGCAAGGCCCGCATGAGTTCCAAGCGTTGCCCTTCTCCTGCTGAAAAGTCACTGGCTTCCACAAGCGTATCCAAGCCCTGCGGTGCTGCCAAAATCCGTTCTTTCATGTGGCATTTTTCTGCCAAGTCCATGATGGTTTCATCCGACACATCTGTCCGACCCAAGACAAGATTTTCCCGAATGGTCTGGCGGAAGATTTGTGGCACCTGTGGTACATAGGCAAAGGAGCCCTGCAAATGTGCCTTATCTACCTGCCGACTATCCAAGCCAGACAGGCGGATTTGCCCCTGCTTCCAATCATACCACCGCATGATCAATTTCATCAAGGTGGATTTTCCTGCACCGGACTCACCGACCAAACCAATAATCCCCCCCTGTTCAAACTGGACAGACAGGTTCCGATAGAGCCCTGTTTCTCGGTCATCATAGTCGAAGTCCAGTTGTTCGATAGCAATGTCCGTCACTCTGACCTCAACAAGCTCACCTGTTCGCTCTGCTTCTTTTTCATCCAAAAGAGCATAGATATTGCGACCAGCATTCATGGCTCGCTTGAAACCAAGAGGCAGACGGCTGAGCTCCAAGAAGGGAGCAAAGGAGCTAGTGAAAGAAACCAGCAGGGCTACTCCTGTTGCTAAGTCCAAACTCTGACTACCTACCAAGTCAAAGGTCAGCCAGGCAAATCCCATAATGGACAGCCCCACGACCAGGAAGGAAACAGCATACTGCATAAAGTTGGTCTGGGCGACCTTTCTCTCCTGACCATTGACCTCTTGGCTTTTGTTCGTCAAATTGGCAAAGCGTTCATCTGTCTGCTGGAACTGCATGAGGTCCTTCATGCTCTTGAGACTTTCAATAAAGTAGGAAACATAGTCCTTGCGACTGGCATTTTGCTCCTTGAGCAAGGGCTGCAGCTGCTTGGCAAACTGATTTGGAATAGCAATAGCCAAAAGAGCATAGGTCACCAGAGCCAGCAAAGCCAAACCCCAGCTAGATAGACCAAAATAGACCGTCAAACCAAGAGCCACTAAAATCCCTGTACAAATCGGGGCAATGGTATGGGCAAAGAAAACCTCCAAGGCTTCAATGTCCTCCCCAATCATCTTAAGCAGGCTACCGCTGTCCTGTCGATCCAATTTCCCAGGAGCCAAGGCCCGCAGTTTTGCAAAAATCAAACGACGATAGGCCGCCAGCGTATGAAAGGCCACATAATGACCAAAGTAATGCTCACCATAGCGGAAGCCCCCACGTAAAAGAGCTAGGAGAATGAGGATCCCCAAGGTCCATAGCGGAGCAGGATTGCCAGTAAAGGCATCAAAAGCCAGATAGACCAGCATAACTGGAATAGCAATGGTCACCACCTGTCCCAAGACCGCAAAGCAAACCGCCACCGCAATCCGTGGCAAGAGGTGCTTCATGGACTGCAAGAGTCTCGGAATCAGCACCCTTGTTGGCATTTCTTTCTTATCCATAAACGGCTTCCTCCAATTCTCTTTGTTGATCAACCAGCTGACCATAGGCCAAGCTAGTCTGATAAAGCGTAGCATGGTTGCCTGTCACAGCTCCCTCCGCAGACAAGAAGAGAATATCATCTGCCTGCTCCACTTGTTTCATCTTATGTGTAATAATAATAACAATTGCATCCTTGGCCACCAGGTTAATGAGGTCGTAAATCAAACCTTCATTGTCCTGATCGACGCTGGACGTCACCTCGTCAAAGATATAGAGCGAGCGTTTGGCCAAGACCGCACGGGCACAGATAACCTGCTGGCGTTGACCAGGCGACAAGAAAGCACCGTCATCGCCCACAATCGTGTCCAAACCATCTGGCAGATTCTTGACAAACTGCAAGACCACGTGCTGATCTGCCCAGGCCAAGATGTCCTCCTTAGACCAATCAACCGCCATCCGCAAGTTATCATAGATAGACTGGTTGAGTAGGGTTGACTGACCAGATACATAGAGGACCTGCTCATTCAGAGACAACTGGCTGACAGTCGAAATCTCCTGCTCACCCAAGTAAATAGACCCCTTATCCGCCCGCAAGCGTCCCAAGAGCAGCTGGGCCAAGGTCGTTTTCCCTTGACCTGACTCACCCGCCAAAGCATAGACCTTGCCAGCCGTCATGGTCATAGAAATATCTTCTAGGACTGGCTTTTCTCCGTAGGCAAAGGCCAAATCTTCTAGTTTTAGACTGTCAAAAGCAGGCACATGGACAGCATCGATTTCCTGCTCCGCTGTCATACTGTCCAAGAAACCAAAAATGCGATCCGCCATCTTAGTATTCATCATCACCAAGTGCATACCGTAGCCCTGCTCCCGTATGGGTGCAAAAAACTCCGTCGCAATGAGGACAAAGAAAAGCATACTAAAGAGGGAGAGATTGCCTGCCGCTAGGCTATTGACCGCCACAAAACCAGACAAGCCAATTCCTAGATACATGACCGCATCCATGTAGCCCACCGCTTGCAGCTGAAAACTGAGTAGCTCCATGGTCGCATCGCGGAAGTCCTCGGCCTGCTCATTGAAGGTCTTCTCATAAGTCTCATCCGCCTGATAGGAATAAAGGGTATTAAGCCCCTTGAGGTCGTCCAGGAAAAGATTGCCCACATCCATGTAGGAGCCCCAGTAGCGATTCATGATCCGCTTGGACCGCTTCTGCATAGCGATAATGGAAATGGGAATTAGGGGCAAGGCCAAGATGAAAATGACTGCCCCCAGCGGGAAAATCAGAAAGACCAGCAAGAGAACTGTCGCACAGTTAAACTGGGTCCGCAAGGAAGATGCCATGTAGTAGGAATAGTAGGTATCCAGGCTATCAATTCCCTGTGAAGCGATGTTAAAGACATCCGCTGCTGTCGCTTTTGACTCAAACTGACCGTCCTTAGCCAAGAGAGCCTCAAAGAAGGACTGCTTGAGCGAATCCCGAGCAAACTGGGAACCCAATCCCTGCAAACGCTTGGCAATCAGAGCCACACCATAGCCAAAGGCATTGAGCCCCAGCAAGATGAGGACAAAGCGTCCCAGATCAACCTGTCCGCCCTCATAGTAGGTCACAAAACCCTTAGCAATCAGGTAGAAGGAAATAATCCGCATCAAAAATTGCACCCAGGATAGAAAGGCTGCCAAATAAACCAGCTTCATCTTGGGTTTGATGCGTTCTTTGAGTCGCTTCAAGAGGGCTTTTTTCTTTTCTCTGGAGATTTTCTCCTGTTCTTGTGCCATACGTCACCTCATCAACAAGTATTCCTATATAGTATATCATTCTTTGAATTATCTGTAAATTTTAATTTGTATTAAAAAAGAAAACAAACTGCCTGTTTTAAGCAGTTTGTCATAAGTCATTTTTTATTACACACCCAAATAGCGCTCTACTTCAGCCTGCATATCGGCAGCTGCAACGACGGTATTGTGGCGGACAGGTGCCGTTTCCAAGCCGTCCACAGCTGGCGGCAGGGCTACACCTGAAATTTCATGCAGTTTGGCAAGGGCTTCAAAGTCGGTCAAGCCTGACTGGCCTGTCACAGCCTCAACCGCAACCACAGGGAACTTGTAAGGACTAGCAGTTGATGCAACCACTGTCGGAGTCTGATCCCCTGTTTGCTCCACATACTGTTTATAGACAGCTGAAGCAACAGCCGTATGTGGATCTTCAATGTAGTCTGACTCGTCATAGACACGCTTGATTTCCGCAGCGGTTTCTTCTTCTGTCGCAAAGGCGGCAGCAAAGAGAGAGAGGATTTCCGCGTCAGCCCCTTGGATGTCATACTGACCAGCTGTGTTCAAGGCTTCCATCAGCTCAGCTGTTTTTGCAGCGTCATTGCCAAAGAGATGGAAAATCAAGCGCTCCAAGTTAGAAGACACCAAGATATCCATGGACGGACTAGTGGTCACGCGGAAGGTACGGTTCTTGTCGTAAACGCCTGTCGAGAAGAAGTCGGTCAAGACATTGTTGTCGTTTGACGCACAGATGAGCTTGCCAACTGGCAGACCGATTTGTTTGGCGTAATAAGCCGCCAAGATATTTCCAAAGTTTCCTGTTGGAACGGTGAAGTTGACCTTGTCGCCCGCCGCAATCTCGCCAGTTTTAACCAGCTGGGCATAGGCATAGACATAGTACACAATCTGTGGCACCAAGCGGCCGATGTTCATGGAGTTAGCAGATGAAAACTGGAGTTTCTTGGCCGCCAATTTGGCGCGGAGGGCCTCATCGTTGAACATGTGCTTGACATTTGTCTGGGCATCGTCAAAGTTTCCGTCAATGGCTACCACGTGGGTATTAGCCCCTGTCTGCGTGGTCATCTGCAATTCTTGGACCTTAGACACCCCATCGCGTGGGTAGAAGACAATGATTTTCGTGCCTGGGACATCCGCAAAGCCAGCCATAGCCGCCTTGCCTGTATCGCCTGAAGTCGCTGTCAAGATGACAATCTCATTTTCCAAACCATGTTTTTTCGCCGCAGTTGTCATCAAGTAAGGTAGGATAGATAAAGCCATATCCTTGAAGGCAATGGTTGAACCTCGGAAGAGCTCTAGGTTGTATTGACCTTTTAGCTTAACCACTGGGGCAATAGCTGGCGTGTCAAACTTGCTGTCGTAGGCGTTATTGATACAGTAGTCTAGTTCATCTGCCGTAAAATCATCCAAGAAAGCCGACAAAATCAACTTGGCAACTTCTTGATAAGAAGCGTCTTTCAAAACAGAAAAATCCAAGTCAACTGTTGGAATGGAAATCGGTGTAAACAAACCACCATCTGTCGCCAAACCCTGCAAAATCGCCTGACTAGCCGATACAGTATTTTTAGCATCGCGTGTTGATTGATATACTAATGTCATGGTATCCCTCATAAAAAATCTATTTTTTCTATTCTACCACAAAACCCACCTAAATTGACAGAAAATTGGCAAGATAAACCAAAAAACCGAACGCTTGTCCGGTTTTTTAGCTGATATTCCCACCAATCCCCTTAAATTTTTCAACCAAGGCACTAATTTTTTGGAAAACAGTCTGCTTCTTCGTATGATACTGAGGATTTAGGGGGCTCATCTTCGGCAAGGTTTCATTGAGGGCATTCCCATTTTCGCTGGCATATTCCCTCCTCAAAGAAAGTTGAATATACCGCTTGGCACTCTCTTCATTCAAGCCTTCTTGCTGAATAAGCTCGGCAACTTCTTTTTTCTGTTCCTCCCGAGCAAAGAGGAAGAATTTTTCGATAATGTCCGACTTATCCACAAAACTATCCAAATCACTTCGACGAATAAACTTCACAATCAAGTCTTCCTTGGCTCGATTACCAAGACTGGCACGAATGGTACGTGTGATTTCTTCTACCAAAGTATCCTTATCCGATACTGTTTTATTGGTTTCAAAAATCAATTCCAAGATGTAGTCTAGATTGATTTCTTGTGATTTCAGCAACTCGACCTCAAAGACTACTGAGTCCCAATCTACCTTCGATTTGCTGTTTTGCTGGTTTTGGCGTTCACGGGTATACCAATCCCTGATGTCGTTATAAGTAGAGCGATAATCCTGAATTTCCCGAACTGTCGGTATAGGAAGCTGAGCCAGTTCTTCCATCGTTTCAATATCTATCTGGTATTTGGCTTGAAAAGCAACCACTTCCTCAGGATTTTCAAAATCAAGCATCTGAACAGCTTGTAAACGCACAAAGTCATCGTAGTTCTGGAGAATATTATCCAGCTTCAAAAACTTCCCGAATAAGTCTACAAAGGCCTTCTTATCACTTTCTTTAACAATCTCACTTGGATCTGGAAAACGCTCTAGGAGCTCCTGGGCAACAGCCAAATAGCCGGCTTTCTGCTCACCAGCATCGTCGTAACCCTCCAAGTAGTCTGTGTAGGACCGTTCCAACAAGACTTCTGCGGTTTCTGTTTTTCCAAATAGTTTAATGGCATCCGTCGTCGCTTTCTCCAAATCTCGGAAAGTCACAATATTACCAAAGGACTTGGTCGCATCATAAATCCGATTGGTTCGTGAAAAGGCTTGAATTAGTCCATGATAACGCAGGTTTTTATCCACAAACAAGGTATTCAAAGTAGGAGCATCAAAACCTGTCAAGAACATTCCCACTACAATCAATAAATCGACCTCACCCGTCTTCACTCGCTTGGCTAAGTCACGGTAATAATTCTGGAAATCATTGCCGTTGATGGTGTAGTTAGTCTGAAACAGTTGATTGTAATCATGCACGCAACGACTTAAAAACTCTTTACTACTGAGGTCGGGGAGGTCGTTCGGTGTAAAATTCTCATCATCAATTTCTCCAATCGCAGCCTGGGCCTCATTAGCTGCAAAAGAGAAGATTGTCGCAATTTTTAGTGGCTTCTCTCGTCCGACTTGCTGCTCCTGCAATTCCTGGTAATAGGCTTTGGCAGCTTCAACACTCGAAACAGCAAACATAGCATTAAAGCCTTTTCCAGATTGTCGGTGTGTTTTTTGATTGAAATGCTCCAAGATATAGCTAGAAATCTCTGAAATTCGAGTTGGGTGCAAAAGAGCTTTCTTGGTCTCAGCAGCACTCAACTTTTCCAAGTCCTGCTCTGTTTCATAGGATTTGAATTGTGGACGGACATCATTGTAATCCACCATGAATTTCAAGACCTTCTGGTCCCGTATGGCATCCGTAATCACGTAGGAATGGAGCTCTTTTCCAAAGACGGAGGCAGTAGTTTCTGCACCTAGAGCATTCTCCACCTTAATCGGTGTTCCTGTAAATCCGAATTGACAATACTTCTTAAATTTTTTCTTCAGGCGTTTTTGAGCCTCACCAAACTGCGAGCGATGGCACTCATCAAAGATGAAAACCACTTGCTTGTCATAGATGTCATGCTCCTGCTCACTTGTCATGAAATGATTGAGCTTTTGAATGGTAGTCACCACAATTTTATTGTCATCTTTTTCAATATTTCGCTTGAGCCCTGCAGTACTGTTAGAGCCATTGACCGAATCTGGAGAGAACCTCTGATACTCCTTCATGGTCTGATAATCCAAGTCCTTGCGGTCCACCACGAAAAAGACCTTGTCCACTTCGTCCATCTCTGTCGCCAAGCGTGCCGCCTTAAAACTAGTCAAGGTCTTTCCAGAACCTGTCGTATGCCAGATATAGCCACCTGTTTCTGGCCCACTCTTGATTTTTGAAGCAATAGCAGAGCGAATTTTCCAGATGATCCTCTCAGTCGCCGCAATCTGATAGGGACGCATGATTAGTAAGGTATCACTGGTATCAAAAACGGAATAGTTTATCATGACATTTAACAAGGTCTGCTTACTCAAGAAAGTTACCGTGAAGTCCTTCAGATCCTTGATCGGATTATTATTCTTCAAGGCCCAATTCATAGTGAAATCAAAGGAATTCTTGTTCCGCTTGGTCGTATTGGCAAAGTAGCGGGTGTCCGTTCCATTTGAAATAATAAAGAGTTGCAGGTACTTGAAGAGGGAATTTTCTTCGTTAAAACTTTCCTTGCTGTAGCGATGAACTTGGTTAAAAGCCTCCCGAATGGCAACCCCGCGTTTTTTCAACTCAATCTGAACCAAGGGCAAACCATTGACCAAAAGGGTCACATCGTACCGATTGGCACTCGTTCCCGTCTGCTTCATCTGGTTAATGACCTGCAATTTATTTCGACTGATGTTCTTCTTATCCCACAGGTAGATATTTTGAATATGCCCGTCATCAAAAATAAAGTCATAGACATGATCATCATGAAGCTTACGCGTCCGATCAATCAAGCTCTCGCTTGGTTTATTCAAATACTCATCCAAAAACCGTTGCCACTCTGAATTTGTAAAGCTGACACGATTGAGCGTTTCCATCTGCGTCCGAAGATTTCCCAGCAACGCTTCAGGAGTGGTCAGATAGTTTAGATACTCATAACCTTGCTGCTGCAAATCCGCAATCAGCTCCTTCTCCAAATCAGCTTCTGTCTGGTAATGACCTGGCTGCACTGACTTCACATACTTGTCCAAAACGATGAAGTTGTTGGATTCGATAATCGGGTCTGTTTGAATGAATTCGGACATAGTTACTCCTCTTTATAGAAATGATATCGATCAATAAAATCATGAAATAAGTATATCAACATTTGCTTGTGGGTAGAATTTAATTCTGTCGTTTCTTCCGCTGAGTGCTTAGAGTGACTAGAAAAGTCTAAAATACGCTTCTTATAGGCTTGTCGCACATCATCAGCAGCTTCTTCTGGAAATAACTCCTTCCAGTCTTTATATCCCAGAAATGTTGAAGTTTTTTCATATAAGTTGCGAAGAAAATTGAAATGAAATTTTTGAATACTATCCTCAGCAATCGCTTTAGAAATTTGTTCACAAAGAAATAAATGGTAGGCAAAAGGAGAGTCCTTACGCTGAGTGTGCAGTTGGTATGTACCATCTTCTAACTTTTCCAATCTGTACTTACTCGCATTTCCAAATTCATTATGTAGGACATTATAAAACAGCGGGTTATGAGTTGTAATAATAAATTTCAGACCTAACCTTTCATCATTGCTCTCTTTTATTAATCCTGCAAGATTCGATGCTACTTCTATTAAATGATTTTCATCTAACGAGGAGACTGGGTCGTCTATAAAAATGTATTCAAGATTATCAAAATCTCTAGTGCTTCGCTCTTCCGCTTCAGCAATTTTTCTCTCACTAATAACCAACTCTAGTAATGTGTAAAAGATAGACCAAATAAAGTTGCTTTCCTCACCTTTAGAAAGTTTGACTTGCTCACGTATCTCTTCATTTCCCCTTTGAAATGTAAAAATAACTTGATTATTCACCAAATCAAAACTAGGGTTTAATTTATCATCTGTGTGATGCTGAAAATTTTTAATAATATTTTGATCCTGACCTTGCTCTTCTATAATCCAAGTCAAGAATGAGTTCGGTTGTACCTTTAATTTATAATCTTTGTTATTTTCTAAATCATTGTCCCAGTAAAATAAGTCTTCGGTAAAAGCACTATAATAAATAATTTTATCTCTTGTAGGACTATCATCACCTTGAACTATATTTTTAAATGCTTTTGATAACCGAGTTTTTCCCGTCCCATTAAAAGCATATATCAACTGGACTGTTTTAGGAGATTGTCTCAATTCCTCTGCAATTTCTTCTAATCTTTTTCCCATACTATTTCTCTAATTTAAAATGTCAATAATTTATCTCTAAAATACTCATACTGCTTCTGACGCAACTCAATTTCCTTTGGCAAACCTTGAGAAATCGAATTTGTTAACTCATCGAACTTGTCGAGGATGGCAACAATACATTTTTGAGTTGAGAGAGAGGGTAAGTTAATCTCCAAGGATTTGATAATACCGGAATTCAAATTACTGACCGATCCACTATTGATTTTACTATCCCAATAGGATTGAACGCGTTGCGATGACAAGTATTGATAAAGAAAGTCAGGATTGATAGTCTCTTCAAAATCACTAATTGAGGCCCAACCATCGTGTATCGCTCCATCTATTTGCAAAATATATGGACGTCCATAACTCATTGAGTTCGACAGTATAAAATCTCCTTTTTTCAATAGTCTAGACTTCTTAGCTCCTGCTTGACTAATCTTCTGTTCCGTTGAGGTTATATATTTAGAGTTTAATAGCGTATCTCCAATCTTTATCCACGGAATAGCATCCTCGTCTTCAGTTAAATAACTTGAAATCGGCCGAGGTGAAGCCCCTCGCTGAACTGTAGCTATTGCCCCCAACTCTACCCGTATGGTTCCAAAGACCCACTGCAAAAGGCGAATTATGTCGGACGGTCCCCGCTCACTGTCCAGTGATACACGCCTTCGGCGGTGAATGTCAAGAGTTTTTCTCTAAAATATTCATACTGTTTTTGACGTAGCTCAATCTCCTTGGGCAGTCCGATATTTAGATCGTTACAAACTGCATCGAAGTTATCAAGGACCTCGACGATGCGTTGTTGGATAGGGAGAGGAGGGATTGGAATCTGAAATTGTGAAAACTCTTGCTTGGTTATTGTCTTCAGAGTACTACCTCTTGCAAACTCTTTTTCAATATCAAACTTTCTTTTTAATTGATAAGCAAAATATTTAATATCTATATCACACTTATAATCATCAAAAATGGCAATAGTGCGGTCAACATAAGCATCATATTGAGTAATAGCCACTCTCCCTATCGTCCCTTGAAGAGTGACTAGAACTGTCCCTCTAGGAACAAAAACACTCTTTGGAATTGCTTTCTGAGAAATACGTTTCTGAGTACTAGCGTTTAGACAGTAACCATTCTCTGAGATGTCTGCCACTTGAACAAAAGGCTGAGAGTTCTCTCCACCATACCATTCTTTCTCCCCATACGGTTGAGGAAATGACCCTCTCCTAAAACCAGCAACCTCCCCCAAAGTTTTCCACTCAACCTGATAAACCTCATCTTCAAAAGAGAGGAGTTTATCACGATAAAAAGAGTATTGCTTTTGGCGTTCGGTTAATTCTGCGGTTAATTCTGCGGTTAATTCTGTAACATATTCCGTGAATTTGTCAAGTAGAGCAACAATTTCTTTTTGAATTTTTAGGGGTGGGAGGGGGATTTGAAAAGTTCTCATCTTTGATAAAGAAAT
>NZ_JANFME010000025.1:0-27434 GCF_029616525.1 Streptococcus suis | reverse complement strand
AGCCTTTTTATTTTGTCCAAATAGCCACTATTCTGGCAAAAAGACGGACTATCAGACCAATAAACAGAAAAAGACAAACATCAAGCGAGATGTTTGTCTTCATTCTGGACTCCTGATTAAAAAGAGTTTAGGGCTAGTTTTGTGCTATTTTATCGTCCATATCTGTGATGAGAGAAGCTAAATTAATTGCCTTTAATGATTGTAGAAATTGGGTGTGAATCTCATTTAGACGGGGATCAAGAACAGAATGAACAACACGCCCAACTTCACAATTTGGATTGGTATCATCATGTGGTTTCAAAATAGTTTTATGAGGATCCTCAACAGCTAAAAAAATATCCCAGAGAGTAAGTTCCTCTGGCTTTTTCGTTAAATGCGCTCCACCTACTCCAGCTTCCACTTTCACAAGTCCAGATTTTTGTAATTTTCCTAATAAATTGCGGACAATTACAGGGTTCGTTTGAATACTGTCAGCAAGAAATGTAGACGTTACCTTCTCGCTGTTTTCAAAATGATGGATGGCTAATAGGATATGAACTGAAGTAGCTAATCGTGTAGAATATGACATTTTGTTTCCTTTTATTATTTTTTTCCATACTCATTATACCATGTTTTGTTGTAATAAAAAAATTTCAACTTTTTGGGTTGTAACTGTTGACATTACATCTGGAAGCTGTTATACTTTATTCATCAGTTGTAATAAAATCATTTACAACCTGTAAAAACATTTTTGGAGGAAAAAATAATGTCAAAAGTTGCAGTAATTAGTTCAAATGGTCGTGTTGCTCGTTTAATCATCGAAGAGCTTGTAGGTCGTGGATACGATGTTACAGGTTTTAGTCGTGAAGAAACAAACGCTTCAAAAGCGCAAACATATATTCAAAAAGACTTATTTGCCATCACAAAGGAAGATGTAGCTGATTTTGAAGTTGTCGTTAGCGCATTTGGTACTTGGGCTCCTGAAACTCTTCATCTGCATGTTGAAGTGATTAATCACTTATCAGATATCATGGCTAATTCAGATGCTCGTTTTGTAGTTGTCGGTGGTGCAGGTAGCTTATATGTTGATCCAGAGCTAACCGTTCAATTGGTAGATACTCCAGATTTTCCGAAAGAATACTATGCACTTGCTAAAGCACAAACGGATGCACTTGATGTTCTTCGCAAACGCAATGATGTCAAATGGACATTTGTCAGCCCAGCTGCAGACTTCCAAGCCGAAGGTGAGCGTACAGGTCAATATATTCTTGCAGGTGATCAATTCACATTAAATGAACGGGGTGAAAGTATCCTTAGTTATGCTGATTACGCTCTTGCTTTTGCAGACGAAATCGAAAAAGGGAACCACATCCAAGAACGTATCAGTATCGTTCGTAAATAATCAATAAAAGCAGAGTACTTTGATAATAAAAAGCGAGATTGAGATTTTCTCAGTCTCGCTTTAACAATTAATTAAGGAGGGAATAATGAACCAAGAACAAAGGCGATTGTATTTAATAAAGATACTCTTATCAGAAAAAGCAGAATATGCAGGTATAGTAATCCCTGATGAAGTTGAACAGCAAAAAGTACTTTTACGAGCTTTGGTTAACGTTCGCCCACCAGAAACTGTGTCGGCTGAGTTTTTAGATATTCAAAATGCCTACCTTCAAGAAGAGTTAACACAAAAAACAGTCACAAAATTGACTGATTTGACTCCGAGTTCTGGTCAATTATACCTATGGAGAGGTGATATTACGACCTTAAAAGTAGATGGCATTGTTAATGCTGCTAATAGCCAACTTTTGGGTTGTTTTTATCCGAATCACAAGTGTATTGATAATGCTATTCATACTTTTGCAGGTGTTCAATTACGGCAGGAATGTTATCGGCAGATGAAAGAGCAAGGACACTTAGAAAAGACGGGTGAGGCGAAGATAACCCCTGCTTATAATTTGCCGAGTCAATCTGTTTTACATACAGTTGGGCCTATTGTTGATGGTGGATTACGATCTCATCATGAAAAAGATTTAATGAGTAGTTATCGCTCTTGTTTAGAATTAGCAGATGCTAATGGTTTAAACAGTTTAGCATTTTGCTGTATTTCAACAGGAGAATTTCATTTTCCACATGAGAGAGCAGCAGAACTGGCAGTAGCAACTGTTCAAGAATATTTAAAAGAGACAGATAGCAAGATGAAGGTGGTATTCAATGTTTTTAAAGAAGAAGATGAAAAAATCTACAAAAGATTACTCGGAGCAAATTAATGACATCGTAAAAAAATTAGAAAAAGCAGATGCTGTTCTCATTGGTATTGGCGCAGGATTATCAGCCTCTGCAGGTCTGACTTATTATGGTGAACGTTTTGAACACTATTTTTCTGATTTTAAAGAAAAGTATGGTATCGAAGACATGTATTCTGGTGGCTTTTATCCTTTTGCCACAAAGGAAGAATATTGGGCATGGTGGAGTCGTCATATTTTTATTAATCGCTATGAAGCACCAGTTGGTCAACCCTATATCGATTTATTAGACATTGTTAAACATAAGGATTATTTTATTTTATCAACGAATGTCGATCATCAAGTACAAAAAGCGGGATTTGATAAAAAAAGGCTTTTTTATACACAAGGGGATTATGGTTTAATGCAATGTTCGGTTCCTTGTCATTATACCAACTATGACAACAAAGAGTTGATTTATCAGATGGTTGAATCTGAAATGGAAATGAAAATCTCTTCTAATCTTATACCAACTTGTCCTAGGTGTGGTGCTCCTATGACGAATAATCTAAGGATAGATAATCGTTTTGTTGAAGATGAAGGATGGCATAAAGCTCAAAAAAGGTATAGCGAATTTTTGGAAGAAAATAGCAAAAAAGCAATCATTTATTTAGAACTTGGTGTAGGCATGAATACACCAGGTATCATTAAATATCCTTTTTTGCAAATGACCTATACTAATCCCCAAGCAACGTTTATTACATTAAATCAAGAAACGTTTACATATCCTGATGAACTTTCAAAGCAATTAATACAGCTTAATGGTGATATTGGTAAAAATCTACAAGAAATTCGCCAAAGAATAGAATCAAAATCTATAAGTAATTATGTAAACTAAAAAGAGTTTGGGACAAAACTAGTCCTAGCCCCAAGCTCTTTAGTTTTTTTGTTTGAGAATTTTTTCGGTTTATAGTATATGATTTTATTGTAATAAAATACCATCACTTTTCCCAGAATATTACCCGAAACAAAAATCAGCCATAATATACCAAGTATAGAGGGAGACAATCTGTATAAATTGAAGCCACCAAAAAACAGTATGAAACCATCTCTTTTGGTAACAACGAAAACAAAGATAGAGCATGAAAAACCAAATAATCATGAGCAACAGATGTTCCAATACGTCTAGGTTCGGTGCTTCAGAAATCTGATTGCTAAAAAAGAGAGGTCTCGCCAATATCATTAAGTTAAGGATCCTACTCCAATTTTTATTGGATAGGGTCTTTTTATTTTTCAATAAATTAATAGTCTAAAATTAAAAAGGAGTTTTCCCATGGTTCAGTCTATTCAAACAATCCTAGAGTCTTTCATCTCACAACTCTCATCCGACAGTTCTTCTTATATCGTCCAACCAGATAAAGACTTTACCCGTTCCAGAAAATGTTCCTTCCAACAAATGGTTTCCGCTATACTAAACATGGGCGGTCAAACACTATCAAAAGAACTTATCAATCAAGACTTCCCCATTTCAAAGGCAGCTTTTGTCCAAAATCGGTTTAAAATTAAGCACCAAGCCTTTAAAAAGCTCTTCAAAAACTTTACGCAGGCTATTCTTCCAAAAACAGAACTCACTATTCTGGCTGTAGATGGATTAGATATCCATATTCCAGTCATTCCTGAGGACACAGCCTCTCATTTTCCTTCAAAATTAGGTGGAAAAGCCTATAATCTCCTTCACTTAGATGCACTATTTGATTTGGAAAGTGAGCTCTATTGCGATGCCTAGGTTCAAGAGAGACGAGATGTTGATGAACGGCAGGCTCTGATTGAAATGATGGAGAATTCTCTCTTTCGAACAAGCACTCATTGTGGCCGATAGGGGGTATGAATCTTAGAACCTGTATTCACAAGTGAAGTACTTGTATATAAGAGATAGTTTTTCGCTAATCAAGGCAGTTTTTTGAGGGAATACTGACTGTATTTTGAAAAAAACTAACGATGAGTAGCTGAAAAACTAGCCTTAGATGGAAGTGCTGAACTGTGAATACAGGTTCTAAGAATCAATACAAGTTTATTCCCAGCAATCAAACCTTTGATTTTCTTCCTAAAGAATGGGAAAGGGGAGCTGAAACAGAGTTTTCCCCCCTTTCTTTTCGCATGATTCGGTTTCAAATAGCTCCAAATAAGTATGAGACCCTCGTGACCAATTGTGATAAACCTGTAGACTATATAAAAAGCCTCTATACCCGTAGATGGGGCATAGAAACCACTTTTCGTCACTTGAAATATGCACTTGGACTGGTGAGTTTTCACGCTAAAAAGCTGGAAGGAATTCTTCAGGAAATTTTCGCTCGCCTCACCTTTTACAATGCCGTCAAAATGACCGCTTCTAAGGTCATCATTAGGGAGCGAAGAACAAAGTATAGATATAAAATCAGCTTTTCAGATGCCTGCTATATTTGTCGTCTATTTTTCCGTCACCAAATACCTTCCAAGCAAGTTGAAATCTACGTCCAATCCTACCTCTGTCCAATTCGACCTGATAGACAAGCAAGGAGGGAAGTTCGTCATCAAACGCTTGTAGATTTCACTTATAGAATAGCATAAAATCGGATAAATGAATACAAAAAATAAGGATGGAAAGCCTCTTTTTTGTGCTGACTAAATACAAAAATCCCAAGTATTACATCAGAAAAATACTTGAGAGTAAACAGTATAGATGTACTGACGAATGTTAACTTAATGACATTGGAGCAGGGAAGCCTTTTTATATTGTCCAAATAACCACTATTCTGGCAAAAAGACCGACTATCAGACCAATAAACAGAAAAAGACAAACATCAAGCGAGATGTTTGTCTTCAATCTGAAACCCTGCAAATACAGGGTTTCTCTTGGAGTGAAAGAATAATTTAAGAGGGCAAATAATATTATAGGGCGTTTAGAATAACCTGACCTTCTACGTAGAAGGTTGATGTCAAGGTTTCTTGACCATCGTTAATAAAGATTTCCAAACAGTTGGTGTCAACCAAGACCTCTAGCTCTGTCGCTTGAACCGTGACCGCTCGACGAACAGTTGACCATTCCTCCTCACCAACTTGCTGGATTTTGAGAGAGCTACGGTCGATATAGACTTCTTGTTTGGCCTTATCATAGCCAAATTGAAGATAGTCTTGGTCAGTACCCAGTTTCAAGTCTAGACTGTCGTCCAGTTTAAGAGAGAGCTTGCTTGGACCTTGGATAACTTGACCGATTTCAATGTCCTTGAAGGCTTCCAAGACACTTGTTGGCAGAACTTGGTGCAATCCGTTTTCAGTCTTCTTGAGAATGCGTGGAAGAGTCATCTGACCGTACCACTTATGGCCTAGGTCATTGGTCACCAACTTGCGTCCCCAGGTGTGCATCCAGGCTACCATGACACGTTCCCCTTCTGGACCTTCGGTAGTCTGGGCAGCATAGAAATCATGCCCATGGTCGATCTCCTTGAAGGAATCTGCCACAAAGACCTTCTTATCCCAGTCCACATGACCTGTCACAAAGATGTTGGAGTTGATATTGATAAAGTCATTTCCGTCTTTTTGGTAACGCATTGGAGAGATAATCAGGTACTCTTGACCGTCCACTTCAAAGTAGTCAGGACATTCCCAGACAAAGCCTTGGTTGGCCTCACCTTTCAAGAAGATAGACTCAAATTTCCAATCCGTCAGGTTGGGAGAGCTGAGTAAGACGATACAACCAACATTATCCTTGTGCTTGGTTGCGACAACAGAGTAGTAGTGATCATCTTTCTCAAAAATCTTCGGATCGCGGAAGTCATTGGCGATCACTTCTTCTGGCAGTCCATCTGCTGTTGCGACTGGATTCTGCTCGATTTTTTCAAAGTGAATACCGTCAGTCGAGAAGGCCATGTTCTGAACTTGGCTAACTGTCCCGTCTTCATTGACGATGTGACCTGTGTACATGAGCCAGAGGACATCATCTTTGACAATGGCAGAGCCCGAGAAACAGCCGTCTTTATCGTAAGCTTTATCAGGAGCTAGGGCAACTGGAAGATGTTCCCAGTTGACCAAGTCCTTACTTTTGGCGTGGCCCCAATGCATTGGTCCCCAAACACTCTCGTAAGGGTTGAATTGGTAGAACAAATGGTATTCTCCACGGAAGTAGATAAATCCATTGGGGTCGTTCATCCAGCCTGTTTCCGGTGTTAAATGGGCTTGCGGTTTGAAAATAGGATTGACGTTTCCTTTTTCTGTCTGAATAAATTGATTGGCTTTTTCAACTGTTTTCACAGGCAGCCTCCTTTTGATTACTGATTTTCTTTATACTGATCGTAGTATTTTTGCTTGATAGCTAACCAGTCAGAAAGACCATAGCTTTCCAATTCTTTCAAATAGCTATCCCATTCTTCTTCGATACCGCCGTTCACAATCCATTCTGCACGTTTGCGGTAGATGAAGTCGTTCATATCTGCTTCAACTTGAGCAATCTTATCCAAATCTTCTTGTTCCATGAAAACGCGAGGGTAAATATCATCGTTGGTTACATAGTCAAGATAAGTAGCGTGCATCAAGTCCAAACGCCATTTGGCATCATCTGGCATGGTGGTCACTGTACCGTAGTATTCATCAAGAATAGCAAGCGGTCCACCAACTTCTGTCTTCTGACGCAATTCGCCTGGGGCAGTACCATCCAATGGTAAGTGCTTCAAGCTGTTAGTTGCTGTGTCAAGTTCAAAAATATTTTGTTGGGTTTCATCACCATAGGTACCCCAGTTGTTTTGGACAGATTGGAGCGGAGCGTATTGGGCATCAATCCACTTGGCTGTCAATTCCAAGTTTTTATTAGCTGATGTGATGACCATGCGGTCGCGTTGGAAGCCCATGCCGTTAGTACGAGTGATGTGCTTGGTTCCGTCAGGACCTGCTAAGACAGGTAAGATGTCATAAGTATCGTTCATACCTGTAATGTTAGCTTTATCCCAAGTGAAGTAAACACCATATAGATTTTCACTACCTTTGGCAATGTAAGTATTCCAATCTTGTTCAAAGGCTTCCGGATCTAGAAGACCTTTTTCTTGAAGGGTACGCATAAATTCAACACCTTCTTTGTAGTCTTCATTGTCCGCTGTGAAGTCAACAGTTCCGTCATTGCTAACAACTAAGTGATCATCATTATCACCAACACCAAATGCCCCAAAAAGAATTTTGAAGTCTTCATTTCCTCCACCATTAATGAAGCCCATTGGAATTTCATCCGCCTTGCCGTTTCCGTTTGGATCTTTGGTCTTGAAGGCTTCAAGGACCTTAATCAATTCATCTGTTGTTTGCGGCATTTCAAGACCGAGTTTGTTCAACCATTCTTTGTTAATCCAAGCAATATCGTTAACGGTGTGAATTGATTCCTTACCTTCCCCCAACTCTTCAATCCATGGGAATGAGTAGATATGTCCGTCTGGAGCTGTAATCATAGAACGGTATTCTGGATTTTCATCAAGAATTTTCTTGAGGTTTGGCATATGCTCATCAATTAAGTCTTCAACTGGTACGATGACCCCTTGCTTCGCCCAGTTCATCAATTCCACATCAGAAGCCCCGTCATTATGAATGGCATCTGGCAAGTCACCTGAAGCAATGTCTAAGTTCCGTTTTTCACCAAAGTCAGACTGATAATTTGTCCAGTCAATATGAACGCCTGTTTCCTCTTCTAATCGCTTGAAAATTAATTTTTTATTCGGATCCGCTGGGGCTAAAGGCGAACTTGCAGTCATAAACTTAAGCGTAACTGATTTTTCCAAAGGGAACTGAACATCCTTTAATTCATAATCAGGGCTTGATGCGGTATTTTTTGAACCACAAGCAGCCAATAAAACGGTACTTGCAAGAAGCGTAACAACTGTTTTTCCAAATTTGTGTTTCATCAGAAACAACCTCCTATAATTTGTAAATTAATTTTTGAGATTATCTTTCAGTTTCCTTTTATTACTAGGCAACGAACTGAAGGCTGTACTGAGGTACGGCAAAGTGAGTTAACGACGTAAGAAAAGAGAAAATGAAAGATATTTATTAACCTTTTAATGAACCAGCCATAATCCCCTTGTCAAAGTATTTCTGGAAGAATGGATACATGACAATGAGTGGCAAGCTTGAGATGACAATGGTCGCATACTTAATCATTTCTGCGATGCGTTTCATTTCATTCATGGCAGCCTGGGCACCAATCATGTCCTTAGCAGGCTCGCTCTGAATGAGGATTTTACGAAGTACTAGTTGGAGTGGCTCTAAGTCTGGATCCTTGATGTAAATCATGGCATCAAAGTAAGAATTCCATTGACCGACAAAGGCATATAGGAAAAGTACAAACATGATTGGCTTAGCTAGCGGAATCATGATTTTCCAGAAAATCTGAAATTCATTGGCACCATCCATTACCGCTGCTTCTACTAATTCATCTGGCAAGCCTTGGAAATAGGTCCGTGCCAAGATGATATTCCAAACATTGACTGCACCAGGGATAATGATGGCCCAGACGGTGTTCAACATTCCCAAATCTTTGACCAAGAGGTAGGTCGGAACAAGTCCACCACCGAAGAACATGGTGAAAACTAGGAAGGCATTAATCCATTTTTTTCCAACCAAATCTTTTTTAGAGAGCGGGTAGGCAGTCATGACTGAGATAGCCACGGTCACAAAGGCAAAAGAGAAGGAATAAAAGAGGGAGTTGAAAAATCCACGTAGGATAGATTTATCTGAAAATACCCGTTGGTAACCTTCTACTGTCCAATCCTTTGGATCAAAGCTAATGCCCTTGCTGACCAAGGCCTGCGGATCCATAAAGGAAGCGACTAAGATATAGACCATAGGCACAACTGTTATGAGAACAAGAAATGCCAGCAAGACTTTATTGACAATCAGCATTCGCTTGTCAAATTTTGTGTACATTTGTGTATTCATACGAACCTCCTATAAGCCTTGTCCATCATTGATGCGTTTGACAATCTTATTGACTGCAATCAGCAGGATAATATTGATAAGTGCGTTAAATAAGCCAACCGCTGTTGAATAAGAGTAGTCCCCTGACACCAAACCGATTTTATAGACATAGGTTGAAATGATTTCAGAACTGGTTAGGTTGAGGGAAGTCTGCATCAGAAAGGCTTTTTCGTAACCAACGTTCATGATGCCCCCAGCTGCTAAGATAAACTGAATGACCATAACTGGTTTTAGTGCTGGTAAGTCAATATGCCAGATACGTTGGAAGATATTGGCACCATCCAGTTTCGCTGCTTCAATCAAGGCCGGATCGACATTGACCAAAGTAGCCGTGTAGAGCGTTGACGCCCAACCCATTCCCTGCCAAATACCACTGAGGATATAGAGCGGTCTGAAGAAGTCTGGGTCTGTCAGGAAGTTGGCTTCAATACCAAATAGACTGAGGATTGAGTTAACCGGTCCTCCTACTGAGAAGAAGAGGAAAATCATACCAACGATGACCACGACTGAGATAAAGTTTGGAGCATACAGCACCAACTGAATCCGTTTTTTAGCCTTATCGCTCAATAACTGGTTGAGCATAATAGCCAAAATAATGGGTGGGAGAAATCCTAGTAGTAGACCGTAGACACTCAATTTCAAGGTGTTGGCAAGTAAGGTGCCGAAATTTGGAGATGAGAGAAACTTGGTAAACTCTTCAAACCCAATCCACTCACTACCAAGCACCCCTTTTAAAGGATTATAGTCTTTAAAGGCAATCAGTACTCCGTACATAGGAATGTAACGGAAGATGAAAGTCAAGACCAAGCCTGGTAGTAACATCAGTAACAAGAGTTTTTGTTGCTTGATTCGATCCACGAGCCCAGCTTGTTGCAGTTTTGATGTTTTCATAAGAACTCCTTTTTGAAACGTTTCAAATTTATTGATTTTAGAAAGAGGATGTGAACCTCTTTTTGAAACGTTTCATTTTTCTTGTAAAAATAAAACCAACTGTTTATTGATGATTTTATTTTATCATTGTAACCGTTTTCTGTCAACTACTTTTTTAAAAATTTTTTTGTAGTTTTTCCTTCAAGATAGGAAATCGGTAGAGTGACTTGTAGGGGGCGCTCTCTTTTCTCAATAATATCAATTAGACAGGCAACCGCTTCCTGGGCCATAGACTCCAAAGGTTGACGAATGGTGGAAAGTTCTAAAGAACGTTCACTTGCCAACTGAATACCGTCATAGCCGATTACCTGCACGTCTTCTGGAACCCGTCGTCCCAGTTTTTCCAAAACAGCAAGTGTGTCTAGGGCCGTAAAATCATTGATGGTGAAAATAGCGTCAACCTGTGGATTGTTAATCAGAAACTCTTCGACTTGACCGACAAAGTCATCATATGGCTCTTCCAAGTCCAAGACATGACAAGGAAAACCTGCCTCTAAAATTCGCTTTTCAAAATACAATCTACGCTTCTTGGTTTCGTTGATGGTTTTATTATGCCCACCGATAAAGGCAAAATGGCAACCTCCTTTTGCTATCAAGGTATTCGCTGCCAGTTCCGCACCAGCTTGGTTGTCCGAGCTGACACAAGGGATAGCCTTATTTTCATAGGTGCGATCGATACTGACAAAGGGGATATTGGACGATAGATAATCTTCAATCGGGCTATAAGTGATAGCAATAATGCCGTCCACCTTATTTTGTTGCAACATAGTCAGATAATCCAATTCCCTTTTTGGACCAGAAATATTGCAAAGGAGCAACTTGTAATTTTTCTTACTCAGTTCCACTTCGACATGATAGGCAAATTCTCCAAAAAATGGATGCCAAACTGTCGGAATAATCAAGGCGATGGTTTCGGTTTTGTTCTTCTTCATCCCACGTGCATAAACATCTGGAATGTAATTCAATTCCTTAATGGCTGCATTGACTTTTTCAAGCGTACTTTCCTTAATACCTGGCTCATTGTTGATAACTCTTGAAACTGTCCCAACACTGACCCCTGCAACTCGAGCAACATCTTTCATAGTAATTGATTTTTGTTCTTCCATGGTTTACCCCTTTCTTTTGAAACGTTTCAATAATTTATACTAGAATATCATTGATAGCGTTTTCTGTCAAGAAAAATTGACTTGTTAGCAAATAAAAACACCCAAAAAGCTAGAATTATTCTAACTTTTAGGTGCCGTTTAAAAATCTTTCCTATTTTATTTATACATCTTCTTCATTGGGTGTTTTGCAAGTACTTCTGGGTGATTCTCGAGAGCTGCTCTACCTTTTTCCGTCAGGGCATAACCTCGGACAGTAAAGTATGGAGCCAGCTTTTCTTCTGTCAAGTTGTCCTTGAGGGCAGTGTCGAGGTCTGCCGCCTTCATCTTGGACAAGCCTGTCACGCCTTCTGCCTTGAGGATATTCTTCTTGGCAGTGGAGGTGATGTGGTCCAGCGAATCAAAGGCTGACTCCACATAGACATAACCGTCTGCAATCAACTGCTCCATGTGAGCAGGACCATTGATGCCATACATATACTCGAAATATTTTGAGTAGGGTGTCGTCGTTTCAAAAGAACCCAGGCTAATCCGCCATAGCAAAATAATATCACCTGGCAAAATACCTTCTTCCAGACGAACCATATTGCGTTTGGGAACGGGCTTGGCCTCCAAAAGCCAGGCTGCCAAGTCACGATCGGGGGAAATATAGGGTTTGACCTCGTGGTCTTTATACATTTCTTCAACACGATTCTGGAGTGACATTTACTTTACCTCACGAATTGCGTAATAATTTCCATCATTGTCTGCAAAGCTAATTACCTTCATGAAACCAAGGTCCATGACTGGATTCGTTGTGACACCACGTTCAACAAGTTCTTCGTAAGTTTTGGCTACATCTACTGATGTCATTAAGATTGATGGTGTACCTAAGTTTAATTCTGGCTCCATTTCAGCAACCTCTGCCTTATCATGAAGTACAAATTGTACCTCACTATCTGATTTAGGTGCAATAATGTAAGAAGTTTGGGGGCCTTGCACCTGTTTTTCTACACGTTCAAATCCCATTTTCTCTTTCCAAAATCGAGCTGAAGCCTCAATATCATTCACATATAACATAACTTGTCCGATTGATTGAATCATCTTAAATACCTCTTTTGCGTTGTACGAACATGTGTTCACACCATTATACACTAGATAGGGATATTCTCCAAAGAAAAACGACTCTTAGAGCCGTTCAAAACCTAGGAAACGAGTCCCCTGAAAATGCAGGGTGCCTACATCTCCCTCTGCTAAAAGGGCATATTCATCTGAACGAAGGCGAAATTCCTGCCGTTTTCCCTCCCATTCAAACGTTACATAATAATTGGTTCGTGCTACTTCGTTACCAAAAACATGGGTTCGTTTAGAGACAAGCTTAGCCTTGCAAGATTCTTTGGGCGCCCGATTGTTGTGGTGCCATTCCATAAAATTTTTAATGATATGGAAACAAACCGTCGCTAATATGATTGCGGAAAAACTGTAGAAAAGGGCCGTATGCCATACTAGGCTTCCATCTGGGGCAAACAAGTTCTCAAACATCATTATTCTCCTTTTACATCTGTAAATATAGTATATCATATTGTTGTTTTAGATACGCTTTTTATACTAGATAAAAATTGAAAAAATCCATATTTCATGGTAGAATGAGCATAATTTTGAACAAGACAAGAAAGGATTTTCAATGAAAAAAATACTAGTTCTTGCTCTAGCTTCGAGCATCTTGCTAACTGCCTGCACAAACAACTCGACAGCTAATAGCTCATCTTCTACAGCATCTAGCTCTAGTTCAAGCTCGACTACGACAGCTGATACAACTGCTTCTAGCCAATATGCCAAAGATTTGGCATATGCCATTAACAATCCCAAAGCTACATTCCCCCAACTTTCCAATGAAATTGGTGAAAATGAGGCTGCTGTTAAAATAAAGACAACCGAAGGCGACATCACTATAAAACTCTTCCCCGAGCAAGCACCACTAACTGTGGAAAACTTTCTGACTCATGCGAAGGAAGGATACTATAATGGAACAATCTTCCATCGTGTCATTAAGGATTTCATGATTCAAGGTGGCGATCCTCTTGGAAATGGTACCGGTGGAGAGTCTATCTGGGCCGGAAAAGATACTACTATCGATGCTGGGAATGGTTTTAAAGACGAGATTTCAGCTTTCCTTTATAACATTCGTGGCTCACTTTCTATGGCAAATGCTGGTGCGGGAACAAATGGAAGTCAGTTTTTCATCAATCAAAATACAACTGACATGTCTAGCCAACTCTCTAGTTCTAACTATCCTGGTAAAATCATTGACGCTTATAAAAACGGAGGCAATCCAAACTTAGATGGCAAGCATACCGTATTTGGTCAAGTCATTGAAGGGATGGACATCGTGGATAAAATCGCTTCAGTTGAAACAGACAATAGCGATAAACCTAAAACAGATGTAAAAATTGAGTCTATTGAGATTCTGAAAGATTACGTAAAATAGTATACTAGCTAGACATAGAACGCCATCATCACACTAAAAAGCAATGGACGAAAGTCAAGTGATATTGAAGCTTCCATCAATTAATGGTTATCTCAAGTCCTCAATCCTCTCTCTAAGACGATAACCTTTGATTGTGGGAAAGAATTCTCTACCTGAATACCGATTTCGAATGTACATGACTTTAATATTTTCTTTACAGACCAAGGCTTTCCCTGGGAAACGAGGTCTCAATGAACATTCAAATGACCTTTCAAGGCGAAACAGAGGATTTTCTAGGAATTATCAAACACATTACCAAGTCTTTCTCAGCTACTTAAAAAGTCTAACCTGATTTGATAATTCAGTTATTTATAATAAATAATTAAAGGAGCGGGAACGAAATTGACTGCTCAATAAAGAGTTCGTCAACAAGCCCTTATTTCAAGTAGTTGAGCTGAAATAGTTCACTGAACTGTTTCACTCCCTAAGACTGTTAAAGCTAATCAACCACTACGATGAGATGTTGACGCGAATTCTAAGAAGCGAGGTTGGACTTATGTCCAGCCTCTTTTTTGCATTTTCAAATTTCTCAATTACTTTCTACCGTATAACCTTTTACATACCTGATAAAGAATAGGTACAGCAATGATGGTCGTAATTGCAGTCCATAGGTTCCTAAAATCCTACCCAAAGCAGCTAAAAATGATGCTGATGGCGTTAGTCCACCGACTAAACTACCCGTCAATGTGTACTTCAACAGGTTCAAGATAATTTTTGTGAGGGCTGCAACTATCCCAACCAACATAATATTTGATAGACTATCGTTTGCCTGTAGGAATTTCTCATAAAATAGGTGGAGGACAAAACAGACAATGAGTGATTCTAGAATGGTAATCCAAGCAACGGAAGCATATCCCGACAGTAAATCGAAGATGCCTAGACCGAGTGAGGCTGCCAGCGTCCCTTTTTTGGCACCAAAGATCAATACTCCTACTACCACCAGAGCATTGCCTAGATGGACAAATTGACTCCCAAAAGGAATACGAATAAAGAAGACAACCACACAAATAAGGGCTGCAAATAGGCTAATTTCTGTTAATTGACGCAATTGATTCTGTTTCATAATTTCTCCTTTAATGTTTGAAATGCCTGCTGTAATTCTGCTAGAAAAGGTTCAAAGGAAATCCCAAATTTCAAGTCTCTATCCAAAGCAAGGGTACGCTCTAAACTCTTGTCGATAAAATCTAAAGCTAGAGGGATAGCTTGATGGAGATTGATTTGTTGGATGGTTGCTACTGCCAACAAGGTAGATAGAATGTCACCTGTTCCAAAGAAATTTGCTGGATATTTTTTAGACATATAGGTAGTTATTTCCCCTGTTTCCTGCTGAAGATAGGCTACACCTATTTGGCTATCATCAAAGGAAATCCCTGTCAGTACAATATCTGCGGATACCTGCTCTGCTAAAGCTTCCAGTAAGTCCTCAATAGCCGCCCTATCGTAGCAAGCTCCCAAATAATCCCTCCCTGTCAAAAAAGCTGCCTCTGTTACATTGGGGAGAATGAGCTTTGCCGACTGGATCAACTCTTTCATGGCTTCTACATAGGTAGATGTGAAACCTGTATACAACTTCCCTCCATCCCCCATGACCGGATCAACAATCAATGGTGTCTCTGTTTGTTTCGCATACATAGCCAATTGACTTAGTTGCTGAGGATTTCTACAGTAGCCAGACAAGATGCCTGCCAACTCCAAATTCAAGTTCTTCCACTGTTCAAAATAGGCTCGATTCAAGTCAGTCATATCTTCAACGACAACATCTGGAAAACCACCCGTATGAGAAGAAAGTAGTACCGTTGGTAAAAGAATCGTTTCTACCTGACAGGCTGCTGCAATTGGGATGCTAGTGGCTAGGGCAACCTTGCCCACACCAGGTAAATCATTTGCAAGCAATAATCGCTGAACCATAACAACCTCCTAAATTATTTTTCTTAAACAAAATTGTAAAGTATTTCCACGAGCTTTTCAATAACTCTTATCAGAAATTGTATGGGGACAGATGGCTGAAACCTTATAATATCGGGCTCAAATTACTGCATAAGAAAAACAGTAACAACTTCTTGCTACTGTTATCCTATTTCAATGTATTGTTGTCAAAATCTGCTTATTTTTTCTCCAGAAAGGCAATCAGGGTCTGGGCAGAACGTTCTCCTGCTTGAATGATAAATTCATCAAAGGTGATATTGGCATCTCCCTGAGCTGTGTCACTCATGGCACGGATAACCAAGAATGGCTTACCTGTATTGACAGCTGCTTGAGCGATAGCTGCTCCTTCCATCTCTACGGCAAGGACTTCTGGAAAATGAGTTTTGATTGTAGCGATTCTCTCCTGACCTGCGATAAAACTATCACCTGTCACAATCAGACCCACATGACTAATCATTTCCTGCTCTGCTAAAACGGTTCTTAGCTGTTCTAACAAGACTTGGTCGGCTGGATAATACAATTCCTGCCCTGCCATTTGCCCGTAAGCATAGCCGAAAGCCGTCACATCCACATCGTGGTAAGCCAATTGATTCGCTACAACCACATCACCGATGGCAATACCTTCGGCAACAGCTCCTGCCGAACCTGTATTGACAATGACATCAACCGAAAAACGATCTGCCAAAACAGCCACGGACATAGCTGACATCACCTTACCGATACCTGACTGAACAAGAACGACTTCATGTTGACCGATTCGTCCCTGATAGTAAGTTCGACCCAAGACATCGATTTCGGTTGCATCTTGTAGATGCTCGACCAAAATCTTTAATTCCTGAGGCATGGCTGCGATAATTCCAAATTTCATCTCTTCTCCTAAATAAATAATACTGCAATGATAAACATTATCAGTAAGATGATGACCCAAAAAAGGATTTTGTTTACCTTACTGCGGAAAGCTTCTCGCTTGATGGTTTCGATACGGCGACTTTTTACTACAGTAGGTTTGACCGGGATTCGGATCGTTTGTCCCTCTTCATATCCCTGATAATCTTCTTCTAGATATGGATCGAATAGAGCATCATCCATTGATATATCCTGGTTTGGACGATAGTGCCCAAACTGGCTAGATTGGTCGGAATACTGTTTCTTTTTCACTTTCTCTAAAATTTCATCCGTCAACAAGGGCTTGCCCATTGCTAGTTTCCTACTTTCTCATGAGTTGTAAATATTGGATAGCCATGATGGTCTTTGCATCACAAATATCGCCAGTAGCCACCAAGTTCAAAGCCTCTTCCAAGGTTACCTCATGTAATTCGATAACCTCATCTTCATCCATTGGACGAGGATTTTCAACCTTGATAAGGTTATCTGCTAAATAAAGGCGAATTCGTTCATTACAGAAACCGATGGCTGAATAGAAATCTGCCAACAAGGTCAGTTTGTCACTAGTATAGCCTGTTTCTTCTTCTAATTCACGCAAAGCAGCATCTTCAAGCGTATCTTCTTCGCCTAGCTCCAATTTCCCCGCCGGAATTTCATAAATAGTACGTTCAATGGCCTTGCGGTATTGTTTGACCAAAATCATTTTACCTTCTGGGGTAACGGCTAAAACGCAAACTGCTCCCTTGTGGAAAATGAGTTCGCGCTTACCAGTTCCACCATTTGGCAAGGCAACATCATCTACTACTACATCAAAAATGTGCCCTTTAAAAATTTCTGTCCGCTCAATGGTTTTTTCTTCAAAATTCATATGATTACCTATTTTTGACTTGGATGGAACGGAAAACGAGTCGCATAACCTTCTTTGTTTTCTTGACGACCACGACCAATACCGATGGCATCCTCTGGAATGTCTTTTGTAATGACAGAACCTGCAGCCAACAAGGCGTTATCCCCAATAGTTACTGGTGCGATGATGGTTGAGTTAGAGCCAACAAAGGCATTATCTCCAACGGTTGTTTTAAATTTATTTTTACCGTCGTAGTTGACCGTGATGGTACCAGCACCAACGTTAACATTATTGCCAATCGTTGCATTTCCTAGGTAGGTCAAATGACCAGACTTCGTTCCTTGACCAAGTGTTGATGCCTTGACTTCCACAAAGTTTCCAACGTGAACATCTTTTTTCAGAAGGCTATCTGGACGGATATGGGCGTATGGTCCTACCGTCACACCTTCTTCAATAACAGATTCTTCAATATCTGAGTTGCTGATAACTACATCTGCTGCAATTTTCGCATCACGTACACGAGTACCATTGGTTAAAACAGTACGTTCACCAATCACAGTTTGCCCTTTCAAGACAACATTAGCTTCGATAACAGCTTCTGCACCAATCTCAACATCAATATCAATATAGGTTGCATCTGGGTTGATAAATGTCACACCATTGACCATGTGTTTTTCATTGATTCGTTTGCGCATAACAGCTTCTGCAGTCGCAAGAGCGACGCGATCATTGACGCCCAAACTTTCATCAAAATCACGCAATACATAAGCACCAACCTTCTCGCCTGCCTGACGGAAAATCGAAATAACATCTGTCAGATAGTACTCACCTTGGGCATTGTCCGTATTAATATCTTTAAGCGCTTCAAAAAGACGTTTATTATCAAACAAGTAGGTTCCTGTATTGATTTCTTTCACTTGTTTTTCAAAATCGTTGGCATCTTTTTGCTCAACAATTTTTTGCACTTCCCCATCAGCATTGCGAATAATCCGACCATATCCGAATGGGTTATCAGCCTGAGCTGTCAAGATAGTCGCAACATTCTTGTGGCTGACATGGAAGTTAATGAGGTTTTTCAAGCTTTCTCCTGTAATCAGCGGTGTATCCCCTGCGATAACAAGGGTCTGACCTTCCAAACCTGCAAGAGCTGGTTCAGCCATCATAACGGCGTGGCCTGTCCCCAGCTGTTCAGATTGAAGGGCGAATTCTGACTGACCTTCGAGAACTGCTTGGACCAATTCTGCCTTGTGACCGACAATCGTTACTGTTTTAGCTGGTTCCATAGCATCTACAGCCCGTTTGACATGCTCCAACATGGTAATTCCTGCCACTTTGTGTAAGACCTTTGGCAAGTCAGACTTCATGCGAGTTCCCTTACCCGCCGCTAGGATAATTGCATAGTTATTGCTCATAGTTTTCTCTCTTTTCAATGATATACTCCTATTATAGCAAATTTTGATGTTTTTGGAAAATAGCAGAAGTGTGCCAAGTTTTAAGTCAAGCAAAAAGGAGCCTGAGCTCCTTAGATCGTTAAGTGAAGACCTCGCCGGCCGTCCTCTCCTGCTTTTTCCGTCAAGGCTTTTAGTTCTTCCCAGACAGGACCTTCTTGGTCTGTAAAACGAAGATTGCTACCTGGCAAGCTAGCATTGGAAACCGCTTGAACAAATCCTGACAAACTGGTTGCCAAGGCCACCCCATCCTTACTGGTCACATCTTCCTTGGTAACAAGCAGAGCCGACTGCAATTTCTCCGTCAGTGCTTTGCCGATTGTTTCCTCTTTCCCAGCCAGAATGGGAGAAAGTTGATCCAACAAATCAATGATACACTGTTTATCCATAGGATTCTCCTTGTTTTTTATATTATTATATCAAAAAAACAGAGACGAACAAGGGAAAACTTACATTTTAGGATAAACCACTTCAAATTCTTCACAGACAACCAGCATGTCATCTGTGAAGGTCAGACCTGCTTCGGCCAGCCAGATAGTGAAAAGCTCTTCATGGACCTGTCGCCAGTGGATTAGACTTTTCTCTTTTATATCAGACAAGTCACCTCCCTGACGAAACTCGCCCTCCTTATAGGCATGCTTTTCCGTCACTTGGGAAAAGGGCGTCACATAGACCTTGGTGGTCTGGATAATGCACACAGCCTTACCTTGTCCATCCAGAATGATGTCATAGCCACCAGCTGTTGGGATTTCTTCTCCCTCTACTGCGTAGAGTGCATGGGCAGAGCTGGTCGAGGTTTTGATGCCTCTAGCTACCAAGTCAGCCAGTCGATCAGCTTCCGCCCCAAAGGCCCAGGCCTCTGGCTCAGGACCTGCTTGGGAATTGATAGCAAGAAATTCTTGCCAGAGTTGTGTCGGGGTCATAGGGGATCCTTTCTAGACTGCCATTCCTCTCTTGTCAGCAGATTCACTCGTTCGCTACGGACCTCATCAATGAGTGGGAAATGCACATCTTCCAAGAGGTATTGGTAAACAAAGCCCAGTTTTTCTTGGACACGTAATGATTTGCTATTTTCTACAAAAGCACGACACCAGACTTTCTCTAAATTCAACTGGTTAAAGCCATAGTTCAGTATAGCTTGACAAGCTTCTGGCACCAGACCCTGTCCCCAAAATCCCTGTCCAAGCCAGTAGCCTAGCTCAGCTTCTGAGTCAGGCAAATCAAGACCACCTTGTTTACCAAGCATGAGCCCGATACTGCCAATCACCTGTCCTGTTTCTTTGAGAACAAGGGCATAGGTTTCGGGTTGGCTAAGGACTGTCTTGATAATTTCTCGACTTTCTTCCACGCTCTGATGAACAGGCCAACCCGCTGCGGGACCAACTTCATGATGATTGGCCTGTGAAAATAAGTCAGCTGCGTCTGGTTCACTCCAAGGGCGGAGCAAGAGACGATTGGTTTCAAGAATCATAATCTTCCTTTCTACTTCAAACTCCAGCCACCGTCGATGGTGATAATCTGGCCTTGCATGGAAGCGAGTTTACCAGTAGCCAGCATGAAGGTCAGCTCTGCTATTTCGCTGGGCTGACTCCAGCGTCCGATAGGGGTCTGGTCTGCCACCCAGTTCGCCAGGCCACCAGGCTCAAAGTCCTTCTGGGTCATGCCTGTCTGAACGGCACCTGGGGCAATGCCGAAGACCTGGACCTTGTTCTTGGCATAGTCCAGTGCCAACTGCTTGGTAAACCCTGCCAAAGCATGCTTGGAGGCGGTATAGGCTGAGCCTCCTCCGCCTGCTAGACTGGAGGCAATGGAGCACATATTGATAATGATACCAGACTGTCTGTCCACCATTTGCTGCAGATAGGGGCGAGTTAGTCTAGTCACTGCGAAAAAATTCACCGCGAAGATCTGAGCTAATTCGTCCTCCGAAATATCGAGGTGGGGACGGTAGTCGTCTAGAATGCCTGCGGTGTTACAGAGGACATCAACTGTCTGGCACCATGAAAAGACGGGTGATAAATCGCCTGTCAGGTCCAGCTGTAGAAAGTGGAAATCGCCTGCCAAATCAGGCTTGCTAGCCAGATCAATCCCGAAGACACGCCAGCCATTTTCCAAAAAAATCTCCGCCTGTGCCAGTCCGATGCCGCTGGAAACGCCGGTGATGAGGGCTGTCTTAGTCATGGACTTCTACCCAGTCGGTCGCAAGGACATCGCAGGGGGTCGGGCTCCACATGGAGAAGCCCTCACCCTCACCGGTCACGTTGATGAGGAAATAGGGGGTCGCCTCCAGCTTTTGCCCGTGGACCTCGATGGTGTCAAAGAGCTGGACGTAGTTCTCCGCCCCACCCCAGCCTGTGCGAACGTACTTTTTCTTGGCCTTCAAGCCTGGTAAAATCTCTTCAAATGTCATGGTTATTCTCCTTTAGATTCCTGTAAATGTCTCGACCAATTCTTGTAACTGGTGTAAAATTTCTTGTTTCTTTTTCTCACGCGCACCTTGCCGTCTTGAAGTTGGTGGCATAAGCGCATTTAAATCTGTTCCAGCAGTTGATGCAAAACCTCGCAAAATAGCTGCTTCAATAAATAGTTTATAATCGCCTTGCAATTGTTGTGTTTGTGCGAATAATTCAATCTGTTCCTGTTTTGACTTTCTAGCATAATGATAAAAAGCTTCTAATATAGTCTGATTATCTTTTAACTCATCTAGATTACTATCACGAATGAAATCCATAACAAGCCTTTCTTTTGCACGCATATCAATAGTTGAACGAATCACACGTGATACTTGGTTTTGAAGCTGTTCTTTTGTAATATCTTCATTTGCTTTTTCAGAAATTAAGGCGATGATATAGTCGAGGTTGATCTCATCTGATTTTAACAACTCAATTTCAAATTCTAAATCGGACAGATCAATCTCAGGTTGGTGACCATCACGTCCCCCTGAGTGGTAGGATTCCTCACGAATATCGACATACTTACTACGATAATCTTGCATAAGTCCCTGTGAAATCAAGCGTTCTTCATCTGTAAACTCATCAAAATTTCGTAATACATTATCGAGTTTCAGTAATTCACCAAATAAACCAACAAATTCTTTTTTCTCAGATTCCAGATAAATTTCAGTCGGATCCGGAAACTTTATTAACATTTCTCGACAAACTTCTTTATACCCACGAACTATAACACCTGTTTCCTCATCCTCAAAACCTTCCATATACTCCTGATAGGATTTCTCCAGCGTAATATAGATATTGTTATCCTCACCGAATAACTTTAAAGCATCAATTGTAGCTTTTTCCAAATCCCGGAAGCAAACAATATTTCCAAACGGCTTGTCCTTTGACAAAATACGATTGGTCCGTGAATAAGCCTGAATCAGACCGTGGTAGCGTAAATTTTTATCTACAAACAAGGTATTCATTGTAGGGGCATCAAAACCTGTCAAAAACATTCCAACAACAATCAGAAGATCAATTTCCTTATTTTTGGTTCGTTGAGACAAGTCTTTATAATAGTTCTGAAAGGATTGACTTTCTGTTGAGAATGAAGTACTAAAAGACTTATTATAATCAGCAATCACCCTATCTAGAAATTCTTTCGCGGATGATTCCATCGCTGAGGGATTGAAATCTTCATCATAAATATCACCATAGGCAGCCTGCTCCTCATTTGCAGCAAAGCTGTATATCATCCCAATTCTCAAACGACATTCCTCTGGAATGCTTGCCTGCTGATTATGTAACTCTTCGTAGTACATCTTAGCAGCATGTACATTTTGTACAGCCAACATCGCATTGTAACCTCGCATGCGTTGCTTTCTTAACGTATCTCCATCAACATTTTTTATCTTAACAATATGGCTAATCTCACGATGAGTTTTAACCGGATAGACGGATAGGATATGTTCAACTACCTTAGAAATGCGTTCAGGAGCCAACAAGGCTTTTTTCTCAATTTGACGAAGAATGCGAAGATCTTTTTCGTGACCTGCTTGGACCTCTTCCTCACGAAACTTCGGAGCAACGTTGTTATAGTCTACCTTAAACTTTAAAACCTTATTATCACGAATGGCATCTGTAATAATATAGGAATGCAACTGATGCCCAAATATGTCCTGAGTTGTTTGACCAGTGAGAGTATTATCAGCAAAAATCGGTGTTCCTGTAAAACCAAACTGGTAATTGGCTCGGAAACTACTGTTTACTTTCTTCTGAGAATCCCCAAACTGCGAACGATGGCATTCGTCATAAATCATGACACATTGCTTATCATAAATTGGATGATTAGGGTATTTTTTAGTGAAATGATTCAGCTTTTGAATCGTTGTGACAACAATACGACTATCATCTTTCTCAATTGCCTCTTTTAGTTGCTTGGTATCATTGCTACCATTAACAGAATCTTTCTGGAATTTTTGATATTCCTTCATGGTTTGATAGTCCAAATCCTTGCGGTCCACCACAAAGAAAACCTTATCAATATACTCCAATTCTGTAGCCAATCGAGCTGTCTTAAAAGACGTCAGAGTCTTACCTGATCCTGTTGTATGCCAGATGTAGCCTCCTCCTTCTACTTTCCCATAGAGCTTGTTTTGATAAGCAAGATGAATACGATTTAAAATGGATTCTGTCGCCGCAATCTGATATGGGCGCATCACTAGGAGAACATCCTCAGCATTAAAAATACAGTACTTGATCAAAATCGATAGAAGCGTTGTCTTATTTAAAAATGTTTGAGCGAAATCCTCTAAATCATGAATAGCATGATTTTTTCTATCTGCCCACTCACAGGTAAACTCAAAATTATTCTTGTTTCGCTCAACAGTATTTGAGAAATAGCGTGTAAATGTCCCATTTGAAATAACAAACAGCTGTATGTATTGAAAAAGAGAATTTTCACTATTGAAACTTTCCTTGGTATAGCGATGAATCTGATGAAAGGCTTGGCTGATGGGAACACCTCTCTTTTTCAACTCAATCTGTACCAAAGGCAAACCATTGACCAAAATAGTCACATCATAGCGATTGGTATGACTACCTTTCTGGATCATCTGGTTCATCACTTGCAGTTTATTTCGATGAATATTCTTCTTATCAAGTAGTGAAATATTTTGCACATGTCCATCGTCAAAAACAAAGTCATATATATGGTCTTCTTGAATTTTTCTGGTTTTTTCAACCATTCCTTCATTTGGCTTATTGAGGTATTCATCCAAGAAACGTTGCCACTCCGTTGCTGAAAAACTCACATCATTCAAATTTTCCAACTGTAGTTTTAGATTGGCAAGTAATTCTGTAGGACTATGTCCTAAAAAACGTTCATACTGCTGTCCCTGCACCAAATCATCTATTAGGCGTTTCTCCATCTCGCTTTCAGTCTGATAAATATCGCGATTGTAACGTTCTGATTTTATAAACTCTTCTAGAACAATTCCGTTAGTCAACTCCGCAACAGGTAAGCTGATTTTTGTATAATCTACATTTGGCATCTTCATCCCTCGGTTAAAATAATACTATATACAGTATAGCATAAAATGACAATTTACAGGAGGACTGACCTGTGTATCGACTCACATATTGAACACAAGAAAAACGAGGATTTTTCAACCCTCGTGCACTAACCAATTTCAATTTACATCAAATTTCCATTGATTATTATGTTGTAACTAATTTTTAGCTCTTGATACTGACTGTATTCTACAAATCCTTCTTTTTGGAGTCTTCCCAAAACAATACTTGGATGGATACCGATTTCATGAGCAAAACGAATGATGGATGATTTATCAAAAGATTTTTCTGCTACAAACTGTTCATATTCGTTCGTAGGAATAAGAAATTCTTGAGCAAATTGATCCGCTTTTTGCTCTTTTTCTTCATAAGCATCCCTATCATCATAATCCGAATAAAAATCATTATGTAATATATGACCTAATTCATGGAAAAATGAGAACCAAAAAATATCCGAGCTCTTATTTTTATCCGTTAACAACAATAATACACTACCATTTTTAAATCGCTTGGTCGCACCATTCAGATTGGCATTTTTTAATTTTGGAAGTCCGACCAAACAAATACCACATTCCAGTAATCTTGAATGTAACATCGGGTAAAATTCTCCACCATCTTTCAAGGTCATCTCTCGTAGTTCTGGCAGTAATTTTTCTAATTTTTTCTTGTTAAACTTTGTATCAGTTGCATCTTTGGATAATTTTATAGCCAACTCAAGCATAACATTTGAATTTACCACCGAACGCTCATCAAAACCTTTTGTATTTCGATAACTAACAAGCTGATTGAACTGCGTTAGATAAGAAAGGTTTGAAATTTGAAAAAGCTTTCTAAGCTCCGCCACTTTTTGTAGCAAGGTATACCTGCCCGGTGGAACAAAGCCAAATCTTTTAAAGTAATCAAAATCAATCAACTGACAAATCTCTTTTTCATCTTGATTTTGAAGTTCCTCTATTTCAAGAACCTTTGCATCATAGCTCGCTTGAAGATTTAACCAAGTAAGAATTGATACCCCTGTTAATTTAAATAGTTTATTAGCAAGATCCTTACTGACCGAAATTTCACCATTCACTAGTTTACTGATTGTTTTTGGGGTTGTCCCTAAACGAATCGCAAACTCTTCTTGGGAAATATTTAAGTCTTCTATTATCTCTTCAACATAAGAACCTGGATGGAAAGCGATCAAATCTCTATAGTTTTGAACGTTATGAACCATAATGATTACTTACCTCCTCAATTTGAATTATTCTAATACTCTGGGCATTGGAAAATACAGTATCTTTCTCCTCATCAAAGCAGACGATTAGTCTGTAAGAACCTCTACGACCGTCAATATCCAGAGCATATTCTCCCTCTCTATCTCCTTTTAAATCATGAAAATGATACGTCGGAAATGCGATTACGGAAGCGAGATTGTCAGCACTCTCAATAAAATTGACCAACTTGTGCAACTTCTTGGCAACCTTATCTGAAAAGTCTCTCTTTGCTATCCTCAAATTTGTACACTGTTTTTCAACTGTTTTATTATTATATTGGATTTGCATTCATTCTCCTTTCACAATCTCTACCAAAATTACCTTTTTGGTAATTTTATTTTACATCATTATTTGCTATATGTAAATCAATATCCTCTCAAATCAAAAAGAATTGCAGTTGAACCACAATTCTTTGTTTCTCATCCTATTTATTCGTATTTGTTGGGAAAATTGAGCAAGGTATCTCTAAAATACTCATATTGCTTCTGCCGCAATTCAATTTCCTTTGGCAAACCTTGAAAAATCGAATTTGTTAACGCATCGAACTTGTCAAGAATGGCAACGATGCGTTTTTGAGTTGAAAAAGACGGTAAGACGATAAGCATCTTCTGTATATTTTTAGGATACAACTCAATTACTTTCGTCCCAACAACCATTTTTTCTTTTTGTCGTTGAAAATCATTGGATTGAAAATAATAGACCAGAAATTTTGACGATTGCTCAGTTTGTAAAACACAAGAGTGACCTCCAATCCCTACTTCTTCATTCCCTTCCCAAACTACTGCTTTTCCAACATCTTCGACATTCTCAGAAGTCGTTGCCATGACAATGTCACCTGGCTGAGCTTTCTTTAATTTAGCAAAGACGCTTTGGTCAGTGAAAGAGATTGTCTTATCCGTCGAAAAGCCATAGCGAGTGTAAATCTGACCGTAATGAATAACGGGGTAGCCCTCTTCTATAAAATCTTTCTTCTGAAGGCCATTTCCACGAGTAAAGGTGCAAATTGCCCCCAACTCTACCCGTATGGTTCCAAAGACCCACTGCAAGAGGCGAATTAGGTCGGACGGTCCCCGCTCACTGTCCACTGTCCACTGTCCAGGATACACGCCTTCGGCGGTGAATGTCAATAGTTTTTCTCTAAAATATTCATACTGTTTTTGACGTAGCTCAATCTCCTTGGGTAGTCCGATACTAAGGTCGTTACAAACTGCATCGAAGTTATCAAGGACTTGGACGATTTTATTTCTTACTTCCTGTTTTGGATATGCTAACTTTATACTATTCAAATTCTGCTGATTAAGTTTAGGTTGTGCCGCTCCTGAAATGTACGGAGTCAAATCAATATGGTTCAAATAATAACTAACATATTTTCTATCGATATCACTTTCAAACTTCAAAACATGTGCATGATTATTTATCCATGATTTACCAGTTACTGAAAAAGCGATCGGTGTCTTTCTAGCAATTAGATTAGCTCCATCCTCAGATACCAGAAGATAGTCGCCATCAAAAATATAATCATCTACATAATCAACAATACCCGAAGCTCCATAATATGGATATATTCCAGAAGAACGACTACCTTTGGTTACTGGCTTACGTAAGTAATCTAGATTTTCAGCCACCTCCCCCAGCGTCTTCCATTCAACCTGATAAACCTCATCTTCAAAAGAGAGGAGTTTATCACGATAAAAAGAGTATTGCTTTTGGCGGTCGGTCAATTCTGCGGTCAATTCTGTAACATATTCCGTGAATTTGTCAAGTAGAGCAACAATTTCTTTTTGAATTTTTAGGGGTGGGAGGGGGATTTGAAAAGTTCTCATCTTTGATAAAGAAAT
>NZ_JANFME010000024.1:0-33065 GCF_029616525.1 Streptococcus suis | reverse complement strand
ATTGCCGTGGCAAATATTGCCGTGGCAAAATCTGCCCTCTAATAAATACCAACTATACAACAAGTACTAACTTAATAATAATCTAGGGGCTATCGCCCACTAATAAACAATAAGAGGCTAAAGCCTCTAACTAACTTAAAAACAAACTAATCGTTATATATAAATAATATATATAGGGATTTACAGAAGTTATCCACAGGAGAAAAATCATGAAAAGATTTGAACTACGTGAAAATCTTGTCTGGCAACGTGCCACGGCAGGTGAGAAGGAAAAGCTACTGGATACAGGTCTATCTGATAAGGCAGGATACATCCGCCTTGTCCGAGAGCTAGGTAGAAAGTATGTGGCCTAGGAGGTACGACATGGAAGGCACTTATTCATGGTTTGATTATGACCGTGACTATCTACAACCCGAGGAACCAAGACAGGTACATGATCCTGATGAATGGGTATTTAGAGGCGGTCAATGGATTTATGTAGGGGATGCATAATGACAGAGGAATTACTAGATACAATCCGACGGCTGAGGTGTGACTATTTCCACCTAGGCCGAGAGCTGGGCGAGATTATCAATGAGCAACAGGAATTGATACTTGCCCTGAAACGAGAAAACAGACGCTTAAAGCGTGAGAAATGGAATTTGAAACAGACGAAGAGGAGAAGATGATGACAAACCAGATAGTATCAATCCAGAAGGATATTACAGATATTGTAAACTCAAAAATTGCAAGCTTACAAGACGAGGGTCTCGTGATTGCACCTAATTATGCACCGGCCAATGCCCTTAAAAGTGCCTTTTTTAAAATTTTAAAAACGAAAGATCGGAATAAGAGACCAGCACTGGAAGTGTGTACAAAGGATTCGATTGCTAACGCTCTCTTAGAAATGGTAACCCAAGGTTTAAGCCCAGCCAAAAGTCAATGCTATTTCATTGTGTACGGAAATGAATTGCAGCTTCAACGGTCTTATTTCGGCACAATGGCAGTACTCTTGCAATTATCGCATATTAAATCGATCAAATCTGAGGTTATCTACCAAGGTGATGACTTTGAAATCGAAATTATTAACGGCGAGAAAAAATTCAAAAAACACGAAACCAGTTGGAAAAACCAAGACAATGCAATTGAGGGTGCATACTGTATTATTGAGGATTCTAACGGAAATGAAAAATTAACATTGATGACTAAAAAAGAAATCGAAAAAGCTTGGTCAAAGACAAAGACTGATGGCACTACGCAGAAAGAATTCCCTCAGGAAATGGCTAAGAAAACAGTTATCAATCGCGCCGCTAAATTCTACATCAACATCAGCGACGACAGCGACATTCTGGCAGACTCTATCAACAAAACAACCGCTGATGAGTATGACAATGAGCGCCAAATCAAAGAAGCAGAGCCAGTTCAATCAGCTGGGCAGGATATCCTGGATAAGATGACCGGAAAGACTGTCGCTGAAGAACCTGCAGAAGATGCAACTATTTCCGAAGTGGAAACTGTTGAAGAAGCAGGAGTGGATATTTCCAAAATGGAAACAACCGAGCAGATCATTGATGCTGAAACAGGCGAAATCTTAGATGAGGAGGAACCGTTCTAATGTCTGAAGAACTATCTCTATTTGACAATCTGGAAAGTATGGCGCCAGTTCCGACTGCGACAGTATTAGATTTTGACTTCGAATTCACACCAGCCCAGATCACTATCGTGGGCAAGGATTTGTTGGAGCAGGCACTTAATGGATACGTTGAAAAATACAAGAACTACACAGTAACGGAAGAAACATTTGAAGACGATGCCAAAGTCCGAGCTGAGTTAAACAAACTGCAGAAGAAGGTCAAGTCAGCTGTTAAAGAAAAATTGGCAGATTACAACAAGCCCATCGACGAAGTCAAGGCTTGGGTGGACGGCTTGTTGGAACCTATTGTCAAAATCGGCAAGTCGATTGACGAAGGTGTGAAGGCGTTTGAAGAACAGGAACGGCTTAAACGTGCCGAAACCATTAAGGAACTATTCCATAAAGCTATTGCAAGCACAGGAAAAGACATTGACATCCGTTTGTTCAGCAAGTATTTTGATGAGTTTTCTAAGAAGACGTGCTTTATGGCTGACAATGTTCGTCCCAATAAAGCCACGGTCAATATGGTTGCCAGCTTGGTAGAGGAAGAAGTGGCCAAGAAGGAAGAATATGAGTCAGCACTAATCAAAATTACTGAAGCAGCTGCCAAAGCAGACTTTGGTCCAGCTCCTTACGTACGTAATTTTGAACAAGGAGCAAGCCTGGCTGACATCTTACAGGCAATTGCTGATGATAAAGCCTTGGCAGATAAGACCCGTGAGGAGGTTAAGCGCAAGCAACAACTGGCAAAACGAATTGAAGAAATGACTGCTATTGCAGAAAGCAAGGGACTAGATCCGAAAAAGTATGCCGATATGCTCAATTCAGGGACATCTGCGCTTACAGTACACGAAGAGCTTGTCAATGATGCGAGAAAATTACAAGAAGAGCAGGACCGAATGGAACAGGAATTCCTAGGTCAACATGGAGCTATTTGCGGAAATGCTCAAAATCGTCAAAATTCTGACGAAATTCAACGAGAAAATATGTCAGAGGGCAAATATACCTCCGAACAGAAAAACGCGTCAGAGGACAAAATAGAGCTGAATAAGAAGGTGGTCAAATGGCAAGGTGATTTCAGAATTACTTTCCCAGACGGAGAGACTGCTAAGTTATTCGGTGGTAAGGGTGGTTTGTATGAACAACATGGGATAGTTGTTGAGAAATTAGGAGAATGGGTAAAAATCAATGACTAAACTAACTGAAGAAAATTACTACAAAGACCGTCAATGGTTGTCTAATTCTCGCTTTAAGGCTTATATGGACTGTGAAGCGAAAGCCAAAGCTATTGACGACAAGGAGTGGACAGACAAGCGAGATGATACAGCTTTACTTGTCGGTAACTATGTGCATAGTTATTTTGAGAGCGAAGAGGCTCACGCCAAATTTGTTGACGCCAACAAATCTCGGATGATTTCCAGTCGTGGTGCGACTAAAGGCGAGCTGAAGAAAGAGTTTCAGGTCGCTCAGAACATGATTGATGCTCTGAAAGACGATGAGAAATTCTTAGGACTTTACCATGGTGCTCCAGGTGATGATGTCCGCAAGGAGATGATTTTGGAAGGTGAAATCTTCGGTATCATGGTCAAGGGCAAGGTGGATAGCATCAACTTGACTGAAGGCTATTTTGTGGATCTGAAAACTATGAAGACTATTCGAGGTCTTGAATGGTCTGACGTGGAACGAAAGAAAATCCCTGGGGCTGGTGCTAACATTTTGGGTTTCCGCTACGATGTCCAGTTGGGACTGTACCAGGAATTACTACGACAAATGGGCTATCCGAATTTCGTCCCGTTCGTTGTCGCAGTCAGCAAGGAAGACGTGCCTGACAAAGCCGTTATCACTCTTTCGCAGTATCGTTTGGATGAAGGTCTGCAATTCTTTGAGAACAATGTCGAGCGTGTCGCAGGTATTATTACTGGCGAAATCAAGCCGAAAGGTTGCGGAAATTGTGATTATTGTCGAAGCAAGCGAACTCTGGACCGTGTCATCAATCTGGATGATTTGATTGCAGGGATATTTTAGAAAGGCGCTTTAAATGACAAATTTTGCTGAAAAAATAAAGCAGTTGAAGGAAGAATCTATAGCTGAATTTTCTCTGGTAGCTGGAACAATTGGTGAAGCTAGAGAGTTGCTCGAATTGGTCAAAAGTAACGGCATCAAATGGTTCAGCGGAGAACCAATTGATCATATGTCTGAATATATTTATAAAAAAATGCAAACATACCCAGAAAAAAGATTTGTCCTAAATTTCCGAAATGGTTTCAACCTGAAGAAACAATTGACAATCTTTTGTACCTGGGAACACAGATAACGTGCCGTGAACCACGAAAAAAGCGAACTAGAAAGCGTGTCAATTGTAAACAATCAGTTGACAGTTGGACGACAGCGACTGCCCGTATTTAGCCAAACTCACACAATGGCAGTCGCTAATTTTTAAGAATATGGTAGCGCACGAAAAAGAGTACGCTCTCTACAAAGGCGATAAGCTACTGGCAATCGGTACTGCAAAAGAATTAGCTGAACAATTCGGCGTGAAGGTATCGACGATACATTTTTACGAGTCACCGACCTACGCCGAGCGAACAAGCGAGACGAAAGCGAGGAGGTTAGTTGAAGTTTGAATAGATTGAAAGAATTACGCAAAGAAAAGAAGTTAACCCAGGAAAAGTTGGCTAGCGAAATCGGTACGACACAATTATCTATTTCAAAGTGGGAGAACGGAAAACATGGCATTAGTCCCAAAAAAGCTTTAGCACTTGCTGACTATTTCGGTGTGCCCGTCGGTTATCTGTTAGGGGATGGGAATGACGCTAAAACTGTCAGCTGGGCAGATAGAATATTTGATTTTCAACTGGAGATTATGAGCGACATCAGAAGAATGGGAAATAAAGAAGTGATCATGTTAGAACAAATAACCCGCGACTTAAATCGTGAGGCGATTATCGAGCAGTCAAGGCGTTATCATGTAACCACTTTATTCGCTAAGTCTTCGAAGGTGAAAAATGAAATTTGAGTTTATATTATCCAACACTAAACGCAAAAAAGAGATGCTGAATGCTAATGACAGAATGAGCTGGGCCCGGAAAGCTAAAATTACGGCCTATCTTCGCCAAATTGGGCGTTTAAATATTCCCAAGGGTAAATATACCCCTTACACAAAAAAACGCCCCTGTGGGCTTCTGGTGACGATATACGCACCGACTAAAAGACGGATGGATCCACCAAATTTTTACCCGACTGTGAAAGCCTTGGTTGACGGTATGACAGATGCTGGTATCTGGACAGATGACAGTCACGAGGTGATTAAGTATATGACATTCGAATATGGTGGTCTAAGCGGATCGAAAGATAAATACAGAATTGAAATTGAGGTAAAAGAAATACATGAGTAATTTTGAAGAACTAAAAAACAAAGTTGTCCGTTGGGCGTTTGAGAGAGGTTTGCACCAGTCAGACCCTAAAATCCAATGGATGCGAGTGACAGAAGAAGTCGGTGAAATCCGAGATGTGTTATTAAAACCAACCAAGTTCGAGGACCCGGAACAAGCACTGAAAGACGCCTTGGGTGATTCCTTGGTCACGCTGATCATATTGGCTACACAGCTTAATCTAGATTTGGTGGAGTGCCTAGAAGTTGCTTACGAAGAAATCAAAGACCGCAACGGTAAGATGGTTAATGGTACATACGTGAAGTCGGAGGATTTGTGAAGGAGGAGAAAGCAAATGAAACCATTTGATAACGTAACCAAACCAAGACATTACCAAGGTAAGTATGGTTTAGAAGTAATCGAGGTTATCAAGAACTTCCTGACAGAAGAAGAGCTCCGAGGTTACTACAAGGGCAATACAATCAAATACATACTTCGGGAGCGGAGCAAGAATGGCCTTGAGGACCTAAAAAAGCTAGACAGATACCTGGACTGGCTAATCGAGGAGACGGAGAAAGCGAATGAAAGAAGATAATCTATCGTTGATTATTGCAATAATTTTTGGGATTGCATTGATAGTAGCATTGCTTGAAATCGATAGACTGGAATCCCGCGAACCCGTAATCATCTACCAGACAGATAATGTTGGCATTGAGATGATTGGGAAAGTCACAGACAAGGGCATTATCGATGGTCGCTACTATGTCGAAGTTGGTCCCTATGGCAAGTTCTTGGTGACCAGGGAACAGTTTCACGAAATTGAAATCGGGCAGGAGATACCTGAGTGGTTGAAAGGGCGGGGGAGTTGATGACAGATAAAATGTGCATTAAGTGCCACAAGGATAACCAGTGGTTTCGCTCAGAATTTTGTTTTTCTTGTATGAAAGATGAAAATGAGAGACAACTCACTGACCGCATCCTTTCTGGAGTAGTAGTTGAAACTGAATATGAAGACGATATTGTTTGCCCTTGGTGTGGCACTCGGTATGATTCGTTCGATGTGGATGAAAGCCATTCATTCATGGATGAGGGAGAGCACGTAACGCATTGTTATGAATGTGACCATGATTTTACATACCAAGCTGATGTATCTATTACGTTTTCGACAAGGAGAGAGTAATGCCGAAAGTTATTTATAAAAAAGAAATTGGAGTGAATATGTTGGGTGAGCTGGAGTATTCTGTTACCCCAACATGTCCAGTGTGTGGCGAATGGACTTATAGCGAAGATACCTGTCCATTTTGTCGCATGAATGGAGTGCTGACCGAATTAGAATATAACGGTGCTAAAGCTCCAGAGTTTTTTGACGAGCATGGTAATAAGGCTAAATGCCATTGCGGAACATGTGGAGGAAACAGATGGTCAAAAACACAATCGAAGATGTGAATAATCTACTTGTTGCGCAGCTGGAAAAGTTAAGTTTTGACGATTTATCGCCAGAAGAATTGGAATTAGAAGTCACACGTAGTAGAGCTATGGTGCATTTGACAGATGAAATTCTGAAAACTCAGGCCTTGGCTTTGCGTGTGGTTGAAACTTTGTCGGATGTGACGAACAAGGAAGTGACACCTCCGAAAATGTTATTAGGTGGAGGAGTAAATGGCTGACATTGTAGATATTTATATGGAGTGTGGCGATTTTCATACAGCAGTAAAACAATCTGGTTTACCGATTCATGTAGCTCATTTGAAGTTGCTAAAAAGTGGTTGTTTGAAGATACAAGATAAAATCCGCTATGGCTCAAAGGGTGCAAAATTAGGCGGACAGGCCGAAGAGCTGTTTCAGACTTTGGTGCCTGATGCTATTGATGCCAATCGGTATTTTCAAAAAAACAATCCTGTCTATGACTTTATCCTGAAAGATGTGACGGTCGATGTCAAATATAGCTCGTTACATATAGACAAGCGCTATGGAACCAGAAAGTCGCATTGGAGTGTAGGGGCTCGTGGAGAACAAGATTTTATCTGTGCATTCCTGGAACGTGCAGAGGGAGAGCAATTAAATGACCCAATTATTCTATTATTGCCAATGGCATTTATCGAGGTCAAAAAAGACTTACACATCAGTCAAAGTGGTGCCTGGATAAAGGAATTTCAAATCGAACCAGAAGAACTACAGCCTACGCTTAAAGAGTATGTAGCGTTACGTGAGCAAGGATTATTTTAATGGCTTTTATTCACTTGGACGGGAATTGGCAAAACGTGAAGGCAGATAATCTTTTTGAAGTAACAACGGAAGAACTGAAGCTTTTTCACAAGAGAAAGCATGAACGGTTGTCGCCTGAATTGACCAAGGCATTCTTTTTGCGAATCAGATTGGAAAATACACTTAAAAAATTGGAGGAAACAGATGAATAAGCAGGAAGCGATAGAATTACTACAGAAGATGGCTCAAGAGTCATTTGAATTTGCAAAAATACATGCGGTACATATTGACAGTATCGTGGAAGTTATCAACCAAATCCACGAACCGCAGACGGCTGTGGTGCCGAAATATGTAGCGGAGTGGATAGAGGGATGTAAACGCTCTGGCTGGCATTTGGGAAAAGTTCTTTATAGACTGGATGACGATGAGAAAGTCGGTGATTGGGCATACGATGAGAATGACGACTTGATTCCTGAGAAGGTTGATATGATAGCCCGTGCATGGCTTGACGGTTACGAGATTGAGCAGGAGAAGTTGTATACAGTAGAGATACCGAATCCTAACAGAACTACCGAACCGATAATCTATCTGTCGCGAGACGAAGGAGGAAAAATCTTTTTGAACAACTGGTTTCTCCATGTTAGTCAAAATTGGAAAAACCAACCTCACGCCCGTCTCACCGAATCCGAAATCAAACAGGATTTTGAGTGGGCGTGGCAGTTTGCTAAGGAGGTGGAGTGATGGAAAAGGCTATCTATCTTCCTTACTCCAAGGATAGACCCGACGGAGTTATGTGGAAAGAAACGGATTACCACAAACAGAAAGAACTTGAAAAGAAAAATCCAGTATTTAAGCGAGGAGGTAGAAAATGATACCGAAGTTTAGGGCATTTTACGAAGGTAAGATGTATGGAGTTAAAGCTGTAATCTGGACCAGTCGCGGATTGTACGTGACGTTGGACGAGGGCAACAAGGCTGGCAGGCGTGTGCGTGGTGCGAAACTCATGCAATCCACAGGGCTGTTTGATGTCAACGGCAAGGAAATTTTCGAGGGGGATGTGGTTAAATTCAATGATACTTGGAATGAGTACGACTATGAGGGTTACGTAGATGGTGCTTCTGAGGGAGAAAATTTCACTGAAATCTTAAAAACTGAAAATGGTTTCAGTTTTGGTAGAACTAAAATTCCAGAGTCTTCCGTATTCTACTTTCTCAATGACGAACACATGAAGTTTAGCGAAATAGTGAAATCTGATGATTTTAACATGGTTGTCATCGGCAACATCTATGAAAATCCGGAATTGGTGGAGGGGTAGTATGAAAATTTGTGCTTTGGAAGAATTAAAAGCATTAATGGCTTGCTTCCCCGATTCGTACATTTTTAGCGAGAGGAACAGCCCTATCTTTCAGTTTGGGGCAGGCAGATGATTATTTGACCGTTGAGCGATACGCTTACCAATGCACCCAAGAAGAAGCTAAAAAATACCCGCAATTTAAGTGGGTAGCGTTGGAGGAATTATGACCACAGCAGATAAAATCAAACACATCCTGCAAAAGACAGGATGGACGAGGGACCAATTTGCGACCGAGATGGGTGTGACGACTCTATCTGTCTACAAATGGCTAGACGGACGACCACCGCGACAACGCATGTTGGATAAAATAGACGAGCTGTACGAGCAAACTAAAGATACAAAATCTAAAGTACTAGCGCAACGTGGCAAGATACGTATTTTGTATCCGTATTATAGCCATCAGCGACAGCCGTGGGAAAAATAAAAAAGCCAGCACACTTGTGCTGACTGTGAGTTAAAATCTGAAACTATTATATCACAGAAAGGTAAGCGCAGATGACTTTTTTCCCGGAAATAGATGAAAAACAAACGATCAGAAACGCTAAACGAAAATTGAAAGAATACCCACGTTGGCGGCGCATTGCCAATGATGTTGGTGAACAGAAAGTGACTGCAGTGTACACTTTCGAGCCAAGACAGGCTCATGGGAATCCAAGTAGACCAGTTGAACGATTAGCGATTAATAAGACTGATGCTGAAGCTGAACTCGAAGCAATCGAATACGCTGTCACTCATTTATTAGATCCGATGCACAGACGGATGCTGCATGATAAATATATGGTTAATTGCCCAAAAACGCATTTTGAGATTAGAGAGGAAATTGGATATGAAAAAAGCCAATACTATGATATGATTTCAGATGCTCTGCTAGCATTCGCCGAATTGTATCGCGGGAGTTGTTTGGTAGCGGAAAAATAGCGGAAAAACTGCGGAAAAAAGTTCTGATAAAAGTGATATTATAGTATTATCGGATACCGAGAAGAGATATGTATTTACATTTTGTAGTCATCATCAATTGACAACCAAGCTCCTTAGAAAATCGAACTCGGTATCTATTTTTGGGAATACAAGGTGGATTCCTCTGCTCGGTTGAAAGTCCTAGGTTCCGAAGGCAGTTTTGTCGCAGGTTCGATTCCTGCTGTTCCCGTAGCGATAAGAGGAGGGCCGGTTAGGCCATAACGTTCGAGTCGTGGTTTATCGCGAGCAAAGTCACACAACGAAGTGTGGCTTTTTCATTTTGTCAGAAAGGAGGTTGGCAATGAATGAACGCGAAGAATTAGCAATTCAAGAATTAAAAGCAGAGGCTATTGATTTGATGTCAGATTGGCCAGCTTCCAGGAATAGACAGAAGTCTTTTGTCTTAGCGTACATGGCTAATGGTTTTCAAAATGCAACACAAGCGGCAAAAGAAGCAGGATTCAGTGAAAAGACTGCGAGAATTACAGCTTCAAATATGTTGACTGGAATGAACAAGTATGAACATATTCCACCAGTTGTTGAAAGGCTAAAAAATGCCTTTGATGAACGCAGAACGGAACTTTCTTTGCTCAATTCTGTAGACATTCAGCAGTTTTGGGCAAAGATTATCAGACGAGAGATAAAAGATGTCAAACTTGTCGGTGATGGCGAGGGTTATCAAACGGTTAAGGAAGTACCGCCAGATCTATCTGTAATGTTGTCGGCGTCGGATAAATATGCAAAAACCTTAGGTATGTATCAAAATAATATTGACATTACTCAACGAACAATTGAAATCAAGGTAGGTGAGTGGGATGCTGACGAAGACTAGACCTAAAATCAATATCGTCATTAACTATCCCAGCAGAGTTTTCAATAAGCACATCTACGACAAGCTCTACGATTACTCGACTTTTACCGAAGTACACTACGGTGGAGCATCTTCTGGAAAGAGTCACGGAGTCATCCAAAAGGTCGTCTTTAAAGCGTGTCAGGACTGGAAGCATCCTCGTAAGATTTTATTTCTGCGAAAAGTTGGGGCCACGGTCTATGATTCGATTTTTGAGGATGTCAAGCAATGTCTTGATTATTTTCAGATTCTGGATAAGTGCAAGGTTAATAATTCAGCCTATCGGATTGAGCTGCCAAACGGTGCTCAATTTATTTTCAAGGGTCTAGATAACCCAGAGAAAATCAAGTCCATCAAAGGCATTTCGGACGTGGTCATGGAAGAAGCGTCGGAGTTTACTTTGGATGATTACACACAACTTACACTACGTTTGAGGGATAAGAAGCACAAAATGAAACAGATTTTTTTGATGTTTAACCCGGTCTCTAAAGTTAACTGGGTCTATAATGCATTTTTTGTTAAAAAACCAAAAAATACCGTTGTCTATCAAACGACATACAAAGACAATCGTTTCCTTGACCAAATCACTCGCGAGAACATCGAAGAGTTGGCCAACAGAAACGAGGCGTATTACAAGATTTATGCCCTTGGCCAGTTCGCAACGCTGGACAAGCTAGTCTTTCCAAAGTACGAACGTAAGTTACTCAACAAGGACAACATGAGGCATCTGCCGTCCTACTTTGGTCTGGACTATGGGTTTATCAATGACCCGTCAGCTTTCCTGCATGTCAAGATTGATGATAAAGCTCGCAAGCTCTATATTGTCGAAGAATACGTGAGGAAGAATCTGACGAACGACAAAATATCTGAAGCAATCAAAGGACTTGGATATGCCAAGGAGGAAATCAGAGCAGACTCAGCCGAGAAGAAATCAAATCAGGAACTGCGGAACTCCGGCATACCTCGAATCATCGACGCTAAGAAAGGTCCTGGGTCGGTCATGCAGGGCATTCAGTATATCTTGCAATACGACATCGTGGTAGACGAACGCTGTGTGAAGACAATTGAGGAGCTTGAGAACTATACTTGGAAGAAGGACAAGGCTACGAATGAGTACATCAACGAGCCTGTTGATAGCTACAACCACTGCTTAGATGCGGTCAGGTATGCAATCCAAGATAGGATTTACAAACAGAAGAAATCACAAAAAGAAAGATTAAGAAATGCTGTCAGGGCTTTTCGCTAGGAGGTGGGAAATGGAAGTAGACTTTTTGAAAGGCACTCGTTTCGTTCAGTTGGCTAATCAACAGATAATTATGCTGCAGGAAGATTTTGATGCAATTGAATGGGCATCACAAGAGTGGATTGAGCAACTACAACGGTACGTGTCAACCCACAGAACTAACCAGCTGCCTAGATTGCAGGAGCTCAAGCGGTACTATCTGGGAGATAACAACATCAATTACCGTCCAGCCAAGACCGATGAGTATGCTGCCGATAATCGTATCTCAAGCGATTTTGCGAAGTATATTACTACTTTTGAACAAGGCTATATGCTGGGACAACCAGTGGAGTACGAGAATGCGGATGTTGACCTGTTGGCTAAAATCAAGGAATTTAACGACCAGAACAACGAAGAGTACCATAATGTACTCATCAAGAAAGATTTATCAATCTACGGTCGTGCATACGAATTGATTATGCCTTACCGGCAGGATGATAAGTCGCAGGTCTTGGTAAAATTGTACAAATTTGATCCGGAGAAGACTTTTGTTATTTACGATGACGGATACGATAAGCAATCCCTCATGGCAGTTAATTACTACAACATTGATTATGGTATGGGTCATAAAAAATCCATTATCAAGGTCTATACGGCAGACGCAATCTACACTTATGTTGACGACAATCAACAAGTCGCAGGTATGACGTTGACCAACGAGGAGGCTCATTATTTGCAAGGTGTTCCTATCAATGAGTATAGCAACAATGAGGATAGGACAGGGGCTTTTGAAGCAGTCCTGGACAATATAGATGCTTATGACTTGTCACAGTCAGAATTGGCCAATTTCCAGCAAAACAGTAACGATGCGCTGCTGGTTATTATCGGCAATCCTCACACGGGGAGCGAGGAAGATTTTGACAAAGATGGAAATCTTAATCCTAACGGGGCCTTGGCAGTGACTAAAAGCTTTAAAGAAGCTCAAATCGTGTTACTCGACGACAATCCTAACCCGGACGGAGCCCAACCAAATGCTTTCTATTTGGTTAAAGAGTATGATTCGACAGGTGCAGAAGCTTACAAAAAACGCCTTGTCGCTGATATTCTTCGCTTTACATTCACACCAGACACCAACGATGACAACTTTGCTGGCACGCAATCTGGTGTGGCTATGAGGTACAAGCTCATGGGCTCGGAGAATTACCGAGGTATGTCAGAGAAGCTGTTCCGCAAGGGATTGATGAGACGACTACGGCTCGCAGTCAATGTCTGGGCAATCCGTGGGTCAGAAGCTACAAACTACGATGCGATTAACCAAACGAATATCGTATTCACTCCGAATCTACCTGCGAACGATAATGAGTTGATCGAGCAAATCAAGGCTTTATACGGCATTATCAGCGATGAGACTTTGTTCAGTTTGCTATCTTCATTCACTGGGGTAGATGCTGAAGAGGAGCTGAAGCGTTTGAAGGCCCAGGAGCCAGAAGTGGAGCCACAGCCACGGATTGTAGGTGAGAAAGATGACCAAGAATCACAATGATTATTGGCAGAAGCGGGTCGATGACATCTTCAAACATCAGGATATGACCGACGAGGCTTTTTTTAAGGAGTTATCTCGAATCTATTTAGAATCTTCTACGAGCTTACAGAAGGACTTGTTTGAGTTCTACGGTAAATATGCCGAGGATAGCAAAATAAGTTTGTCAGAGGCACGAGAGAGGCTTTCTCGTGTTGATTTGAGTGACTACCGTTCGAATGTCGAGAAATACCGGAAACAGGCCGAGAAGGACCCAGAGTTACTGCGTAGAATTAACGAGCAGTATATGTCATCCAGGGCGACTAGGATGGATGTGCTGAACATGGAAGTTGTCTATAAAATGGGTGTGCTACAGGGTGTTTTAGAGAAGTCGTTCGAAGGTTACCTACGTTCCTCGGCAGAGTACGCGTATCGTAAAGTTATAGGTGGTAGGTCCGGTAATATCAACGAACCAGCACTTAAGGAAATCGTTAAGACTCCGTTCAACGGATACAACTACTCCCAACAATTGTGGGGACACGTCGATAACTTGGCTAAAGACTTAAAAGATACTCTCAAGCGAGGTTTCGTTCGTGGGGAACATCCAAAGGTTCTTGCCAGAGATTTGAGCGCTCGGTACAAGGTTGCTAATCATCGAGCTGAAACGTTGATCAGGACCGACGGCACCTCAGTCATCAATAGAGCTACTGCTCGTCGCTATATAGATGCAGGTTTGGAATTTTATCGAATCTTAGTTCACATGGATAATCGTACAACTGAAATCTGCCGAACGCATTATGCAGAGGACAAGCGCTACAGGTTGGATGAGATGAAGGTCGGGGTTAACGCTCCGCCTTTTCATTTTAATTGTCGATCTGGGATTGTGCCTGATGAGGAGGAAATAAATGCGAGCAGTTTAATTGATTTGTCTCGCGATACTGAGAATACAGAACTCTATAGGATGTATCGAAACAAAGATGCAAATAAGAGAAGAACTGTAAACATCACAAGACAAAATAAACTGACGAAAGATTTTCGAAAACGGGGTGGGGTTATTTGGCAAGATGATGAATCTGAATCGTATTTGAAGAGTCGAAAAGCCTCTGCCATGAATCTCAATGCTGATACGATAGTTTTGCAAAAGAAAGCCACTGTTTCCGAAATATTAGAGGAGCTATTCCACGCAGAGCAATGGCGAGATGGAAGATTAGTTGACACTCCTATTTCGAAAATAAAAGCCGAGATTGAGGCTCAAAATTATTTACTTTCTGTCGAAAAGAGGTATAATATACCTAGAGTAGAAGTTGAACAAACAAAACGTAATCTGCAATATTGGAGAGAGGAGTTGAAAAAATATGAAAATTAATAATGTTACTCAAGCGCCGTTTGGTACTATTCTTTCATTATCAGATGCTCTTCCGGAAAATTCTGTGGGTCATTTTTTGACTGTAGACGGAAATACATTGCACAAAATAGAAGGAACTCCTAGTAATCTTTGGTCTGAAGTCCTTGTAGCTCGTACAACGGACATACATGTCGGCCAGGAAATAAACATTTTAAAAATAGCCTAAGCACCTAGAGAAAATCGGGTGCTTTTTTGTTGCAGAAAATAGGAGGGAGTATGTACCAACTAAGTAAAATAAAAAAATGGTTCGTCAAGACTTTCTTATGTGTTCATGATTTTTGGTTCAAAGATTTAGGGCATTATAAGATTGATTTTTATTATTGCAAAAAGTGTGGTAAGGTCACTAAAAGATTATAATTTCTGGAAAGGAGATGCCATGAATAAACGAATAAGAAAGAAGCGTGAACTTGAGGGCAAGGTCAAGTAACTTGAGATTATGCTTGATTATGCTATCCGTGAAGTAATCAGGCAAGACAAAGAGATTGAGGAGCTGAAACAGGTCAGCTCACGCAATGCACAGGCTACGAATTCGAGATTTGATTATCTTGAAAAGAAAGTGGCTGACAAGCTGTCCAAGAAGTCTTGGTTTAGTCGTAAATAAGGAGAAGTCGTAGTAATACGACTTTTTCTTTTGTCTAGAAGAAGGAGATAAGTGTGAAATACCGTAAAAAACCAGTAGTGATTGAAGCAATTCAATTTTTTGACAACCCAGAAACATTGGCTAATCTTTCTGAGTTGGGGTTAGACCCTGTTAATATTGATTACGAAATCCCATCAATGCCTGTACTTAAAATTCCCACTTTAGAAGGGATAATGACGGCGATTGAGGGCGATTTTATCATCAAGGGCGTGCAAGGCGAGTTTTATCCGTGCAAACCAGGTATCTTTGCCGAAACTTATGAAATCGCAGAATAGGAGGTGCCCACATCTTGACTGCAGGAAAGACTGCTATAAACAACTGTAAATTACCGTAAACCGTGTCGAATTCGATGCGGTTTTCTTTATGTCCAAACTTTGCTGATGACACTAAAAGCTGTACTGTCTCGCCGCCGGGCGTAAAACGAGATTATCGGGTGGCGGCGTAACCGCTGGAGGACAATTATGTCAGAAGAAATCAAAGAAGAAGTATCAACAGAAACCGAGCAAGTCGACGCACAGGAATCAGTTGATACCAAGCATGAGCGGACCTTTACGCGTTCGGACTTAAGCAAGATGATTGCTGCTGAGCGCGCCAAGTGGGAGGCCGAACAAGCCAAAGCTCTGGAAAATGCTAAGAGCGAGGGAGAACGTTTAGCTAAGCTATCAAAAGATGAGCGTGCAAAGGAAGAAGAGCAAAAACGACTAGATGCCATCGCAGAACGTGAACGTGCGATTGCTGAAAAGGAAATGCGAATCGCTACCTTGGAAATCCTACAAGACGAAGGTCTGCCGATAGAATTCTTAGATGTTGTTTTGGCTGATTCCGCGGATCAGGTAAAATCTAACATCTCAAACTTGCGGACAATCTTTGATGGAGAAGTTGAGAAGCGTGTGGATGCACGATTGACTCAACATAAGCCACGCCAAGGGAACACCCAGGGTGGATATACTAAAGCTGAAATTATGGCGATTTCAGACAAAGAAAAACGCCAGCAATTAATTGCTGAAAACAGACATCTATTTACAAGAGGAGGCTAAAATGGCTGAAACAAATTTGACTAAAATGAATGATCTTGGAGAAATCAAGACGATTGACTTTGTCGAGAAATTCTCCACAAATATTAAAGAATTGTTGCAACTTTTGGGTGTGACACGTATGCTGCCATTATCCAGCGACATGAAAATCCAGACTTACAAATGGGATGTAGTAGAAAAGACTGATGCAGTCGGAGAAGGCGAAGACATCCCGTTGTCTAAAGTTACTCGTAAGAAAGCGAAAGAATTTACTGTGGAATGGTTTAAGCGTCGTCGTGCAGTAAGTGCTGAAGCGATCGCTCGTCACGGTGCTTCCCGTGCTATTGATGAGGCGGATTTGAAGTTGATGCGCAACATCCAAAACGGTATCAAGAAGCAATTTGTGACTTTCTTGGGGGCAAATCCAACTCGCATCGAATCTACTAGCTTACAAAAAGCTCTTGCTGCATCTTGGGGCAAAGCTGCCACCTTTGAAGAATTCGACGGTGCACCGCTTGTCTCTCTGGTTAACCCGCTTGATGTAGCTGATTACCTGGGCGACACTAAAGTGCTAGCCGATGCTTCAAATACCTTTGGCATGACCTTGCTCAAGAACTTTTTGGGCACTGAAAACGTTATCGTATTAAACGCTATTCCACAAGGGAAAGTCTATACGACAGCAGTCGAAAACTTGGTGTGGGCATACTTAAATGTCAACTCATCAGATCTCGGAAATCTCTTTGCTGATTACTCTGACGAAACTGGTTTTATCGCAGCATCTCGTGATCGCCAATTGAAAAACTTGACTTTTGAGTCTGTATTCTTTGGCGCTAATACGCTCTTTGCTGAAATCCCAGAAGGTGTCGTAGAAGCTACTATTCAAGCAGCTGCATCAGGCGTAGGCGGGTAATTAACGACAGGAGGATTCAATGGACAAAGCAAAACTCAAGGGTGAAATAAAAGTCTACAAAGGGATTGCAAGCGCAGATATCACTCAAGATGAACTGATTGACTTGGCTATCGATGAGTCCATTGAACGCATCCTGGCTAAAATCAACGATTATAGCGAGACGGATATCCTAGACATTCCTAAAAGTTTGACTTTCGTGGTCCGCGATGTTGCTATTAAGCGATACAATCGCTTGAATAGCGAAGGGGCTAAGGCTGATAGCGAGGAAGGGCGGTCGTTTAATTGGGATGGCTATCTCGATGAGTACGATACAACCCTTCGTCGTGTTGCTCTCGGTCGTAGACAGACAGGTCGAGGCATTGCTAGATTTTTCTAGGAGGTCAATATGATTTATAGCGACCGTGTAGTTTTAATTCGAACAATAACCAAGGATGAATACTTGGGGCAAACGAAAGCCAAGGTTGAATCCAAGCCAATCCCTTGCATGAGAGGAACTTTGACTGATAAGGATTTTCTTGGGGTGTATGGGAAGTATACTCTCGAGGCTGTGAAATTGCATTTACAAGGCAATCACATGGACATCCATTCCGTTAAGTATAGAGGTAAAGAAAGGGCTATCGCAGGACTGAAGTATCACAAGAATAGCACGGTTATCTACATATGAGTGTAACCTATCGTGTTAAAGGTCTGAAACGGTATCTTAACCAAGTCCAACAGATGCCTAAGCGAGCCCAGCAAGCTGTTAACAGGGAGCTTAGCCGGTCAAGTTTGAGGGTTGAGTTGAGAGCCAAGGAATTGGCTCCATGGGATACCGGTTGGATGAGTTTGAGTATCTACAGTGCCCAGTATCGCTTTATGGTGTGGATGGTATCTTCACCGGTTGACTATTCAATCTATGTTGAACTGGGGACTCGTTATCAATCTGCCCAACCATTTCTCTTCCCAGCTCTCGAAGAAGAGTATCCAATCTTGATGAGGAATCTAAGTAGAATGTTTAGGAGGTAATGGAATTTGGAGTATCAAGCATCCACAGTATTTTTGAAAAGTATCCAAGATAAACTTTCGATTTTGAAGTTGCCAATTCACTTTGAGCTTCCATCTCCAGATATTCCCGAGCCATTCATTGTCATTGGGACGAATTCCTCGGATTCTGGCAAAACTGCTCAAACAGGGGCTCTTATCGAGGATATGACCGTGCAAATTGATTGTTTTTTGCCAGGGGATAGTAGGACCTATGCCGAGGAGATGCGTTCGAAAATCGTTCGTAGTCTTGGGAGAAACAAGCGTATCACAAGCAATGTATTGCAAGATAAGTCAATCGGACGGCTTGTCTATCATATCATTGTGAAAATAACAGAAACTATTTATTAAAGGAGGACTGTAATGTCTGAAGAAAAGAATAACATTGAAATCACGACTGCAAAGCCGATTACAGGAAATAAGATTTTTTACTTCATCCAATCGGTGGACGCAGAACTTGGCAGCGCTGCTATGTTGCCAGCCTATCGCACAGACGGAAGCACCACTCTTGGTGGTGAATATCTTGATGAGCAGACTCAACAAGGACGTCTGGTCGAAAAGTCAACGGATGAACACTCTGTGGACCTAACACAGTATTTTGCTCCTGCTGATCCGTCAATTGGCGTGGTAGAAGAAGCTTCGCGTACTGGTAAGAGCATTAAGGTATGGGAAGTAATTGTAGATGAATCAGTCAAGAAGAATGAAGGTGGCAAAGATTTGTACCCTGCTAAATTCGGATATGCCAAGGTGGCTGATTTTGAGCGAAATAACGCTGTTGGCGAATTCGTCGAAGTGAGCTGGACTGGTAATATCATCGGGTCGTTAAAAGACGGCTACTTCCCGCTTACCAAGGAAGAAATTGCGATGCTTAACAGCGTTTACGAATACCAAAATCCAGGAGAGACTACTGGTGATTATGACAATATCAAGAAGGCTCCGGCTAGCGCTCCGGGTGTAGGCGGGTAGTTTATTTGGTGACAAGGGTTGACTTAGGTCAGCCCTTTTATTTATTGGAGGGATAAAATGGAAATTAAAGTAAAATCAACTGTTGTGAATATTAAATTTGACTACTCATTGATGTTTAGCGTTGATAAAGAGTTGGCTACACGAAATAAGGAGACTGGTCAAAGCAATAACGATGGCGTTGGGGCTCTGTTTTTAAAAATTCTTAACAAGGAAGATTCTGGCATTGTGGATCTAATTAAAATTTCCATGCCTAAGTCTGCCAAGAATGTTGCAGAGAACGATATCATTGCAGCTATCGGCAATCACATCGAACATTTGGTCGTCGAAGAAGGAATGGAAATTGAGGCAGCATACGATTCTATCTTCAATGAAATCAAGCAAGAAATGGTTGATTCTGGTTTTTTCAAGAGCAAGATTTCGAAGTATTTGAAGAATTTGGAAAAGGCGCGTCGTTACTTCGAAACTCAGGAGGACTCAGAGATGCAGCTGGAAGAGTTCGACGAAATTATTGGTACGATGAAAAGCGCTCTGTCTTAACAGAGTGCGCCAGGCTTGGTCTTACTGACCTGGATACCATTTATTCTTGTAATAAGTGGGAATTAGATGCCCTGCTTGAAGGCTTGAATTATCGAAAATTGGATGAACAAGAGCATTTAGCAGAATTAGCATTGAATTTACGCTATACATTAAATGCTAAAAAAGTGTCTCCAAATAAGCTTTCAAAGAAAAAACAAAAAGAAAAAGTACGCAAAGCGTTCAATACTTCGATGCAAATAAAATCAAATAAGCCGACCGACATGTTGGTAAGAATCGAAAAATTAAACGCTCATTTTAGAAATAGATAGAGGTAAGAAATGGCTTTTGACGGAGCTATTAATGTCTATATCGGAGCAGATACAAAATCGTATGAGCAGGCCATGAATGAGATTGCTGCATCCACTCAAAAGGCTTTTCAAAAAGCTCAAGACTCAGCAGTCAACAGCTCGAATCGTTTGGTTCAAATGGTTGGACAGGTCATGGCTCAATTGGCCAATAATGGTCAATCTTTGGGTCAGCGTTTAGGTAATGCTTATTCGACCGGTTTGAATCTATCGCTCGGTGAAATTCAACGTATCGCTTCCAGGATAGGCGAAAAGATTCCTGAACCTATTAGAAACGGATTTAGCAAGCTGTCAACGGCATTGAATCCGTTTATAAGTAGCGTTCAAAATGCAAGTAGTAGAGTGATAGAGGCCCTTGGAAACAGGATTGTTTCACCAGTTACTAACGCTTGGGCTAATCTGTTTTCAAAATTAAATGCAAAGGCAGATTCTTTTAACAATTCGTTTGCCGGTAAATTAACCAATACTGTTGGGAAGTTGTCAACAAAGGTCAGCCAAGGGCTCGGCGCTGGTTTCCAAACTATGGGGAATAAAGCCGTCTCAGCCTTGACTGGTATTGTAAGTCATACGAATAGAGCTGCGAGTGCATCTACCAATTTAATTCAACAGGTTGCTGGTCTCTCTCTTGCATACGCCGCATTTAATGGCATCAAGACAGCGATAGGTGGTGCTATTACCAAATCAGCTGACTTTGAAGCGAAACTGAGTAGCATCAAGGCTGTGACTGGTTCTAGTGCCGAAACGATGGCGCAATTCAAGGATGCGGCAATTAAAGCTGGTGCTGAGACCGCATTTTCAGCGAGTGAAGCGGCAGATGCGATTGAAGAGTTATCCAAAGCAGGGGTGTCCACTAAGGATATCTTGGCAGGCGGATTAACAGGAGCTCTAAACCTAGCAACTGCTGGGGAACTTGATTTGAAGTCAGCAGCTGAAATTGCTTCGACTGCTTTGAATGCCTTTAAAAATGATAATTTGACGGTCGTAGATGCTGCAAACCAGTTAGCAGGTGCAGCGAACGCATCAGCGACAGATGTTGGCGAATTGAAGTACGGGCTTTCGATGGTATCCGCAGTAGCATCTGGACTTGGATTGTCATTTAATGATACAACAAATGCTTTGGCTGTGTTTGCTCAAAATGGGCTTAAAGGCTCGGATGCAGGTACGTCACTCAAGACGATGTTGATGAACTTGCAACCGCAGACTAAGAAAGCTCGGAATTTGATGTCAGATTTGGGTCTGATTACAGAAGACGGAGCAAACCAATTCTTTACCGCTGAAGGTAAGATTAAGTCATTTGCAGAAATTTCGGAGTTGTTGAATACAAAACTTGGACATTTGACTGACCAAGAGAAACAGTTAGCGCTTAAAACTATGTTCGGTACTGATGCTGTTCGTGCAGCAACCATTGCGATGAATGAAGGTGCCGATGGTGCTAAAAAGATGCAAGCCGAAATCAGTAAGGTAACTGCTGCAGATGTTGCAGCCGAGAAATTAAACAACTTTAAAGGAGCGATAGAAGGGCTTAGCGGGTCATTCGAAACGCTCCAAATCAAAGTTGGCAGTGCCGTTTTACCGATTTTCACCGTCTTTGTGAAAGCATTAGATCAATTTATTGACAAATTAAGTCAATCTCAAGCTATAGATAACTTTGTCAATATGATGGGTGCGATTCCTCCGGTATTAGATCATTTTTTGAACGGGACGAAGGTATCAAGCCAACAATTGGATGCTTTCAAGGCTAGCATTAGCAATGTTGCGCCAGCTATTGCTTTGTTGGTTGGCTCACTGGCTTTTGGTCCAGCTGTGGCAGGGTTACAAATGCTCACGGCAGGATTAGGCGGTGTAGCTGTCGGAGCTCTGAATTTTGGTGGATTGTTTTCTGGTGTTATATCTAGCGCATCGTCGGTTATCGGTTTACTCGCCGGCAAAATGACAGGCTTGCCAGCCACCTTTGGTAATGCTGCCAGCAAAGGACTGTCGGTTCTAGCTATGATGACGCAAGGTATGTCTAGTGTCGTAAGCATAGCACTTGCTTCTGTCGGTCCTGCAGCAATCCTTGGAATGGTATTGGTTGGACTAGGTCTTGTCTATAAAATGTTTGGAGACAAGATTGACGAAGTTTTAACAATGGTACAGACCAAGGGTCCTGAGGTCATCCAGCGATTTGTGGCAGGAATTACAAGCGAGATTCCCCAATTAATCACTTTAGGTTCCGAATTAATTGCAAAACTTGCCCAGACTTTTGCAGTCATGTTCCCTGTCATTGTACAGGCTGGAGTTGATATTATCAGCTCGCTAGTAAGCGGGGTTGGGCAAAATGCTGGGTCTCTCATTGGTTCGGCACTTACTGTTTTTACAAGTTTTGTTACAACTATTATCTCTGCCTTGCCTCAGTTGATAATTATCGGCCTTGATTTTCTAAACAATCTTGTTTTGGGAATTATCCAAAACATTCCTCAGATTCAAGAGTCGGCAACACAAATCATAACTCAGTTTACAAGTGGGATTCAAAATGATTTGCCGACAATTATCGCTAAGGGTGCTGAGATTCTAACCAATCTTGTAAATGGGGCGATACAATTATTACCTGTTGTGATAAGTTTAGCCGGGACAGTTATCACAACATTGATATCTGGATTTGTTCAAAGCTTGCCGACGTTGCTTGGCACTGGTGTGACTCTCATTGTCACATTTGTATCCGGACTGATTCAAAACCTTCCGATGATTGTTCAAACTGCAATGGAAATTGTTCAGTCGCTAATTGGCGGAATCATTCAAGCTTTGCCACAATTAATTGCTGCTGGAATCCAATTGATTGCACAATTGGTTGTGACATTGATTATGGGATTACCTCAAATTATCGAGGCTGGGGTTAAGTTAATCCTTGGTCTCGGGCAAGCCATGCTGGAAGCAATTCCTAACGCCCTGAGCGGTGTTTGGGAGGGTATCAAGACTGGATTTACTTCGGTTTGGGACCATTTGACAGGCAAGAGTTCGGAAACAACGTCCAAAGTTTCTGCCGATGCTCAAACAATGACCTCAAATGTGGCTGCTCAGACAAGTCAGATGAGCGCTAACACGAGCGTTGATATGACGAGTTTGCTTAATTCCATCAACCAGAACATGGGTCTTGCTAACTTACAGGCAACGAACCAAGCAACGTTGATGGCGACAGGTGTCAATGCCCAGACCGGTCAAATGAGCTCACAGGCAATTTTGGACTCGGTCGCTCTAGCAAACGGTGTTACCAGCCACATGACAACGGCATCTGCAACAGCTACGACAGAAGCTCAAAATATGGCTGCAGGAGTTAACTCGGCTGCATCATCCATGAACATCGACGCGGTCAACCAAGCTCTGAGTTTGTCAGCTGGTGTCAGTGCCAATATGACTACTGCCCAGGCGAATGCCAATAGTGCTGCCCAAGGCATGAACGCCAATGTGAGCGCGAATATGAGCAGTATGCAAGCAAGCGCAAGTACAGCGACCGCTGGGATGTCAAGTAACATTACAGCAGGGATGAACCAGGCGGCAGCTTCTGCAAATGCTTCCAGCTCACAGATTTCGACCAATATCACGAATAACTTCAACAAGGCCAAGTCAGCCGTTGATAGTTCGATGAAAGGTATCACCCAAACTGTCTCAAGCGGTCTGAACAAGTTGAACGCCGACGCGACATCGGCTGGCAATAAACTGACAACAGTGTTTACCAATAGCTTTAAGCGGGCTTCTGATGTGGCTAGAAATGGCATGAATGCCGTTCAAAACGCGGTATCCAATGGCATGAATCAGGCGGTCTCTGTCGCAAGCAATGCAGGCAGCCGCATGGTCTCTATCATGCAAAACACTGCTCATGGTATGCACTCTGCTGGATACTATGCAGGTATTGGTTTTGCGAACGGCCTTGCTAGTACCGCTGGAAGCATCTATGCTATCGCTAGCTCAATTGCTAACAATGTCGTCTCTACGATTCGTAGCGCTTTGAACATCCATTCGCCTTCCCGCGAGACGAAAGCACTTGGTGGATTTACTGGCGAAGGATTTGCAATCGGTATGGCCTCTTGGCTAGGCGAAATTGATGACTTGGGCAGACAGTATGCTCAGGCAGTAACAGATCAGAAATACGGTCTAGACAGCCATATCACTTCGACAGGCTCTGTGTCATCTAGTGGTATTTCTACCGCCATTGAGGCTTTGAGCAGCGAGGTGTTAAATAGCCAATTGGCTGAACGCAAAGTAGAGGTCCACAATGAAATTGTTGGCGATAAGATTTATACTACAGTGAAGGAGAAGGAGTCTAGGGAACAGAACAAGGACGACTACTTTGTTTTTACCTAGAGGGGAATCATTATGGATTTATTGATTAAAAAAGGTAATCAGTCGGTTAAGTTGTCTGATTATGGGATTTACAATATTGCAATAACTGAGTCCTCTCCTTCTTTGGAGCTGGACACTAGAAAAGTTCGAGGTCGGTCCGGTAAAATCTTAGCAGATGCAGTATTTTTGGATAAGACCATTAAAGTCACTGGTCGGATGACCTGTTCGACAATCGAAGAGATTGAGCAAAAAAAAGATGATTTGAATGCCTTGTTGATGGACGACGAGGCATTTTTTATCACCAAAATGGTGCCAACTAGGGATGAAATATATAGCTTTGAATTACCTGGTCAACGAGTAGGGGATTTAGAGCTGGCTGGAATCCCACACAAGCAATGGCGCTATGGATATGAGGTATTGTCTGAGGATGGACTATCTTACAATTTCTTAGGAAGGTCTAATGCTGGACTGAAATTTGATTTGACGGTCGCATTTGTCACGACAGGATTGCCGTTTGGGCGAACAAATCCTAAAGATGTGACAGTTGTAAATAAAGTTTTCGGCTACGAAGGCACTGCCAAATTGAGTCAATTAGATTGGCCATTTGAAGTCGAATTGGTATCAGCTGGAGGACAAGCGAGTTTTTATCTCGAAATTGACGGTCGCAGGTTTACGTTTGAGCAAGCATCCAATTTGGTACTTGGCGATAAGTTGAGATTGAAAGGTATCGAAACTACGCTAAATGGTACTAATGTCACTGCTAAAACGAATTATGAATATTTCGTAATCAAGCCAAGCGTTACCAAGATCACTCAGGTAACGACGAATTTCAACGGCACGATTAAATTGCTGAATTTTGTTGAATTATACAAATAAGGAGGTGCTATGCTTACATTTTTAGACCATACTGGCAACGAATTTGGGGTATTATCCACCTTCAAAACGACAGATGCTGTTAATGGCGAAAGGTCTATCACCGGAACAATCCATGGTCAACTTGGAGTTGAACGAGGCTGGAAATTACGGCATAAAGATGAGTATTATGCTGTAATATTTGCCAAACCCAAGAACGCTGGCAAGAAAGCTGAAGTCGAATTCGACGCAGTCCATCAGTTCTTCTGGGATTTTGATAAGTCGTCAGTATATACCGAAATGGATGGAAGTCACCAGTTTACGGAATATCTTGATTTTATCTTTAACGGAAGCGGTTATCGGTACAATCTTGAAGTTGAGGTCGGTAGCTTACGTAAACAGAATTTTGGTTTGAAAAAACGATTGGAATTATTCTATGATCTGGTCAAACATGCTGGCGTGGAATTCCAGGTGCGTGGTAGGGTTGTCAGAATTCTAGAGAAGACGGGTACTGACCTATCAACTGTCGTCCGTAGAAAATTGAATCTGCAAGATTTGACTATTGAAAAGAACATCGGTAACTTTGTCACCTACGTCAAAGGTCTCGGTGCGTGGAAAGATGAGCAAGATAAGACCAAGGGTAGGCTTGAAGTCGAATACATCTCACCGCTTGCCCTATCCTATGGCAGACTTGAAGCCGAACCGTATATCGATGAACGATTTACGAATGCCGATAATTTCAAACAGGTTTTGAAGAAACGTGTAGAAGATAGCTATACAATCTCTGTCCAATTGACGATGGAAGATTTGAACAAGGCTGGCTATCGGTACACCCAACCTACCGCTGGTGATTACATCACAGTCATTGATGAAGACAACAAGTTTAAAGAAAAAGTCAGAATCGTATCATTTGAGACAGAGTATGATGTTAAAGGCCAGGTTGTAGACCATAAAGTGACCTGTAACGACATCGGCTCTGTGAAGAAGCAGGTCGCTGGATATAACGTTTTGAAAAACAACGTAGCCAATGTCTCAAAAGATACCGAAAGTGCCTTAAAAGTTGCAAATAGGGCATTGGTGTCAGCCGACGGTAAATCAACCGTGTACTTTGGTACAGAATTTCCACAGGATGTGCCGAAAGGGACTTTAACCAAGGGAGATACCCTGTATCTCACAGTTGGCGATACGACCAAGATGTATTACTGGAATGGTGCAGAGTGGATTGAACCTCCAGTCGTCAACGATGTCGAGAGATTTAAACGCGACTTAGCCGAAGAAATCGCCCAAGTCAACACAACCATGCAAGCACAATCCGAGGAACACGACAGACAGGTCGCAGATATATTGTCCAAGACTCAATTTGTCGAATCACTTGCCAACCAGGCAAAATCAGACGCAACTAATGCTCTCGCAAGCGCAGCACAGCTCAAAGCTGACGCTGTAAGCGAGGCACAGAGGCTAGTCAATACGCTCAAAACTGAGACTGTAGCAAGCAGCAATCGATTAAAACAACAGATTGATACAATCGGGAATCAATTAAGTAGTCAACAAGCCGAGCTATTGCAAGCTACTCAGACTGTACGTGGATTGGATACACAGGTCAAATCTGTCGCGAATCAGCTTGGTACACAGCAGACAACCATCACGCAGTTGGTTAACGATGGCAATGCACGAGGGCAAAAGATAGCTGATTTTGAGACCTCTCTGGATGGTGTGACGACCAAGTTGCAAAATTTGTGGAACGGCAGTCGAAATCTGTTGAGTAACACAGAGCTGTTGACAGGCTACGAAGGTGTGTTGCCTTATCCTAAAAATCATTACCTTAATAAGGCCATATTTAGATGGACGCATAGAGCAACAGATACAGTATTTCAAGAGGGATTGGTCATGCAGGTCAACGATACGCTGGTCAATCCTAAAGAGATGATTTTATCGTTTTATGCAGTAGCGAACAGGTCAACAACTATACGTTGCTACATGTTTAATCCAAACGGTCGTAAAGCGGTTGAGACATCAACGGGCTATACCGCGACAAATGTCGATGGATATGCCGAGGTCACAATTAGCACTGCTTGGAAACGATATTGGGTCCGCTATACTTATCAAGTCGGTTACGTAGCTAAGCCATACGTTATCATTGGCAGGTCTCCTGACTCAGTAACGGCAGACTCGACAGTCTCTATCGTAGCTCCTGCGCTCTATCACGGTCACTACAACCGCGACTGGCAACCGTCCGATGTGGACATAACAAGCGATTTTGCAACGTATAAGCAGACGATAGACCAAAACCTAGCTCAGCTAGGCTCGGATATCCGGACGGCTAACGGCTCTGTTACGTCTTTGAGGACAGAGTACAATCAAACTAAGGCTGAGATTGCCTTGTTGGCAAGTAAGTCTGATTTTGACGCTTTAACGCAAAAGACACAAAGTCTAGAGGCTTCGCTCAAAGTGCAAGCAGGTAAGATTGATTTGAAAGCTGAGAAGACTTTGATTGACACAATCAATCAGCAAATCTCATCCACTCAAGCTGAACTAACAGTTGTTAACGATGCCATCGCACAACGTGTCACTAAGACGGACTTTAATGCTGTAAAGCGTACGGCAGAGGCTAATGCGACGGCTATCACGCAAGTAAACAATGCAATAGAACTAAGAGCTGAAAAAACGTATGTCGAGGGCGTCAAATCAACTGCAGATAACGCATTGGCAAAAGCTAATGCAAACGCGAATACCATCACACAGACCAAAGCTGAGTTAAAGATTGCAAACGATGCTATCGAGACTAAAGCGACTAAGGTTGACTTAAACAACCTGACAGGTCGAATGAGCAATGCGGAAACGACCATCCGTACGCAAGCAGGGTTGATAGAGCAACGTTTAACAAGTACTCAGGTTGAATCAGCCATTAACTCAAAAGGTTATCAAACGGCATCGCAAGTAAATACCGCAATTACTGGTAAAGGTTATCAAACCAAGAGTGATGTCGATAACAACATCACAGGTCGTGGGTATATCACGAGTAGCGCATTACAACCGTATGCTTTGGCTACGACAGTCCAAACCCTCGTCAGAGAGACTGCAGATAGCTTTAGTCGGACGATAAGTGAGACTAAAGCGCTGATTCCGACGGAAATCGAAAGACAAAATCTGTATAGTGTATCAAAATCTAGTCCTGGTTATCTACAAGCAAATGGTAGCACGTCGTTAGGTAATCAAAACGTCGCAAATAAGGAATACACATCAGATTATATCGAAGTCACAAACGGACAGAAATATACTTTTCAGCTCTGGGTCACAGTACCGACTATGAATTATTTATGGCGTGCATATCAATTTTACGATGCCAACAAGCAACTTTTGGGTAGTCGTCCGACGTGGAATGAACAGAAAGATGGATATCAAGTCGCGCAACATCTAATCACAGTACCATCTAACGCAAAGTATCTTAGAGTATCGGCACGTCTTTATAATGACGGAAAAATAAAGGTTGAAAAGAACGATTTTTACAATGATTGGACTCTTGCCCCCGAAGATACAGCATCTGTCACAGCCTTGCACGATGTCAAAGATACGGTATCAAGTCACACACGTACCATCGGTGCAGTCGGCACAACTGGCAGTATTTTAGACAACGTCAGCAAGGTTACTCAGACTGCAGCAGGTCTGGTCCAAGAGGTGTCTGGCACTAACGGACTCAAGACACAAGTCAGTCAGCTCAAAAATTCTTGGGCAGTAAAGATTTCAGGTCCAGAAGGCTTGAAGACTGCTATTAATGCAAGCGAGGACGGTGTTCGGTTACTTGGGAAAAATATCCGCTTGGATGGAAATACTTTGATTGATAATGGCGTTATCAAAGAAGCTATGATTGGCGATTTAAGTGCTGGCAAGATTACATCAGGGACATTGGACGCTGCACGTATCAAAGCTAATTCCATCGACGGCAGTAAGATTGCGTTCGACCAAGCATTTTTTAACGGCTTGACTGCAAATGAGGCTTACCTTAAGCAGTTATTTGCTAAAAATGCATTCATCACGCAGGTGCAGGCCGTCGCATTGTCGGCGAGCCAAATTTCTAGCGGGGTCATTAAAGCAACAAATGGGGCGATGCTGATCGATTTGGATAACGCCCTTACCGAATACAAGGAACGGGCGACGATTAGGTTCCATTCTGCCGGCAATGTCCTCTATCGGGAGAAAAAACATCCTCGTGGTCACAACACTATTGGGGCTTTGATGTTCAAGGACAGTAACGGAGGCGGTGTTATGACCGCTGTGGGGAACACTTCTCACCAAACAATTGATACCATGAGAAATAATTATGGCGAGGGAGGTCTGACTGGTAGCTTTGCTGGTATTCGTGTTGTTCGTGATGATGCAGATACGAACCGCGATAGGGTCGATATTATTGCCGACAGGATTATAATGGCGCATTCAACTGATTTCCGTGCCTCGAATAATAGCGGTTTCTATTTTTACCCCACTGCAGTTAACGGCTGGTGGAACATCGGTAGAGTTTTGCAGGTCATCAGCGATAAGTTTAGAGACCACGGTTGGGGCGAAATCGGAAATATTTACAATTTAAATCATTCGGCAGAGACAAATCCAACGCAATACACCTAATTAAAAGGAGAAATTATGAACCAAGACCAAATCACACAAGCTCTACGCTTGGCTAATAACGACCTCGTGACAAAACTGTCAGAGGAAATGACGACGAAGAATCTGTTAGCTGTACAGCTGACAGAAGCACAGCAGATAATCGCTAATCTACAAGCGGAAGTTGCTGGCTTGACTCAGCAACTGGACGAAATCACTAAACTAGAGGAGGTATCCGAATGAGAGCTTGGAAAGTGGTAGGAAAGTATCCGTTTTACTCAAACGGAGAAATCACACACACAGAAATTGCTATTGCGTCTACAACAGGAAGTTACGCTACCTATACCGAGAAAGTAGTCGGCAACCACATGGACAAGCCAGAAAGCGAGCTAGTCGAGTTGGCTCGTGAGGCTCACTTTAAGTCTGAGTACGCTGACCGTGCCATGGCTGAGAGCGTGCAGAAGATTGACGAATTAGAAGTAGCTGTTAAGAAATTGGACGAGATTGATTGGGATGCTAACGTCACTACAGATCAGCTGGACAAGTATTTAACGCAGGTCAAGGAAGAACTATCTCTGGAAGATGAGAGTATCCGTCAAGAGATTGTCAAAGTTCTTAGTCGTTTAACAGCGCTTGAGCAAGGTAGCGACAATCCTACCGATAACACAGATACAGAAACGGAGTAATCAAATGATGGTAATGTTTATAGCAATGAATATTGCAGATGAGAACGTGGTGAACTATATTTCGAAAGGAGAGTAGTGAATGCCTCTTTCAATCCAACCGCATCCTTCAGGGATGTTTGATTTTCTACGCGAGCTTATTGCAACAGAGGACGGTCTTGTCCTCTTTTTGCTTAGCTTAATTGTGGTCATGGAAATCGTTGATTTTCTGTCAGGTACCTTTGCTGCTATGATTAATCCTGGCATTGAGTACAAGTCAAAAATTGGCATCAATGGTCTTATCCGTAAAATGATGGGCATTATCTTGCTGACAGTCTTAATTCCAATGTCGGTGCTTTTGCCTGAGCAAACGGGTGTGGCATTTCTTTACACAATTTACGTTGGGTATCTAATCTTGACTTTTAAAAGCCTGGTAGAAAACTACGGTAAAGCAAAAGGGGATACAAGTATATTTGCTAATGTGATTGTTGCGCTTGAAAAATTAGTTAGAAGCGAACCTAAAACCCTTGATGCCAACAAAATTTCTACTGGGACTATCCAGCCTGAAAAAATGAAAGCAGATTTGGGCGAGGGGAATATTGCATTTAATTTTGAAAAGGAGGACTAATCATGCAATTTGACGAAGTAATCGAGTTCAACGACGAACTCTATCAAAATAATATCGCTGACCACGAATTTCCGAAAACGGATGATTTAGATGGTAAAGGAGGAGAATATGAGTAATCTAGGTCTTAAAATGATTCAAATGCCTGTACCTGCTGCTAAGTATGGCATTAAGCGTCCGAACGCTATGGTCCCTCAATGGTTGACTATCCACAACACCGCAAACAATGCGTCTGCGCTGGCTGAAATCAGCTATATGAATGGCAACTGGAACGAAGTATCTTATCATTGGGCGGTGGATGATGAGCAGGCCATCCAAGCCATTCCGCACAATCGTAATGCCTGGCATTGTGGAGACGGTACCAATGGTACAGGCAATCGTAAATCAATCGGCATTGAGATTTGTTATAGTCTGACCCCTGGACATCCTAAATATGCGAAAGCTGAGGATAACGGAGCTAAATTAGCAGCGATTATTTTGCATCAGATGGGTTGGGGCGTTGACCGCATCCGCAAGCATCAAGATTGGTCTGGCAAATATTGCCCGCACCGCATCTTGGATAATGGCAACTGGGACGGTTTTAAAGGTAAAGTACAGGCTTATCTATTGCAATTGCAAGGCAAAGCAGTAGTAGCACCACAGCCAGCGCCTAAAGTAGCAACTGCTCAACCTAGAACAGCTAGTGTTAAAACTGGTGCTCGTGAATATGCGGAAACGGGTGTGTTTACTGCCACAGAAGACATCTATTTCCGCAATGAGCCGAACTTAAACGGTCGTACACAAGGCATGTACTATAAAGGAGAGTCAGTGACTTATGACCGTGTCCGTGTTGATTATTACGGCTTCGTATGGATTAGTTGGATTTCTGCAAGCACAGGTATTCGTCGTTGGATGCCGATTAAAGTTCGTAAAAACGGCCAGACCGTGGAAACGTGGGGCCGTGTAGAATAGATTTTCAGCCCAGTGTTTGTTGGGGATTATGATTTGCGAAAAGGAATGTGGTATAATAAAAATCATGAAATACAATGTAAAAATCAGTCAAAAAATCAAGGAAATAGTAGGGTTAGAAACTTCTGCAACCGATATCCTGATCCACGAAGAAAATCTTGAAAAACATATGTTAAAAAGTAGACATCGAAAGATGATCAAATATATCCCAGATGTTGCTACTATTTTGGATTCGCCGGATTTTGTTGGTCAAAATAAGAATGTGAAGACAGAGAGTTTTGAAGTTATCAAAGTCCTTGCAGATAATGTTCTGGTCGCTGTCAAACTAGATAAGAAAAACGACTATTTCTTTGTGGCTTCGGTTTACGACATCACAGATTCCAAATTAAATCACATGAAGAGAAACGGTCGCATCAAAGCATTTGACAAAATAGAAGATAAGTAGTAAACTAAATACAATGAATGATAACGAGGTCAGAAAGGCTCCTGACGCACTCGAGAGAGTACCTGAGATGTTGGATACGCCGCCCAACCGCTATCATTGTATTTCAAAAACCCCTCAGCAATCGCTGGGGGCTTTTTTGTTGTCGACACAAATGTCGGTAGCAACATACCATCTAGGGGCTTTTTTCGTTCCCAAGATAGTCTCAAGATAAACTCAAGATAAAACGGAACCGCACATCAATTCGCACACGGAATTTACTTGGAAAATAGGCAAACGCAGTCGTTTCAACGGTTTGCGTGATTTTGATTCGCACATGGAAAATAAACATATCATGTGATTATTGGCAAAATGGAGATTCTGTCAATAATGGTTGCGATATTTGATTTCTATTTTGACAAAACGGGCAAAATGACAAAATAGCAAAAACCCTCAGCGATTTGCTGGGGGCTTTGTGATTTTTTTCTAAAGTGGTATAATGATAGTGAAATTTAGGTACTCAAAAAAAGCGGAAAAATTTTGCCCCTGGAACAAATTATGGATGTAAGGGGCAAAAAAGGGGCATAAGTTCAAAACTTACCAATTCTCATGAGTGAAATAAATTTAGTTTTACTACTTATAAAGGCTTATATTGACAAGATTTTTACTATTATATATCATTGAAATATTTCGTTCATTTAAGGATGCGGTAAAATAAT